>CALHIV010000024.1 GCA_938030895.1 uncultured Nitrososphaerales archaeon | reverse complement strand
GCTTATCTACCTTGAATGTTACAGAACCTTCCTGATTTGTTAACAGGAACTGTGTGGATGAGCCTACAGATGCGTTAAAGACTACACTATTCACATTCGTAGGATCATTGACTATTCCAAATGAGTGAGGCATCTTACCATCGTTCTTTACATTGATGGTTATGCTATCGCCAACATAAACCTCTATATCTGGATTGATCTGTCCATCAACCTCAAAGTGCAGTTTGGTTGGGCTCTCTTCCTTGAAGATGAATGTGAATGCTCTAGACTCGCCTGCTGGCACACTTGGCGCTGGAGTTGGGGTTGGGGTTGGAGCAGGGGTTGCACCCTGCTTTGCTACTTGGTTTATTGGAGGGTACTTATGCCAGAACTCGCCTAAACCAAAGTGTAGACCTCCTGCTACTGCCATAACTATCAGGATCAGGGCTATCCCCTTGCCCAACCTGTTACCTGTAGTCCTAATGATGTGGCTCTCTTCTTCTGTAGTCATAGTATATCTCACCTATACCAAATGGATCCTTCATATCTGCTGGCTTGCCCTTTACAGAATCCCTTATGAGCAGTATGATGAATGCTATCATCCCTATCCCTATCAGGTATGCGCCTACACTTGCTATCTGGTTCAGTACTATTATAGTTGGATCTGGCACATAATCCCATATCCTCCTAGGCATACCGTATAGACCAACTATATGCATTGCTGTGAATACTACTGCAGTGCCTATGAACGTGAACCAGAAGTGCACATTCGCTAACCTCTCGCTATACATCCTCCCGGTTATGAGCGGGAACATGTAGTAGAGGAAGCCCATGAATATGAATGAGACAGTACCCATCAGCATCATGTGGAAGTGTCCTACAACCCAGTACGTATCATGTGTAATGAAGTCCAATGGTAGCGTTGTGTTGACGACACCCCCAGCACCAGATGTGAAGAAGAGCATTATACCTCCTATCACGAACTTCATTGGTGCAGCAAACTTTATCCTACCTCCCCACATTGTTGCTAGCCAGTTGAATACATGCATGGCAGACATCGGGACTGCTGCTAGAGTACCTATCATGAAGACCGTCTTCTCTGTGAATGTAAGCCCTGTAGCAAGCATATGATGCGCCCATGATGCAAATGCTATTATAGATAGCACCAAGAACGCTATAACACCAGAGCCATAACTGAATATCGGCTTCCTTGAGAACTTTGGTATCAACTCATATGCCATACCTACTGCAGGTATAAGGAATATGTACACCTCTGGATGGAATGTGAACCAGAATAGGTGCTGATATGCTATTGGATCCCCTCCCCTAGCGGGGTCGAAGAACCCTGATACCCCTAGCCTATCGGTGTAGAGCATTATCAGTGCTGCTGTGAATGTTGGTAGCGCTGCTAGTGTCATAAGCGAACTTACAAGTATAGCCCATACCAGTAGAGATGTCTTCATCATCGGTAGATCTGGATGCTTGCACTTGAGTATGGTAACTATGAAGTTTATCGCCCCCAATATAGAGGATAGTCCTAAGATCTTCAGGCCAAATATCCACATATCCGCTGCTGGACCTGCTGCCCTCATAGTTGAGTATGGAGGATAAGCCATCCACGATGTATCGCTCCATCCTAGCCATATCAGGGCTGCCCCTGGTACAGCCATCCAGTATGCTACAGCATTGAGCCTTGGATACGCCATATCCTTGTACTTTACTAGGATAGGGATGAGATAGTTACCAACACCAGATATGAAGGGTAGTATCCAGAGGAAGAGCATGGTAGTGCCATGAACAGTGAATATCCTGTTGAATAGATCTGCATCGCCTATTATAGTGGTACCAGGTGTCAGCAATTCCGTCCTTATAGTTAATGCTAGAGCCCCTCCAAGCATGAAGAAGACTATGGATGTTATCAGGTAGAGTAATGCAACATCGGTATGATGCGTAGAGAAGAGTATCTGCCAGAGCGGTCTTGGTCTTGCTACCTCTATAACCATCCAATACCACCCCTATGCCTCAACTATGAGGTTAGCCCTCATGTTGTAGTGCAGTAACCCACAGTACTCTCTGCACTGTATAAGGTACTCACCAACAGCATCCTCTGGTATCTTCACCCATATTGTGTTTATCCTCCCTGGAACAGCATCTATCATAACTGCAAAGTGAGGTATGTTAAATGCATGTATAACATCCTTGCCAGTCACCTCGAACTTGTACACCTTCCCTGCCTTGAGATGGAGTGTACCAACCTCTCTCTTACCATCTGGATGCTCAAATGTCCAGAACCACTGTTGGCCTACGACCTTTATGGTTATATGGTCCTTTGGAACCTCATGGAGTAACTTCTCACCATACCATGCCTCAGCACCAACCCATATGAGTATAGAGACTACAACACCAACATATATCCATTCATATATCACATGGCTACCCATGCTTATCACCAACTCTACCATCTATCTACTGCTACTTATCTCAGCCCTTGCCTTCACCTTCTTCTCCTTGAACTTGAATATTATATATACCAATGTACCCTGCACTATAGCACCAACTATGAATGCTGCAGTCATCATCTTGTAGAATAGCCCCCATGCAAGAGCGCTCCTATTCACAACCTCTTCCTGCGCATATACGATGCCAACGGTAGATAGTATTGTTAGGGCTGCAACTGAAACTACCAGAATGCTATTATTCCTCATTGTGGAAGAGATGATGCAATTAAGATATAAATCTAACTGTAGTACATACATCTAGCAGGTATGTAACCGGTGATTACAGATAGCGCCTAATGCTTGTGATATTGTACGCTATAAGTTCATAGTTGCTACTAGAGTGCGAGAGTATAGTTAGAGATGCCGTCTTTATCTGCATCCTTAATAGTACATCAGCGCTAACCTTCAGGAGGTGTTGTATAACGGCCTTGATAGGATCCAGATGGGTTATGAGTAGCACATTGCCTCTATGCTTGTTAGCAACCTCATCAAGCATGCTGAGTATCCTAGCCTTTATGGAGTTGAAGTTCTCTAGACCGTATATGCTACTTGTATCCTCGCCTGAGTAGAATGCCAGCAGAGCATCCCTATACCTGTTGAGCACATCGAAGTAGTTCATACCTGTCAACTTGCCCATATCTGTCTCTGTGAGCCTCTCATCAACTCTGTATGGTAAGCCAAGATTCTCTCCAACTATGCTTGCAGTCTCTACTGCTCTAGTTATTGGACTTGTATATATAGCCTCTATGCTCATAGGCTTTAGTATCTCACAAGCCTCCTGCACATGCAACTTGCCTCTCTCAGTGAGGTGGAAGACTAGAGTCCTCCCTGTGAGTATATGCTTCACGTTGTTCACTGCCTCTCCATGCCTCATCAGTACTATAAGACTCATACAAGTGATACACCAAAAGTTAATATAAATTCTTCAATATTCTAGCAGGGATGAAGATCGGTCTAGTTGGAGGCACAGGAAGGATGGGTGAAGGACTAGCGTTGAGATGGTGTGTTAAGCATGATATAGTTGTAGGCTCTAGGGATGCCAGCAAGGCTGTTGCTGCTGCACAGGAGTATATGAAGGAGGCTCTTGCCTACTATGGCAGTATTGAAGGGAGTATAAGTGGTGATGAGAATAGCAAGTTAGTAGGTTACTCAGATGTTGTAGTCTTGTGCATACCATATGAGAATATAGAGCCTACACTAGATAGTATAGCAAAGAGCATAAAAGGGGGGAGTATAGTGATATGCCCAATAGTACCTATGAGTAGGAGCAAGGACGGGTTCATATATACCCCAATGCATGACCACAAGGACTCTGCTGCCATGATGGTAAAGAATAGATTAGAGACTGCTAGAGTAGTTGCTACCCTTCACACGATCTCAGATGTTAAGTTAAGGAGGTTCACTGAACCAATAGATACAGATGTGCTTGTATCTGCAGATGATAGAGATGCTCTATCTATTGTAAGCGAACTCTTGAAGGAGATAAGGAACCTACGCCCACTCTATGTTGGCCCTCTAACTCTAGCATACCAGATAGAGAGTGTGACACCTATGCTCCTCAACGTATCAAGGCAGAACTCGATCAAGAACCCAAGCATAAAGATAACCTAATAATGTATAGCTGATAAACCGATAATCTAATCTAATCTATAACTGATAAACTTTCTACTATAAAAATAAACATCTTTCTTAATAAACGATTTAAAGCATGCTTAGCGTTATATGCATGTGATATCGAAGAACTGGGTAAGTGCGATGGGTGCACTCTTTGCTATAGTAGCAGCGATAATACTGCTTAGGGATATAGCACTCTGGGGCCCAGATTTCGTCCTAGACTTCATCATGAATGATAAGATAAACAGTGAAAAGTTCGTACTCATAATGTTTGGTATATCCGCTCTGCTCTTCATTTACAGCAAGAGGTACGAACATACAAGGGTGGAGTGATCATGATTTATGATGGATGGAGCGGAGCGAGTATGATACTCATCTTCTATTATTTGGCCTATAGTTAACTTTGGGGGTTGGTTAACATGATCTTAATCAAGGTACTGAGATCTCTTAGCCCTTATATACGCAAGAGATGGTTGATTAGCGTGATCTTAATCAAGGTACACTACACTACACTACACTGCATAATATACTCATTCTCATACTCATTTGTAGCGAGAGTGTACAAACTCCTCTAACCTGTTCATAGCATCCTCCAACATCTCAATTGGGGGGAGGAATACAAGCCTAAAGTGCATAGAGCCCATGCTACCAAAACCTGAACCATGGACAACTAGCACGTTCTTGCTAGTCAAGAGGTCGAGAACGAACTCAGCATCACTCCTATAGCCTAGAGAGTCATCTATGCGAGGGAAGATGTAGAATGCGCCTCTAGGCTTAACGTACATGCTCACACCATAGATGGCATCTAAACGCTTCATAACATAGTCTCTCCTCTCCTTTAGCATGCTAACCATACTATCGATATGAACTTGAGGGCCTCTCAACGCTTCTATCGCTGCTATCTGTGCTGGTGTATTTGCGGATAACCTCAGCCTTGCCAGCTTGCCAACACTAGACCTTAGACCATCTAGCGCTCTTGCATTAGAGTTGAAGCATATATAGCCTAGCCTCCATCCAGTCATAAGGTACACCTTTGAGAACCCGTTTAGTATAACTACAGGGGCATCTCTAGCATACTTGCCTATGCTTGTGAACCTATCGAAGACTATCCTATCGTATATCTCATCGCATACAAGGTAGAGGTTATGCTCAGCAGCAGTATCAACTAGGAGCTTGAGTGTATGCTCATCGAGTATAGAGCCAGTTGGGTTGTTAGGGTTTATAACGAATATCGCCTTTGTCCTACTCGTTATCTTGCCTCTAAGATCATCCATATCTATCCTCCACCCTTCATACTCAAGTGTAGCATACTCAACAGGCTCGACCCCTCTAACCCTAGCATACGAGAGATATGGAGGATAGCATGGTCCTGGGACGAGTACCTCATCCCCTGGCTCCGCTATGCTAGAGACTACCATATCTAGCGCTTCAGATACACCATTTGTTACTACAACATCCTCTGGCACTACATACACACCCTTTGCAGATTCCCGCTCAGCTATAGCATCCCTCAACTCCCTAACCCCTTCAGACTCAGCATAGTAGTTCTTATCCTCTAGAACTGCCCTTATCATGGCATCCTTCACATGCTTTGGTGTAGTGAAGCCATAGAGTACAGGATCTCCAATGTTAAGGTATAGTACTTTGTTACCCTTCCTTTCCTGCTCTCTGGCATAATGGATGATATCCCTTATTGCGTACTCAACCCCAGCCACATACCTAGATATGCTAGGTGCTGATGATGGCTGTGGTGATGGTGGTGGTGATGGCATGCAGTGCAATAACATATACTCTGATAAATTCTTTTTATTCTATTCTGCTGTTGTATAATACCTAGCCATATGTTTTAACCAAGATAATACCATTAGATGGGATGGGATGGGATGGGATGAGATTAATCTAATATATGAACTGATTATGAGATCCTCTACTCTTTTGGTATACTAGAGTTGGTTATGAGGGTAAAGGTAAAGAGGAACCTTAAACTCCTTGGATGGGCAAGTATAATTACAAGGTGATGATCCGATATGGTTGATATATCGATGGATGGATGGATTAGGTATAGGCTATACTGCCATCTACATCATATACTCCTTGATAATATGTAAGGTTGATGTTAGCGATAATCACTAGGCAAATATAGCAAGTGATACTATAGGCCTTATTGATAACTAGCTCCAACAACGACAATAACTACAACGACAATAACGACAACGACAATAACGACAACGACAACGGAAAGACTTGCTGAATGAAGGATGCTATACCAGATACGCTAAAGCCTAATAGGTATGCCTTATGATTATATAATGGGCCCGTGGCCTAGCAAGGATAGGGCGGCTGGCTTCGGAGTAAGTGAAAGTGATGTAGTAATAGCCTTTAGATGATGGATAGGAATATGGAGTAACCAGCAAGTCGTGGGATCGAAGCCCACCGGGCCCATACATACGTACATACGTATAAATAAATGCATAAATGAATGCATAAATAAATAAAGTCTATAACCTACTCATAGACCGTTGGAGCCGAAGAATGCTTCATGATACATCGCCCCATGTGCAGCAAGCATAATAGATCCTTTGAGGATAGATATACTCTGCCATGACTGCATATAGATGCCGTTGGATAGAACTATTATAACATCTCTCCCATACTCGCCTACATGATACCATCTTATCGATATGCTCTCTCCATTGACATTGAATACATTCTTATTCATTATAGTGGATACATTCTTATTCTTATTTACGTCGATATCCAACTTCGCTATAGCATCTGCCATTACTTCATCACCATTATATAATGCAAGTACCTCCTCATCAGATAACGCTCTATCCCATATGGCAACATATACCATAGCCTTTGCTGTATAACTGTAATCTGGCATTGCATTGACGTAAATATCGCATGAGTTACTCACTGGTGTTGCTCTAACCTCTCTATATGCAAGAGATCTACCATCTATATACATAACTACCTTTGCACCGTCCCTAACTATTGCAAGATTGTGCCATCTACCATCTGCATAATCTCTTCCATCACTACTAACTATGGAGTAACGCTTCCCATCACTACCATCCCATTCATACACTATAGAACCGTTTGAATCTATACCTAGCGTGAATGATATGCCTGCTCTGATCAACGGATTCCCCTTCTCTAGCAATACTGCTGGCCTACTAGAGCCCTTTGTCCAGCTTAAGAACCATAGTGCGGTACGGTGCGATGCTTGATCTCTCACCGTCCATCCTATCATCATGCCTTATCATAGTCATATTACCATTCGAGCCATCGAAGAATCTACCACAATCTACCTTAGTCCTTCCATCATTAACTAGGTAAACCTCCTCTACACTAACATTCTTGCTTGTACTCCTCTCCTTGCTTATACTTACCTCATCGTAGATATTGCCATTTATATCCACAAGCCTAGTCTTCATCGTAGTGATCTTGAGATCATTAGTTATCTCCATCTGCATATAGGCTGGGCTGTTCCTTAACCTCTCCCTACCTATGCTCTCTGCTACTATACCTTTAACCTCATCAGCATTGCTCTGATCTGCTCCCCCAGTACCAATGATATACTGTATCCTTCCATCTCCTCCTTCCCTACTAAAGTCGTAACTGCTCTTATCCCTACTTACTACTGAGTTTACGCCCTTGCTAGGGTATGTTATATTCACTAAATTCTTTGCCATATCTATCTTCTGCAGTTCTGGAATAGCACTGTGCCAAGCATAGGTGTTAATGTGCATACTAGCGCTTGCAGGATTCAAGGATGCAAGCAGTATGGCAAGCAATAGCGAGACAGATGTAGTAATTACACGATGACGACTGCTGTTACTACTATTATGATTAACCATAGCCTACCACCAACTACTATCTATTCTGCTCTAACCTATTGGCATATACAACCTTCATGATCAGAAGTGTTGAGTTGAAGGCTAGAGCAAGCATATTCGCTACCACTATTATTATATCTGCCTTGAATACACCATATATGAACCACATAGATGCACCTGCTATGAACAATAACATCAGGTAAGGGGAGAGGTCATCAAGCCTCTTACTCCTATAAGCCTTGAATATCTGGGGTATGAAACTACTTGTGGTTAGAACTGCTGCTATCATACCTATCATGGTATCTATCAATCTACACCCTTCTTTTGTATCACCACTATTCTAATAAAAATACTCTCTTAACCTAGCCTAAACTATATCTTCTAGCAGTGGGAATAAATTACTATATGAGCATATATGAGCATCTAGTGCTCAGGATGGCAAGGCGATGGGTTGCAGGCTCAAGCATGGATGAGGCATTAGAGTATGCAAGAGAAGCAAACCTGCGAGGAATGAGGGCGATAATCAACTGCTTAGGAGAGCATAGCATAAGCAGAGATGAGGCCGAAGATAGCGTAGAGGAGTATAAGAGGCTCTTGGATGCGATGCACTCAAGCAATATAGAAGGCTCTATATCTCTAAAGCTGACACAGATCGGGCTGGATGTGGATTACTATACATGTATGCAGAACCTGATGAGTATAGTAAGGCATGCAAGTATGTATGGTACACTTGTATGGATAGATATGGAGTCGTCTCCATACTACGAGCAGACCGTGAGTATATACCTTGGAGCAGTAAAGCATTACAAGCGTATAGGATTAGCATACCAGGCATACATAAAGGAGCACTCGCTAGATATAATGCATATACTTGAGAGTGGAGGCATAGTAAGGTTGGTGAAAGGTGCATACAGGGAGGATGCAAGTATAGTGTATAAGAGCAGGAGATCTGTGAATGCAAGTTTCAGGAGGCTGATGCGTATACTCTTCAAGTACTCAAGGGGCATCTTTGCTATAGCAACACATGATAACACGCTTATAGATGAGGCTATAGCATTGAGCAAGGAGCATAAAGGTAGAGAGTTTGAGTTTCAGATGCTCAAGGGTATAAGGGATGATCTCAAGCCTATACTAGTCAAGCAAGGGTTCAAGGTTGCAGAGTACATACCCTATGGTATCAACATATCAGGCTATGTGTATAGGCGCATAAGGGAGAGGCCTACCAACCTGCTACTCCTTGCAAGATCACTACTGTAACTACTCTAGCATCTTAGACAAATGGTTATAGATGAGCTCACACCATACTTACTATAACCTCCATAGAGTGATAAGGTATGGATAGTAATGGTGGTGATGATGGTAATGGTAATGGTAATGGTAGCAAAGAGGATAGCGATAGGAGCAATGGTACGTCTCACCGCTACTGCTGGCATATCTGGAGGATACTGAGTTGGTGTTACTGCTGCGGCCATTGTGAGCGGTGCTGCAGTAAGGGCTGCGAATGCTATAGATGCAAACATGTAAAGGAAGAGGTTAAGGGTAAGTATAAAGATGCTGAGACAGAGATAGAGGCTGAGATAGAGAGATAGAGAGACTAAGATAGAGACAGAGATAGAGGCTGAGATAGAGACAGAGATAGAGGCTGAGATAGAGAGAAGTACGGTAGGAGAGCATCGTCTATAATGGTCGTATAGCAGCAATATGAATAGCAGATTATGAATAGTAAGATGATCTGTTGTACTTCACTAACACCTTAAATGGTTGGTCGATCAGTAACATATGGTCTGGCTCTGCTCCCTCATGAAGAGAGGTAGGTAGTATAGGCTCCCAGTACCCTTCCCACTTATTCCAGACATCTTCCATCCTACAAATGGTTGTGAGCCGACCATGGCACCAGTGGTTGCACTCCTTGCCCTATTAACATAGAGTACACCAGCCTCTATCCTGTCAAGGAAGTACCTCACCTCATCCTCATCATTGCTGTATATGCCTGCTGTTAACCCATACTCGCTGCCATTGCACATTGCTATAGCATCATCTAAACTATCATACCTTGCCACTACAAGGAATGGGAGGAATAGTTCCTCTCTTACTATAGTATGGGCACTATCGAGGTTATCTACTATGGTTGGTTCAACATAGTAACCATATCTGAGCATGCCATCTACTACTTGCTTACCCCCTACAAGTATCCTACCATCCTTCCTTGCAATACTTGAATATCTAGCATACTTATCATACGCTGCCTTGTTTATCAACGGACCGATGAAGGTATCCCTCTCTATAGGATTACCGACTCTAAGGGTTTTTGTGAACTCAACCAGCCTAGATATAAACTCATCATATATCGATGAGTGTACATACACCCTTGAGCATGCACTACACTTCTGCCCAGAGTATCCGAATGCTGCCCTTGCTACCCCTTCTACTGCCTTGCCTATACTCGCACTTGCAGTGACTATGGTCGGGTTCTTGCCACCCATCTCTGTTATGATTGGTCTAGGCCTAGAGGCGTTAGCCTTAGCATATATGCTTAGACCAACATCCTTGGAGCCTGTGAATACTATGCCATCAACATCATTGCTAGAGATGAGTGCATTGCCAACTGTGCTACCAGAGCCAGTAACCAAGTTTAGAACTCCGCCTGGTAGACCTGCCTGCTCAAGTATCTCACAGAACCTTAGCGCTATTAAAGGTGTATCACTTGCTGGTTTGAGCACTACGGTATTGCCTGTCATCAATGCACCAGAAGACATCCCTGTGGTTATTGCAAGGGGGAAGTTGAATGGCGCTATAACAGCGAATACGCCATAAGGCTTCATAACACTGTAGCATCTCTCATCTGGATATGCACTCTTCATAACCTTGATGTAGCCATCGTTCCTCTCCATCTCATAAGCGTAATAACGCATAAAGTCTATAGCCTCATCAACATCTGCCATTGCCTCATACCTGTTCTTCCCATTCTCATATGTTATAATGGCTGCAAGTTCATACTTGCTCTTGCTCATTATATCTGCTGCCCTCTTGAATATACCAACTCTCTCCTTGTAATCAACTCTACTCCAATGCATGAATGCCCTCTTTGCAGCATTGACTGCTTGAGAGACGTGCTCCTCACTCCCTAATGGAAACCTTGCTACTACTATTCTAGTATCTATTGGCGATGTATCTTGGAAGAGGGTGGTTGATCTTACACCCTTCCCATCTATCACCATTGGATACTCTCTACCAAGTCCCTCCTTCTCAACCTCTGCTATACTCTCCTCATACCTTGTATGGAATATAGATGCCTCCTCTCTAGCAAGTAACCTAAAGTATGTCGATTCATGCTCAAACGCCATATATAAAGTAGAGGCATGCTATTACTTAACCCTTCCTTCTACACCTCTAACTATCGATAGTTATAGTTATAATTATAATTATAAATCCTATCACTACACGCTATCTTAACCTGTATTGATCTGCTCATGCCTTAATCTATAAGGTTCTACATGTATAGTCACTATGGCATCGAACTCATCCCTTATCCTCCTCTCTACCCTAGAGATGATCTCGTGTGCCTCCTCTATGCTCACCTCTCCATCTAGACTGCAATGCACATCTATCTTGAGTATATCGTTACACGTATATACATACACGTTACGGAGATGCCTTATCCCTTGCTCAGATGCTATACTCCTTATCCTAGCCTCCAATCCTCTATCCTTTAACTCCTCGAGCATGATCATCTCTGGCATCAGGGGTTCTATATGCACAGTTATATCCTTCACACCCTTCACCCTCTTCTTCACCTCATGCTCAACCCTATCCGCTACCCTATGTGCCTCATCCAGTCTAAGGTTCCTATCAACCTGTATATGCATAGATACTATCATAGTATCATGAGCATCACGAGTATCCTTTGTATCCTTATCCTTAGTACCATGAGCATCCTTAGTATCACGAGTATCCTTATCCTTACTACCATCATGGTCCTTCCCCTGCCCTTGCTCTTGCCTTTGCCCTTGTCCTTGTACTTGTACTTGCTCTTGTCCTTGTGCTTGCCCTTGTACTTTTAGTTGCTCTACACCCTGTCTTGCCTTAGATACTAGAATATTATGTACTCCCTTCACACCATCCACATTGGATACTACCTCCCTTATGAGATGCTCTATAGGCAGGTTCTCTGACTCTGGTTCAAAATGAACCATCACCCTGCTAGCTGATGCAGCCCTCATGACTGCACCCTCTACCTCGTTGCTTATCTCGTGTGCCCTATTGAATGTGATACTGCTTGCTAGAACCACTGTTACATCTGCAAGTATCTCTCTACCTACTTTCCTCATCCTCACATCCTTGCAGTCCTTGACACCATCTATGCTGAGTATAGCCCTTCTAGCACTATTGACCAATGAAGGGTCTATAGCATCTGTAAGCTCCATTGCAGATGAGTATACAAGCCTAGAGGTAAGGAAGATTATCAGCCCAGCAAGTGCTATAGATGCTATACCATCAGCAGCATACAGACCATTGCTTGCAAGTATCAAGCCTAGCAGTGCCAGTACAGATGAACCTATATCTGCTATAGCATCGTAGAAGCCAACCCTTGTACTCATACCATGCATACTATACGCTAGTATAACTGCCCTGAATACAGCTACACATATTGCTATTAAAGCAGCATAAAAGCCAAGCATGCTAGGCACTATCGTCTCAGACCCGATCACTCTACTAAGCGACTCTCTAACTATGAATATAGCAACTATGAAGAGTATGATACCACCGATCAGCCCTGCTATAGTCTCTAACCTACCATGCCCATATGTATGCTCCATATCCCTAGGCTTCATACTCAGCATCAGCATTATGAGGAGTATAGCAGTGAGCAGAGCATCGAACAAGGCATGTATCCCATCGCTCAGCACAGCCATACTGTTACCTGCTATACCTGCTACAACCTCGAAGACTGAGACGCTTGCTACTGCTATTAGTGAGAGTAAGAGTGCCCTCCTCTGCCCTATCCTCTGCAAGGGTTTGAGCACATAGAGTATGTGCAGATGAGTAATAAGTATCTATCCTACTACCGCTTCCACAACTCAAATAAATAAATAAATAAATAGTAGATAAAGGATGGTCTAAAGTTTATTTAGAATCTATACATGCTCTTACCTCTAGCCATAACTATGGCAATACCTATAATCAATGCCAGTATAGGTAAGAGAGTTATTGGGAACTCAGGGACCACTGCTGTACCCATTATCTTTATCTCATGTATACTGTGTAGGTAGGGTATTCTTATCCCCTCTTCTCCACTCTCCGGATCTGTAATCTGAATTGCTTCTACAGGTTCTCCATCTATAGTAACCGTATATGGCCCTTCAAGTACGCTACCAGGATAGACATCCGTTATCCCAAGCGAACCTGCAGATCCTTCAACAGTGAAGGAGATGGTCTTGCTATCAGTATCAAGCTTGAGATTCTTGACATCTGAGCTGCTCTTTATCTTTAAAGGAATGCTCTGCCCATCTACACTGACCATCTGTGTAAAATTCTTATTTATAGGGAGGTCAACGGATCTTGCGTTAGAGATCTTCAGTGTATCTATCGCCTTATCAAAATCGCCTACATGGCTATTATACTGATCTACAGCTGACATGAACATCAGATTTACGTTTCTGATAGTATTATTCTTCTCTTGGGATGCACTGAATGCCTTGATCCTTATTGTAACTGGTCTATCATTAAACATCGTTTCACATTCTGCTTCTATCACTATGCCATTTATACCACTGATGCTTCTGGTATTAAATGATAATAGCTTGCATTTCTCCTCCTCCATACCCTTCCTATCTCCCCTAGTGCCGATATCTTTGACTTTGGTGTTAGGCAAAGCATCTTCCATCTTTTCGATCGTTACTACATTCAACATGATCATTGGACCCGTAGGGCTTATGGATGAGATCTCTTTTATTCCACCTGGCACCACCATTGCCATGACAACAGACATGGGAGCCATCACCTGTGGTATCTCCACACCACTCCATCCTGCAGGGAATGTTATCTCAACCCCAGCATTCTCATTTACATACCTCCCACTTACCTCTTTGAGCCCTGGTATCCCTGGCACCTGTGCCTGAACATATGATATGTGCATTATAAGTAATACCACGCTTACTATTACTGTTGCATATCTAACTATAGTACTCATGGAATAAATCCACCCGCTTTATATTTATAAAGTTTATGTTGATAAGGCGATTAATTGATATATTTTATTAAATTTATAGACTATATGCTATCATTTGGTATTGAGCTATATATAATAAATTATTTAGATCCGTTTGATATAATCTCTGAGTTCGATTGAATTCCATACGATGAATAGATACGGTAAACCATTACCTACCACAAGAGTAGAATGGTAGGTTAGAGCCTATTAGATGCGTAGTAACTGCATCTCTATAACTATTGATGTACTGATTGGTGGATATGCCTACATCATGGTCCTTATAATGCAGTTAGAGGTTCAAACGTTCTATCAGACCTCTTTTTGCAGAGTCTATGCACTTCCCTTATAATACAGTTAGAGGTTCAAACGTTGTCAAGAAGGTGTATAGAGAGTTTGGCTCTAGCATAACTGCTTGAGCAATAACTATAGTAACAATAAGGTGGGCATAACAATAGTTCTAGAGAGGCTAAAGAGGAAGGAATATTCTGTAGGCTATAATGTGTTCAAGCGTTGAAAAGGTTCAAGATATCCATAGTATATATGGATGGGACTCCGCATAAAACCTGCTGTAATAAACATCATATCATATTTAGAGATAGTTATGGGATGTTAGATGATATTACTAGAGATATCTACAGATCTGCCTATATCTTGCTGCTATTAATGTTGGAGATATTGTAACTAATGACGCCTATTATAACACCAATTTACCATCCTCGTCTTCATAATAAGCATAGCGGTAAGTTAAAACGAAGACCATCGCTTACACTCCTTACAAGATGAGTTCTATTCTATGTTCAAGCATTAAGAAGTTAACCTCCATTGTATTCAAAAACATTAAAAATAACCACACCTATAGATGTGGTAGTGATAGGATGAGCATGCTTGTGGTATTCGACTTCGATGGGACTATAGCAGATACCATACGCTCGTTGATAAGGATAATCAACAGACTAGCAGATGAGTTCACATACAACAAGATAAGGATGAGTGATATGCGCTATCTAAAGGCTATGAAGACTAGAGATATACTAGCATATCTGAACATACCTATGCTCAAACTACCCTTCATAATAAGGAGGATACGCATGGAGATGAACAAGGAGATACCCATGCTCAAACCCTCTGTTAACATAAAGCCTACGCTTGAAGCCTTAAAGGATGAAGGCTACAGGCTGGGTATACTTACTACCAATGCCAATAGCAATGTTAGAGCATTCCTTAGGAATAATGATCTTGAGTTCTTTGATTTCATAAGATCTACGCACCATCTACTTGCAAAGCATATAATATTGAGGAGGATCAAGAGGCAGCATATCCATGATCATGGTAGTAGATATGGTAATACCATCTTCTATGTTGGTGATGAGGTGAGGGATGTGGAGGCTGGCAAGAGGGCTAGAGTCAAGACTATAGCGGTGAGCTGGGGCTTCAACTCTAGAGAGGCATTGCTTGCTGAGAGGCCAGACTACCTCATAGATAGACCTGAGGAGTTGGAGTATATAGCAAGAGCCTTATCTATAGGCAATAGACGATAGTACGCAACATTAAATTAGGAAGTTTATGAGGTTATGCTATGAGCAGCAAGGATGAGAGCATATTCAGTAAGGATGCACTGATGCATACGGATGCAGGGAAGGATATACTAAAGCAAGTTATGATGAGGAGTGATAGGTATAAACAGTTCCAGTACTACAGAGAACTCGCTGAGCGAGAGTTCCCAAAGTTCCTAGATAGGCTCGTTGGGGAACTCCATAGTTCAATAATCAAGGATGAAGATCCCCTCAATACACTAAACGGCTTCATAAGGGAGGCTGAGCCTGATGGTTTTATGCTTGAGAGGATATTCATGATCGATGCAGATAGGGTTGAAGAGGTTAGAAGGAGGTTGGCTGATATAGATAGGTGTAGAGCCCATCTAAACAGACTCTTGGACTCTAACTATGTGAAGATGACATATCCAGTATTCTATGCGCTATTGGATGGTGCATGCTCGTATCTGAACATAAATGTGAGTGATGCTGAGAGGGATGTTATTATAGATGGGCATGTTATTGCCATAGATCTAAGCGAGCCTATGGATAGGATAATGGATATGGATGAGGATATAGAGTATCTGGACGATTATAGGCTGATATGCCCATACATGCTGAAGATAGCAAGGAGGAAGATCTCCTCAATAGGCAAGGATATACTAGAGTCGTTCGAGCAGGGTTTCAGGGATGCAAAGCATGGCCAATACATAGATCTCATCCTGAAGAATAACCCAACGGCTATGGATGAGGAGAGCATGAACGAGTGCTACAAGAAGTATAGAGCGGTTATGGGTACTGCTGGAAGGAACATGGTACTTAAGGATAGCCCATTGAGAAGGATATTCTACCATGGCATGGCAAGAGCAGGGGAGTCTGTGGGCTGTGCAAACGAGATCGAAGACTCGATAAAGGGCAGGATAATAAAGGTACCATCATGGCCACTCTACTATGCCCTAAACACTAGGGATATAAGACTAGCATTCGATCTCACATTCAGGAAGAGCAAGATATACCTTGATGATGTCCTTATAGCAATAGAGATGCTCCCAGAGAGGTTCGCTACAAAGCACTTCCTTGAGTTCATGGTTCTAAACATTAGGCATTACAATGAGTACTGGTATAGAAGGGTAAAGGAGTATGATCTGAACATGTTCACAACTGGCTTGAAGGAGCGTTAGTACAAATGGTAGTAATACAATAGATAACAGCACATTGTCAGGTCAGGTCAGGTCTTAGGGGAGAGGCATCGTGTGGGTCGAGAAGTATAGACCAAAAAGCATAAGGGAGATGGTTGGTAATGAGCATGCTAGGCTTGAAGTCTATAGATGGCTTACTGGATGGAGGCGAGGAGATAGAGCACTACTACTCATAGGCCCTCCTGGCATAGGCAAGACTACCATTGTAAAGGCTCTAGCCAATGAGTTTGGCTATGAGTTGATTGAGTTGAATGCTAGTGATGAACGCACAAAGGAGAGGCTAGAGTCTACGCTCAAACCTCTGCTAGAGAATATAAACATCTACGGCAAGAGGGTTCTACTCTTCTTGGATGAGGTTGATGGCCTACATGGCACATACGATAGAGGAGGGTTATCTGCACTACTCTCCATACTGAAGGGTGCAACAAGCATACCTGTTATCATGGCTGCTAACAGCGACTCTGGTGAGGTTATCAAGGAGTTGAAGAAGATCTCCAAGGTTGTGAGGATGAAGGGTATACCGCCTAGACTACTACTCCTCTACCTGGATAGTATACTTAGAAGGGAAGGGATGGATATGAGTATAGGCGATAGGCTAAGGATAGTTGTAGAGTGTAAGGGTGATGTTAGGAGCATGCTTAACATGGCACAGTCACTAGTAGGGCTAGGTATATCTGGAACAGAGCATATAGGCTACTCAACTCCCATAGATGCTGCTTTAAACTCATTCTTCTCAGCAGAGGGCATAGATGAGGCTATAGATGCGTTGAGTAGGAGTGAAGGCTTCTATAGCGACCCCAAATTTGGTTACGATAGTGAGAAGAGGAGGCTAGATAAGTTGAATGCACTATACTCAAGCATAGTCAACGCCAATATAGATCTGGATAGGAGGGCTAGGTTACTTGAGGCTTTATCCTATGCAGATATACTTATCGCAAGGATGAACCAGTTAAGGATGTGGAGCATGCTAAGGTATCTAGATAGGATTATAGCGCTATCTCTATTCCATGATAGCAGAGGTTTACCATACTCTCAATACGATCTGCCTTACAATCTTAGCAGTAAGATATTCAACGAGGGTAGAGTGTTGAGGCTTATCGCAGAGTCATTAGCATCTAGACTCCATGAGTCAAGGCGTAATATCATAGCATACTATATGCCATACATACATCTTATGCTTACAAAGAGCAAAGGCAAGAGGAGCAGTGTTGATGCATCGCTAGATAATCTTAAGGATATTGCAAAGAGCCTAGATATCAACACATAATAGAGGATGGTGGGTAAGAGAAGGCTAGTGGTAAGAGGTGGTAGCATGATTAGACTCTCTCATAGAGATATTATCATTGCTCAAAACATAGAAGAGATAAGTAAGAGGTGGTAGCATGATTAAACTCTCTCTCAATAAGGATTTCGCTCTACCGATGCTTGGCAAGGATACATTTGCAGGACTGATGCGTGCTGGTTTGGAGTATGATCGTGCTAGTAGGAGGTTCCGTATAAAGGATGGTGCAGATCTAGCATCGATACTTGCCATATTGAGGGAGGCTGTGCACGAAGAGATAAGCATAGAATTGCCATGCGTGCTATGTGGTAATGATGCTGGATGCTCTGATTGTGAGTTCTCCTCTAACTGTGATAGGATATCTGTATCAGATGTGTGTATATGCAAGCGGTGCCTAATGAAAGGGTACGATGGTTATATAGAGCATATATCAACCCTCTTCTATAAAGGGGATACTAAAAAGGGTACTGAAAGGGGAGGAGGGAGGCTAGGTTAATATGCTAATAGGTTAAGATGCTAACGATGAGATGGAATAAGATGGGATGGAATGGAATGGGATGAGATGAAATGAAATGAGATGGGATGAGATGGGATGAGATGGGATGAGATATATAGGGGAAGGATAAACATTATTAAAATCCATTATAGTAGAAGGCTAGAGGGATACCATGTCAACATTGTACGAGGAGAGTATAAAGAGGCTCTTGGATGAGAAGAGGAGGAGACTTGAGGAGATAGCAAGAGAAGGCAACTCGCCAGATGAGATTGCAAGGTTAGAACATGAGATACATGTGCTAGAGATGCTATATGAGAACTACTCCTTCAGCATGAGCACTTTTAGAAGGACAAAGGGTGCAAGGAAGATACACTAGCCAACTCAAGGGTATAAACCCATAAACTCATACACTAATACACTAATACTACCAGCAGAAGAGGTATAACATATACAGCTAAAATTAGTTTATATAGTGGCTAAAAGGAATAGGTGTAGATGCATAAGGATAAGCAAGAGAAACTTGCCCAACTCAACAAGATTGCGGAGAGTGGAGGAGGGGAGGAGAAGTTAAGGGAGCAGCATGAGAAAGGCAAGCTCTCTGCAAGGGAGAGGATCTCTCTACTCCTTGATCCTGGTTCATTTATTGAGTTGGACAAGTTTGTAACAACAAGGTCTAGAGACTTTGGATTGGATCAGAAGAGGTTCTATGGGGATGCTGTAATAACTGGTTATGGTACCATAAGTGGTAGACAGGTCTTCATATACGCTCAGGACTTTACAGTTCTAGGGGGTTCTCTAGGCGAGATGTCTGGCAAGAAGATAGCAAAGATAATGGATCATGCTATGCATGTTGGTTGCCCAATAATAGGTATGATAGACTCTGGTGGTGCAAGGATACAGGAAGGAGTACTCAGCCTCGCTGGTTATGGTGAGATATTCTACAGGAATACCCTTGCATCAGGTGTAGTGCCCCAGATAACTATAAGTGTTGGTCCATGCGCAGGTGGAGCGGTATACTCCCCAGCGATAACAGACTTTGTTATAATGGTTGATAAGATAAGTTACATGTTCGTTACTGGTCCAGAGGTCGTTAAAGCAGCCCTAGGCGAGGAGACTACATTCGAGGAGCTTGGAGGGGCATATACACATGCAAAGTATAGTGGAGTAGCACACTTTGTAGCAAAGGATGAGTATGAGTGTATCGATATCGTTAAGAGACTGTTATCTTACTTGCCACAGAACAACATGGAGGAGCCTCCTGCTGTGGAACCTACAGATGATCCTAATAGGATGGATGCTAAACTTGCAGATATAGTGCCAGAGAACCCATTCGAGCCTTATGATATGAAGGAGATAGTAAAGAGCGTTGTGGATAACAACGAGTTCTTCGAGGTCCATGAGTTATGGGCACCAAATGCTATTGTAGGTTTTGCTAGACTGAATGGTAAGAGTGTAGGCATAGTAGCAAATCAACCGATGCATCTATCAGGCTCTCTAGATATAGACTCCTCAAATAAGATTGCAAGGTTCATAAGGACATGTGACTGCTTCAACATACCAATAATAACATTCGTCGATACCCCTGGTTACCTTCCAGGCATAGAGCAGGAGCACCATGGGATAATAAGGCATGGGAGTAAGGTACTCTTTGCTTATAGCGAGGCAACGGTACCAAAGATAACGCTTATAGTAGGCAAGGCGTATGGTGGAGCATATATAGCGATGGGTAGCAAGCATCTAAGGATAGATTATAACTTTGCTTGGCCCACTGCAGAGATCGCAGTGATGGGTCCCGAGGCTGCAGTGAACATAATCTTCAGGAAGGAACTCGCAAAGGCTGAGAATAGAGATGAGTTGAGGAAGAGGTTCATAGATGAGTACAAGGCAAAGTTCGCAAACCCATACATCGCTGCAGAGCATGGCTATATAGATGCTGTTATAGACCCAATAGAGACTAGGCCTATGCTGATAAGGGCGCTTGAGAGCCTGAGCAACAAGAGGGAGGGGAGGCCATTCAAGAAGCATGGTAACATAAACCTATGATATAATGATAATATAATGGATGGTGAGCGAATAGATCGATGGGTATGAGCATCAGGAAGATCCTAATAGCAAATAGAGGAGAGATAGCAGTAAGGGTTATAAGGGCATGCAGGGAGTTGGAGATAAACACAGTTGCTATCTATTCTGATGATGATGTTAATGCGTTACATGTTAAACTTGCAGATGAGGCCTACCATATAGGCCCATCACCACCAAGGGAGAGTTACCTCAACATAGATAGGATAATAGAGACGGCAAGGAAGGCTGGTGCAGATGCCATACACCCTGGCTATGGGTTCCTATCTGAGAATGCAAACTTTGTCGATGCTTGTGAGAAGGCTGGGATAATATTCATTGGGCCTAGAAGCAGTACGATGCGCTTCTCAGGGGATAAGATGGCTATAAAACAGTTGGCAAAGAGACTTGGGATACCAGTGGTCCCAGCAAGTGATGGTATACTGGAGGATGCTGACAAGGCAGCAGAGTTCGCAAGGGAGTTCGGCTACCCTGTACTATTAAAGTCTGCATTTGGTGGAGGGGGTAGAGGCATAAGGCTAGTCAACAATGAGGAGCAGTTGAGGCAGGAGTTCGAGCTCTCGACCATGGAGGCTAAGGCAGCCTATGGGAGGGCAGCCATGTTTGTAGAGAAGTACTTCCCAAGGATAAGGCACATAGAGTACCAGTTGTTAAGGGATATGCATGGCAATGGTCTCTATCTCTTCGAGAGAGAATGCTCTATACAGAGGAGGTACCAGAAGCTCATCGAGCTTGCCCCTTCCCCAGTCATAGATGAGGAGACGAGGCATAGGATAGGAGGCATGGTAGTTAAACTGGCAGATGCGCTAGACTACATAAATGCTGGTACCGTAGAGTTCATAAGGGATGAGGGTAGCGGTAACCTCTACCTCATAGAGATAAACTCTAGGCTCCAGGTTGAGCACCCTGTGACTGAGATGATAACTGGTAAGGATCTAGTCAAGTTACAGATACATATAGCATCTGGCAAGGAGTTGCCATTCAAGCAGAATGATCTAAGGGTAAATGGCTATGCTATAGAGTGTAGGATAAATGCTGAGGATCCATTGAATGAGTTTGCACCATCATACGGTAAGGTTGGGAGCGTTAACATACCTTATGGTCCAGGGATAAGAGTAGATACCTATCTTTACCCTGGTTGCAATGTCTCTGGCTACTACGACTCTCTAGTTGCAAAGGTTATAGCATGGGGTAGCACATTCGATGAGGCAAGGAGGAGGATGCGTAATGCCCTCGATGAGTTCCATATAGAGGGTATAAATACAACTATCCCACTCCACAGGTTCATAATGGATGAGCCAGCATTCTCAAGGGGGGAGATATCTACGGATTACCTCGATAGGTTCAATATAATTGAGAGGATACAGGAGAGGATCAAGGCTAGTATACAGAGCAGTACTGATGCTATAGCAGCAGCAACCTTGATATTCACAGAGATGAACAAGTATATCACTGCTAGTAATGGCAAGTATATGAAGGAGGGTAGTAGTGGCAGTACCAGTAGCAGTGATGGGCAGAAGACTCAGGATAGATCAAGACCCTCTGCATGGAAGAGGGTAGGCATGCTCATGCTTGCAAGGGGGAGCCTCTATGAGGTTTAGGATAGATAACCTTGGTATCGATATAGAGGGTGAGGTTAAGGATGCTAATAGGCAGAGCATCTCTGCAGTTATAAACGGGAAGGATTGTAGGATAGATATTATAAGCATGAGCAAGGATAGGGTTGAGTTCCTCCTCAATGGTAAGTACCACACTGTAAAGTATACAGATACTAGTAGTAGAGAGTTGAGGATGGTTGTAGATAAGATGGATGAGGTTAGGATCAACCTTGTACCCAATGCAAAGCTAGCAAGTAAAGATGCTGGTGGAGGAGCAGGTGATAGGAGTAAGTACCTCACCAGTTCTGTACCAGGTAAAGTGGTATCGATACTAGCAAAGAAGGATATGCCAGTTAAGAAGGGTGATACAGTTATAATAGTTGAATCTATGAAGATGCAGGTCAAGATAAAGGCACATAAGGATGGTGTTGTGAAGGAACTCAAGGTTAAGGATGGTGCAAACATCTCAAGGAACGATATAATTGCTATAATAGAATGATGGATGTATGGATGGATGGATGCACGTAAGGATGGATTTATGGATTTATGTAAGGATGTAAGGATGTAAAGATGGATATATGGATGGATGGATATATGTTGGATTTATGTTGGATGTAAGGATGGATATATGTTGGATTTATGAATATAAGGAAGATGCAGATGGGGTAGAAATTAAATTAAATTAAGAGCATACTGCATAAAAATTAAAGGGAAGGGGTATTATCTATTAAATCCAGGTCATCACAAATCCATTGCCATTACTCCTACTATTCATGCTCATGGTATGCTCTTGATCATCCTCTTTACCTCTTCATAATCCGGTTCCACAAGGGGGTTATCAGATACCCATCTATACCTTATTACACCATCTCTATCAAGCACAAAGACTGAGCGCTTCGCTGCCCTGTAACCCTTGACATGGAGCAGGTCTTCCATCACTATACCATACCTGCTTATAACCTCTCTACTGTAATCGCTAAGCAGTGGGAAGTTCAGGTTATGTACCTCCTTGAACTGTTTGTTTGCAAAGGGTCCATCAACACTTATGCCTATGACCTCTGCCCCTGCACTGCTCAACTCATCGAAGTGATCCCTAAATGCGCACATCTCTCTAGTGCATACTGGTGAGAGCGCCGCTGGGAAGAATGCTAATACGACCTTCTTACCTCTAAACTCAGCAAGGCTCCTGATCTTCAGTTCTGTATCTGGGAGGGAGAACTCTGGGGCCTTCTCCCCAACCTCTGGTA
>CALHIV010000023.1 GCA_938030895.1 uncultured Nitrososphaerales archaeon | reverse complement strand
GTAGTAAAAGCAGTAGCAAAAGCAGTAGGCGTATCTCCACTATTAGGGGCAAGAACAAGATCAGGGATATCCTTAAGCCTCAGCCCATCATTACCTAGATAGTTGCCTAGCACTTCGGGTCTGAGACCAGAGTGAGCCATTAATATGCATGCTACCCTAGCCCTCCTATCACCAGCAAGAAGTATCTTTTTCAACTCCTCTTGGGTAGGCACCCTCTCATTCACTAGTGTAGGAGTATCCCTAGTGCCTTTGATCTTTATAACATGCTTAATCCTTATCTCTCTACCGTTGTGGCTCAACCATGACCTTATCGCTTTGAGAGTAGACTCTATGTAACTGCCAGCATAAGCATTATGCTCAGCATAGCTGACATAGTCTAGCAAAAGCTCTAAGAGTTCCCTTTCGTTCATTGCTAAGAGTGTGTGAGGGGTAATCTTAAAGAGAGAGCAGAAGTTACCTAACCTTCGCAAGTAGACGTCTGCAGTTATCAAAGAACCTCTAGCAACGTTAGCATGCCAGCGCCTTATAGCAGGGTCTCCTAAGAGGTATCTGTGTTTAGCCTTGCTATCAGTAGCGGTAGTGGTAGCGGTCGCAGTCGAATTAGGAGTAGCGATAACGGTAACAGTAGGGGTAGTAGCGGTAGGAGGGGCAGGGGTACTGCTATTGGTGATACGCCTATTATTAATAGTGCCGTTACTGCTAGCGTTATTGCTAATACCGTTGCTATTCCTATTGCCATTGCCATTGCTATTTCTATTGCTATTGCTATTGCTGGCGCTGTTGCTAATGCTAATACCATTGCTGATACTGCTATCGCTGTTATCATAACTAGCCTCTCTAGCATGGCTATGCGTAGCATTTATATTACGGTTATGAGTACCATTCTTAGGCTTACTTTTACTCTTGTTCATGCCTTCTCCTCCCCCCAATAGATAAAGGTTCTAAACCAAAATGTGTATGGGCCGGATGGGATTCGAACCCATGACCTTTACCTTGCTTTTTAAGCAATTCGGTTATCAGCCGAACGCTCTAGCCAGGCTGAGCTACCGGCCCTACCTACTGTATCTTACCATCTTACTATCTTACTAGACCCATTTAAAAATCGCACTATAAAGACTTAAATCATGATTAGAGAGGGATAGAATAGTGGGCCGGTAGTTCAGCGGTAGAATGTCCGCCTTGCACGCGGATGGTCCCATACCCTGTCCTTTGGTAGGGATCAGCGAGAGGTCGCGGGTTCGAATCCCGCCCGGTCCATAAACCTCAGTTATAAGATATGTAAGATATATGGCTAATTATATACAATCTTAATCTTAATACTCTCATTATTAATATATTGTGATCAGCGAAGGGTTTAAGTACTATAATCCTGTATATCATTATAATGTGCCATATAGTAAGATGTGAAGTATGTGGGGCATGGATGGAGTATGAAGATTACTATATGCACAGCAAGGTATGTAAACCTGAGACGGAGAAGGTTGAAGTAGTAAAAGAAGCGAAGCCTCTTGCTAAGAAGAGGAGCAGCAAATAAGATCTACAAATAATTAGATCTACCTTTCTATTATTTATTTATTTAGTTATTTAGTATCACACCTCTATATATACAGCATCTCCATCGATGCTTACCTTGTATACCTTCAACGGGTTTAATCTTACAGGGAACTGTACCAACTTGCCCGTAGTCACATCCCATACAGCCTTGTGCCATGGGCATATTATGTTCTTACCATCCATCTTACCTTCGTGTAGGTTTGCACCAGCATGGTTGCAGATATCGGATACAGCATAGTAGGTGCCCCCTACATTCGCTAACAGCACATCATTACCATCTATCTGTATATACTTCATCTTCCCATCTGGCAGATCACCTATTCTACAGGCCATTATCCTATTGCCCATAGCATTATACTCTCCTTACACTCATAAAATATTATCAACGGGACCCAACTACCATTTACTAAAAGGCTCATAAAGACTAATCAACCACTGTACCTGCGTAGAGCGCACCTATCCTTTAGATCACATACATCGTCCATCAACCTTATAGCCTCTTTGAAATGGGAGAGTACCTCCCTACCCTTATCTGTTATCCTTATAATCGTTGGGTCGTAAACATCGTCATTATCATATATATTGTATGTTACAAGATCCCTCTCGCCCAGGAACTCAAGGTACTTATTCAATACACGTATATCCAGATTGGTCTTGTAACTTAGGCTGGTCTTGTTCATATAGGATTCATCTAGCGCATCCAATATGCTTATTATTATCATGAGAGGACCCCTCCTACCCTTCCTCCTCCTCTTCCCCATCATCCTTATCCCGGTATCTGTAGAGGCCCCGCTCAGAGCATCCACGATCACAATCAACAGTATCATCTTTGAACTATTAATAAATAGTTTACTTGTGGCTCATTATAAATATACCACTAGCATCAACCCTGCAGAAGCCAAAGCGTACAAACTGCACCATGCTCCCTACTGCAACCTTGCCTGCATAAGACTCCATATAGGCATGAACGGTCTCAAGGCTTTCTCTATTGTAACTATCATCTATATATAACTGCTTTGGGACTAGCACAATACCATTGATAGCATCATCAACGCTAACCCACTGTACCTTCTTCACATACTTAACCTCATAGCCTGTGAACCTACCATATACTACAGGTCCATCCCTGTCCCCATCCCCATCACCTCCATCATCTGTATGCTCCATACGCTCAATCATAACATTGTATAGGTCTATGAGCCTTACCTCCCTACCTATAGCATCCCTCACATCGCTCAAAGGTATATAGAATGTATCACCAACCCTGACCTCCCTTGTGCCTAGAGCATCGTTAGTTGGATGGTTCCTGATCCTTACCAAGGCTGTCCTGCCCTTCTTAGAACCATGGCTATCAGCATAGCCATAACCATCCTCTCTCCCCATATCAGGGCTCTGCTCAAGCCCTTCAACCTTCAGCCTTATACAGTCATCCCTCCTAACCATGAATAGCCTTATCGCATCTGCATCTATAACCTTCCTGTTTATAGCCTCCAACATCTCGAATGGAGGCTTCGTATCTGCCTTTGTGAACCCAAGGGATAGCACAAACTCCCTTATCGCCTCTGGCCGTATACCTCTCCTTCTGAGCGCTGCAAGTGTAGGTAGCCTTGGATCGTCCCATCCCATCACCAACCCTTTCTCTATCAATGGCACTATCCTCCTCTTAGATACCGGCATCCCTTCGAACTCAAGCCTTGAGAACTCAAGTACCATAGGCCTCCTCATCCCAAGCCTATCAAGTATCGCATAGTAGAGCTCGTTCCTCAACTCGTACTCCTTGCTCCTTAGGGCATGGGTTACACCATCTATGCTATCCTCTATGCTAGCAGCAAAGTCGTATGTTGGCCATACCCTGTATCTATGGCCTTTTAATGGGTGCTCATGCTCTATTATCCTGAAGAGTGTAGGGTCTCTCATCACAGTATTGGTACTCTTCATATCTCCTCTGAACCTGAGTATTGCTTGATTCTGTCTATACTCATTGAACATCTTCCTCCACCTCTCCATATTCTCCTCTTTACTCAATGATCTACACATGCACTCTATCCCAGATGCTCTATTCCTCTTTATTATCTCAGGCTTACATGTGCATACATACGCTCCATCAACCTCTATAAGCCTCTCAGCATACCTGTAGAGTAGTTCTATATCATCTGATGTATTCTTGATCAGATCAGGCTTGACGCTAAGCCATCTCAACCCATCCAGTATAGCATCGTAGTACTCCCTCTTCTCCTTTGCAGGGTTTGTATCATCGAAGCGGAGTATGAACCTACCCTTGTACATCCTTGCATACTCCTCATCTATTATGACTGCTTTTGCATGTCCTATGTGGGGGTAACCATTGGGCTCTGGGGGGAACCTTGTAACAACGCTACCCATGACTGCATTGGGCAATGGAGGTAATGTAAACCCCTTACGTTCAGCCTCAGCAAGATCTGCCTTGGCCTCAACCCTACCCTCTCCCATCACATGCTCTATAGCATCAAGCTCGCTCTTCTGCTCATCTATGCTTAATCTGTTTATCTCTTCTACCACTTCTTTTATGGTTGGGATTAATGCCTTTACACCAACTCTGAGATCAGGCCTTATTGCTATGATCTTGGCTGTAACCTTATCTACCCTTGCCTTACCATCATGCTCTACAGCATTCTTTAGAGCAACCCTTCTTATTAGAGCAATATCTCCCTCATCTATACCCATCATTATCACCATAGATTATTACACTACACATTATATATGCCAAGGATCACGCACTTCTCTCAACTATCAACCTTGCTATACGCTCCAGTGCATACCTTGCATTACTTGCTTTGAACCCCCTCAGCCTATCTACTGCATCATCGGCATACTTATCTGCTATCTCTCTAACCTCCCTATCTATACCCATATCCCTCATGAGATTTATCGCATAGAGCATCTCATGCTCATCTATACGCTTAGATCCTAGTAGAGATAGCATCCTCCTCCTATCGCTATCATTGCACCTCCTCAATGCTAGGAGTATAGGTAGCGTCTTCTTACCCTCTCTTATATCGTTGCCCACTGGCTTCTGGGTTACCTTAGGGTCCCCCATAACCCCTATGAGATCATCTATGAGTTGGAATGCTATACCTATGCTCCTCCCATACCCTGCAAGGTTCTTTACAGCATCGCTATCTGCCCCTGCAACTATTGCACCCATCATACATGAGGCCTCGAATAGAGATGCGGTCTTCTTGGTAACCATTGCTATATACTGCTCATCATCAGGTATAGTTGGGCTCGATGCTATCTCCATATCCATCGCTTGCCCCTCGCTCAGCACTACACAGTACTCAGCAAGCACATCAACCAACCTCCTCACTATAGAGTCATCGAGCCCTATACTCTTTCCATAGTGGACTACGCTCTTGAATGCATATATGAGGAGTAGATCACCAGCAAGTATACCATATGGGAGCCCATAGGCTCTATGTACTGTTGGGACGTTATGCCTAACCTCATCACCATCCATTATATCATCATGCACAAGGGTGAAGTTATGCACCATCTCCATGGCCGAGGCTATGTATATCGCATCCTCAACACTGCCATCACAGAGTTCAGAGCATTTGACGAGCATGTATGGCCTAAGCCTCTTCCCTCCACTCTTTATGTAGTGTAGCGCTGCATCATACAATCTGTATGGCCCACCCTTCAAGGTGGAGGTTATTATCTCATCCACCCTCCTTGCTACATCCCTTATATCCTGCTCTATCGCTATATTCATACCAAGGGATTGCTATTATGCTCTAATATACTCTTATCCTTTAATATACTCTTATTCTAATATACCATCTCTCATATACCATCTCTCATATACCATCCCATCTCATCCCATCTCATTCCATTCCATCCCATCCCATACAAACCCATTCCATCCTATACAATCCCTCCCCTCCCTTCACCTGCTCTCATAGGCCTTGAACCACTCCAATAGCGGACCCTGTAGGTTATACCTTATACGCCTCAAGGCCTTGATATCCCTTGCCCCTGTAAGGAACATCACCGCTCTCAACTCATCTATGAGCATCCTTGCATAGTCTAGTGCAGCCTCCCTAGACTCTGCAGCATGTTTAAGGAAAGGCCATGCTAGAGCACACATATCTGCCCCTAGTGCGATACACTTTGCAATATCTATCCCATTCCTCAAACCTCCAGATGCTATAACACCTATCCTTACAGATCTCCTAACCTCTAACAGGCTCATGGCAGTAGGTATGCCCCAGTCCCAGAGGAGCTCCCCAAGGTGTGACTTCATAACTGCCTTGCTATTATCTGCTCTCAACTTCTCAACACCTGCCCAACTAGTGCCTCCAGAGCCTGCTATGTTTATTGCCTTGACCCCAGCAAGCTCAAGCCTCACAGCCACATCCCTAGATATGCCAGAGCCAACCTCCTTCACTATAACAGGTATATCTATACTCTTAACCAACTCAACTATCCTGCTGTATATGCCCTTGAACCTAGGCTCACCTTCAGGCTGTATCAACTCCTGTAATGGATTCAAGTGCACTGCTATAGCATCTGCATCTATCATATCTATCATCCTCTTCACATCATCAAGCGTCATGCTCCTCAACTGTACACCGCCTATATTTGCTATGAGGAATGCGTTTGGTGCACTCTTCCTTGCTATTGAGTAACTCTCCATAAGAGCATCGCTAAGCAGCCCAGCCCTCTGGCTACCTACACCCATGCCCAGGTTGAGTTCCTCAGCAACCTGTGCTAAGCGTTCATTTATAACTGTAGCCTCATCGGTACCACCAGTCATCGAGTCTATTATTATTGGGGCAGAGAACCTATGGCCCATGAAGGTTGTAGATGCATCTATCTCCTCTATATCAAGTTCTGGGAGTGCATTATGGATGAGCATAACATACTCTAGATAGGTTGAGATGTTCTTAGCCTGGACATTCTGCTTCAATGGTATAGTTAGCCCTTCCAACTTTCTGCTCTTTATAACCTCTATCTCTTCATCCGTAACCTTGTTAGGGGCAACGGTAGCAGTATTATCATCATTAGCGATATCGCTAGTGCTCTCTCCATTAGCATGATCTCTTGAACTGCTCATGTTCTCACCCCTCCTCTCTCCTCCCCTCTCCTATACTCTCCTATCCTCCCCTCTACTCTCCTCTCCTCTACTACCCCTTATAACGGTACCAATTGTATCATTACCTTTAAGTACGTCTGCAATCCTCTCTGGATGGTTGCCATTTACAAACCATACATCTATACCTAGGGATGCTATCCTCAATCCCTCTCTGACCTTCCTTCTCATCCCCCCTGTAACATCCATGCCCACATCATCCATCTTTGCATCACTAGCATACCTCAACTCCTTTATAAGTTCCCTGCTCTGCATATCCTTGTAAACACCATCTAGAGATAGTGTAAATAATGCTACCATAACCCTATCCCTTAGATGCTCTGCTAGTATACTCATTATCTCATCCCCTGAGAGTATGTAGTATAGATCATCTTGATAGTGCATAACATCCCCATGGGTTACAGGTATCAGCCCATGCTTGGAGACCTCATACAACTCCCTAACCCTACTATCGATAACCTTCTTAGCCTCCATTATGAAGGAGGATGGATGTAGAGTATATGGCCTTAGCCCTTCATCTAACATAACACTTACTATACGACTGTTGAGATCGATCATGGAGCATCTGACCCTACTTATACCCTCTCTGCTGTACCCTGCTGGCTTACTATGCATATCGTACATGACTGAGTAGTAGTGTCCAAATGAGCCCCCACCATGTACAAGTATGATTGGTATACCGCTAGCATCGACCACGCCCTTGAGTACCCTACTTATACTCTTCACACCATCGGAATTGAATGTTAAAGGCTTCTCCTTGAATGTTGCTATCGAGCCTCCAAGCTTGATCAGTGCTAATCCTCCTATCGCTACCATACCCCTACTCTCCAATCAAGATCTTAAAAGTTTTGGTCTATATTGTGCTTGGTATGAATCATCCTTCTATAATTACACCATCATCCTCTATTCCTGAAATGAAGGCCTCGTATCTACTTAAGGCGTTGAGGAGCACTTTACCCCTTGAGCCATCCACCAATGAGATGATACAGCCCCCACCTCCAGCACCGGTCAACTTTGCACCATATGCACCATTCCTCAATGCCTCGTACACTATTGCATCAAGGGTATCGTTAGATACACCTAGCCTCTTCAGTAACCCATGGTTGAGCGTGAGTAGTTCACCTATCCTTGCTAAATCGTTGCATCTTATAGCGTATAACGCCTGCACAGTTATTGCCTCACTCATCTCTGCTAGGGAGGCGAACTCCTCCCTGTTACTCTCCCCCCTACTCTTAACCTTCATGACCATAGAACCTGTATCCTTCACCATTCCAGAGCTGACTACAACGAACTGTAAACCTTGACCTTGACCTTGACATTGATCTAATGGGCTATACCCCTTCCTATCGAGCCTCTCTATCATGCCATCCTTGAAGAGTAGAAGCCCACCATATGTGCATACTGCAGAGTCTATCCCAGATGGATTCTTATGTACCAGTCTCTCAGCCTCTACCGATAGCCTGAATACCTCATCCTTGCTCATCTCTGCACCAAAGATTGATGCTATTGATGCTATAGTCGCTGTGCTTGTTGCTGCAGATGCCCCAAGCCCCATACCATATGGGAAGTCAGACTCAAGCAGTATATCAACCCCTGCATACCTGTTGAGCAACCTCATGACATTCGCTACTGCAAATACTATATGCCTATGTGGATCATGCTCATACAGCTGTGTATCATCTATACTCTCTAGTGGTATAGTTGAGGAGCCTAGCGATGATCTGACCCTTACCTCTCCCCTATCATTTATGGTTGAGGTTGCCCTAACCCTTCTATTCAGAGCCATAGCAATAGCTGGCTTCCCATATACCACAAAGTGCTCCCCGAAGAGTATCGCCTTTGCTGGCGCACTTGCAACTGCTACCCTTCCCATACTAAATCACTAGCACCATCATCCTTCCCTTTTATCTTACTCCTATTCCTATTCCTACTCCTCTTCTGCCAATCCTAATAACACTCATCTTGCGAATACTATTGATGCGTAGCCTACAACGGAACTCTTATCCCCTGTAACATCCCCGCTCGTAGCATATCTCAGCAGGCTAGCACTAGTTGCACCAAGCCTCTTCGCTGCTACCATCACTGCTCCTATGGCACCATACCCACATGCGCTAACATCTAGCCTCTCAAGAACAGTATAGTACCTTGAGATATCTAGGGCAAGTATGGCCTTTATCAGCTCACCATCCTTTCTGTACGCCTCCTCGTTTGGCTCATAGTGGGTAAAGTCAGAAGACGCTATAAGTAGAACATCTCTGCTGTAAGAGCTGACAAGGTCTGCTATAGCATTGCCAAGATCATTGGCAGTATCCTTATCTTGCATCCATAGCACGATTGGTATAATGCTGAACTCATGCTTGTATATGTATTGGAGCATCGGTAACTGAACCTCGAGGCAGTGATCCCTACTATGAGCATAATCATCTATATCCAGTATGCCAGATGACTTTACTAACCTCATAACCATATCACTATTCACCAGCACATTGCCTAGTGGGGTCTCCCAGTAGCAATCAACCATGGTTGCTACAGCACTGCCAAGCCCATAATGGTTTGGGCCTAGCATTATGATAAGATCTGGCCTAGGTCTGAGCAATGATGCCTTATGATAGGAGTGGGCAGCAACTGCTCCAGAGTACATGTATGCAGCATGAGGGCATACCATTGCTATAATACTCTTAGCACTAGCCTCACTCCCTTCACTAGGTTGGGCAACCTTTGCACTCTCTCCTAGTGGTCCTAACGGATGGTAGAAGCACTCATTTATAGCATCTAAGAGTCTATCCTTCTCTGCTGGATAGAAGATACCAGCAACAGCAGGTCTCCTTACCTTCACCATCACTCACCTTCATAGACCGATGAGATGTAGCATCATAGACCTTGTTAAACCCTAACCCTAATGGCATCTAGCAGTAGTGATTGATCATACCTGCTCCTCTGTACCCTCTTCGAGCTTAGTCTCAAAGTCATCAACCTTATATACAATACCCTTGTAGATGAACGTATCGAACTGCCTCTGCTCTATCAACCCCTTCTTGCTTAGTACCTCTAGGGTAAGTAACCAGTACACAGCAGCTATAGCCCTCCTTCCTCTATTGTTTGCTGGTATTATAAGGTCTACATTGCTTGCAAAGTTATCTGTATTCGCTATTGCTATAACAGGGATACCAGCATTCGTAGCCTCTATCACAGCCTGTAGATCTGCTTGGGGGTCGCTTACAAGAACAACCTCAGGCTCTATATACGTTGAGAGGAATGGGTTTGTTAGTGTGCCAGGCATGAATCTGCCTATTATCGGTGTTGCACCAGTGAGTTCGCAGAACTTGAGTACTGCTGCCTTTGCATTATCCTTGGTTGAGCAGGCAACGACCTTTGGAAGAGATCTGCTTATGAACGATGCAGCAGTATCTATACGCTCGAGGGTCTTGTTCATATCGAGCATATAAACTCCCTCATTGGCCCTTGCTATGAACTGCTCCATGTACTTGGTCTTCACATTCGTGCCTATCCTTATACCTGTAGAGAGTATCAGTTTATCTATATTCTCTATCATGCTCATGCACTATGCTTTAGCAATGTATAATTTTAAGGTTGGCTCTCCACTCCTCTCCTCTACTCTTCTCCACTCCTCCTCTCCTCTTCTCCACTCCACTCTCTACTCTGCTTGCTAGGCTATGCTATGCTATTGTAACCATGCCATCTATGATATCAAGCTCCTCCATCCTGATCAGTTCGTTGATCTTTGCAATCCTCTCCCCTCCAACTACTCCAGCCTTGATCATCTTGGAGCCCGTTGCAACTGCTACATGTGCTATATGGGCATCTGTACTCTCACCAGATCTATGCGAGGTTATCAGCCTTATCCCATGCCTATCTGCCTCTCTAGCAAATAGCAACGCCTCATATAGGCTACCAGCCTGATTTACCTTAAGTATGGCTGCATTGCATGCCTTATACTCTACTGCAGTCCTAAGCCTTGATGCATTTGTGACGAGCAGATCATCTCCAGTTATGTAGACATCGTTGAACCTCTTTGTGAGCTCTGCCATGCCAGAAAAATCCTCCTCATGTAATGGATCCTCAACATAGACTAGCCTGTAATCCCTTATGAGGCTGCTAACAAACTCTATCTGCTCTTCTCTACTCAATCTATTACCATACCTTGAATACGCATAACCATTCCCATCCCAAAGCGATGAGGATGCAAGGTCAAGCCCCAATGCTACATCACTACCTATTGAATACCCTGCCTCTATACACGCTTGCTCAACATCCTCTAACGCCTCCATATTGGATGCTCTAGGAGCCCATGCACCCTCATCCCCCCTCCCGTATGTGAAGTACCTATCCTTCCTCTCTAGCACATCCCTAAGCATTCTATGCACTCTAACATTCATCCTAACGGCCTCTAACATGCTCTTAGCGCCTATGGGCACTACAAGATACTCCTGTATATCTGGGGTGCTTGGACCTGCATGCGCTCCTCCACCAAGCACATTACCTAATGGGTATGGAAGCTTATACCCCTTCTCCTTCCTCTTATCTATACCGATTAACCTGAAGATGGGCTCATCTAGTGCTCTGGATGCAGAGTCTATGGCAGCAATGCTTACAGCATATGCTATAGAACCTCCAAGTATAGAGTAATTCTGTGTACCATCTATACTCCTTAAGGCATCGTATACTGCTTTTGTATCTGATGCATCGACACCTATAAACCTACTCCTATTCTCATTGAATATTCTCAACGCATCCTCTACACTGTTATTTGGGAAGCTTATGGCCTCATACCTGCCCTTACTTGCTCCAGATGGTGCAGCTGCTCTGCCCAGATACTTTTCATTGGTGATCACATCAACCTCTATACTCTCCTCTCCTCTACTATTGTAGCAGAGTCTAGCCTTTACGGCTGTTATTACAGCTGCTTCTGCCACACTACCACCTTCCTTATGCAATATCAGATGCTCTCCATCTCTTCCTTCTTCCTCATCAGTACCTCATAGTATGGGAGGAGTTGATTTATCGTCTCTACGGTACTTAGGAACATCCTCTTACAGCAGTACCTCTTTATACCCATCTCATCTAGTATAGTAGCAGGCTTCTCACCCATCCTTACCCTATTTACATATATATTGTACTTATCAGCTATTAGATTACCACATGTAAAGCATCTTACTGGAACCAGCATGCATATGCTTTAATTGAAGGATATAAAAGTATTTCATATCCATATGCGGGGGTCGCCAAGCATGGTCAAAGGCGCCAGACTGAGGCTCTGGTCCCTTAGGGGTTCGTGGGTTCAAATCCCACCCCCCGCACTAGGTTAGTTTAATCATCATAATCATCAGTAACTAGTGTATGCTATAAAGTCTCTAGTCTGCCTTTATTACTAAATATTTGATATATAATACTAAATAGTAATAAAATTTACATAATCTTTTTAAATAAAGATGTAAGAATTAAAGATATGAACACAAAGAGTGTAATAGCAAGGAGCAGGATGGATGGTGTAGAGCACAGGTACACATCTGTTGTCTGTGCAGACAATGCAGGCAGTGTAGTTTGTGCATGTATAGAGAGCTGTGAGGGAGAGAGGGAGGTGTGACTTTGATGATGACAGGTATGTTCATGCTCTTCAACAACGATGAGTACAAGGAGCCCGTTGAGAGGATAATAAGAGTACTCTTGGATCTGGGATTTACACTTAACGAGGCTAAAGTATACGTGTATCTAGCAAAGACTGGGTATAGGAAGGCTATAGAGATAGCAGAGAATATAGGTATACCTAGGACTGAGACGTACCAGATACTCAACAGGTTGCAGAGTAAGGGAGTAGTCATAGCAACGATGGAGCATCCAGTACGATACGCTGCAGTTGAGTTCGGTGACCTACTTAAGAACATGATAAACGTAAGTATGGAACGCTTGAAGGAGTTTGATAGGAGGAGGGGGGAGATACTAGAGGTATGGAGCAATATTCCAGAGTTTGCAAAGAATACATGTGATGATAAGGATAGGTTCCAGATACTTGAAGGGAGGGAGAATATCTACACTAGGATAAGCAGCATGGTCGCTGATGCCAATGAACTGCTCATCATATGTAATGAGGTAGATGCTTTGAGGTTGTATAACTATGGTATAATGGATGCTATAGCAAAGTGTAGCAATGTGAAGGTTATAAGCAGCATATCTACCAATATGGCATCTGTATTCATGGATGTTGGCTTGAGTAATGTGAGGATGGTAGAGAAGAGGTTCCCATTGATGGTTATAAAGGATAGGAAAGAGATGGTCTATGTGTTGAGGGACAGGAACAGGAACGATATGGCAGCATTATGGACAGATTCAACAGCACTGATAGAGTCTATTGCAGCACTCTTCTCCTTGCTATGGAAGGATGCTGATAGTAAACGGTAGGAGTAGATGCAGAAGCATGTAGCGATCAGGAAGTAAGAAAGGACTAGGAATTATAGGTCTACAGCAGAAGCATATAAACTGAGTTAGCCTAGACTATCCCCTCTTTTTTCTTTTCTTATCTTATTTTTCTTATCTTATCTTATCTTCTTACATTTCCTTCCCAGCCTTGTAGTATATACTATATGATTCACTACTATCGATGGTTACCGACTCATCTGCATGTTAGAGAAGAGTTATTAGCATCCCTTCCTTTATTTCATACCTCTTTGCTCTACATCGCTATATCTCTACACCATTACACCATCATACCATTACACCATTACACCATCATACCATTACACCATCATTACCCTAGTAAATATTATTTGTAGAACTGATCAAATAATCGACACCCTTCCATATTAGACATCTTAATGATATCAATGCCAGTGAATAGATATGGCATTTGCATCAAGATGGGCAAAACCAAACGAACCCAGTGTAGGAGAGAAGTTACAAGGAGTAGTGAAGCCAACAGGTCCACTCAAGCCAAGGATAGAGCATGCACAGAGGAAGTTGCAGATGCAGATAATGAAACTTGATACAATAGCACAGAAGTTGAGGGAGAAGGACCAATCACTCTTCAAGAGAATAGTGCAGTCGATACAGCAGCATGATACACAGTACTCAGCAGTACTATCCAATGAATTGGCTCAGATAAGGAAGTTGAGCAAGATGGTCAATCAAGCAAAACTAGCATTGGAGCAGATACAGTTAAGACTTAGCACTATAACTGAATTGGGGGATGTTGTAGTCACACTAAGCCCAGCTATGGCTGTTGTTAAGAATGTAAGATCTGGACTAGCAACAATGATGCCTGAGGTAGATAACGAGATGGGTGAGATATCTGAACTGTTAGGAGGCATACTGATGGATGCAGGACAGGTTGGAGGCTACAACATAAACTTCGAGTATGCAAATGAAGAGGCAACCAAGATACTCGAGGAGGCAGCAAGTGTAGTTGAGAGCAAGATGAAAGAGAAGTTCCCAGATCTACCTAGCATGAGTAACGAGAGCAAGATAATGAGTTAAGCAATGTATAATATATGCAAGATGATAAGCAGGTTAAGGATAAAAGAAGAGAGGCGATGGATAGAATGAAGCAGCATCTCATATCATATACTTTTTATTGTATTATACTATTGTATTGGTGACTCGATATGATAGCTGATCGTAACATGCATAATACAAGAGATAAAGTGGTATCAGCAGTGGCCAATCTTGAGATGGAACTGAAGGCTATAAACTCTCTTTATAATAAGTTACAGAGAGATCTGGAACTGCACACTATTGGTTATACAACTAAGTATAGTAACTATAGTGGTAGTAGCAGTAGTAGCGATGCCTTATTCAACACTACCCATAGTAGTGGTTGCGAAGATAACGATATAACTACACTATTAACACTGCTACAGGCTACACAGTTAGCATTACAGAACATAACTATTCGTATCGATGCACTCATCTATATTCAAGAACTGCTTATACTACTCGAAAAGGCTATGAGTATACTCAACTCGATAAGATCTGATATAAAGAGAATGGAGCAAGGGATACAGAGTATTATGAGGAGTATAGGTACATCCTTCATAGAATCAAAGGTAGAGTTTGGGTATAGCGAGAGGATCGAATTACCAAGGATAGATGAATAATGAATAATGAATGAATAATGAATAGTGAATAGATAGGTAAATGAATCGATCTCTCCAATATACCAATCTTCAATTTTGTATTATAGGTGATCATTAACTGGGAGCGTCTATCTTGTCAATATTAGTTGAGTCATTTTGCTATTAAATTTTACACTATGGTATAGGTAAATCCTTATCCCTAGTGCAGGTGAGTGCTAATTGACCCTCGCGCCCCAAGAGTTGGAGAATATAGCAAGCAAGCATGCTGCGGAGGCCATCAAGTTAGATTCGCAAGGAGCGAAGCCACATGCTATACTACACTATCAGAAGGCTGTCGATGCACTATTGAAGTTGGTGCATCTCTACCCAGATTACAAGTTGAACAAGATATACGTTGAGAGGGCAAAGGCCTATCAGAATAGGATAAAGGCATTACAGGAGGCTAGAGGATTAGATGGCATGCATGATGTAGTACATGAGGATGATAAGGGTAACAGTAAAGGTATGGAGCAAGGTAATGTAGGTATCAACAGGGCTAGGCAGGACGGTCTCTGGAGCGAGAAGAGTCCAAATGCTAACGGTAATGGAGTTAACAATAACGCCGATACAAATGTTGAGATACTCAAGGCTGACTTTGATGATCTAGTGCTCAAAGACAAACCAAATGTAAAATGGGATGAGGTCATAGGCCTTGATGATGCAAAGAGAGCGTTGAGGGAGAGCATAATATACCCTACTCAGAGGCCAGACCTATTCCCTCTTGGATGGCCAAAGGGCATACTACTATATGGTCCTCCGGGCAATGGTAAGACACTTCTAGCAGCAGCAACAGCAAGCGAGATAGACGGTTACTTCATAAATGTAGATGCAGCATCGATGATGAGCAAATGGCTTGGGGAGGCTGAGAAGAATGTAGCAAAACTATTCTCAATGGCAAGGAAGCTCGTTAGTAAGGAGAATGTTCCAGTTATACTCTTCATAGACGAGGTTGACTCTCTGCTAGGTACTAGGAGTAATGAGATAGGTGGAGAGGTCAGGGTCAAGAACCAGTTCCTTACAGAGATGGATGGTGTAACGAGCAAGTCCGGCAAGTCACCAATATACGTTATAGGGGCTACAAACAAGCCCTGGAGCCTAGACTGGCCATTCCTTAGGAGGTTCCAGAAGAGGATATACGTTGGGCTACCAGATTACAATGCAAGGTTGCAGATGTTCAGATCATACACTAACCAACTCAACATAGACCCATCCCTAAAGCTTGAGGATCTAGCAAAGATAACTGAAGGGTATTCAGCAAGTGATATAAGGGATATATGCCAAGGAGTGCAGTTGAAGGTGGTCAACGAACTCTTTGAGAGTGGTAAGGCATTCGATGGTAATGCTCAAACAAGGAGTATAGGTATGAACGACTTTAAGGAGATACTCAAGAACAGGAAGCCTAGCGTTAGCCAAGAGATGATAAAGGCTTATCTGAGGTGGACTGAGCAGTTCAAGGCACTCTAATCTGTTTTATATAATAGGTTATGTACAACTTCTAAACCAAGAGCCTAAGCCTTTATAAAAGATCCCTCTCACAATCTTAGAGATGAGATGGGGTATAGAGCAGGAGGAGTACTACTTTAAGATATATGATGAGGATAAGAACGTTGCAGCATACTTCCAACCAGACTATGGTCAGATAGAGCCTAGAGAGAGGGAGTATGAGATAATCGAGAGGATGTTGAAGAATGGTGATACTATAACCTCTGGCCTACTCTACATGCCCATGGCTAAGTTCAATATAAGGGATGATGCTGATTACAGTATAGATGAGATCATCTCTAGTATAGAGAGTACACTGGAAAGGGTGAAGCAATGGAGGGAGCTTATAAGCACAACGGGTTCAGGTTATGGCATAGAGCATGCATGGATCAGAAGGGCACATACAGACTATGATATGCTTGCTATACTACTTGTAGTTAGGTTCAATAGGCAGGTAAGGCTCTTCAAGAAGGATATACTAGATGCTGTATCCAAGTTACTCGATCTGCTGGTTGAGAAGGGTTTAATCTAATGGCGATGAGCCTAATCCAACAATAAGAGCGTAATACAAAACATTATAGATTGGTTCATGCTATCTACTAGCATGAGGAAGGAGTATATAGTTGTAAGGATAGATGCAGCACCAGATGGTAGCCCTTACGTATTCGTATCCTTGGCAGAGCCTAAAGATCTTAAAGAGAAGGGTCAGAGTCCATTCGGTGTGCAAGTGGTAAGCAACTTCACATCATTCGAGGATCTCATGAAGAACCTCAACAAGATGATAGCGAGTCAGTTGATGGGAGGGTTCACAACTACACTGAAGTTGAGCATAAGGGAGTATGAGGAATCAGGCATAAAGGTTGGGGACAAGATATATCTTGATATAATAAAGCCAGATATTTACAAGTAATGAACTTATATTGTATTAAGCCAAGAGCAGGTGTAGAGGTATGGGACGACCTTAGCATTAAGCGAGAGGGCTTACCTTACTATGCTATGGACTAGAAGCGCAATGGGATCCTTGCAATTATAAATAAAGGTTTATCGCAGAGGATATACTCTACGCTACAATAAGAGGAGATAGATAAGGCAGTACCTCTACTCATGGCATTATTTAAAGCATAGGCAATCTTAATTAAAGATCCTCGATGATATATTATATTTTATTTTTGCTTATCCAATCGATCCATCAATATATCTCTACTATAATGCCATCTCATCTCATCTCATCCTATCTCATCTCATCCTCTTTCATCAACGTCCACATCATACCTGCGTTGCTGAGGCAGCATTATGTATACACATGCTGAACCACACATAGTGCATGGTACGCTATTGCCTTGTAACTGCCCATCTCTACCATGTATCCTTGCTGCCTCCTCAGGATCTATGGCAAGAGAGATCTGTTTAGCCCAGTCTAGTGTCCTTCTAGCCTTGGTCATCTCAGCATCCCACCTTATTGCTCTATCCCTTATCTTAACTATATCACCAGCATGTGCTGCTATCCTGTATGCTATCAATCCCTCCTTCACATCCTCTGGGGTTGGTAATGCTAGATGCTCAGATGGTGTAAGATAGCAGAGCAGATCTACACCCTCGCCAGCTGCTATTGCAGCACCTATAGCACTTGCTATATGATCGTAACCCGCTGCTACATCTGTAACCAAGGGTCCAAGCACGTAGTAGGGGATATCACCAAAGAGAGATTTGGCAAGTCTTACATTTGCTGCAACCTCGTTCAATGGAACATGTCCCGGACCCTCTATCATGACTTGTACATCCATAGCATATGCCCTCTTCGCTAGCCTAGCAACGTTCACCATCTCCGCTACCTGCAGTTCATCATGGGAATCAAGTATAGAGCCAGGGCGTAGAGCATCCCCAAGGCTGAATGTAACATCGTACTCCCTTGCTATCTCACATATGTAATCGAAGTGCTCATAGTATGGATTCTCTTTGCCATATTTAAGCATCCATGCTGCTGTTATGGTACCCCCTTTGCTCACTATCCCAGCATGCCTCTTCACCTTGAAGAGCCTATCTGCGAGTTCCCTTGTAAGTCCAGCATGTATCGTAGTATAATCCACACCATCCCTGGCAGACTGCTCAAACGCATTGAGAAAGTCATCCTCATCCATCTCTAACGGGTTCTTATGCCTCTGAACAGCCTCAGCATAAGCCTGATACACTGGCACATAACCAAACTGTATCCTTGCCTCATCCATAAGGGTTCTTCTTATTGCTTGTAGATCACCAGCATCGCTAAGATCCATTATTGTATCTGCACCATACTTCACAGCTATCCTAGCCTTCTCCACCTCCTCCTGTAGGTTAACCCTTAGGGTTGAGGTACCTATGTTCACATTGACCTTGGTGCTCAGACCCTTCCCTATGCCTACCAACCTTATCAGCTCCTGCTTCCTTGAAACGTTCCTAGGTATTATTATTGAGCCATTTGCTACACCTCTAACTATGAAATCTAGGCTAACCTGCTCATGCTCCGCTACATGCCTCATCTCATCAGTAGCAACCCCTCTCCTAGCATAGGTAAGTTGAGTTACCATTGTATCTACTCTCTACTCATCAAATATAAACGATGTTATCTTATTCATCGTAGCATGCACATACTCTAAAGTATCTGCTTTCTCTCCTCTTCTCCTCCCCTCTCCTCTCCTCCTCTTCTTCTTCTACTCTTCTTCTCCTCTCCTCTCCTCTCCTCTACTCTACTCTCATTTCTTTTACTCTCTTTTACTCTACATCTCCTACACTACTAGCGCTTAAGATAATTGATACTTGGTTCATGATGTGCATAAGCCTTAGAATATGCCTAGACTTCCTCACTACAGCCTTATCATACCATCTCCTGTACACTAGGAGTATAACAGTAGCACTTACCATATTTGCAGTGCTCATCACTGCTATACTAAACATGTTGATACTTATGCTCACTAAGAGCAAGAGGGTTACAATGAATGGTATAGAGAGCATCATCCCAATGGTTGTATTAACCCCTAGCACTACAGGGAACGTACGCTTCCCAGCAACCTTGTCGCCCTCATAATCCTGTATATCTCCAAGCGGGGCAAGTATGAATAGGAAGAGGAAGGATATCACCGCTAACATCATCACATGCATGTTTAGATCATCAGCAGCAAAGCCACCTATCAATGCTGCTAATCCTGCGCCAGATGCGTTCACTATGGTCTTATAGGGGAACTTATCCTTCAGATTAATCTTAGGGTGGGAGTATGCTATGGCTAGTGCTGTACAGGTTAATGCTACCATAGCAGTATACAGGTTTATATGCATAAGGAGGATCAACCCTGCTAGGAATAGTACAATAGAGATCCTCTTTACCGTCTTATCATCTGCTCTGCCCCTAGCCAGCGCTCTATCAACTTTATTTACCTTATCTGCTAACGCATCGGTGACATCGTTGTAAGCATAGGTTGCAAGGCTTATAAGATATGTTCCAAGTGCAAGTTTGATGGCAAGCATGGGTTCGAACTCTTTCGATGCTACTGCTAATGATAAGAGTGCAGATGCTACGAATATGTACACCTGTGATCTCTGCCTTATATAATGTATTAAGCATTTGATATAATCGGTGAATTGTGCAATATTATCACCATCTCTATCTATTAGTGGTATCATTCCCCTTACTTGGGGAATAATAGAGTAGGTATCTAATAAAGTCTACTTTACTCATATTATAGCAAATGATTATATTATTATCCTATTTAGGAGAATAATGAGTATATCCCTTGTATGATCTCAGTAATAATATTATCTATAGAAATCTATAGGATAGTAAAGGTTAAAAATATTAAAGATAATATTAAATATCGTGGTCAACACTTCAAGAATATTAAATATTTATATCCTTATTGCATCACCAAAATTCTAATAGCCGGGATCTTTATTAACCTTCATCATCGCAAGAAACTGCCTGCCCTTCTCAGTTGCTACATAACCCTTGAATGGTACATCCACTTCTCTTATTAATCCAAGACTTACAAGGTCGTTTATGTACCTGTTGAGCTGGTAGAAGTTCAGGTTTGCCCTATACAGTATATGGGTCTTCTTTGCAGGCTCCATTGCAACCTCCACTATCCTTAACAGTATATCGATCTTGTCTCTCTTGAGATTCGTGGTAACGCTCATAGAGGCCTTATAGTGAGATTAAGTTATATATTTTATGTGGTTGATTACATATAACTCACATTATATGGTTGTCTGATCACCGGTTAAGGTGAAAATTTTATATTATCACCTTATCACTTGGTATGGTTAACTAGCACCTTGATTGCCTTCTCATACTCCTTGAGCGTATTTATTGGTAGCCAAGAGCCTGAGTTTATGATGAAACCATGCAGCAATCCTCTCTCTGCAAGTATGGGGAAGATTACAGACTCTAACTCTACAGCCTTCTGACTACCCATATCTATATGCTCATCTATTATAGCATATACCTCAGGCTCAAGTATGTATAGCCCTATAGATGTGTGTATATTTAGCATGGGCTTCTCTACGAACTTGACTATGTTATTGTTAGCATCGAGTTCAGCGCTACCATATGGGTACTCAACCTTATCAACTAGCGCTATTGATGCATAAACACCATACCTGCTTACTGCCTCAAGATGATCCTGTAGGAACCTAGCGTATATACCATCTTCAACCAATATATCATCTGGGAATGTAACCAGGGTTCTCTTTTTACTATCTATTGCATTATTGAGTAGGGCATACTTGAATGCCTTACCCTTACCCCATCCTACACTACCCTCTGGATCTATGGAGTACCTTACCTTTATGCCGTATCTCTTGCCATCCCTTATATACTCTCTAACCATCTCATGCTTATAGCCTAGCAGTAGTATGAACTCTTTATCCTTGAATCCGTTCTCGATCAACCTATCTATGCAGATATCTAAAAGGGTAGAGTCGCCTATCTTGAGTAGGCATTTTGGCGCATCTATGCCTAGCCTCTTGCCCATACCACCAGCCAAGAGTGCTATCTGTATATCCTTATTACCATTGATCATATACGACACTCTCCTTCTTGATGTAGTCTATATTTGGTATCTTAGTTGGATCCACACCCCTAGCAGATGCAAGATGCACGCTTAGAAGATCTCCTATGTAGCTTAGTGAGAGCAGTCTTGCTAGAGGGGATCTGCCAACACTCCATACCTCTGTTACATTCATACCCTTACTGCTGATGAGCCTCTTACTCTTATTTATTATAGCGTATAGATCATAGCCATTATCTGCTTGCTCCATCTCATACATCTCATCTCTAAGTAGTATCAAGGCTGTATCATCACTGATGTTATGCTCATACCATACCTCTATCTCATTATGCAGTAACTCTGGGTATACATCATAATAGCACTGCATCTTTGCATTCTCATTGAGCATCTGCTTCCATCGGAGGGCTGCTGCTCTAGTAAACTCATCCCCATATATCACTGCTAGAGACCTTCGAAGCATAGATAGCTTGAGCATCCCTAACCTACTCTTATCACCTGCTATGGTAGAGAGTAGATCGCTAGCCTCCCTTATATCCTTGCATGCACTGCTCAGTATCCTAGAGTTCTCAAGTACTAGAAGTGCTGGTGCAAGCATGTAGCCTAATGATGCCCTACTATACGAATTATTGACTACCCTAACACATCCTATACCTTGTTTATTGCATGACTGCTCCATATCCTTGCTCGATGTTATCATAACTATCTTATTGGTATACTCTTTAGCTTTGTTGAGTGCAGCAAGCGTCTCCTTTGTACCTCCTGAGTATGTCACTGCTATAACAAGTGTTCTATCCCCTAATCTGGGTAGATCACTACCCTTTACAACATGAACCATATGATCTTTTACAACTGTCTTTATGAAATCACCAACTATACCAGAACCCCCCATGCCTATCACTGCTACCTCATCTATACCATCAAATGATGGTATGCTATCCTTAAGGGATAAGGATTGGAGTAGTTGGACTGGGAGATCTGCAACCTTGTTCAACATTAAGGTCTGTTCTTCACTCAACATAATGTTCCTATTAATTGTACGTAAATAAATATTTTGTAATGTCAATTATATAACAAACGTCCTATAATAGCAGTTATAGAGTTATATACACTCATACCTGTTGCATAACTCTCAAAGTAAAGATGGGATAACAGCATAATTTATAGGTTTAATCCATGCATTATAGTGAGAACACTAGCGAATTATTATCCTATACAACAGAGCTTCCTACATGATCTCTTATATCTTCTATAATATGAGTTATATAACAACGATTACATAATATTTACACCGATACTATCCAAATAAGCATTCTTATCCCCTACTCCTAGGTAGTATATTGTGAATAAGTTTAGGAATGTTTATTTATTTATTTATTTAGGTTCCTCATATCTCCATATAGTCTCTTCTCTGATACTCATCTTGTTATAGAATGTAGTCCTCTCCTTGTATCTGAAGAACCTCTTAACCCTACTCCTCATCCCAAGCCTCTATGCTTTTACTCTATAGTATATTTGATCTTCATGAATACCATGGACATTATCACTATGTCTCATCTCCAAACATACATCTTCTTCTATGCCTATGCTTAGGCTCTAATGCAACTAGTCATGAGACCTTCTTAGCTATATGTAGTGTACTGTACTGTAGTGTACTGTAGTGTAGTGATGTAGACTATAGACTCCATGGCAATGCTTAGAACTTTGCTATACTACAGATGCGTGAGAGATGTATTAGAATGGCTAGGACTTACTCTGACCTCACATCTTTTTATTTTTTATTTATCACATTAATATCTTGAGATCAGAGCTACAATATCCATGGCAAGGATATGCGCAATCCATTTAAATACACTCCTTATCCTGACAGTATCACACCTATATATACAAAAATATAAATATTAAGTAATATATATTTTGATATGACGAGTAGATCGCTGAATACAACCGTCATTACTGTTACCTTTCTAATACTGTTATCGATGACTGTTACAGAGGGTATTAGGATGGTATATGCTCAGGAGATAATAAGTGGTGAATGTGTTGGCTATACAATAGAGAGAGGTAACTTTGATGATGATCCAGACGATGAGGTTAAGGTTAATGGTATAGTGTATGAGAATGGTGCTATGATAACACTCGCTACTCCTCTTGGTACTAAGACATATACTGTAATGATTGCCACTCCAAGTACATGGGATAATCCATTTCTAGGCACAGATGATAATGACTTCATAGTTGGTACCAATGGTGATGATTACATATACGGCAATGGAGGAGATGACTTCATAGTTGGCTTTGGAGGTAATGATACTCTTTTTGGTGATGGTAGAGAAGGTACAGATGATGCAGATAATATAGAAGGCGGAGATGATATATTATGTGGTAATGATGGCGGCAATGATCCTTCTGGCGATAATATATCTGAAGGATATGGTAATGATACAACGACTGGAGGTAATGATACAACGACTGGAGGTAATGATACAACGACTGGAGATAATATATCGGAAGGATATGGTAATGATACACTAGAAGGAGGATATGGTAATGATGATCCTTCTGGAGATAATATATCGGAAGGATATGGTAA
>CALHIV010000022.1 GCA_938030895.1 uncultured Nitrososphaerales archaeon | reverse complement strand
ATACAATAACTGGAGGTAATGATACACTAGAGGGAGGAGCTGGTGATGATATTCTTTATGGAGATGATATAGTGGGAAGAGATGGTAACGATACAATAACTGGCGGTGATGATACACTAGAGGGAGGAGAGGGTAATGATGAGCTTTATGGAGATGGTATATGGGGATTTGATGGTAACGATACAATAACTGGAGGTTATGATACACTAGAGGGAGGAGCTGGTGATGATATTCTTTATGGAGATGATATACGGGGAGGAGATGACGATGATACAATAACTGGAGGTGATGATACACTAGAAGGAGGAGAGGGTAATGATGAGCTTTATGGAGATTGGATAGAGGGAGATGGTTGGAGAGATAGAGGAGATGATACAATAACTGGAGGTGATGATACACTAAAGGGAGGACATGGTAATTATTATGTTCTTTATGGAGATGGTATATGGGGAGGAGATGGTGATGATACAATAACTGGAGGTAATGATACACTAGAAGGACATGGTAATTATTATGTTCTTTATGGAGATTGGATATGGGGAGGAGATGGTGATGATACAATAACTGGAGGTAATGATACACTAAAGGGAGGAGCTGGTAATGATCGTCTTTATGGAGATTGGATAGATGGAGGCGATGACGATGATATACTAACTGGAGGTAATGATACACTAGAGGGAGGAGAGGGTAATGATTGGCTTGTTGGAGATTGGATAGATGGAGGAGATGGTGATGATACAGCTTATGGTGGCAATGATATAATCAATGCTCAGGATGGTATTGCCAACAATGATTATATAGATGGTGACAGCATATTTGCTGAGTCACCTACTCTAGGAGCAGAGGATGTATGTGCAAGTGATCCAGATACTGAGGTTAACTGTGAGTATGATGATATATCTGCATTAGCAACTCTAACTGCAACTCCAGATACTATACCTGTTGGAGGTTCAGTAACAATAACATTCAACTCAAGCGTTGATAGTCCAGTAAAGATAACCAGCGTTACAGTAACCACTCCTGATGGGTATATATGCAACTATACTGGTGCACCAGTAATAGTGCCAGCAGATGGATCATGGTCTGCAGTATATCCTGATGAGTTTAGTGGTGATAATTGCAATACAAATACTATAGGCACATATACAGTAACAGCATATACAGAGGTTGGAGATCCAATAGTAACTACATTCTATACATCATTTAACGTTATACCAGAGACCATTGCAGGTATAGCAGGTATAGTTGGTGCAGGGTTCCTCTCAATGCTCTTGTATAAGAGAGGTAAGAGGCAGAACTAAAATACCCATTATTTATTATTTATTATTCAACCATTGAGGATACTGTCAGGATAAGGAGTGTATTTAAATGGATTGCGCATATCCTTGCTATGGATGTTGTAGCTCTGATCTCAAGATATTTTTAGTGTGATAAATATAAAAATGTAATAAATAATAAATAAAAAATAAAAAATAAAAAGATGTGAGGTCAGAGTAAGTCCTAGCCATTCTAATACATCTCTCACGCATCTGTAGTATAGCAAAGTTCTAAGCATAGCCATGGAGCCTATAGTCTACATCACTACACTATACTACATATAGCTAAGAAGGTCTCATGACTAGTTGCATTAGAGCCTAAGCATAAGCATAGAAGAAGATGTATATTTGGAGATGAGACTAGGTTAAGGCATAGATATACGTATTGTCTGCAGTAGATAGATAGATGGATGTAGACTTGAATTTTGGCTATAGAGGCTAGCTATGGTAACTCCATAAACGCTCATATTCATGAAGGCTCTCTCTGAAGCTATGCATAAACAGGACTAGCATAATAGTGATAATGTCCATGGTATTCATGAAGATCAAATATACTATAGAGTAAAAGCATAGAGGCTTGGGATGAGGAGTAGGGTTAAGAGGTTCTTCAGATACAAGGAGAGGACTACATTCTATAACAAGATGAGTATAAGAGAAGAGACTATATGGAGATATGAGGAACCTAAATAAATAAATAAATAAACATATTCCTAAACCTATTCACAATATACTACCTAGGAGTAGGGGATAAGAATGCTTATTTGGATAGTATCCTTGATATTACCTACTCAGGTAAAAATAACCTCTGTACTCTGTAGGAAGGAGAGAGTCCTCAACATCAACATTACCTAACGCAAGACCTTTTGTAAGCTCTATGCCAAACATCCTTACAAGATACCTTATAGGCTGAAGGTAAAGGTCTATGACCCAGCTAGGATAAGTAGGTTTAGCATATCTATACGATTTAAGAATCTCTAAAGTAAAGTACCATGCTAGTGCTTCTCTAAGATGTTCATGGAGACCATCATGCATCACCACATATACCATCCCATGTAAATAGTTGCCAAAGTTGGCCTTATTCTTTCTTATAATTACCTCTTTAACCGAGTATCTGTAAAGGATATATCATTTGTCTCGCTGAGATCGCTGAACCTTATCATCTCATAGTACCTCTTCCTCCTATGGCTTATAATCTGCACAGTCATGACCCACTCACCTTCACATATAATTATGTTGAAATCTCTACACCTTTTGTTGAAGTAATTGAATATAGTCTCATCGGCTATCTTAACCAGCATATTATCTTATTTTTATCTTCTTCAGTAATATCACATAAGAATTCTATTCTTTCTTTGATATCATCCATTGCTTATCTACTCTATATAGAAGAATATTTTAATCAATAGGATTCATGAGAAGTAATATATAATCATCAGTGCTACGAAGCCTGTAACTATGATAGATGGTGTGCTTATAGGCCTTATAGTATTTGGGTTATTGCATGGGGTTAATCCATCACACGGATGGTTAGTAGCAACGCTCTATTCCATGCATAGTAGGAGACCATTAGTTAGCGGCTTTATAAGCTCAGGGATTATAGCAGGTGCCCATTTCCTATCATCAATAGTTGTTGTTATATCATACATCTTGATCTCTCCCTTAATAGAGATACCTCTTCAATACTTACAGTATGGTGTTGCTATAGCCTTAGGTGTTTTAGCATACTTATCCTGGAAAGAGAAGGGTGAGGACTTTATAGAGACTCAGCATGGGCATCTCCATGATAATACGCAGTTGATAGAGCATGAGCATATGCACTGGCACAAAGATGTGGGCTATCACTCTCATATACATGTTCATCTAGCAAGAGTAATGCCAAGCTTAAGTACAATAGCAAGCTTTGCATTGATGTTAGGTTTTGCCCATGAGGAAGAGTTAGTTATACTTTCTTTGGCAGCAGGAGGAGTTGATCCACTACTGTTGATCGCTACCTATGCAACTGCTGTATCTATAGCACTAATAGGAATAACCATACTTGCAGTTAAAGCATACATGTATGTCCAGCATAAGATCATTCCATATAGCATGTATCTACCAAAGATAACTGCCTTAGTACTAGCAATTATGGCTTTGGGTTTTGTTCTCAAAGTATCCTAATAAATAGTTATAATGAGAGTTACCAGCAAATATAGTGTTATTACTTACATGTCCAGCATTTCATCCAAAAAGTTGCATGTTATCTCTTTAAATAAAGAATCATTCTTATCAGGTTTGTATAATATACCAGCAGTCATAGCGCTGATTGTCATATATGATGCTAATTCTATCATAAATAGTACATTCTATAATAACATTTATTTAAAGAAGTTTTAAATATAACGATGTTATCATACTGCTATATGCAAAAGCAGCAAGAGAATCTAAGTATCAAGCATACTAATGGTATAGGGAAAGAGGAGTGGGGCTTACCAGAAGAGGTTACAAGCGTTGAGGAGATGGTTAGGCTCTACAGGGATGGCAAGATAAGCGAGGATGAGTTTAGAAGGTTCAGGTTACAGCATGGCATGTATGGATCAAGGCTTAGCAAGGACTACACAATGGTAAGGGTAAAGGTCCCTGCTGGTATACTCTACCCAGAGCAACTTACAAGGTTAGCAAAGTTAAGTGAAGATTTCTCCATAGGTAGCGTTCATGTCACAACTAGGCAGAATATACAGATGCACTGGGTCTATCTAGACGATGCCCCTGCAGTCGAGAGGGGACTTGTAGAGGTTGGTCTAACAACCAGGGAGGCATGTGGTAACACTGTTAGAAATGTTGTATGCTCCCCATTTGCAGGTATATGCAGGAACGAACCGTTCGATGTAACGCCTTATGCAAAGGCATTAGCAAGGTTCTTTCTACGCAATCCAATGTGCCAGAACCTGCCAAGGAAGTTCAAGTTCAACTTTGCATGCTGTGATGAGCATAGCTATGCAAGGATAGCAGATGTTGGATTGGTGCCAGTGGTGAAGGATGGGGCTGATAGCGATGGTAGAGTGGTTAGAGGCTTCAGGATCTACATAGGTGGAGGTCTAGGACCAGCATCCTATCTTGCTGAATTGCTTGAAGAGTTCACACCAGAGGATATGCTGCTACCAACATGCATGGCAGTCATAAGGCTCTTCGATAGGCTTGGGGATAGGGAGAAGGTGCACAGGAATAGGATGCGCTATTTAGTCCATGATATGGGCTTCGAGAAGTTTAGAGATCTGGTGTTGAAGGAGAGGAGGATAGTGCTTATGACCAGATCAGTTCTAGCAAGGCTTCACATTAGAGAGGCTAGTATAGATGCACCAGATACAGATGATATAGACCTTCTTGAGCTCAAACCATTCAATGCACCAGATGGCTTTCATAGATGGGTTAAGAGTAATGTGATGGATCAGAAGCAGAAGGGCTATGCTGTAGTCTTTGTACCATTACCTGCTGGGGATGTTACAGCAAGGCAGTTGAGAGCACTAGCAAGTATATGCAGGGAGTTCTCGCATGAGGGCTGTGTGATAACAACACCAACACAGGGATTTGCCATCAGGTGGGTTATGAAGAGTAGGTTGGTAGAACTCTACAAGAGGTTATCAGAGGCAGGGTTGGCAAACTATGGTGCATTGAGCATAGCATCTGTAGTTGGATGCACAAGCACAACCTCCTGCAATCTTGCAATAACCAATGCCCATAGATTGGCAAAGGAGATAAGGAGTAGGTTGATAGAGCTAGGGCTAGATATGGATGATGCTCTAAGTGATACAACCATAAAGATAAGTGGATGCCCTAACTCCTGTGGGCAGCATATGATAGCAACTATAGGATTCTTTGGTGCTGCTGTGAGGATAAACAACTCCCTTACCCCAGCATACAATATGCTCTTAGGAGGGAAGGTAGGCAAGGATAACGCTCTAGGTAGGATAGTTGCAAGGGTTCCAGCAAGAAGGATAATAGATGTCATCCTAAGGCTCATAGATGTGTATAGGAAGGAGAGAGTAGATGGGGAGAGGTTTGCATCATGGATTGATAGGATACTGGAAGGCAAAGGTACAGGTAACATCAAGAATGTAGATGATCTTAAATTGATAATAGAGGAGGCATCAAGGCTCCCATCACCAGCAGAAGACCCAGAGAGCTATATGGATTATGGTAGTGATTCTAGGTTCATAGTAAGGACTGCGAGGGGTGAGTGTGCTGCATGATTCTAGCGAGGAGGTACCCCGTGCTGGTAGAGCCAGAGGAGTTGCTGGATATGCTCTCAAGTAAAGATGCTATACTGCTTGATGTACGCAAGGAGGAGGATTACATTCAAGGACATATCCAAGATGCTATATCCCTTCCATTAGCAAAGGTACTAGAGTGTATGAACCCAAAGCAACTCTACACTTTATTCGAGAGCGTTGGTATCGATGTTAATAATAGGAATAGCAGGCATGTTGTGGTCTATGATGATACCTTTGGCGCACTTGCATCGAGGGTAGCATGGGCGTTGGAGTATATAGGATATGAGAAGGTCTCACTCCTCTCTATCACATATAGCAGGTGGGTATCTTTAGGCTATAGCATTGAGAAGGGCTTAACCAAGATCAGCAAGCCCGTTACAGAGTCTACCAACAATACTGATACCAATGATAGTATACTTGCAACGTATGAATACATACAATCTATACTTGAGGGTATTAAGCAGTTACAGCATGGTAGTATAAGCAGCAGGGCAGTCCTCCTAGATGTAAGAGAGAGGCTTAACTATCTAGACCATCACATCCCACACGCTATCAATATACCATGGAAGGCCTTCGCTGGAGAGGATAGGATACTCAAACCTGTTGATGAGATAAATGCATTACTCTCATGCAGGAAGATATCGAGCGATGATGAGGTTATAGTATACTGTGGTAGTGTTGGCACACTATCCGGTCTATCCTATTATGCATTGAGGTTAGCGGGTTATAGTAAGGTCAGGCTATACGCCAGATCGCTCAAAGAGTGGAGATCCCTGAACCTACCCGTTGAAGGCTTCAAAGATGCCCATTATTGGGACCTATCTGCAGAGTAGCATATAATTTTAGTATAGTTTCATGAATATCAATAACATCATTGCCCATCCAATCATTCTTATCTGTTTACCCATCAACTCATCTGTCTGAATCACTATTACTTGTTATTACTTACTATTATTTACTATTATTTACTATTACTTACTATTACTTGTTATTACTTGTTATTCTCCTCTGCTGCTGTTGCTGCTGTATCAGTACCTTAACATCTACCCTATCTCCATACTTTAAGCCTAGAGCATCCAGTATCTTAACAGGGGCTATAACCTCCATTATACTCTCATCATGATGTGTCCGTTCTAGTACAAGTACTGCACCATCTATCATATCATTTATCCTTGCATTATAGCACTTAACCCAGCCATAGGTTCTCTTGCCATCGCTGAACCCATCTATGGTTATAGCAGGATACATCACCAACTCCCTCTTGAGATCTATGTATACCTTATCCAGTCTGATATTTAGGGTTCCAGGGTAGGGGTCGAAGCCCAACCTCTCTATGAACTGTCTTCTATAGCCTTCTAGAGACATGTAGTAACCTCCTTCTCCCATACCTGCTACTGCTACCCCTGCAAGTTCTATCATCTTTGGTAATGGTTCGAGTGCAGCCTTGAGTCTAAGGAAGAGCTCTTGTATCTCTCTATAACCCTTCTCTGTAACCCTTATACAGAACCCTTGCCCACTCCTCCTCCTACTTATGTAACCCTTCTCCTCAAGCTCAAGCAGATGCTTGGATGCTGCCTGCTGCGATCTACCTATATTTGCTCCAAGCTCCCTTGTGGTTATATTTACATAGTTATCCCTAGCACCTTTGAGCAGTAACTCTGCGATGGTCAGTATATGCTGTACCTTTATCTCGCTCATATGAGCCTTAGTTGGTTGAATGTTAGAGCCTTTATACTGTATTGGTTCTTTATATCTGCTGTTCTATGGCCTATAACATACTCAACACCAGCCTTTGAGCATGCATCTAGCAGTCTCTGAGTTATTATACCATCAAGCACAAGGTATTTGATATCCTTCTCCTCCTGTAGTCTCTGTACAACCTCGCTTACAGGTATCCTGAACCTCTGCTGTAAATTGGCATCCAACGCTATAGCCTCTAACGTCTCGTTTATGGAAGAGAATACCTCCTTTATCTTCATTGCTAATGGTTCATCTATTGTAACCTGATCCTCTACTACTACCGCAACCTCCTTACTACCAACACCATCTTCTCTTGCTGCCCTATCCCTGTACCTTGCTGTTCCCACAGCACTCTCTCTATCCCTCTCCCTCTCCCTATCCTTATCCCTATCTTTAACTCTAGTCCTCACCTCTTGCTTTGGCGGCTCTACATCTTTGAGCAACTCCTGTATCTCTAAGGGTGTAAGATCCTCAACCTCTCTCCCTTGTGGGGCTCTAACAACCTTATCTAACCTTATAGTATTCTGGAGTTCTCTAAGGATCAGGTCTGCTGCTCTATCACCATCTAGGAATGCTACAATGTAATCCTTCTCCTTACTCAACTTCACAACAGAGTCTGATATCTTTGCTCCCTCTATAGCTATTGCATTATCATATCCTGCCCTTAACAGGTTTATAACATCTGCCCTACCCTCAACCAGTATTATCCAGTTGGATTCGAATATACCAGCACCACATGCAAGATGCTCCTTACCATATGTTGTTAGCCTCGCTGGCTTCACAGCATCATATATATCCTTAAGCATCTCCTCAGACTCGCTCATAGTCTTTGCAGCCCACTCTTGCACAATCTTCTTTGCTCTCTCGACTATGAGCCTCTTCTTCATCTCTCTAACATCCTCTATAGCCTCTAGTGCGAACTTTGCATTGAATGGCCCAACCTTATCTATGGTCTCTACGGCTGCTGCTATGAGTGCTGTAGTGCTTATATCAGCGCTCATAGGTATTATCACTTCTCCTGCACTCTTGTTGCTCTTAACATCTAATGTAACCTCTATCCTTCCAACCTTAGAGGTCCTCTGCAACTCATTCAGATTCATCTCTGGGCCTAGTAACCCCTCGGTCTGCCCAAAGAGAGCACCTATTATATCTGCCCTCTCTACTATTCCATCCACCTCAAACCTTATCTTTACATTGTATTTAACAACCCCTGAATTAGGCAATACTTCTCTCCTCTCCTCTCTTCTTTAGTATAACGGTGATGCATACAAAACCCTTAGATATAAGTGTTGCATCATCTATACCAGTTATACATGACGGGTTACGATGATGGGCATAGATATGATGTTGCCGTTATAGGCTCTGGTATAGTTGGGCTCTTCATATCCTATACGCTCGCAAAGATGGAGGGGAATAGGCTTAAGATCCTCTGCATAGATAAGGAGTGCTCAGTTGCACTCCATGCTAGTAGCAGGAACTCTGGAGTTATACACTCTGGCATACATGCTAAACCTGGAACCTTGAAGGCCAGACTCTGTGTAAATGGTAACAGGATGATGTACACCATCCTAGATAGACTCTCTATACCTTACAGGAGGTGCGGTATGCTCATAGTATGCACTGATGATAGCATGGGTGCGTTAGAGGAGTTACAGAGGCGAGGCTACGCTAATGGCGTTGGTGCGATGAGGCTTTTACATAGCGATGAGATAAGGAGGATAGAGAGGTATGTAAAGGCAGATACAGGCTTACTAGTTGAGAGTGCTGGTGTAACAGATCCAAAAGCTCTTGCATATAGGCTGTATGAGTACTCAAGGGCCTCTGGGGTAGAGTTTATGCTCAAGAGTACCGTTGTAGATATAGGTGAGGTGGTAGATGGTTACAGGATAGAGATTGTAGAGAGGGATACAGATCCAATGGAGCATGATGTTAAGAGGAGAGTAACAGCAGGTATAGTTATCAATAGCGCAGGTATACATGCAGATGATATCGCTAAGATGCTCGGTCTCAAATACACCATATATCCATGTATAGGAGAGTACTATATCATAAGGAACAAGCCTTACATAGTCAACTCACTTGTATACCCAACACCAACATTCGATTATAGGGGGATAGGCGTACATCTAACCAAGAGGTTGGATGGCACTATAGCTGTAGGTCCAAATGCAATCTACATAGATGAGAAGGATGAGGATGGTGATAAGGTCAAGGGTAAGGTTAACAAGAGCATAGATGAGTTCTACAACAAGGCATCGGAGATCGTCGAGGGTATAAACAGAGAGGATCTTGAGTATGGTTACTATGGCATAAGGGCTAGGCTCGCTGGATATGGGAGCAGGGATGAACCAGACTTTGTTATAGAGGAGTATCCTACCAAGTTCATACACCTCATAGGTATAGAGTCTCCAGGGTTCACAGCCTCCCCAGCCATAGCAGAGTATGTGGTGAATATGATAAGGGATAGGCTCTAACCTAGATCTACTAGAGGATTACTCATAGTTATGCAATGCCTATATGCCATCAACTCCTCTATCCTCCTTATCCTCCCTCTAGTTATCTCCGTGAGCCTCCTCTTGTAGAAGAGGTCTACACTCTTCCTATTTGCTATCATGTAGAGTAGCCTCTGTGTAAGATACCTACCCTTACTATCCATATCGAGCAGTAGTATAACCTTGCTTGCATGCTCAAGCTTATCCACTACCCTACTAAGGCCTCTATGGTTGTTGAGTATAGTTATCTTGCCAGAGAAACCTAATGCCCTCAGTGCATTGCTATCCCTCTTACCCTCAACCAATACAACAGCACCATTGGTGCTCTCATAATTGAGCATATCTATGAAACCCTTTATCTGCTCAACCTCCTCCTCATCTACCCTCTCCAACAGTAGATATTAGATCTATTGGAATTTAAATGTTGTACGCTGTATATGTAGTATAGATATCAAATGGGGCGAGGAGTGCTGTAGAGTAATACAATATTGGATGGTTTAGAGTTGCAGAGTTGCATCATGTATACGCTAAGTACTTTTTATGCTTACTACAACTTTTTATGCTTACTACAACATCATCTATTCTATAAGGCACCAAAAGTCAGATGAACCCTATAGCTTACTCCAACTCTTGCTAATCAGATGTGTACGTTTATGCCTTGTAGAGATGCTAGCATATTGTATGGTTAAGAGAGTGGTAGGTATGGCGTGGTATTGTCTAGCCTAGTCTAGAGGCAAGAGCACACTACCTGCTCTTACACATATGTTATCGATGCTGATATCGTTACTGCTAGATATCTCTACTATGCTATGCTATTTATGCATACTATACATATACTAACAGAATATTGAGGCTAAGGATGATATGCTTTACGCATTATAACACACAAGACCATACAGCATAATAGATAGATAGATGGATAGATGGTGATCTAATAGGCTAAATTATTGAGTTATATTATACGTACAATAACACATGTATATGCCTAGAGTACTTGTTGTACAGAATGCTGCATGTGAGCACTTGGGCACCATCAGGCTCATGTTTGAGCACGATGGGTTCTCGATAGATACGGTATTGGCAACTAAGGAGAAGGTTCCAGATACGCTAGAGGGTTACGATGCCCTCATAGTGCTTGGAGGCCCAGCATCAGCATATGACGATCTAGTATATCTTAGGAGGGAGGAGATGCTCATACAAGATGCCTTAAAGTATGGTACACCTATGCTTGGAATCTGCCTAGGCTCACAACTGCTGGCAAGGGTAGCAGGGGCTAGAGTATACAAGGGCCATATTAAAGAGATAGGCTGGTACACAGTGAGTATAACTGAGCATGGCCTCAGATCTGTATTCAGGGGTTTGGATGATAGCATCCTAGTATTCCACTGGCATAACGATACATACGATCTTGCAAGCAATGCTGTTAGACTTGCTTACTCTACCAACTATCTCAACCAAGCATTTATGATAGGCAATGCTATAGGAGTACAGTTCCATGTAGAGGTTGATGAGCAGATGATACATGAATGGGTTGAGGAGTATGGCCAAGAGATTGATAGCAGTGATATAAGCAAATATGCACTACTGAAGGATACCAAGCATAGAGTAGATATGCTTCAGCATACTGCAAAGATCCTCTACAGTAACTTCAGGAACATGATAAGTTTATATAAAAATAGTGAGAAGGGAACGCATTGATGGAGATGAGCGTAGAGCAGGTACTCAAGGAGACTATGGCAAATAAGCATAAGGTGATAACTGAGGAGCAGGCTAAGCAGATACTAACCTCTTATGGTATAAAGGTTCCAGCATATGCATTGGTAAAGAGTGCGGATGAGGCTGTGGATGAGGCAAGGAGGATAGGCTTCCCTCTAGTCATGAAGGTTGTATCACCAGAGATACTCCACAAGACCGATGTTGGAGGGGTAAAGGTTGGGATAAGAAGTGAGCAGGAGGTTAGGGATGCATTCAACGATATGTATGGGAGATTGGCATCAAGGTACGATATTAAAGGGATACTGCTCGAGAAGATGATGCCACAAGGTGTAGAGATGATAGTTGGTTTACAGTACGATGAGCAGTTTGGACCAGTCATAATGCTTGGGCTAGGAGGGATATTCACAGAGGTGTTTAGGGATGTCTCATTCAGGATGCTCCCAATAAGCAAGGAGGATGCTCTAGAGATGATAGAGGAGTTGAATGGTAAGAAGGTACTTGAAGGGTTCAGAGGCTCAAGACCAATAGACAAGGGTATGCTTGCTGAGGCTCTGGTCAATATAGGGAGGCTTGGGATGGATATAGCAGCGTATTATGATAGCATAGACTTCAACCCAATAGTACTCTACCCAGATGACTATGCTGTTCTAGATGCAAAGATGATACTCAGAGAGAGGCCATTGGATAACCCGATCTCTAATGCTGAACCAAATATAAGGCATATGGAGAAGTTCTTCTACCCCAGATCTATAGCTGTTGTAGGAGCATCTGCAACACCTGGCAAGGTTGGTTACTCTGTGCTTGATAGCTTAGCGATGCATGAGTACAAGGGCGAAGTGTACCCAATAAACCCTACAAGGGACCAGATCATGGGCTTGAAGGCATACAAGTCTCTAGAGGATATAGGTAAGCCAGTAGACCTTGTAGTTGTGGTTGTTGATGTCCTCCAAACACCAACGATAATGGAGCAGGCAGCCAAACTTGGGATCCATAACATACTCATCATCTCTGGAGGAGGTAAAGAACTAGGAGGGGAGAGGGCAGAGGCTGAGAGGAGGATCAAAGAACTCGCTGATAGGTATGATATGCGTGTGATAGGCCCCAACTGTATAGGGATGTTCAATGCAGAGAATAGGTTGGATGCTGCATTCCAAGGCCATGCAAGGATGTTAAGACCACCACTAGGCCCTGTATCATTCCTTACACAGAGCGGTACGATAGGCATATCGTTCATGGAGAGTGCAGAATCCTTTGGGATGAGCAAGATGATAAGTTATGGGAATAGGGCTGATGTTGATGAGGCTGATATGATATGGTATCTTGCAAACGATCCAAATACCAAGGTTATAGGACTCTACGTTGAGGGCTTTGGAGATGGGAGGAAGTTTGTTAATACAGCAAGGCGTGTTATAAAGGAGAAGGGTAAACCAATAGTTATATGGAAGAGCGGTAGAACTCAGAGGGGAGCGAAGCAGGCAGTCTCCCATACAGGCTCCATGGGAGGGAGCTATGCTGTTGTTAAGGGTGCACTCAAGCAGGCTGGTGTTATACTAGTGGATAGTTATCAAGAGCTTGTAGGAACGCTCAAGGCACTCGCATGGCAGCCAGCAGCAAAAGGGGGCAGAGTTGCTCTAGTATCGAATGGAATAGGCCCTGTCATCTCTGCAGTTGATCACTTTGAGAGGCTAGGACTAGAGGTTGCTCCAGTGACAGATGCAACCATCAAGGCATTCAAAGAGCATTATCCCCCAACATTCGTTATAGGCAACCCAATGGATGTTACAGGTTCAGCAACATCTAGCGATTACAGGTTTGCAATAGAGCGCTTCATGGACGATCCCAATGTTGATATAATAATGCCATGGTTCGTCTTCCAGGATGACCCTCTCGATGAGAATATAGTGCAAGTCCTTGCAGAACTGAATAGGATGAGGAAGAAACCTATACTTGCTGGTGCTATAGGGGGACCATACACAGCAAAGATGGTTAAAGAGATAGAGAAGGCTGGTATCCCTGTCTACAATGAGATACTCCCATGGGTTAGAGCAGCAAGTGCATTGGCAGAGTGGGGAAGGTTGAGCAATAGACAATAACCGGATATATTTTTCTTTAATTTGTTTTGTTCTGTCACATACCAGCCTATAGAATAAAGACCAATGCTTATTATTTACTCCTATCTACAACACACCCTATTTGTAACATGAGGCTAACAAATGTATTGTATGGTGATATAATAGAAGAGAATGCTTGTAGAGTATAAAGTAAGAGGGAAGAGCAAGAGTACAGTGGCAGTGCACAATTCTCCTCTCTCCTACTCTCCTCCTACTCTTCTCCTCTCCTACTCTTCTCTCTTCCTTCTCTCCTCCTACTCTCCTACTCTTCTTTACTCTCTTTTCTCTTCTCTAATTCTGCTGTATAATGGAGAATAACATTACACATGAACTGAATCCTCCAACGCTTTGGCGAT
>CALHIV010000021.1 GCA_938030895.1 uncultured Nitrososphaerales archaeon | reverse complement strand
AATCGAACTATAGTAGGATTGAAATACTGCCATATTGCATTATTACCTTTATCTATAAATAAGTTTGAATCGAACTATAGTAGGATTGAAATTATATTGTAGTTTTCTTTTAAGAGTACGTGTAAAGGTTTGAATCGAACTATAGTAGGATTGAAATAGCAGAATAGAATCGTGCAGGCTATAGGGTAGAGGTGTTTGAATCGTTTGAATCGAACTATAGTAGGATTGAAATACTAATTATATAATAAGTGTAGATTTTAGTGACGAACGTTTGAATCGAACTATAGTAGGATTGAAATAGACTAGATAGGAATCTTGCACCTCATACTATTATAGCCTTCCATTCCACAACCCTAGCAATGAGGCATCATTATATATAAGATAAATACCCCCTGCAATATAGATAGTGTATGAAGAAGATAAGTGAGCAGCAGGTATTGGAGGCTCTCAAGCAGTGCATGGACCCAGAGATACCCCTAAGTGTAGTAGATCTAGGGCTGATATATGGTATCGATGTAGATGAGGAGAACAACATCAAGATAAGGATGACCATGACTACTCCAGGATGCCCATTGCATAACACACTTGTAAGGGATGTGAAGAGAGCCCTAAACAAGGTTGAAGGCGTAAAGGATGTTAGCGTTGAGATAGTCTGGGATCCTCCATGGACACCAGAGCGCATGAGCCCTGAAGCAAGAGAGAAGGTCTTTGGTGCTAGATCTGCTACCATGCATACTACTCAACCTAGCGCTGGATATGGAGTAAGGGGCCTAAGGTTCACCATAGACATTGAGAAGTCAAGGCCATTACGGCAAGGGCAGTTCATAAAGCAGGAGGATGGTTCCTTAGTACTTGTGAATGATATCGGTCAAGGTTTCATGGTTAATGAAGCGCTGTTAGAGTTCTGGAATATGTGTGATGGTAGCAAGAGCATAAACGAGATAATAGATGAGTTCAGCATGAAGTTGAGACTTCCTAGAATTGAGCTTGAGGGGCAAGTAGTAAACCTTGTACAGCAGATGCTAGATGCAAGATTACTCAAGGTATAGTATAAAATAATACAGAATGTAGGAAGGATCTATGATAACTGTAGCATATCTGCTTACTCGCACGTATATTATAGATGCAGTGGCTGAACGTTCACGATATATTACAATAATATATTTACATACACTTACATACTCTTTAATATGTTATACGAATCTATAGCAAATATAATTCATCCTCTATAATCAACTGAACCAGCAGATACTTCCCCTACCCTGTGGCTGCAAGTTAATATACGTAGTGTAGTTATAAATATTTAGAGACCAATGGCAACGATATCTATGATAACGCTATCTATGATCCATTATCCTGTTGATTGATATGTGGCTATGAGCAAGTCATATATAGTTAGAGAGATCGATCATCCAATACACCCAATACCATCAATCATTACCATCATCAACAACGATAACAACCACCTTACCATCTAAGTGCTGATCATACCCTTTGTATGGCATCACTCACCTTGCTATTGATACTTCTATACTTTGCAACCCTCTTTGCTATCATTGCTGCTAGTACACCAGCACCAACCCCGTTATCTATATTGACTACAGCAAGCCCTAGAGTGCAACTCTGGAGCATAGAGGTTAGTGCTGCAACACCACCAGCGCCAAATCCATAGCCTACAGATGTTGGCACACCTATAACTGGTACATCTACAAGTGATGCGACTACAGATGGTAATGCACCCTCCATACCAGCAGCAACTACTATAGCATCTACATCTTTGGCAAGCATATCCTTCAGTATAGGAAAGAGCCTATGCAGCCCAGCAATACCAACATCGTAACTTGCGATAACATTGCAACCCATAGCCTCTGCAACGAGCCTTGCCTCTTCAGCAACCCCTATATCTGAAGTGCCTGCAGCTATAACCCCAACCGTACCTATACCCGTACCCATACCTATACCTTTACCTATACAATGCTCATAACCATTATAGTTACTATTATGATTAATACTGCCCTTACTACTACCATCACTACTACCATCATCGTACTCCTTCCTTCTAGATACCGTTATTATCCTCCCCTTCTTGCTATACTTCACTATAAGATCTCTATTGCTACCTAACAACTCTAACAACATATCTATATACTCATGCTTGACCCTACTCATGATGATGTTATCCTTACTCTTCAATGCACTTCCCACTATCTTTATTAGATCTTCATACTCCTTACCTTCAGCATAGATTATCTCTGGTACCCCTCTCCTCAACTCTCTGCTAATATCAAGCTTGGCAATATCCTCAACATACTCTATCTTGTATAACTGGAGTATCCTTTCAGCATCATCTATGCTGATCTTGCCATCGCTCAAAGCCTTCAACACATCCCTTATACTCATACAGTAGATTAATGTAGGTCTGATTTAAAATTTAATAGATGCAATTGTATAGTTAGATAGTTAGTTAGATAAATAGTTAGATAGTTAATATATATCCTCTCCCGCATAGTCATTATATATATCCTATTAACTCCTCTCCCTTCTATCCATACTCATACACTATACCCTTCTCCCCTCTTGTATGCCTCCATTCAGTCTCCCTTGAGCATGTACCACACTCTATGCACCCTTCATGCTGTAGTATAACATTGGATACAACTGCCTTTAACCTTGCCTTTGCCCCTGCACCTTCTTTACTAACCTCTTCACTAGCCTCCATTATATAGCACTTGGTTGGGCAGAGGTGGACCATAGCCTTTATGAACCTGCTTTTAGGATCCTTTATCCTTATATGGGGAACCTCATCCTCCCTTATCTTTAGCCTTCCTATCCTCTCATCTATGCTCAATGGTCTTATCTCTGCTATAGGCTTCACCTCTCTACCAACCCTCTCTGCAACCTCCATTGGTATCTTAACATACGCATCATTGCTCTCTATTATCTTGAGCAATGTACTCTGATCCATCATCCTTGCTATTGAAGATGCTAACTCTTGCACTATCGTCTTCTGGATAAGCATGAATGCAAGCCTCAAGAAGAGCGGGAACGGTTCAAGGGGTATACTCTTGCATGCTCTAACGAATATCTTCATATACTCAAAATCTATCCTCCTTATATCCTCTGTGTACGGACTCTCATCTACAAGTTGTGCATAGTATCTGCCCATGTAATCCTCAGAGAAGTTACTCATCTCTCTTGCCCTTGCTACTGCTCTAGCAGCTCTAGCAGCATCATCTATCCCTATATTTATGCCCTCGATCCTTGTGCCTAGGAATATACCCTTGCCGGCAGCATCCCCTATGAATAGTATGTTATTCTTGTATGGTTTATCCATCATCGCTCTCTTGCCATCTGGTACCAACTTACATGCGTACTCAACCTCAACGTAGTTGTTTGCAAATGTAACACCGTACTCCTTCTCTAACTTGCCCCTAACCTCTTCTAACCTAGCCTTTATCTCCTCCTCGCTACTGTATAACCCTTGCCTTATAGCATCGAGCCTTGCATGCTTTGAGTAGTAGGTGTATCTCAACCCCTCATACTCTTTGAGTAACCTACTCAAACCAAACCTTATCCTCAACTGCTCCTCCTTTGGGAGCGTTCTATCCAGCTCCTTTGGGACTGCAACCTCATCCACTATGTAATTTGTTATCACAGGGATTGTGAGGAACTCGTTGAGCATGTTGTAAGGTTCTATCGGGCTCTTCAGCAATGAGTCTAGATGGTATACGAGCCCTACAGAGAGTGTATCCCTGTTGGTGTATAGGAAGCCTCCTCCATTATGCCCCCTCGATATATCCCCAGCGAAGAGGTGTGCTACCCCCTCCCCATCATCAAGGTCGAACCTCTCATCGATGATATCCTCTGGTACCCTTACTATGCACTTGACACCTTGGTAGAGTGCTTCAGGCTCTAACTTTCCTCTAGCGTTAGAGATTAGCGCTATCTCAGAGTTCACACCATCTGCTGCTATTATAGCCTTTGCACCAAACTCCTCCAACTCATCTGTGACTATTATGCTATTACTACTACCGCTACTACTACCGCTATTGCTACTACTACCGCTACTACTACCGCTACCATCATCGATCCATACTATATCCTTCACATGAACGCCCTCTATTATACCTCCACCAAGCTTTGCTGCCTCCTCCTCAGCCCTCTCAGCGAACCACTTGTTCAGCCTTGCCATGAGCACAGAGTACGCAAAGTTTGTTCTATACTCGTGTGCCTCTGTGAGGTCTATGGTGTATACCTTGCTCCCAGATAATGCGTTAAGATAATAGCGTGTGATCCTCCTCTCAACTGGAGCCTCGTCCAAGAAATCAGGGTATATATCTTCAACGTTATAGACTCTGCCATTTGGATAGTTCTTTGAGTATAGTATACCCCCGCTCACGCTCTTGGAGCCTATGGGTTTGCCAGACTCCAGCAGTACAGCCTGTATACCCAGTCTAGATAACTCCATGAGGGCTGCTAGCCCTGCTGAGCCTCCTCCAACTATAACAGCATCGAACCTATCCATGCTCAAATACACCTAGCGTGATGGGCCTAAACCTCTAATACTCTCTATTAGGATGGGGAGGACATCCTCCAACCTCCCTTGTATGAATATATCGCTCTCATCCTTTATTGGCGCATCTGGATCAGGGTTTATAGCAATGACTGTATCACTCTCCTTCATACCAACTATATGATGCATAGCACCACTTATCCCTATTGCTATGTATAATCTAGGGGCAATCCTCTTGCCACTGCTACCAACAACCCTAGCAGGGATGAGGTACTTCTCCTTCATTGCGCTACTAACACTGAATGGCTGCTTCGATAGTGGGAGTGATATAGCAACCTTTGCATTAAGGAGGTTCGCAAACTCCTCTATCATCCTTATGTTACCTTCTGGATCATCCTTTATACCCCGCCCAAACGCAACCACAACCCTGCTATCCTCTAACCCTATCTCATCCTTTATTATCTGCCTCCTCACTATCCTGTACCTAAGGTCATCACTACTGAACTCTGGCTTATACTCTACTATTCTATAACCTTCCTCTACCCCTCCTCTCCTACTCCCATCATCGACACTTTGGCCATCACGCTGCAATGGTTTGAATACCCCTGGTATGACACTGCATGCTTGAGGAGAGTACTCCCTTGCTATAGTTGGATTCCTATTATCAAGGCAGAGTATCTGCGTCCATAGGAAGCCAGAGAAGTCTGGCCTATACATGAAGAGTACATGCCTATAGAGTTCAGGTTTACCATTGGTCTTGTACTGATGCGTTATTGTAACATCATCTATAACAAGTCTGTTCACATCCGATGCCAGTCCAGACTCTAACTCTGCTAGCACTGTAGATGATAGATGCCTCCCTATGCCATCGGCACCGAAGAGCATGTACCTTGGCTTTACATACTCATCGCTTGTGTTTGGTGCTGCCTGCTTCACGAGCATCCTATCCCTTACAATCGAAGAGATGACTTTGGTGTATAGGTTAACCCTTGGATACCTCAACTCCTCATGATCTGCAAGTATGACCGCATCCGCACCAGCATCTATTGCCTTATAGGCAAGTTCCCTTACGTTATGACCTAGGAGGACTGCTATAACCCTCTCATCGAGGGCGTACCTCTCATTGAACCCATCCATGAGCCTCCTCGCCTCACCAAGCATCTCATAACTGACGTTAAGTGCATTACCATCATCATGCTCGAATAGTACAAAGATATGCTGATACTTTGCCATCATCCCATCTACCTCTCACCAAACGCTATGTTAAAGATGAGGTTCCCAACCTCTCTCAACGCTTCTACATTGCTTGGGTCTACAACCTTTGCCCTCCTGCTAGCCTTCGCCTTTGGTATCTTCTCGACCTTGTAGACTATGGTTGGGGAGCCAGCAAGCCCTACATACCTAACATCGACACCAAGGTCTTTAGCACTCCATACCCTAAGATAACTCTTGTAATCCTTTGCCCTCCTGCTAGCCTCCTTCATTAGCCTAGCATATCTAAGCCTCTCAGATACCCTCCTATAGTTATCCCTGTAACTTGGGTCTAAAGCAATGAGTGCTGGCAATGGAGACTCAACATCCTCTATGACAGTGTATAATCCAGGGAGATCGATCTTCCTCCTAGCCTTGACCATCCTGCTCTCAAGATCTATGCTGTAGTCTATAACATTGCCTATGAAGTTGAACCCCAGCTTCCATGCAGTCTGAGGACCGGTCTGACCGGTCTCTCCATCCACTGCTCTATGCCCACTGAATACAATATCTATGCTTCTACCCATCTTCCTTATACCATGCTTTATGGTCTCTGCTGTAGCAAGTGTATCTGCACCAGCAAATATCCTATCGCTGTATAGATGGAGTTCATCTGCGCAGCATAAACCCATAGCATCCCTGAGCGCTATCTCAGCCGTTGGGGGGCCCATTGAGCATACGCTAACCCAAGCATCGTAGCATACCTTTGCATACATTGCTGCCTTGCATGCTATGGCACTATGGGGGCCGAGTATATTCTTAGTCTGCGACCTGTTAAGTGTACCATCTGGGTTGTAACTAACGTTCCCCTCTGATAGATCTGGTTCAAGTTTGACCATCACTGCTGCGTTTATCACATCCTTATCATGGTTCATTTATATTGTAGAGTTGGTCTACCAACTTTTAACCTTTGCTAGTGATTCTCTTTAGCAAGTATAAATATTGGGTTAACAGTCTAATTGGGTTAACATTAGAACTCTAGAGGTAGAGATCTTGTAGGCGAGACCTTATCTATAGGCGAGACTTTATCTGTAGCCTGAGATCTTATCTATAGGCGAGATCTTATCTTATAGCTTCAGAGATCTTATAGCCTCCCTAACAGCATTCACACCATTCTCGAATATAGTCCTCTCCTCATCGTTCAACTCCACCTCTATTATCTCCTCTATACCCTCTCTTCCTATCACTGCTGGTACACCTATGCAGATATCGTTAACACCGTACTTACCATCGGTATATGCACATACAGGCATAACGACCCTTCTATCATTTGATATCGCATCAAGCATCTCAACCACTGCATTTGCTGGCGCATATATCGTTGCCCCCTTCAGTGCTATAACCTCTGCAGCAACCTTCCTAGTCTTCTCTACGAGTTCCTTTGCCTTCTCATTGCTTATTAGTTGTGTTAGAGGTATCCCTGCTATAGATGAGTATCTAACCAATGGGAGCATATTCTCACCATGCTCCCCTATAACTAGAGCCTGTATTGAGCGCCTAGATACCTTCAGTTCATCAGCTATGAACGATCTGAACCTTGAGAGATCGAGTAGGTTACCCATACCCATAACCCTGTTAGGTTTGAAGTCTGTAGCCTTCAATGTTATGTAGGTCATGGGATCTAGAGGATTTGTTACAGTTACAACTATGGAGCCCTTTGCATACTCTCCAACCTTCCTTGCAACATCCCTCACTATTCCAGCATTTGTATTCAACAGGTCCATCCTTGTCATCCCTGGTTTCCTACCAACACCAGCAACTATAACCACTATATCAGAACCCTGCATATCAGCATACTCATTCGAGCCTCTAACTATAGTATCCCTGCCCTGCTCAGCCAATGTATGATTTATGTCCATCGCCTCACCTTGAGGGAGGCCTTTGATTATATCAATTAGGAGTATCTCACCATCTATCTCCCTCATCCCTGCCTGGAGTGCTATCGAACTGCCTACCTTGCCAGAGCCTACTATTGTTATCATGTTATCATCGTGCATGCTCCTCCAAGATCATTTATATATATTTGCATGTAAAGGAAGAAGAGGAGGAAGTAATGAATAGAGTAAGTAATGGAGGAAGTAAGGGATGAGAGGAGATGTATAGGGTGGTTATAGACTGCCAGACAGCAGGGATATCTGGTGATATGTTACTCTCCTCTCTAGCAGATCTTGCCAGCCAAGAGGGTAGGAGGAAGATAGTAGATGGTTTATACTCATGCCAGGATGCCGTTAGTTGGTTAAGGCTGAAGGAGTTGGAGTTCAAGCAGGTCAGTAGATCTGGCTTTAGGGCAACTCAACTAAGCATATCCTATGAGCAAGGGGAGGAGCGCAGAGGGGTTGAGGTCTATGATGCAGTTGTTAGATGTTGCAAGCATCTCTCTCTAAGCAAGAGCGTTGAGAGCTTTGCCCTTAGGAGTATGGAGGAGATAATAAGGGCTGAGGCAGCGATACACATGGAGGATAGATCAAATGTTCACCTGCATGAGATATCGAGTGCAGATACTGTTATTGATATAGTTGGTACAGCACTAGCATTACAGGAACTCAACCTCCTAGATGATAATGTCGAGATATATGCTACAAAGGTTGCTGTAGGAGGGGGTTATGTAAGATTCTCACATGGCATGATCAGCAATCCAGCAAGCGCTATACTGGAGATATTCAAGGGGAAGGGGTTCAAACTCATAGGGGGACCAGTTGAGCACGAACTCACAACCCCAACTGGGGCAGCGATGCTTGTGAGCCTTGCAAGATGCTCTCTAGACTTCTATCCTGCATTGGAGTGTGTAAATGTTGGTTACGGTGCTGGTATGCAAGAGTTTACATCAATACCTAATCTGCTCAAGGTTGTAGTTGGCAGGGTTGAGGAGGGGTATGTGAGAGACTCTATAATCATGCTGGAGACAAATCTGGATGATGTTGAGGGCGAACTGATTGCAGGTATAATAGAGAGGCTTATGAGCAATGGTGCGAGGGATGTATCTGTTATACAGGCTATAGGGAAGAAAGGTAGACCATCATACATCCTTAGAGTATTATGTGATAGGGATGCAGTGAGCAACCTCCTAGAGATCATATTCAGGGAGTCTGGCACACTGGGTGTCAGGGTCCAAGAGTATGATAGGTATATACTTGCTGCTAGGGATGTTGTAAGCGTACCTGTGGCTATGAATGGTAGAGAGTTCAGGATAAGAGCAAAGGTTGCAAGGGATAGCAATGGCAATATAGTGTATATCAAGGCTGAGTATGATGATGTGGCATCGATGGCAGATGCGCTTGGCATACCATACAGGGTAGCATATGCTATAGCATATAGGAGTATATCATCCATGCTTAATGTTAATGTTAATATTGATAGTGGTGATGACTAGAGTAGTGGCAAGGGGTTAGTTGTATGAGCAGGTTGGATGAACTTATAGCATGGTTCAACTCAAATGCAGGAGTTGGGTCAATGGACCATCATACAAGAGTAATAGTAGCATTCTCTGGAGGGGTTGATAGCTCAGTAGTTGCATATGCTGCCTATTATACCCTGAAGGATCATGCGCTAGCAGTTACAGCAGATTATAGTACACTTGCTATGGATGATCTTGAAGAGGCAAGAAAGGTTGCAAGAGAGATAGGTATAAGGCATGAGATTATAAAGTATGATGAGTTGAGCAATCCAGCATTCGTTGCAAATGATAAGATGAGGTGCTATCACTGCAGAGATGAACTAGCAAGGCATCTTATAGCAGTTGCAAAGAGGGAGGGTGCACTGCTTGTAGTAGATGGCACAAATGCAGATGACCTGAAGGATTATAGGCCTGGTATCAAAGCGATGAGGGAGCATGGTATAAGGAGTCCATTGGCTGAGTTGGGTATAAACAAGGAGGAGGTTAGAGCGATTGCAAGAGAGGTAGGGCTATCTGTTCATGATAAGCCTTCCAACTCATGCTTAGCATCTAGGATATCGCAAGGTATAGAGGTTACTAGGGATAGGCTTAGTATGGTAGAGGAGGCTGAGAGGATAGTCAAGGAGTTATTCAACGTAAGGCAGGTTAGGGTTAGATTACACACAGATAACATAGCAAGGATAGAGGTTGGAAGGGATGAGCGTATCAAACTCTTCGATACAAGCAGGCTTGATATCTTGGATGAGAGGTTGAAGGCACTAGGCTTCAGATATATCACGATAGATGTTAGAGGATACAGGAGTAGTGGCCTGAACATTATAGATAGCAGGAGGTGATCCATCTAACATGTATTCTAGAATAGGTATGAATGATAATGATAAGGGTAAGGGTAAGGGTAAGGATAAGGGCGAGGATAAGAGTAGGGGTGAGGTTAGGAAGAGGAGTGTCTACCTTGATAATGCTGCGACCACACCAGTGCTTGATGAAGTGCTTGAGGCGATGCTCCCATACATGAGTTCTAGATATGGCAATCCCTCATCACTTCACGGTATAGGGAGGGATGCAAAAGCAGCAGTAGATAATGCTAGAGAGAGGATAAAGTATGCTCTCAACATTCATGGCAATGTAATCTTCACATCTGGGGCAACGGAGGCGAACAACCTTGCCATCAAGGGCTTTGCGTACAGGATGCTCAGGGATGGCCTTGGCAGAGATGATATAATGGTAGTTACAAGCAGCATAGAGCATGAGTCAGTGCTACAGCCATGCAAGGTATTGGAGAGGGAAGGGTTCAGTGTAAGGTACCTACCAGCCGATAGGGATGGTATAGTCAAGGTTGAGAGTCTGGAGGATCTCTTATCCTCATCCAAGTGTAAGGGCATACTTGTCACTGTTATGCTTGCAAACAATGAGGTTGGTACCATCCAAAGGCTGAGAGAGGTAGCAGAGATAGCACATAGATATGGTGCTATAGTGCATAGCGATGGTGCACAGGCTATAGGTAAGATGCAGGTTGATGTTGGAGCACTTGGATTGGATATGCTGACTATATCAGCACACAAGGTATATGGGCCAAAGGGGATAGGCGCACTATGCATCGATAGCATGAAGGAGGATGTTAGGCTTGAACCCATACTGCATGGTGGTGGGCATGAATATGGGTTGAGATCAGGTACACAGAACGTGCCAGGGATAGTTGGTCTCGGCAAGGTGATGGAGCTCATACCAAGGTTCATAGCATTGTATGAAGGTAAGGTTAGGCAACTTAGAGATAGATTAATCAAGGGGCTGCTTGAGATACCATACACTAGGCTTAATGGCCATCCTGATCTAAGGTTGGCAAATAATGCACATGTATCATTCCTTGGTGTTAGTGGAGAGGATCTGATCATCAAGCTGGATGAGTATGGAGTTGCTGTATCAACAGGTTCAGCATGCTCAACGCTCAAGCAGAAGGAGTCCCATGTGTTAAGGGCTATGGGTCTAAGCAGGGAGGAGATAAACGGCTCAATCAGGTTTACCCTAGGGATAGATAATGATGAAGAGGGTATAGACTATGTGTTAGAGGTCACTAGCAGTATAGTCAAGGAGCTGAGGAGGGTATCGCCATACACCAAATATAGACTCTAGAGCATAACTGCTTTGCTTGTTGTTGCATTATGCA
>CALHIV010000020.1 GCA_938030895.1 uncultured Nitrososphaerales archaeon | reverse complement strand
TCAACCTTAGCAAACCTCTCATCTATCTTTGCAAACCTCTCATTCATCCTCTCCTCTAATGCAACTATCCTATCCAAGATCTCCTTATAGCCTATAGCTCCTGCTACAGCATGCCTAAACTCCTTATCCTCCTCAAGCATATCCAGAAGTCTCTTCTTCAACTCTTCATTGCTCTGCATAGGTAGAATTATGCTTAACCAGTATATAAGGCTAGGGTCTAGAAGCATAACTAATTAATTAATTAACTATCTAGAAGGCTAAACTAGTTATCATATCACACCTCGTTTCTATGTTGCATAACTCAGCAGACATACGTGCATAGAGTGTAATTGGTAATTTATTTGGTTATGAGTTGTATCTTACATTACCACTCCTACTACCTTCCCTTTATATAGTACTGGGTATCTTATGGTATGGATGGAGGAGAGGAGAAGTAGGGTAGAGAGGTCTACCAGCGAGACAAGTGTAGAGGTTGAGGTTAATCTTGATGGCTATGGCTCATATGATATAGAGACAGGTATAATCTTCCTAGACCATATGATAGCATCAATAGCAAAGCACTCCCTTCTAGATCTTAAATTGAAGGGTATAAGCAGGGATGGTATAAGGCACCATCTAGTAGAGGATGTTGCAATAACACTTGCTAATGCACTAGACAAAGCATTGGGTAGCAGGGAGGGTATAGAGAGGTTCGGTTATGCCATAGTACCAATGGATGATGCTCTAGCAATAGCAGCAGTAGATCTCGTTAGGAGGGCATACCATCTTATAGATCTGAAGTTGACAGATGGTGTAGAGGATGTTGTTAAGGAGGATATAGAGCACTTCTTCACATCCCTAGCATCGAACCTTAATGCCTGTGTGCATGTTGTAGTGCAATATGGGAGCAATGATCATCACAAGGTTGAGGCAGCATGCAAGGCATTAGCAGTAGCATTAAGGAATGCAGCAAGTATAAACCCAAGGAGGGGTATAGCAAGTACTAAGGGCAAGATATAGTAGTAGATTTTTATTCTACACCTTCATGCAATATGTTAGGCATGAGTAGGGTTGCCATATTCGATTACGGTGCTGGCAATATATTCAGCATAAAGGTTGCACTTGAGAGGCTTGGTGCAAGTACAGAAGTTATAAGGAGTATGGATGATCTTATTAAGATGTACGATGCCCTAATCCTCCCAGGGGTAGGGAACTTCGATCCTGCAATGAGGAGCATCATGCCTTATAGGGATGAACTAGATGAGGCTATACACTCTGGCATACCAGTCCTTGGTATATGCCTAGGCATGGAGATGCTCTTCGAGAGGAGTGAAGAGGGTACCCTCCCAGGGTTGGGTATACTTGCTGGAGAGGTTGTGATGCTTCCTAAGAGTGTTAAGATCCCCCATATGGGATGGAATAGGCTGAAGGTTAATGTTAGTAGTAGTGCTAGTAATAGAAGCATTCTACTCAATGGTATTGATGATGGTACATGGGTCTACTTTGTGCACTCATACCATGCAAGAGGTTATGCTAACAGTAATATAGTTACTGCAACATGCAAGTATGGTGTTGAGTTCCCAGCAGCCATAGAGTATGGCAGTATATTCGGTACCCAGTTCCATCCAGAGAAGTCTGGTCCAAAGGGTATGCAGATGCTAAGTAACTTCCTAAGTTACGTTAGGAAATGATCGGAGGGTAATATGTATGATGGTGCAGATGCCTGATTAATGCTGTATATTATCTACGCTGGAGATGAGGTTAATGAAGATAATACCTGCAATAGACCTCATGGATGGCAAGGTTGTAAGGTTGACTAGAGGAGATCCATCTAGAAGGACTGTATACAGCAACGATCCTTTGGAAGTGGCAAGGAGATGGGTTAGAGAAGGTGCGGATGCCCTTCATCTAGTTGATTTAGATGCAACACTCTCACCCCCATCCTCACCATCGCTAGAAGCATCCAATAGGGCAATGATAGAGAGGATAAGCAAGAGTGTCAGCATACCTGTGCAGGTTGCTGGAGGGATAAGGAGTCTAGATGCTGCTATATCTATGCTGGAGTATGCATATGCTGTAGTCCTTGCCACACTTGCATTTAGGGATACACATGCCCTAACAGAACTACTGAGGCGTTATGGTTATGAGAGGGTAATAGTTGCGCTTGATCATGCTGATGGTATAGTGAGGGTCCATGGCTGGAGGGATAGTACTGGCATAAGCATAGAGGATGCGTTGAAGCACTTCTCTGCATTAGGGGCGAGGCGCTTCCTTGTAACTGATACTCTAAGGGATGGCACTATGCTAGGCTTGAGTGAGATTGCACTCAAGATCATTAAGGAGGCTAGTGAGGCAGGGCTTGAGATCATAGCATCTGGAGGCATAGCAAGCCCCGATGATGTTAAGACTGCTAGGGATGCTGGGGCCTATGCTATCATATTAGGCAAGGCACTCTATGAGGGTAGGATAAGGATGGATGAGGCGAAGGCGATCTCTCTACTCTAGCACAAGGCGATCTCCACTATAATTAAATTATCTTATCTACCTAATGCTAACATTGCTAGCAAAGAGGGTAATCCCATGCTTGGATGTGGATAAGGGGAGAGTGGTTAAGGGCATACACTTCAAGGATATAAGGGATGCTGGGGACCCTGTAGAGTTGGCTAAGCATTATAGCGATGATGGTGCAGATGAACTCGTCTTCCTAGATATAACTGCTAGTGAAGAGCATAGAGGAACTATGGTAGAGGTTGTAAGGAGTGTAGCAAGGGCAATAGATATACCGTTCACTGTAGGAGGGGGTATAAGGGGCATAGAGGATGCTAGAGCTATACTCCTTGCTGGAGCAGATAAGGTATCCATAAACACTGCTGCTGTAAAGAACCCTTCCATTGTAACTGAACTGAAGGATATATTTGGTAGGCAATGTGTTGTAGTTGCTATAGATGCTAAGAGCAGCATAGGCAATGATGGGCCCTTCTATGAGGTCTACATATATGGAGGGAAGAGAGCAACTGGAATAGATGCTGTTGAATGGGCAAAGAGGGTAGAGAGTCTTGGTGCTGGAGAACTGCTACTAACAAGCATAGATAGGGATGGTACGAAGGATGGTTATGACCTTGGGTTGACTGCTAGGGTCTGTGATGCTGTGAACATACCTGTTATAGCATCTGGTGGTGCTGGGAGCCCAGAACATATGCTTGAACTCTTCAGGAGGACAGGTGCAGATGCTGCCCTTGCTGCATCGATCTTCCATTACGGTGAATATACTGTAAGGGATGTGAAGATATACCTGAAGGAGAATGGGATAGAGGTAAGGATATGCTAGAAGATTGATAGCAGTAGATAGCAGATTGATAGATGAATAGATAGCAGATGGATAGATGAATAGATAGCAGATAGATAGCAGATGAATAGATAGCAGATTGATAGCAGATAGGTTTATGGATGGTAGATTTAGCTCCTGTTAGAATGCTAATTGATGCTAATTAACCAGCTAACCAGCAACTTATCCTTGCTTATTATACTATGCTTGAGACTAGTTAGTTATGCAATAGACTTTTAGCATCATGTAGCGGTAATATTTTAATAGATGGTTGCGATGCTAGTACCATGCAGCTCAGGATAGAGGATGTGGATTTTGAGAGATCAGATGGGCTGATACCAGTTATAGTGCAGGATATTGAGAGCAAGGATGTGCTTATGCTCGCGTATGCTAACAAGGAAGCGTTACAACTGACTATACAGACAGGCAAAGCATGGTTCTGGAGCAGGTCTAGGAAGAGGCTATGGATGAAGGGTGAAGAGTCTGGTAATGTTCAGTATGTGAAGGATGTGCTAGTTGATTGCGATAACGATGCCCTCATCTATATGGTTGAGAGTAGTGGGCCAGCGTGCCACACAGGGAATAGGACATGCTTCCACAACAGATTAGTAAGATAATATTTATATATGATCTTAAGAATCTGAATTCAATAAGGGTATACTTATAATTTATAGCCTATGAAGGGTACACCTGTAAAGTAATGCTATATATTATCTTTATGAAATTTCAGTAATATTAAACTTTAAATTAGTTATCTTTATTTGCTCATCTAGCATAGGTGTCTCGCTCATGGGTAGTGTTAAGGCATTGAGGTGTAGAGAGTGTAGGCAGGATTACGAGCCGAGCCTCAAGTATATATGTGATGAGTGCCTTGGTCCATTGGATGTTACATATGATTATGGTTCGATGAGGGTTAACAGGGGTACATTTGCAGATAGGGATAAGAGTTACTGGCGCTACCTTGAGTTGCTCCCAATAGAAGATAAGGGTAATATAGTAAGTTTAGAGGCAGGGTTCACACCACTTCATAGAGCAGATAGGCTTGGTGAGGCTCTAGGCTTGAAGCACCTCTACCTTAAGAATGATAGCGTTAACCCAACATTCTCATTCAAGGATAGGCCTGCTGGTGTCGCTGTATCAAAGGCTAAGGAGATGAGGTTAAGGGCAGTAGGGTGTGCATCCACAGGCAATCTTGCAAGTGCAACAGCAGCACATGCAGCAAAGGCAGACCTCCCATGCTACATATTTGCACCAAGGGATATAGAGTATGCAAAGATAGCTCAGGCACTAGCGTATGGGGCAGAGTTCATTGCTGTTGATGGAACATACGATGATGCAAACAGGATAGCAGCACAGATATCTGATGCAAAGCCTATAGGGATAGTCAATGTTAACCTAAGGCCTTACTATGTTGAGGGCTCAAAGACGTTGGCATATGAGGTAGTTGAGCAACTCAACTGGAATGTCCCTGACCATCTAATAGTGCCAGTTGCGAGTGGGGCAATGCTCAACGCTATATGTAGAGGGCTCGAGGAGTTGTATGAACTCAACCTTGTAGATAGCATAGAGAATGCAAGGGTTACTGCAGCACAGGCTAAAGGATGCTCTCCAGTAGTTGAGGCATTCAAGAATAAGAGGGATGAGATAGTGCCGGTTGAGTACCCAAATACTATAGCGAAGAGTTTAGCTATAGGGGATCCTGGGGATGGCATATATGCGTTGAGGAGGCTCAGGCAGTTCAATGGCTATGCTGAGGATCCTGATGATGATGAGATAAGGGATGCGATACTCCTTCTAGCAAGGACAGAAGGTATATTCACTGAGCCTGCTGGAGGGGTTGCAGTGGCAGCATTAAAGAGGCTTGTTGAGGATGGGAGGATAGGCAAGGATGAGTATGTTGTATGCTACATAACTGGGAATGGACTTAAGAGCATAGATGCTATAGAGGGTATATTGAAGAGGCCTATAATAGTTAAACCTAATTATAAGGATGTTGTAAGCATAATAACCATGTAGGTTGATAGATATGGCAAGGGTTGAGGTGACGATACCATCGGTCTTGAATAAGAATGCAGGGGAGAGGAAGGTTAGCGTTGAGGCAGATACGCTCAAGGATGCTATAGATAGTATAGTTAAGATGTTAGGCAATGACTTTGCCAGAAGGGTTCTCGATAGCAATGGCAAGCCAAAGGCACTCATCAACATATACATAAATGGGAAGAATGCAAGGTTCTCTGGCGGTCTTGATACAAGGCTTAATGATAATGATAGCATAGTTATACTACCTGCTGTTGCTGGAGGCAGCAATAGTAATAGTAGTAATAGTAATAGCAATAGTAGCAGTAGCAGTAGTAGCAGCAGTAGCAGTAATGGTAATGGTAATAATCCTATACAGAAGCAAGCAAGGAGAGAGGTAAGAGACCTAAGCGAGGAAGAGATGGAGCGTTACTCAAGGCAGATTATGCTGGATAGCATAGGCTATGAGGGCCAGTTGAGGTTGAGGAATGCTAGGGTATGTATAACCGGTGCTGGAGGCTTAGGCTCCCCGATAGCGATCCAGTTGGCAGCGATGGGCGTAGGGTATATAAGGCTAGTAGATAGGGATGTTGTAGAGTTATCGAATCTCCATAGGCAAGTCCTCTACACTGATGCTGATATAGGGAAGGTTAAGGTTGAGGCAGCAGCAACTAGGCTGAAGGCTATAAACCCAGGTGTAGATGTAGAACCTCTAGCAGTATCGATAAATGAGGGTACTGCAGATGATATCATCAAGGGCTGTGACCTTGTAATAGATGGGTTAGATAGCATAGATGCAAGATACGCTCTTAATGATGCCTGTCTGAGGGCAGGGATACCTTATGTCTATGGTGGTGCATTGGGGATGCTTGGCTCTGCATGTACAGTGCTTCCAGGGAGGAGCGCATGTATAAGGTGCATATTCCCTGAGTTGAGCGATGATGAGATGCCAACATGCAGTATAGAGGGTGTGCATCCATCCATCCTGTATATAGTTGGTGCTGTAGAGGTATCAGAGGCGGTTAGGATAATAACTGGGCAGGAGCCTCTCCTCCTAAACAGGTTACTCTACATAGATCTGAACGATCTCTCATTTAGCACTGTAGAGGTTAGCAGGAATGAGCACTGCATATGCAATGATGGGGCAAGGAGGATAGGTAAAGGGGAGGGCAATTATAGAAGGATCGATGGTGATGTTAGGCTTAAGGTTGAGGAGTTATGTGGCAGGGATATGGGGAAGAGGACCTTCTCTATAACACCAAAGGGTATACTTGCTCTGGATCTTGATGTTATAGCAATGAAGGCATCATCCCTAGGCTTCAAGGAGAAGAGTAGAGGCGAGATGGGCATAACCCTCGTTGATGGGGGGAGGAGCCTCAGCATACTCAGATCTGGTTCTGCTGTTGTTGTTGGTGCTGATAGCGAGGATGATGCCATTGCCCTGTATAATGCAGTGGTGTGGTAGAAGGCTAGAGCTGTTAGATTAATTAGGCTAGGCTATGTTTGGTTTGGTTAGATTAATTAGGCTAGGTTAGGTTAGGGCTACTTGCAGGGGCGGCATGATATGATCTGGAAGAAGGGTAGTTATAGATGCACTATATGTGGCTCATCTATAACGTTGCCATACAGGCTTGATAGATATGGTATAGCAGGGTTTGTATGTGGCAGATGCTATGATGAGAAGTTGAAGGAGATATATGGTATAGGGCAAAGGTATGAGGCTAGGGATAGGGGAGGGGAGGATGGGAGGATGGGAGGAGAGGAGAGGGGAGGAGAGGGTAAGTGATGTGAAGTGATATGATATGGCGTGATATGATATGATATGAAGTGATATGATATGATGTAATGGGTTGAAGGTGTTGGATAGGATTTGTTGGATAGGATGGGATAAGGTGTATTGAAGGAGTTGATGATCATATTGGATGATCATGAAAGGTAGATTATTACAAGTTATAATTGAAGATGGCTTTAAAGTTGATGATCATATTTGATCACGGAAGGAGCAGGATTGATTAGAGGTATCATCCAGCAGATGGATAGGTATTAGGTTCAGTATTATTATAAAGTATAAACTATCTCTACTTCTCCCACTACTTCATCTCCCTCTCCCTCTCCTTCTGCTCCTGCATCCTTATCAATCTATTCAATATATCTGCAAGCATATTCATCGCTCTAGTAAGCTCTGCTCTAGTCTCATCATTGCTCTTCTTCAACTCATTAAGGATTAGCGTCAACTTCTCTGATATCTCACCATACTTTGCCTCTACAGTATTAAAGTTAGCATCAGTCCTATCAGAGAATGCCCTTATCTCTTGCTTAAGCTCAGCAAAGTTAGCATCAGTCCTAGAAGCAAAATCCCTAAACTCTCTCCTATAATCATTGAACTCATACATGAATACGCTCTGCATCGCACCAAAGCCCTCATGTAACTCCTCCTCTAGACTCTCGCTTACTATCCTGAACCTATTGAGCGAACTGTCCAATGGTACCTCTTCTATGATGATATCCCTGATGATTATTGGTGGTTGTGCACTCCTTATCCTCTCGATGAACTCATTTACTGCATCATCCTTGCCTTGTGCAATAACCTCTACAGAGCCATCGGGCATATTCTTTACATATCCTAATATGCCAAGATCTTGAGCATTATCAAGGGCATATCTCCTGAACCCTACCCTCTGTACCCTACCCTTGACTATAAGCCTGAACGCAAGCATGGTAAAGGTTCCAGGAATATGTATTTAAGATTTGCTGGATGGATAGTGCTGGATGATTGCCAGATAACACCAATCTTAACCCTAGAATCATTAATGTGGCTAAACAGTTGGAGTTTTATATATGTACTAGTTTTATATATGTACTAGTTTTATGTTGATACTCCTTAGGCATGGTAGATAGATTATTTATGAGGGCAATAAAGGTAATAGATAGATTAGCGAGATCGGTTATGAAGCATAGCTAGCAAAACAACAGATAACTTCAACCATCCTATCTATCTATATCTATCTATATACCTACTATATATCTACTATCAATTTTTAGACTAGTAAGTTCACCCTTTGCAGTAACCATCAATATCCATATATCCTCATCTCCCCTTCATTTACTGCATCTGATGTTATCTGCATAGCATTATTGCCTTTATCATATTCTTCCTTAGGTATTAAGGGTGTCTCTTGCATAGCATCTCTATATCATTATCTGCATGCTCAACAACGTTAGGGCTTGCTTAGTCTTAACCTCTCTATAATACATATCACCATCTATTCCGTGTATATCTATCTCTATATCTGGTAGTTCTAACCTTGTTATACCTATTGTAATCCTCTCTCTTAACCTATACTGGATGACATCTCTAGCCTCTAGTGCTATGGATGTCCTCTCAATGTATAATTCTATATGCCTTCATCTTATCGATCTTCTTTAATTTTAATTCTTCATACCTCTTGAACCAATCAAGCATATTTCCTT
>CALHIV010000019.1 GCA_938030895.1 uncultured Nitrososphaerales archaeon | reverse complement strand
GATATCAAGCATAAATAATACCACTATAGCTGATAAAGGCTAATAGCAAAGCAGATCACAAATCTGTTATATATCTGGATGCTTTCTGTAAGCATAATCCCTGCTAGGTATGAATTAATGTATGAATGGATAGATGAATTAGGGATGAATTAATGGATGAATTAGTGGATGAACGAAGATGCGCCAATATAGAGCATATGGCAGATATAGGAAGATGAAGAGGGAGAGGAGATTCTACATTTATACTATATTTATACTACCAAGGAGAAGAAGAATGAGACTATATACTATCCATGATAAAGGCTATTTGGAGAGCGTGAAGAGCAAGTTGTTAGGATGAAGAATAGGGTTGATGTTCATGGCAGATAGGATAGGGGTAGGGTAGTGTAGAGTAGAGTAGTGTAGTGTAATTGCCTACAACATGGGTAGTTGCCTACATGCACAGATTAACTGTATTTATGGTATGGTTTCTACAGATCCTGTTGTTGATTATCTGCTTACTGATCTTTGATTAACCTATTTACTATAGAAGATCTTACCAATATATTTAGCATAGCACAGTATATATCTCCTTTCTCCATTCATCCATTCATCCATCCATTCATCCATCTATCCAAATCCTATCTAGATTAACGATCAACTGTATCAGTATTATCTTAATTACCATCGAGAATATACAATGGTGGTGTGGTGATAGCAATGATAATGCATGAGTTATGCATGTTATCTGATATCATTGCATCTATCATCATACATCAAGTAATCTAGGTAGTAGGTTAACATTATCTATTATAGCATCACTCCCCATCTCTATGAACCTCTGCTTCTGCTTCTCAGCGTCTATGCTTGTGCCATACACGCCTACAAAGTATGTCTTATAACCATCCCTCGAGGCACTCCTTGCCATTATAAGATCTTCAATGGAGTCCCCAACAACCAATGCGCTCTTTACCCTCATAGCCTTCAACGATTTGAATAATGCGTAAGGGTTAGGCTTCACAACATCCATCTTTATACCGTTCCTCTTCACGTACTTATCCTCATCCTCTATGAATACAGATGCATTTATGTTGAAGTATTGTAGTAGATCCCTCAGCGTGTACTCTGCTGCTATCCTACTCCTGCCAGAGACTATTGCCACATTACCATAGAACTTCTCGTGTAGAGTGCTCAGAGACTCCTTGCTGATTACAACCTCATCATACTCTATGAACCCCTTCCCGTGGTTGAATCTAGGTTCTATGCCATGCATCTTCATGAAGAGATCTTTACCATAGAAGAGCTCATCGAAGAGTGTAGCAAGCATGCTTGAACCTACAAGCCCTGGATAACCAGTATATGCTCTAGCATTACTTACAACATCAGCCTTGCCTATACCTACTAGATACTCCTCAACGGATTCTATACCCCTAGAGTCAGCATGCTTCGCAATCTCATATGCAAACATCCTTGCACCATAAACCCCCTCTCTACCAGCAACAGGATGATCATGGTTGTATGCTAGTGCTGCTAGTATACATGCATAAGTAGTATCAACATCGTTGTTGAACCCCCCGCTCATCCTGAATGCAAGTATCATCTGCTCATCAACAAAGTCCCTCCACACATCCCCAAGCAAGGATGAGAGTATCCTTCCTGAACTCTCTATTATGCATGCATTATATGATCTGTTTATCCTTACAAGCGTGCCGTCACAATCAAGCACTACCGCATCTATACTAGAAGGTAGATCTATGCCATCGTTGACCATCATCCCATCACTAACATATCTATACTTCATACCTACGCTGCTAATAATCAACCGTTTACCATTTTTAAATTTAAGTTTAAATCAATATGCAAACACTAGCAGGGCATCTAGAATTGTAGGCATATGGTAGACAGATGGTAGGATGATAGACAGATGGTAGGATGATAGGATGGTAGGATGGAGGATTATATAATGTGCCCACTTGCTTTACTGTTGCAGATTGTAACATGCTCTACCAAGAGCATTCAGGAACCTCTCATTCATCTCCCTAGTGCCTACAGTTACCCTCAAGCATCCCCTATAACCTCCTATCTGCCCTATCCTCCTAACCAGTATCCCTTCCTCCTTTAACCTTCTATATACACCTTCATGCTCATCAACATCAAAGAGTATAAAGTTAGCATCAGATCTGAATGCCTTTAGACCTAACATGCCCAACTCTCTATAGAGCCATTCCCTCTCAGCCTTAACCCCCTCTATTACCCTCTTAACCTGCTCAAGCCTCTTGAGTATGGAGATCGCAGCATTTATAGAGATGCTGCTTACAGCATAGGGGTACTGGATGACCCTGTTGAATATATCCATCATCTCCTTACATGCTATAGCATAACCAACCCTTGCCCCAGCAAGCCCAAATGCCTTTGAGAATGTCCTGAAGATCATAAGGTTATCCCTCTTTACTGCTAGATCCTTCAACGAGTACCCTGCAAACTCTGCATAGGCCTCATCAACCATGATCAGGCCATCGAACCTCTCTATAACATCTAGCATGGTATCTCTAGGGAACTGGTTCCCAGTAGGGTTATTAGGTGAGCATATATAGCAGATATCTGCACCGCTCTTAACTATAGCATCTGAGCTGAATGAGAAGCCATCATTATCATTAAGCATAACCTCCTCAACCTCTATGCCATGCATCAGGCACCTATCCCTATAGAATGTGAATGTTGGTCTCAAAGTTATGCTCTTATGCCCATAACCAAATGCTACAAGTGCAAGGTCTATCAGTTGATCAGAGCCATCCCCTATCACTATGTTATCCTTACTCAAGCCCAGGTAAGATGCTATCCTAGATCTCAACTCATCCTGCTGCTCTGGATACAACCTTGGATCCACATCCTCTACTACCTCATACATAACAGCCCTTACAAACTCGAGTGGGAGTGCAAGGTTCTCATTTGTATCCATCCTCAAGATTGACTCTGGTTGGTTCTGTGACCCCTGCAACCTCTCTGGCCTTGTATAACCTTCTAACCTACTCAACTCTGATAGTCTATGCCTTAACCACTCTGAGCCCCTATAGTGATAGTTCATCTAACTCACCATTATACAGATATGGATGCAGATATAGATGTAGATGTAGATATTGGCTAGTATCATCATTATCACCATTGACCATTATCTGATAGATAGCACCATTGACCATTATCTGATAGATAGCCTGGCTTCAACTGCTCTATAATGGTTCTCTAGCCCCTCAGCCCTTGCAATATGCTTAACAACCTCCGCTATACCCTTGATATCTTCCTTGCTCAACTCAACTATACTTATAGCCTTGAGGAAGTCTAGGCATGTGAGTGATGCCCTTGCCTTTGCAGAGCCCATGGTTGGTAGAACATGGTTGGTTCCAGTATAGTAATCACTTGCTGGGGATGGTGAATAGTTGCCTACTAGCACCATACCTGCAGAGTCTACACCTTCCACTATCTTACTCTTGAGATCATCTCTAACCATGACCTGAAGATGCTCTGGTGCAAACTCGTTCACAAACTCTATAGCATGATGCTCATCCCTGCAGAGTGCTATGAACCCGTTCCTCGATAGGCTCTCCCTCACGATCTCCTCTCTACCTATGCCTATAAGTAGGGATGATATCTCATCCGCAACTCTGTAGGCTAGTGTGGATGACCATGTTACAACTCCACATAGAGTATCTGGTGCATGCTCTGCCTGTGCTATGAGATCTAATGCTACATACCTTGGATCCGCTGCATCATCTGCTACTATAAGGAGTTCTGTAGGTCCTGCAAGCATGTCTATCGAGACAGTGCTTGAGACTATGTACTTGGCCGTTGTGACTGCTAATCCTCCAGGCCCTACTATCTTGCTTACTGGCCTTATGCTCTCGCTCCCATACGCTAGTGCTGCTATCGCATGTGCCCCTCCTACCCTGTAGACCTCATCTACACCTGCCAAGTCTGCTGCAACCAGTGTTAATGGATCTATACTACCATCACCATTCTGGATCGGGGGTGTACATGCGACTATCCTCCTCACACCAGCAACCTTTGCTGGTACTACACACATCAGCAGACTGCTTGCATACCTCGCCCTTCCTCCAGGTATATAACAGCCAACACCACCTAATGGCTTGAATACCCTTGATATCCTGCTCGAGCCTATAGTGATATGCATATCCCTTACACATGATAGGAACCTACTCTCAACCTCCTCAAGCCTATCCCTTATAGCCTTCAGTGCACCAACCTCCTCTCTACTCACAAGCCTGTATGCATGCTCTATCTCCCCCCTAGATACCCTCAATGGTATAGAGGTTAGGTCAACGCCATCAAACTTGTTTGTGTAATCCCTAAGTGCAGCATCGCCCCTTATCCTAACATCATCTATGATGGCCTTGATACTGCTAACCCTCTCCTCATCCATGATCAGTCTATGCCTTAACGTATTTACAGCACCAACTATATCAGATTCAAGCCTCTCAACCCTTAATAATGCCATTGCTCCCTTCTCTCCTCCTCCTTGCCTCCTTAACACACATCCTCTATCCTTACTTACTGCTACTGCTGCTGATAATTGCGCCCTCATCCTCATCCTTCATTATCTCCTCTAATGCAAGTATCTGCCTAGGCTCATGTACAACTAGCCCCTGTGCTAGCCTCCTAAGCGTTGGGAGTATCTTCACAAACTCATCCTTGCTTATCACAGTGTTTACAGCATACCAGCCCTCCTCACTTAGTTGACTCACGGTTGGTCTCTTCAATGCTGGAAGGTTCTTAAGCAACTCCTGGAGGTTCTCAGCCTTCACATTCGCAAATATATGCAGCTTCTTCCTGCTATCAACTACACCCTTGAAGAGTGTCAATACATCGTATATCTTCTCCCTCTTCTTTGCATCCTTTAACGATTCCTTGTTTGCTATTAGCACTGCTGTTGATTCCATTATACTCTCTATCGGCTTGAGGTTGTTCTGCTCTAGCGTAGTGCCAGTCTCCGTTATATCTATTATTGCATCTGTATCCTCTGGTGGCTTCGCTTCAGTTGCGCCGAATGAGAGTATTATCTGGACCTTGCTGTTTCTCCCATTCCTCCACCATGGCGTTATTATCATAGGCCCATCATCGCCATAGAGCCTCCTATACTCTTCATTGCTCATTATGTACCTACTTGCTATATTGAGGTACTCAGTTGATATCCTGAGAGTTCTGTTCTTCTTTGCATAATCTCTAAGCATCTCTCCAAGTGTATTGTAGTTACTGCTCTTAGGTATAGCATAGACCAGCCTAACCCAGCCATACCCAAGATCAAGCATTATCTTAACATCTGCACTCGTCTCAGTGACCCAATCCTTGCCAGTTATACCTATATCGTAGAGCCCATTGCTTACAAACGTTGGTATCTCTTGAGGTCTAAGTATCTTCATCTGTATCTCTGGATCACCAACACTGACCCTGTAACTTCTCCCTTTACCGTGTAGGGAGAACCATGCCTGCTCTATGAACCTGTAAGTAGCCTCTTCTATACTACCTTTGGGTATAGCAAACTTTATCATACGCTAGAGCAGATAGCAATCCCCTCCTATATATAGGTAGGAGTATGATGATAGTCAACACCAAGGAAGACTTTGTTAAGGTTCCCTCCTATATAGATAGGAGTATGATCCTTCCTGTCAATCTTAAGAGGGTGCACATCATTATATCTATATCTACATCCTTCTTCTCTACACTTTAATCTCATTAATTATCTGCCTAGCATGCTCAACTGTTATGTTACCTTCTCTAGCAAGCCTCTCAGCAACCTCATCAAGGAGGTTACCCTCAGCACCAGCAAGCATAGCCACCTTCCTTGCATGCAGGCGCATATGCCCAGCCTGTATACCCTCCCTTACTAGAGCATGTAGCGCTGAGAAGTTCTGTGCCAAGCCTACAGAGGCCATTATGCATGCTAACTCCTGAGCACTACCAACACCAAGTATCTTCAGGGATAACCTTGCAAGTGGGTGTGTAGATGTTAACCCTCCAACTATACCAACTGCCAATGGAAGCTCTATGCTACCTACAAGGTCCCCATTGCTATCCTTGCTCCAATGAGTTAGTGGTGAGTATCTGCCATTCCTGCATGCATAAGCATGCGCACCAGCCTCTATAGCCCTTGTATCCTGTGCAGTTGCCAATGCTACTGCTATTATGCCATTCATTACACCCTTGTTGTGTGTAACACACCTATACACATCTGCCTCAGCAAATGCATAAGCGTCCAGTATACCCTCTACTGCATCATCCCCAACCTCCTCCCTAGCGAACCTTGCAGATGCCCTAACAAGCCTATAGGTAGCATAGTTGGAGAGTATCCTCAACAGTACTTTGCCATCTGTTATGCTCTCTACCCTAGATGCTATAGATTCGCACATTGTATTGACAACATTTGCGCCCATGGCATCCTTCACATCAACGAGCAACTCAACTATAAGCATCCTCCCTCTAGCAGTATCTATCGCTCTGCATCTTAGATCCTTTGCACCGGCACCCTTTCTTGCTAGGCTGCTCTTGCTGTTTGCTATGCTTATGAGCTCATCCTTGCTCTTCATAACCTCTTCTATAGCCTTCTCAAGGTTCTTCACATCCTTGACCTGTACTTGGCCTATCATGATCGAAGGGTCTGAACTGGCTCTGAACCCTCCCCTCAACCTAGCGATCTTTGCACCCTTGCTTGCTGCTGCTATAACCGATGGCTCCTCTATTGCCATTGGCACAAGGTACTCCTTACCATTCACTAGGAAGTGCGTTGCTATACCCAAGGGGTATGATATGAAGGATACAGCATTCTCTACCATGCTATCTGCCATCTTGAAGTCTATACCAGAGCCTTCCCTTAGGGTCTTGAGCTCATCATCTGTAAGGGAAGCATGATCCTTGAGTACTCTAAGCCTACCCTCCCTATCCAGTGCATAGAACCTCATCTCCATCTAACTGGTTATGGGTGATAATAAAATAACCTTTCTACTATATTACCTTCTCTTACTCTTACTCTTACTCTACTACTGCTACTACCATCATACTGCCTCATGCTTTCTGCCTTCTTGCATACCTACAATATTATTGCAACCGATATCATCTAAGCCTCATTATCCTATAGTTCTCATTCTCATAAACTACCCTATAATGCATCAAGAGCTCATCCTCTCTCCCTAACCAATGGGTTATAACATTGGTTGCATCATGTACTGGTCTCTTTGATATTATTAACCACTCATCATACAACCATGGACTCCTGAAGGAATCCTTCCAAGTGCTATGATCGGCCACCTCATCGAACCTGTTCAGAGCGATGTTAGAGGTTATCATTATCCTATGCTCTAGCATGGAACCAGTAAGTATCATTACCCTACCCCCATCGTATAATGATCTCAAAGCCTCTCCAGCATCAACAGCAAGCTGTATATCCCTCGTTGAGTAACCGCCATAAGCATCCATATAAGTAACAACCCCAAGCCCCAAGAGAAGAGGGTTCCATAGTAGCAATAGTAGTAGGGATGCGGTGATATACCATCTGTACCCTGATATCCTACTAAGGAGGAGGGATGTCATGGTGAGTAGGAGAGGCGCTAAGAGTATTGTAAACCTTGAGTTGTATATATAGTCCATCTCTCCCACGCCTATAAGCATGGATACTATTGTGAACGTTGGAGGGAGTAAGAGGTATAACAAGAGGCTGATGCCCGTAATCCCCATCCTCCCCCTCATAACTCTATGATAGATGAGATACCCTACTATACCAGTCAGGAGTAGAGGACCATATAGACGAACCGTGTTATACATGCAAACAACCATAACGTTCAAGGGGTCCATGAAGTACCTCTCATGATACTGATTATGTATTGCATACCATGCAGCAGAGTAGTACTCTGCATCACTGAACTCCAACGGATCTCCATAGATGGAGTAGTTCCATGCCAACCATATTGCTATACCACTGGTTGAGAGTAATGAGAGGAGTATAGGTAGTAATGAGAGTTCGTTACCATTACTTCTTCTTTTATTCCTTACCACAGACAGAGAGACAACTGCTATGAGAAGTAGGGGGATGAACCAACTCTCATACCTGCAGAGTGTTGCGAGCGATATGAAGGAGGAGCATAGGAGTAGATCCTTTGTAGAGCATCCCTGTAGTAACCATCTCTGAAAGTAGTATATTGATGCTACTAGAAATAACATGAATGGTGCTTCGGTCATAGCTACCATACCAAGATACATCATGTTGGGGTTCAATGCGTAGAGCAATGCAAGCAGATATGCTATTCTATCATCTTGGGTAGAGTTGTGAAGCATCTTCTGATCCCTCATGATCTTGTAGAGGTATAATGTGGTTAATGCTAGAGATGGTAGGCTTACTAACGTACCAGCAAAGCCTGTAGTGAAGAGAGGGTCTATGAGAGATGGGGCAAGTAGCAGTATATGTGGTAAAGGTAGCCATACGGTACCTATCTGCTTAAACCCTGGATCCTCCCAATCCACGATCTTCCTTGAGCTTACTAGATGTGATACAGAATCGCCATAGTATAACAACGCATATCTATCATAGGAGTAGAGGAGTAATGATGTTACTATACCTACAACAGTTACTATACCAAAGACAGCTGTTGAGAGAAGCACGGGCAATTTATTCTTCCTATTCAACCTATTCAACTACATTATATCTAAATACCTTATAGGTTTAACCTGTAGATACTGTCAGGATAAGGAGTGTATTTAAATGGCTTGGTATATCCTTGCTATGGATGCTATGGATATTGTAGCCCTGATCTCAAGATACCTTGAGTGTGATAAATAAGTATATTCCTAAACCTATTCACAATATGCTACCAAGCCATGAGGGGTGAGGATAAGAATGCTTAATGGATGCTATCAATGGTAGATAGTCAATCTTTATAAATATCATGGATGACTAGACTATACGTTAACTAAGTTAGGAAGATAGCTGTATATAAAGATAAAGATAAAGAAGATAAAGATAAGATATGTGCGGGAAAGAACTATACGTTATAAGAGCAGTAGAGTAGGACTGACTAATTGGTTAGTCTCACCCTTACTATCCTATCATCATCCGCTGCTGGTACCCCTCTTCCATCCCTATTGCTGGTTGCTATGTAAAGGTAGTCATCCTTGCCAGCATATACATCCCTTACTCTACCTAATCCTGTTAGGAAGTTCTCTATCCTAACAATATTCTCACCCTCATCAAATAATATCCTCTCAACATGCTGTCCTCTAAGCGTTGCATAGAATAGACTTGTATTGCCTCCATAATCTGTGAATGCTGCGCCTGCTGGTGCTATGCCTACGCTATAGCAGAGTATGGATCTCTCATACCTCTCAGCCTTTGAGCATATCTCTATTGGCCATCCATAGTTCGCCCCCTTCCTTATCAGGTTTATCTCATCATTGGCAACTGGGCCATGCTCTGTAGCATACAGGTTCTTACTTGTAGGATGCCATGCAAGGCCTTGAACATTCCTATGCCCATATGAGTATACAGCGTTACCGAATGGGTTATCCTCTGGTATAGATCCATCCTTGTTTATCCTCAGTATCTTACCTGCTAGAGAGTTTATATCCTGAGCAAGATCTGCTATGCCTGCATCCCCCGTTGCTATATAGAGCATGCCATCTGGTCCAAACTTTATCCTACCCCCATTATGTATCTCCCCTCCAGGTATGCCATCTAGCAGTACATGCTCCCTATAGTTACCATCTTCTGTCATCTCAAGTCTAACAACCCTGTTGAACAAACCTGACTCTGTTGAGTATGTATAGTATAGATAGATGTAGCCATTCTTCTCGAACTCTGGATCCAATGCTAGGCCAAGCATGCCTCCTTCTCCAACACTTGCTACCTCTCTTGAGTATATCGTGCTTACTTTACCGTCTCTACCTATGGTGTTGAGCCTCCCAACCCTCTCCGTGAAGTATATCGTACCATCATCATCCATATCTATGCTCCATGGTACAACAAGGTTCCTTGCTATAACCTCTACCCTATGCTCTTGCGATGGCGATGGCAATGGAACTTCACCCCTAGGCAGTACGAGGAGTATAACCATGAGTGCTACAGCACCACCTACTATGCCTATGAGCCTCAACCTTAGCCTCCGCATATCATTGGTGCCCATGGTCTTCAACCGTTCTATCGTGATAAGGTTTAATAAAAGACTCTCTATAAGATGAGATGGTAGCGGGAGTGTAGCGAGGCATAGTGAGCAAGAGTTATGCCCTACAAGGGTGGGGAAGCCTGGTTATCCCGGCGGGCTCATAACTCATAGTTGCAATCGATCGATGGTATGGTGGGAGACCCGCAGAGCGGTGGTTCAAATCCACCCCCCGCTACCATCACCATGTTATGAACCTCAGCATGAACCTCGTGTGATACATTGGCTGTATAACATACCGTTCTGCTACATAAGACCAAACCTAGCATTTAATAGCCTTACCGTGTAGTTATCTATTGAGCATGATGCCATGACCTCTCTACCATCACTAAGCCTTATAGGCAACCTTACAACATATCCTAGATCTAGATCTATAGCCTCTTCATCTAACTCAATGCTCTTCTCCATAACACACCTTCCATCCTCTATCCTGAAGATATGTATCCTCTTGAACCTCCTTGAACCAAAGCCTCCTACCCTTCCACCTGCAGCGTTAGCATCTGTATCCAGCTCAAGTATATAGAGATAGATGGGAGTGCTCTCACCCTTGTAACTCTTAATGCTACTCAGATCTATCTCATGCTCTGCTACTAGTAGGGCTAGGTTCATCTCTGCCTTCTTCATCAACATCTCCAGAGCTGTTAGTGCATCACCAGCATCAGCACTCCTCTTCTTCCCTTCCTCCTCATCCACATCCATCTATATACACTCCTCTAGAGTATACTTTATTTACTTTATTTACTTACTCTACTCTACTTTATTTATTTACTTACTCTATTTACTTACTTTATTTACTTACTCTACTTACTTACGCTACTTTACTCTACTTTACTCTACATATACCTCTTGAACCAATCTATATCTAGCCTCATACCACCTGGCTTTATGCTATACCTCTTCAATGGCTTTGTTAGATGTCTATGTGCCTTCAGATCTGGGAGGTAGAGCCCTGGTCCAATATGTCTTGGAACCTCGACCTCAACCTTCTCAGCATCCCTAACCCTGTAACCACAGTACTTGCATCCATAACCCTTACCTCTACCCTCAGACTTGAGCCTCTTACCACATACACATAATGGGTTCATGTACCTTACCTTCCTTGCAAGATCGATAACCTTCATGTACTCAACGTTGAGTACCTTGGGATGCTTGCTCGTGCCCTTTCTAACCCCGCCACCAACCTCCAGTGTATCTCCTATGCTCAGCATCTGTGCTATTGGGCTCAACCCTGTAGGCTCATATACAGCGCATAGAACCTTGCCTCTACTGCAATCCAATGCAAAGAATGTATGCCCCCCTTCTATAGTTACTGGTTCAGATGCCACCGTGCCATGGAGGTAGCCAGATGTGTATGCCTTCAGGTTACTAGCATCTAGCATGTTTGCTAGGTGTGCATTTGTGCCTTGATTACTCCTGAATAGCATGTATCCTTCAAGGGGTTCATGGACCTTGAGCATAGCAAGCGCATCCAGTATTATTGATGGATCATCCCCTCTAACCCCAAAGAGGACAGGATCTGGACCATGCGGTGTTATAAGTACCCTAGCATGCTTGTAGTCGTAGTTGTTGAATGTGTATGGATGGGTAGCCTCATCCATTGCTATCACACTAGCCTCATCGACAAGCCTAGGCATTCCATACATCTCATGCCTCCTATATGCTATAACCTCAAACGTGTGATCCTCTAGCCTCATAGATGCTAAACCTATAGATGCCAATGCCCCAACTATACCCTGCCCATTGCCCATGGAAGTATACTCTATGTTGGCATTGTAGCGCTCCTTACACTCTTCTATAACTCTTTTAGCGCTCTTCAGGCTCATAACCCTCCAGAGTGCATCTCTAGCAAACTTGGTTATAGGCTCCATACTGCTGCAGCTATCTAGGAATACCACGCCAGGGTTTGCTCCATAGCCCAGCATTGAGTTGCTTGCAACCATATCCTTAACCGCTTCCATAACATGCTCCCCTTCCCTGCTACTCATATCGACATCTACCTTTATGCATACTGCGCCATTGCCCCTAGTCTTCCATGGTATGTTTGGGTTCAACCTTGCTAGGAATGGATACTCTCCAAGCTCATAACCATTTGAGGATAAAAAATCCACTACTCTATACGCAAGATGGGTTGTACATCGACCTTGCCTACTATCTGTATCATCTATGCCTATCAGCAGCATCGCTGACTAACCCTGACCCTCTATCACTATCATGGTCAATGTAGACCTTACATTTGGTAGCCTCCTTATCTTCCAGGTTATAGTCTCCTTTACCTTCTCCATGCTATCGCTCTCAACCTTTGCTATTATATCATACACACCGTAGACTGTGTAAACCTCCTTTACACCATCCAACTGCCTCAACTCCTTTACCAATGCCTCCTCCGAGCCCATCTCTGCATTTATGAGTACGAATGCTATTGGCATAGACTTCTATTCTAGAAGATATTATTAAGTTTTTAAATTATGGAGTAATGGATGGATATAGGTAATTAACCACCAACACTCATGAAGGGGTAAGATTACTTGTTCTGTAGTCTGTAGGAAGTTCAAGTTCGGTGAGTCAAGGTTCATACGTTGGAGGATTGGTAATAGGTGAATATACTTGCAGTAGTAAGGCTCTGGTGAGGAGTAAGATGCAACCTCGAAGAGTCCAAAGAAGGGCAGAATCTATACATATGTTAGAGAGGATATCATAGCGGTAGCAGAATTAACGAGAGTATAGGTAGTATAGGGTGTAAGGCTATGTTATGCTATGCTATGCTATGCTCTTACCGCTTGAGTTTAAGAGATATGATATGGTGATGCCCTCTAACCTATCCACACGCCAATAGTCATAGCAGATATGCAACCCTTATGAAGACATAATAATAGGTTGATCGGAGCAATAGATAGGGTTGGGAGGTTGATTGATAAGGATAGATGAAGATAGAGTATTTGCTACAATAAAGGAGAGGAAGCCTAGGATAGTTGCGTTCAATGGCCCAGAGGCATTGCTAGGCAAGATCTCAATGCTAGCAGATAGAGTGAGCAAGGAGTTTGGTATAGATGCTTATGTAATAGCAGATCCATGCTATGGTTCATGTGATCTAAATACTGATGCTGCTAAACGAGTAAATGCAGATATACTATTCCATGTTGGGCATAGTATATCGATAAGGGAGTTTGGTAACGTTGTATTCATAGATGCATACGATGATATCCCATTCGACTCTGTACTTGAGAAGTGTGTAAACATACTTAGGGAGAGAGGTGTAAAGAGTATTGCAGTGCTTACAGATAGCCAACATATCCATGAGGTAGAGAATGCTAAAAGGGTATTAAAGGATAATGGGTTCATCGTTCATGCAACAGATGGTAAGGGGCAGTTGATGGATGCTCAAGTCTTTGGTTGTGAGTTCTATCCTGCATTCTATGCAAGGGATAACGTTGATGCATTGATATTCCTTGGGCAGAGCGTATTCCATGCTGTTGGTGTAGCGCTAGCAACGGGAAGGTTAACGCTCATGCTAGACCCATACTACGATGAGGTTAAGGAGGTGAACGGTATAGCAGAGATGCTGAAGAGAAGAGCATTCTTAGCAATATACAAGGCTCTTGATGCTCAGAGGATAGGACTAATAGTAGGCTTGAAGGATGGGCAGATCATGCTCAACAGGGTCAAGGATATAAAGTGTAGGCTTGAAGCCCATGGCAAGAGTGTAAGGCTCATAGCGCTAACAGAGGTTACCGAAGAGAGGTTGAGGGTATTCAATGATATAGATGCGTTTATACAGGTTGCATGCCCAAGGATATCCATAGATGGCAAGTTCTCAAAACCGGTGCTCTCTGTACCCCAAGCATATACGCTACTGAAGATCTTGGATGGGCATGGGCAGAATGTAGAGTATGATGAGTTCCTTATACTCCCACATTGGCTCTAGTGAGCCATTATAAATGAACCTATGGCGATTAATATAGGAATGGATCAAATGGATAAAATAATAGTAGATCCTAATATGAAGGGATGAAGAGTAGGTTCGTAATCCCAGGGGATAAAGTAGCAACCATAGAGGAGTTTGAGGGGCTGGAGGGTATATACCAGCATGATGATGGTATGCTTAGGGCGAGTAGGATAGGCAAGATCACATACGATCTGAAGCAGAGATACGTTAAGGTTAATGGATTGAAGAGTATACTACTCCCAAAGAAGGATGACCATGTTATAGGGTTTATACACATACTCTCATCCAATTCAGCCAATATAAGGATAGTATATATAAATGGGCATAGAAGCGATGCAAGATTCGATGCTATATACATAGGAAGGGGCAAGATGAAGGTCCAGAATATGTTTAGAGTAGGAGATATGGTTAGGGCAAAGGTCATCAGTGTACTAAATGGTTACATACATGTAACCTTCAAGGATAGCAACCTTGGAGTCATATACACCAAATGCAATCATTGTGGTGGAGATGTTGTTAGGCTCAACTCTGAAGAGATAAAGTGTATAGAGTGCAATACTGTATCTTCAAGGAAGCTTGCAGATGATTACGGTAACATTAATGCTATATGGCGCTGTGCCTAACCTACTTGATTTTATATATGCGTGCTCCTCCTTCCATAAGATGAGATAGGATGGTGGTGAACCATTTATGATCAGGGTTGCATTCCAGGGTGAGAGAGGGGCATACAGCGAGATGGCTGCATATCAGTACTTTAATACAAGGGTAGAACTCATCCCAATAGAACTCATCCCAAAGCGTACAATAGCAGATGTATTCTACTCAACTGAGAGGCATGAGGTAGATTATGCCATAGTCCCCATAGAGAACTCCATAGAGGGTAGTGTTAATGAGAGTTATGATCATCTACTCAACACACATCTTAAGATAAGGGGCGAGGTCTATCTCAGGATAGAGCACTGCCTCATAGGCTATAAGGGTAGTAGGATTGATAGTATAAAGTATGTCTACTCCCACCCACAGGCACTAGGGCAGTGCAGAGGGTTCATACAGAAGTATAGGCTAGAACCCATACCATACTATGATACCGCTGGGAGCGTGAAGATGCTCAGCGAGAGGAGGTTGGATGCTACAGCTGCTATAGCAAGCAAGTTGGCAGCAGAGATATACGGGATGAGTATACTTGCTGAGGGCATAGAAGATAGCAAGAACAACTACACAAGGTTCCTAATACTTGCAGATGCGGAAGGGGTTGAGGGAGGAGGGGAAAGGGATGATAGAGCAAGTATGAGTAGTGGTATGAGCAAGACCTCCATAATATTCACAGTAGAGCATAGACCAAGGGCATTGTACAATGTGCTTGGGGAGTTCGCATCTAGGGAGATAAACCTTACTATGATAGTCTCGAGACCTATAAAAGATAGACCATGGGAGTACAACTTCTACCTAGACTTTGAGGGGCATATCCTCGATGGTAAGGTAAGGGAGTGCTTGGAGAGTGTTGAAGGTAAGGTAGCGTTCATCAAGATTCTAGGCTCTTACCCAAAGGCTAACATACCACTCGTTGGTGCAAGTCTTTGAATTGGGTGATAGCCTTGGTTATGGTAATCGATCCCATTTAATAGATCAATAAATCATATCATAGCATCCATCTATCAATCTCAATCTATCTATCAATCTATTATATCAATCTATTAATCTATTATATCTATCAATCTATCTATCAATCTATTATATCTAGGGGGTATAGTGCCTTCTCCCTTGTATCTAATACCCTTATGAGATGATTGTTCGTATCTGCTATGTAGAGTAGATCGCCTTTAACCTTGACATCGCTAGGCTCATACAGCATCAAACTGCATGAACCATCAAGCCTACACTCTAAGCCTGGATCATTAGCCCTGCCTACTAGAGTGCTCACCTCCCCCTTGCTAAGATCTACTAGCCTTATAGCATGGTTGTACGTATCTGCTACATATACCATCTTACCCCTGGAGGATAGGCCTAAGGGATGCTGTAGCAATGCCTCATCCAACCTGCCATCTCTATGCCCAAATATGAAGAGGTCCTTGCCTACTATCGTTTCAACCCTCCTCCTCCTTATATCAACGAGCCTTACGGATGAACTCTCACTATCAGCAACGTAGAGATACTCACCATCTAAGAATAACCCGCTAGGTTGAGCTAACTCTGCATCTTCTAGTGTTGAGTCAACTATGCCCTCATACCCGCTCCCAGCGAATGGTCTTACCGTAGAGTCGTCTAGATTGTATGCCCAGATCTGATGGAGTCCAGCCATGGCTATGAATAGTGCCTTGTACAGATCGCTATATGCTATATCCCAAGGGGAGTTGAGCATTGTAACATTGCCATAGCCACCATTGCTGTAGTAGCCTTGCCTCCCATTCCCTGCTACGGTTGTAACCTCTCTCTTGCTAAGATCTACTCGCCTTATAGCATGGTTGTACGTATCTGCTACATATATCGTGCTCTCATCAGCCCATACTATGCCCTGTGGCCTGAAGAACAATGCTTCATTGAATGGACCATCTCTTAGTCCCTTATCTCTGCCTCTCCCTATACTCTCAACTATCCTTGCACTGAACCCATTGCCATCATCTTCAAGTGCAAGTACAAGTACCCTGTTGTTATTTGAGTCACTTACTGCTAACATACTCCCATCTGGCGAGAACGCTATCTTGCCTGGGAACGATAGCATGGTAGTGGGCTTGCTATACCCTATCCCCATCACAAACGCTGGTTCCTCTACGAGTCTACCAGTACCTGAGTACCTATGCAGCAAGAGTTCTATTATCTCATCTATCAATTCGCCCTGCCCTTCCCCTGACCTCTTGTAGACTATGTAGCCTAGGGGATCCACTATCACTATGGTTGGCCATGCATGAACATCATACATCCTCCATATCCTCATATCCTCATCCACTATAACTGGATGCTCTATCTCGTAGCGCATTATAGCCTGCTCTATATTCTTTGCATCCTGCTCATTGTAGAACTTTGCTGAGTGCACTCCTATGAATACCACAGGCTTACCCCTATACTTCTGCTCTAGTCTAGTAAGTTCTGATATCATATGCATGCAGTTTATGCAGCAGTATGTCCAGAAGTCAAGTACAACAATATGCCCCCTAAGCATTGCAAGTGAGAGTTGCTGCTTAGTATTGAGCCATCTGAACTCTCTAGGGAACTCTGGGGCCTTATCTAACATATCTAACATATTGGTAGCAGTAGTTGTCAGATTTATTATTTATTACTCCTGCTATTAATAAACACCTCTTCAAACCTCTGCTGAGCATCCATGACGTTAATAGCCCTTGGGGGACTCTTGAACCCATAGGCGCTTATCAACACAGCAAGGTTAGGATCATCCCTATCCCTAGCATACTTTACAGCCCTTATAACATCAAGCAGTACATTGCATGCGTTTGCACCATCGTTACTCCTCATCATCACATCTATCCTTACAGGTGAGCCCATGAACCCTTCAGCGTAGAACCAGTAGTAACTTATCCTATCATCCTTCAAGAACTCCATGTACTCTGTTGTACCAGCTGATACCCCAAACTCATAGGGTAGCTCAGCGTTTATGCTAGCAGTCTTTATTGCCCTCTTCCTTGCCCTCACATCCTCTCTTATCGTATTCCTTGTATCACTACTCCCTCCAACGTCCAACTGGTACGAACTCTCTACCATAATGCCTCTCCTATGGAGTAGTTGTAGTATACCCTTGTGGAATACAGTGCCTCCAAACTGGCTCATGAGGTCATCCCCTACTATAAGCAATCTCCTAGCCTTGAATGCATCCACAAGCCCATGATTGCTCTGAAGTATGGATGGTGTAGCGTTGATGAAGCTTGCTCCTGCTTCGAGTGAAGATTCGGCATATGCTAGTGATGAGCCATCTAGCGAGGAGGAGATGAGGTTCACTACAACATCAGCATCACACCCTTTGAGTAGATCTATGAACTCATCTCTATCCATCTTGATTATATCAATGCTCCAGTGCTCTGGGGGCTCATCCAGCATTATACCCGCACTGATATTCATATCCTTGTATGCATCAATACTGGTAATAGTCTCTCTTCCAGATGCCCTCAATACATCTGCCACAGATCTACCTACCTTGCTTGCATCTATATCAAATGCCCCAACTATCTCTATATCATCTATGGAGTAGTTGCCTACCATCTCATGCCAAAGACCTCTCCTACCATTAAGACCCTTCCTATAGTATTCCATGCCATAGAGTAGTGTACATGCTACATTGCCTAAACCTAACAGAGCGACCCTTATTCTTGCCATGGCTATGACATAGCAATGAAGGATTTTAATCTTTATGTTGGTTCTAAGGGTGCTATAAAAAATTACTGGATAGAATTGTTATGATAGGATTGGGTTAAAAATATCCATAACTGCTACTATTATTACATTATTACTATCGTTGTGTTGCATTCATTGCTATTACTGCTATTAGATAACCTTCACATCGTGTGGCATGCTCTCTATGTATCCAGCCATGGTCATCCTTATGAACTCAGAATTCCTATGCAACTCATCTATATTCCTTGCACCACAGTAACTGAATCCAGATCTTAACCCTCCAGCCAGCTGCCTCACTATATCAACTACACTACCCTTGTACTCTACGAGCGCCTCAACGCCCTCTGGTACATAATCGTTCAGATCATCCTCTATGTTAAGTGCGCCCTCTTCTCTCATCTTCCTTCCTAAAGAAGCATAGAAGGATGCCATGCCCCTGTATATCTTGTACCTCTTGCCATTCTTTGTTATGCTTACACCAGGGCTCTCATCTGTACCAGCAAGCAGGCTCCCAATCATAACTGTCTCTGCTCCCGCTGCTAACGCCTTTGTTATATCGCCAGAGTTCCTTATTCCTCCATCAGCTATAACTGGGACATCGTACTCCCTTGCTACTTTAGCGCAGTCAATTATAGCTGTGAGTTGAGGTACTCCAGACCCTGTGATTATCCTCGTTATACATATGGAGCCTGAACCTACACCAACCTTAACGGCATCAACACCAACCTCTATAAGGTCTTTGGTACCTTGGGCAGTTGCAACATTGCCTGCTATCAACTCACAGTCAGGGTATGCCTTCTTTATCTTCTTTATAGCATCTATAGCATTCTCACTATGCCCATGTGCGATATCAACTACTATAACATCTGCACCAGCATCTAGCAGCCTCTCAGTCCTCTCCATATAATCGCCCTTGACACCAACAGCAGCACCAACCAGTAACCTCCCCTTCCTATCCTTTGCTGCTAGAGGGTACTGCTCCCTCCTCAGTATATCCTTGGCGGTTATGAGTCCTTTAACCCTGTTATGCTCATCTACCAATGGTAACTTCTCTATCCTGTACTTGTGGAGTATCTCCTTTGCCTCCTCTAGCGTTATCGTATGCCTTGCTGTTATAACATTCTTTGTCATCGCATCATAAACCCTCTTCTCTCCTGCTCTGCTCTCAAACATTATATCCCTCCTTGTTAGGATGCCAACCAACTTACCATCTGAATCAACAACCAGAAGCCCTGAGACGTTATACTCCTCCATCAACTCTATAGCCTCTGCAAGGCTCTGCTCCTGCCTTATCGTGTAAGGCTGCTCTATTATTATATTCTCAGCCCTCTTCACCTTCCTAACCTCATTAACCTGCTGCTCTACACTCATGAATCTGTGGATTATCCCTATCCCTCCCTCCCTAGCCATAGCTATTGCCATGTTAGCCTCGGTTACAGTATCCATGTTTGCACTTACTATGGGGATGTTAAGGTTTATCCTCCTCGATAGTCTAGTTCTAAGGTCTACATGTGATCTGGAGACTACTGAGGAGCGTTTTGGTACCAGCAGTACATCATCGAACGTTAGCCCTTCCCTTATATTCAACCTATTCCCTTCCCTTCTAGACTAGGATGGTATTATAAGCATTACTCTAAATGGTAATGGTAAGTAAGTAGCAATCCTTACATACAAATGCTGATAGAATGCTTGAGAATGATGTTATGGTAGGGTAGGGTGAGGATCCTTGATTAGCACTGGTATCGCAGAGGTTAATACTAGAGAGTTGGACGATGTTATAGCAAGGTTCATGAGGAATTATGATGGCTATGCCCTGTGTGATAGGTGCAACTGTCCATATGATAGGGTTACGGGGAGACACCTGCATACAGGGAGCAATCTCTGCAGTGACCTCTTCGAAAGATGTAAGATGAATATCGATTATTAAAATTACTAATCAAGCAGAGATAAGTTCATGATACAACTTGCTGATTGCCATCTAACCGTACAGTGCCCCCATTCATTATTGATGACTGTATAGACTTGCTTGTATCACATGCCCTTGCTACATTGTTGTTTGCTCATGAGGCTTTCTATCTGTAAATGCTACTCCTGATAACACTATATACTCCTTCTGATACTCATTATCGGCTCATCGATACGCTTATAGTAATGGGGATAGTTATCATCTTACTACTAATAGCCACTAATCATCTACTCTACCCTACTCTCCTACCCTATCCTATACTACCTTATACTACCCTATCCTATACTACCTTATACTACCCTATTATAGCCTCTACCATCCTTGCTACTTGAACGCTCTCCTTAACATTATGGGTTCTAATTATATCTGCACCATTCATAATACAGACAGCCTCTACCGCTATGGAACCATATAGCCTATCCTCAGGTTTATCCAAGGCTAGAACCCTGCCTATGAAAGACTTTCTAGATGGAGATACACATACCTCTCTACCCAATACTTTAAACTCCCTTAACCTCCTTACCACTTCCAGATCACGCTCTAGCCATGTGATGCCCTCAAGCCTTGTGAAGAACTCGTGCCTTCCATGCTCCCTGAAGAACCCTATAGCAGGATCTACTATTATGCTACTCTCTTCTATGCCAGAGTTAACAGCAATACCTATACTCTCCCTCAGGAGTTCAAGCGTTGTTGCTATAGCATCGCCTTGTACTACATGCCTTGAGTATGCAGATACTATCACTGAGGCTGAATACTCCCTTACAGTCCTAGCCATATCTGGATCGTACTTTAGACCGGTAACATCATTTACTATTGTAGCGCCAGCATTGAGAGCAGCATCTGCAGCCCTTGCCCTAGGAGTATCTACAGAGATCGGTAGGCTACCACAATTATCTTTTATAACCTTGATAGCAGACTTGAGCCTTGCTATCTCCTCCTCAAGGGATACCATAGTATCTAGATAGGGTGCTGTGGACATTGCACCAACATCTATGATGCTTGCTCCATGCTCCTCCATGCTCACTACCGTCCTTGCTATATCCTCCTCTCTAACCTTAACCGAGCCCTTGTAGAACGACTCTGGGCTAACATTAACTATACCCATTATCCTTACCATTTATACCAACCATGCACCATTAATCGCTCATTAAAACATTTTATCACTCTTACATATTTACCTGTATGTGGAGTGGGAGGAGTGGGCTAGATGGTACGAGAGGATAAAGGATGCATTGAATTATAGTATAGTCGATGATAGCAGTGCAGCAACCCTACTCTCCACCTTGATCAAGGGTAGAGCATTGGATCTAGCAAGGTTAAGGGCATCGATAGAGGATAAGGATGTTATAGTGTTTGGTGCCGGTCCATCTCTGCTTGATGCTGTAAGCAGGATCTGCTCAGATCCATCCTCACGGATCATGGTAAGGGAGAGGTTTGTATTCATGGCTGCAGATGGTGCATGTAGAGCACTAATAGAGCATGGCATAAGGCCAGATATAGTAGTTACAGATCTTGATGGTGATCATGGGTATCTCTTATGCTCAGATACCCTAGGCTCTATAATGGTTGTACATGCACATGGTGATAACATAAACCTGCTCAAGTTCATGGTACCAAGGTTAAGGAATATCATAGGTACTACACAGGTTAAGCCATTGCATAACGTGTATAACTTTGGTGGATTCACAGATGGGGATAGAGCAGTCTTCATCGCAGATGCGTTTAACGCAAGGAGTATAACCTTAGCAGGCATGGACCTATGTGGGGAGATAGGTCAGTACTCTAAACCTAGTGTAAACAGAGGTGTAAAGGTTGTGAAGATGAGGTTTGCACAGCAACTACTAGAGCAACTAGCAAGGTCTAATGCAAGGAAGTTTTACAACCTCTCGCCTAGCAGGATAGAGGGCTTCATAAATATTGCGTATGAGAATCTCGTTCAACAAATAAAAGATTAACTGTAATAGGAATCAATTTATTACACTTCTAAGAAGAATAGGTAGAGGTTTAATTAAGTATGTACTCAGATGATGAGATAAAGAGATTTGCTATTCTGAGGGAGTGGATAGTGAAACATATAGAAGAGAAGGAGGAGGAGTTAGAGAGGTTAAGGGAGATGCTCACAATTGTTGATAATATGCTCAAGCAGGTAAGCTTCAGGCCTGCAGGGATGCTCCAGAAGGAGGAGAAGATGGGAGAAGAAGCAAGGCCTGTAGAGAAGGCTATGGCAGAAACTAGGACTGAGGTAAGGGAAGCTATGAAGGAGAGGGCTATAACTGTGGAAGGTGAGTATACCGAGGTTAGGCAGTTGAGGACAAAGGATGGTATACTCTTAGCAAATGCATACATAGGAAGTGATGCTATAAGTATAGTGCCAGTAAGTGATGTAAGGCTTAATGCTAATACACCTCCATTCCAATCGTTCTTCATAAACAGGATACTGAAGGAGATGAGGAGCAGGGATGAGGAGAGGGTTAAGAAAGGTGAGATAAGGGAGGAGCAGGTGCTGGACTATAGCATAGATCTTGATGAGGGGAAGAATATAAAGAGGATACTAATAAAGAACTACAGGGATAAGGATAGGCTCACTGAGTTGATCAACTCATCAACATGGGTACTCACAAGGATGCTGGAGAAGGTAAGGTAAGATAGTGTAGTGTAGTGTAGGATGGGGTAATGAGGTAACAAAGGCCCATATCAATAAAATATAGGTAGAGTTGGGTTGATTGTATGGATAAGATAGTTGTGCTTGACTTTGGTTCACAGTACGCCCATCTTATATGTAGAAGGGTAAGGGAGCAGGGTGTGTACGCTGAACTGTTACCTTACAACATAGATGCTGATACCCTAGCAGGCATGAGCCCAAAGGGTATAATCTTCTCAGGTGGACCAGCAAGTGTGTATGAAGATGATGCTCCACTATGCGATAAGAGGATACTCACCCTAGGTATACCGATACTAGGTATATGCTATGGGCATCAGATGCTTGTACATATGCTTGGCGGTGTTGTAAAGAGGGCGAAGAGGGAGTATGGTAGTTCTGAACTCATAATAGATGATGGCAGAGACCTCTTCATGGGCATAAAGCCAAGGATAAGGTGCTGGATGAGCCATGGGGATGCTGCTGAGAGACTCCCTGAAGGGTTTGAGGTCATTGCACATACAGAGAGTTCTTTTGCTGCAGCAGTAGCGTATAGGGCAAGGAAGATCTATGGTTTACAGTTCCATCCAGAGGTTGCACATACAGAGCATGGCAGTGATATACTTAGGAACTTTGCTGTAGGGATATGCAATTCAAGGCAGGAGTGGAGTATGAGCAACTTTGTGGATAGTGCAGTTGGGGATATAAGGAGTAAGGTCAAGGATGGTGAGAGGGTCCTTGCTGCAGTGAGTGGGGGAATAGACTCTACAGTTACAGCACTACTAGTGCACAAGGCGATAGGGGATAGGCTAACATGCATCTTCATCAACCATGGCCTGCTAAGAGAGGGTGAAGAGGATGAGGTGCTGGATATGTTCAATCTTCTAGGCATAAGACCGATCTATATAGATGCGAGTGAGAGGTTCCTTACAAGGCTAAAGGATGTTGAAGACCCAGAGGCGAAGAGGCTGATCATAGGCGAGGAGTTTGCTAGAGTCTTCGAGGATGCAGTTAGAGAGCATGGTCCATTCCACTGGCTCGCTCAAGGTACACTATACCCAGATGTTATAGAGAGCGGGGTATCGGTATCTAGAGAGGCTGCAACCATAAAGTCACACCATAACGTTGCTGGCCTCCCTAAATGGTTGAACCTCAAGGTCCTAGAACCGTTGAGGCAACTCTACAAGGATGAGGTTAGAGAGGTAGCAAGGCTGTTGGGGGTACCAGAGCAGATGGTGAGGAGGCATCCATTCCCAGGCCCAGGGCTCGCTGTTAGGATAATAGGCAAGGTTACTGAGGAGAAGTTGAGGATATGCAAGAGAGCAAGCAGGATAGTTGAGGAGGAACTTGCCAGAGCAGGGTTGTACGATAGGGTATGGCAGGCATTCGCAATAGTAGGCGATGATAGGGCAGTAGGAGTTCTAGGTGATGGTAGGGTGTACGGGCATATAGTGAGTGTAAGGGTTGTAGAGTCTGTAGATGCTATGACTGCAGACTGGGCGAAGTTGCCCTATGAACTCCTAGCAAGGATAAGCAATAGGATAACCAATGAGGTTGAAGGGGTGACATGGGTAACATACACAATATCAAGCAAACCACCAGCGACCATAGAGCCACAATAGGCATGATAATGAGTGATGAGATTAGTTACGCTTCTAGGCCTTCAGTGACAACATTAACCATGTTGGATGTGATTACGCTATTAACGCTAAAATAATCTATCTCTAATGCCATTGTTACTCTATTGTATTATATTGTATTATATTGTATGGGAGTCTACTTCTGCTCTCTACATGTACTTATAAAACATAACACATCATCCAATGCTGGCGCCCTTGCATTCTCAACATAGTATGCTGCAGATGCATTTGCAAATAATAACCTTGTATGATCATCCATACCGTATAGATAGCCTACAATATCTGCAGCGTCCCACACATCCCCCGCCCCAGTTGCTATCATTGGATTAACCTTGAATGCTCTAACCCCTTCATGGTACTTGCCATCAGAGGTTGCTGAGAAGATAGGTGTGTGGAGATCAACCTGTATGGCAAGTGTAGAGGCTACCTCTCTACAGACTCTAGCAACATCATCGATGGAGTAGTTGTATGGGAGTGGTTCAAGCATTAAAGCGTTAGCAATTATCCTGGCCTCGTTCTCATTAATGCTTAGCACATCAGGCCTGAACCTTCCTTCAAGGATGGCATTGATGAACTCCTTGCCTCTATCGCCTAGATCTGCTGGGTCTAGGAAGTGTAACGCACTCTTGGTGCTGAATGCTCTCTCTGTTAATTCTATACCCTTTAAGTTACTTGCCCAGTTAACCACTGCTACACATGATGCACCATCAAGCATATGCTCTAGACCCTCAAGCCTATCTGCACCAAAGTATGCATTGTCACCAACATCACTAAGCATTACATTTACTACCCTTCCCGAATCAAACTCCAACGCTAGAGTATAGCCTTGCTTACCCTCTAGTATGATTAGGTCTACACTGCTTAGGCCCTTGAATGTATGCTCGAGTATGCCCTTACCATAATCATCCGCAATGGTTACCAACTTGCATCTAGCACCTAGCATGGCCATCGCATATGCTAGGTTTACACCGTTACCTCCCTTCATCTCAACCTGCTCTATACCCCTTACACTACCTCCTCCCGCCTCGATCTTGCCCTTCATGATTGAGAGTAGAACCTCTGGAGAGATGCCTAATCTAACTATCCTGTCTATGAAGAAATCATGCATTACAACAGTATAGCCTATATCCTTATTAGAATGGAGTATATCTGTTAAGACATTTATATCGTTCAGGCCCATGGTAGATGATGAAATAAAATAAAATAAGTGATTATATATTATTTGTTTTGAGCATGGATGCGGTAATGTTTATACTACTACTCCATACCGCCCATACCTTCGCTACCAGCGCCCTCCTCACCTTCATGACCCTTGCCTCCCTTGGGCATCTCAGCCTTTGCTGCTGCTATAACATCATCTATACGCAATATCATTACCGCTGCCTCAGTAGCAGCCTTCATTATCTGTGACTTTACAACAGCAGGTTCAAGAACCTCCAACTTGTACATATCTGCTACCTGTGTATTCTTTACATCTACACCAGTCCACTTTGAACCCTTGTTCTGCTTAGACCTCAACTCTGTCATGGTATCTATAGGATCCATGCCAGCATTCTCTGCTAGGGTCAATGGTATAGTCTCTAGGGCTTCAGCGAACTTGATCGCTGCTAGTTGCTCTCTTCCTGGTAGGGTACTTGCCCATGACCTTAACTCCTTCGCTATGTAAGCCTCTATACTACCACCCCCAGCCACTATTGCAGGGTTCTCAACAACATCCTTTACAACCATTATAGCATCATGTATGCTCCTATCTGCCTCATCAACAACCCTCTGAGACCCTCCCCTTATCAGTATAGTGACTGCTCTAGGATCCTTGCACCCCTCTATGAATACCCACTTATCA
>CALHIV010000018.1 GCA_938030895.1 uncultured Nitrososphaerales archaeon | reverse complement strand
GGTTAAGAGTCATGCTGATGAAGATGATATTGTAACATTCTATGAGAAGGTTAATAGCATAAGGCAGGTTATAGAGCAGATCCATAGAGCAGAGATAAGGAGGCTAGTAGTAGTTACAGTGTATATAGATAAGGGGGCATTGGATAAGGCAAAGGAGTTAGGGTTAGAGTGTGTATATGGGCATGTTATTATATAAGATATATGTATGTATATGGATGATACATGCATACGGATAGATGTATAGAATAGATTAATTAATCTAAAGTTGCAGTATATTAAACACTATTCCATAATTTCTGTACTCTACTATCCGCTGCTTAATTGTTTTGATTAACTTTAACTATCCCTATCAATATCTCCCAGTAGACAATACATAACCTACAACTATCACTCATCTGCTGCTATATGCTTTGATAGACCAAATAGGAAGAGAGGAAGAGAAGGTGAGGAAGGGAGAAAGATAAGAGGATGATGATAAGATAGGAGGATGATGATAACTTGCTTACTGCTTACAAAGCTAGGTAATAGTCTAGACTAGAATATAAGGTACCAATACCTCTCCACTTATATGATATCTTCCTAGGTAGACATCAAGCAAATAGATAGATAGATAGACTAGATTATAACCTCTTTCCCTTCCCTTTCTTCTTCTTTTTCTTCCACTACTAGCAACAGTAGTATAGTAATGGTGGTTAATAACCCAAGCAACAATAATAACAACAATAATAACAACAATAATAGTAATAGTAGTAGTAATGGTACTGTAGCAATGGTAATATGGATTCATCATGAGGATTTATTGATTGGGAGGGGTAGGGGCAAGGAGGAGAGTATTGGATTAATACATGTAAAAGCAGAATTGGTAGACATGACAAGAGTAGGTTAAGAGGCAAGCAATTATCCTAGTTTAGTTGTTAGTTATGCTACTATGGCAGACTCAACAAGACTTACTTACTTACTATGCCCTAATATTTTTATATGCCACTGCTAATGGTAGATAGCATAGTGCTTATTTGCTCCTCCTTATAGATAGCAATGGCAACAAGAGAAGAACATGGCAACAAGGACTCAATGTACGCCTCCAACGCTAAATCCTTGTTTCCAATTGGATTATCAGTAGGAAAGGATAGTAGTAGCGATAGTGCTAAATCTATTATAGAGAGCATAGATTAGTATACTGGCTTGCTTGGTATGGTTATAAATGTAACCTACTCCATAGGTTTGAAGAAGTGTTACCGATGCTACATATATAATACAGTATCATAAGTAGAGACGCTCGTATATACATCGAATATAGGCATCTATAGCATCATCTATAGCACCCATACTACAAGATTACATCGATAACCTTTCTGCTATAACATCTATATTCTTTATACACTCCTCCAAAAGATGCTCATAAACTTCAATGGATCTGTTCAACGCTTCATCCTCCTTAACCTTGCCATCCTCTATATCCTTCATAAGCCTCTCTACGATCCTCCTTGCATCTGAGTTTACAAGCCTAGGATCTACATCCCTTAATGCATCTATGAGTGCTCTACCCAATGCAGTTGGTCTGAACCTATTGTGCATCTTAGTTACATAACCTCGCCTAAGCAGAATGGACGGGAACTCTGCCCTAGTCGCATCTGTACCTATCCCATGCCTCTCCATAACCTCTAGCAGTTCAGCCTCGCTCAGCCTACTGGGAGGCTTTGTCTTGGATTTGATAAGATCTATGCTTACAACCTCTACTATGCTATTGATGCTGAGTTCTGGTAGTCTATCCTCCTTCGGCATAAAGTAACTATAGATATTGAAGAAGCCCTTATCCTTTAGATATAACCCATCTGTATGAAGCATTACATTACCTTTTATAGTAATAAGCCTTGCATACTGTTTCACTACACTAGCATCGCTAGCAAATGCATTTGCTAGAAACCTCCTCGCTATGTACTCCCATACCTCTCTCTTTATTCCAGAGCCATGGTATGGACTTACAGGGTATATTGGTGGGTGTGCACCATCATCTAGCATACCATTCCTTGGTCTTGGTTTACCATCCTCTATGCTAGTAGAGAGCCCAGCAACCGCTGCCCTTAATGGTTTAGCAAAGTCGAACCCTCTTCTGTACATGTTGGTATCAGTCCTTGGATATGATATGTAACCGTTAGAGTACAGATCCTCCATGACATCAAGCAGGTAAGACGCACTCTTCCCAGTTATCCTTACCAGATCCTTTAATACATCGTCCGTCCTTGATGGTAATGGTCTGTAAACTGTACGTATATCCTCCCTATAATCTTGAACCCTTGCTATTCCTGAATCCTTACATGACTCATATGCCTGCATAGCATATACCTTATCATAAATATCATTGGTCTTTGCCTTGAACCTTACACCATCATACTCTAGTACTGCTTCTATATACCAATAGTCTACTGGCTTGAAGTTCTCTATCTCAATCTCCCTCTCAACTATGAAGTTAAGTGTTGGTGTCTGGCATGAACCCCAACTTATCAGACTATTGATATTGTATACTCTGCCCTTGCTGCGCTTGCTGCTATTAACACGATTACTGTACTGACTATTATTACTGTACTCTATAGCACCATCTCTTCTACTTTTACTTAGTGTTAATAGCCTAGTATATGATGCCCCACTCAGTAGATCGAACTTATGCCTAAACATAGCCTTGCTCACCCATCTCCAGTTAAGACTATGCTCTAACCTACTCCATGCATCTATAATCTCCTTACTATCTGTTGAGTTGAACCTCATCCTATAGTAAGTGCTATTACCTCCCTTTACCTTCCTATATAGCATCAGTATCTCATAGCCTATCAACTCACCCTCGTGATCATTATCTGTAGCAATAACCAATACATCATCCTTGCACTTACTGAATATAGTGCTTAACCTAGAGTAGCTCTCCTTATCCCTTACAGTATATCTGAACCTCCTCACACCCATTATATCCTTTATCGTCTCTAACCTCCATACTCTAAGGTTCATCGGCAGATCTATATCCATTATATGTCCCCTAACCCATGTAACATCTACCTCATTGGATGGTAGTGCATGCCTTATAGCCTTTGCAACGCTAGCCTTCTCTGCAACAACTATGAACGCCATACCACTGCTATAGTACTAACGTATAAGCATCTATAAATCATATTGAGTTGATAAGATTAGCGAACTTATCCATGCTAACCTCAAACCCATACCTTGCCTCCTCCCTCTTCATATGCCTGTATATGTTGTAGAGCAGCCTTGAGTGTCTGAGCATATTGAACCTACCTTCCATCTTAAGGCGGAGAACCTTGTATACATCATCGTAGTAGCCGAACCTCTCATGTATCATTGCCCTATATGCCTCTGGACTGTACTCCCCCTCTACCATCATTGTATAGAGTATCTCTGCTGACTGGAGTGATGGTGTTATCCCTTCACCAAGGATTGGGAATACAGTGCCTATTGACTCTCCAACTCCGATAACATTCCCATATGTTAGAGGGTCCATTCTAGTAGGGGGTGCAAGCCTTACTGGTCTACCTATCCTCATGAGTATCCTTGCTTCTGGCTCTTCTTGGAAGAACTCCTTGATACCATAGTAGATCTTCTTAAAGTCGCCAGAACCTACGAATGCCCTCCTACTGCCTAGTGGGAAGTGCCAGAAGTAGCCCATTGCATTCCTATAGCCTATAACATAAAAGTCCCTCTCCTTGCTCAGATTATCGACCATGTACTCCCATACTGGGATTGTGAGATCTTCTCTAGGTTTTGGGAGCATAGATCTATGGAAGCCTGTGCAGTCTAGTACATAATCATACCTGTTTACAGGGAAGGTATCACGAGTGCATCTTACCCCATACTTCACATCTATGCCCTTCAGCATATCCTGCTCCCATCTCCTCTTATCGTATGTTATTAGTCCCATCAGTTTAAGATGGTCATGCTTACCGTTCTGCAGGTATATGTCAAGCCTACTGCCCACATGGAGTATGTAATCGTTGTGGTTGAGCCCAACCATCTTACAGAAGTGCTCAAGCATATGCCTGCTAGTACCCCATGCACATACAGGGAAGTGCTTCTCCTTACTATACATCTCAAAGACTTCGACGTTATGGCCCTTGCTATTGAGTAGGGATGCCAAGAAACTACCTGCAACCCCTGCACCTATTATTGCAAAGCGCATACTCATTATCACCTCTAATCAAATCGTATTCTCTCATGCTCATGCCTCTACAACCTTCTGTTCAAGCATGAGCCTAACCATATGCCTTGGTGCTTGCCTCATTATCCTAACATACTCGTTATCCTCTAGATCCTCTATCTCTTTTAGTGCAAGGTTAAGCCTAACATCTATATCATTGCTCATATGCTCTATCAAGGGTACCCAGCGTTCAAGCACTATACTTGCTATATCTATATGCTTACCCATAATCATATCCATTATCTCCTTTATCGAGTCGCTATAGTAGTAGAGGCATGCTGGCACTAACGTTATTATCTTATGTACATTTGCCTTCCCGGTTTCAACTATCCTTAACACTTCCCTCAGATCATCTGCTATCTGGAATGCTTCTCCACACCTAGAGCCGTAGTTATATACCCTCTCACCCATCTCAAGCCTGTTTGCTGCTATTGCCCCCAACTTTGAAGCAGCGCCAAACAATGCCCCAGTCTTCAACTTTATTATCACATCGTATAGGCCAGAGGGGAACCTCCCAGAGGTTATTTCATCGACCAAGAGTATGGGGTTCAATGGCTCTTGAAATGCTCCTCGGGCAACTGCTGCTATAGCCTCTGCAACGGCCTTTGCATCATCCCTGCTCATATCACTCATCATATTTATCATGTAGGAGAGGATCAGATCTCCGAATAGCACTGCCCTCCTAGAACCCTCAAGAGTCCATATCGCTGGTCTGCTCCTTCTCACAGTATCAAGGTCTACATAATCATCGTGTATGAGGGTAGCAGCATGTATATACTCTATTGCAACTGCTCTAGGCAGTGCGTCCTCAAGCCTTCCCCCAAGTGCTTGGCATATAAGGCATGTAAGAGTACCTCTAGCCCTCTTACCCCCTTCTATGCTCTCCCTCAGCACATCAGCATACTCTGAAGGCATACGCTCTATGAATAGTGGGAGGAGCCTCGCTATCCCCTCATCTATCTTTGGTTTTATCATATGCCAGTAATCTATTATATCCATTCGATATAGACACCCCATTGGTTACGTTAGATCACGTTTACGTTAGATCGTGTAGATCTATAGTAATACATAATCACTTCCCCTCTATAGCATTAACGCTTATATCTTTGAATACCACGTTATCACCCTTCGTCCTAACCACGCTCAGTAACGCCCTAACTATAGGATCGTCCTCATCAACCCCATCCCCTATTATATCTACCCTCCTTATCATCTTGCCCTCCTTGTAGAGTATGAATGTATTCAAAGCCTACACCATCATAACATCCATTCCAATGAAATAAAAAGGTTTTATTATATAGATGGCACTAGCCTAGCAGTATGCTACACACAGGTATAGAGATGGAGAGGGTTGTGAAGGTTGATGATAGCATGGTTATAGACTTCCTTGGAGATGATGGTAGAGTGTTATCAACGCCAAGTATGGTAGAGGCTATGGAGAGGCTATGTAGGGATATGGTGAAGCCATATCTCAAGGAGGATGAAGATACGGTTGGTGTAAGGATAGATGCAAGGCATATGGCCCCAACGCCTCTAGGTATGAGTGTTAGGGTACACGCATCGCTAGTAGGCATGGAGGGTAGGAGGCTCGTATTCCATGTAGATGTTCATGATGAGTATGAGAAGGTTGGAGAAGCGGTGCATGAGAGGTTCATAATAGATAAGGATAGGTTCGTTACAAGGGTAAGGGCTAAGGCTAAGTAGGATAGTGTGAGGACTATTGAATTTACAATATACGCTTTACGAGTGAATCACGCTAGTGAAGCAAATCTTCTTATAACATCTGATATGAACTCTTCCTTTATTGCAAAGGCATCAACACCAGCATAGACTATCTCGTACAGTCTATAGACTGTAGATGCATCTCTATCCTTACTACCATCTCTTACCTTACTATAACAGCATCCTATCTCTACTATCCTCCTGAATGTCTCAAGCCTATGCTTTACTATTATACTTCCTATCCCAAGCCTCCTAGCCCTTATATCCTGTATAACTGCCTCTGGAAGCACATCCACTCTTATCCTACTCTCTGCATCCATGAGTATAGAGTTAGAGTTAGCAGTGAGTATGTTAACCCTCCTCTCTATGATATTGTGCCTACTATCCTCCTTCTGCCCCAACACCTTGATGCTCACAGGCTTATCTACCAGTATACTCAGTAACTGCTCCACTGTACCAACCTCTGCAAGTAGTAACCTCTCTACCTTTGAGAGTTTGATCCCTGAGATCTCCTCAAGCCTCCTCAATGCTTTAAGCATAGCAGTGCCAAACTCTCCATTAGAGACCTTCACCGATACCTGCTCCATCATAACAGTAACACTCTTAATATAACCATGGATGATGCTACCCCTATACTACCGATGCTCAGTAACTTTAGCATCCTCTCGTAGGTGAGTATCTTCTCCCTCTCCTCATTGGATGAGCGTCTCAACTCCTTGTATGGTCTGGATACCCTTATCTCTGCATACGCTACTAGTGCAGTTATTGAGGATGCTACAAATGCAAGTATGGATATACTGTTCGTCTGCATAACATAACCAGCAAGTAGTGGCAAGCCTCCCCAAGATATTGAGAAGGAGAGGTTGTTATGGAACTTGCCATTGAAGAGCTCGAGGTTGTATGCTAAGAGGAAGAAACCTTCAAGTACAGCTATTATTGCAAGGAAGGGTACATACAGTATTATGTAGTATATACCTATGGTATATGCAATTGCTAATGCTGTAACTGCTACAATTAAAAGTGCTTTATCGCTGAATACATTGCCCCATGGCTTACGCTTAGAACCTATGCTATCTAATGCATGTGCAGATACGCCCAATGCTAGTAGATATATTAGCACTATAGCAGTAAGCCTATCCCATAAGATCTCATCGGCCAAGAGAGAACCTATGACAGTGAATGATACGCACATACCGGTGTATGGAAGGAAGAGCATCCCTATCGCTACCCTAAACCTTAGAGGGCCAAACTTTGGCACGAACCACTCGTTCAACCTACTATCATGCATTATAATATATAATGCTATGGGGGATAAAAAGTTATTTACTGATATCAGCGCCGTATATAATCTAAGAAATCATTAATATTACCTCTAACATTAAAAGACTCTCATGAAAGCATTGGTTACCGGGGCAACTGGTTTTATAGGTCTTAGGCTCGTTGGGAGGCTCTTGAGAGATGGAGGTGAGGTTACATGCTTGGTTAGGAGTCATGATAAGATACCAATACTAAAGGCTGTTGGAGTACAGAAGTGCGTAGTTGCTGATATAACAGATAGAGAGAAGGTTATGAAGGCATTGTATGGCATTGATGTTGATGTACTCTTCCACCTTGCTGCGCTAAACCCCTTGATGAGGAATAGGAGAGCACAGTACGATGTTAATATCGGAGGTCTAAGAAACCTTATAGATGCTATAGCAACTAGAGTGGGTAGAGTTGTATATGCACAAGGCATGGGCATCTTTGGAGATACTCGTGGCTCTATCGTTGATGAGAATAGCCCATATAGGCCAGAGACATGGTTCACTAGGTTAAGGAGTGAAGCAGAGAGGATACTCTGGGATGCCAGCAGATATCATGGTTTCAGTATAGTCATTGCAATACTTGGTGATGTGTATGGTAATGGTGGATGGTTCAATAATATCCTAGTTAAAGGTCTGATCAAGAGGGGTACATTTAGATTCATGATCCCAGGTTCTGGGGATTATTACAGATGCTTCATACATGTAGATGATGCTGTAGAAGCATTAGCAATTATGGCTGAAGTTGAGAGAGCAAGGAATGAGAGGTTCATAGTATGTGATGATGAACCATGCAGGTTCAAGGAGTTTGTATACTATACTGCAGATACTCTAGGGGTTAAGAGACCATCAACTATACCGCTATGGTTAGCAAGGCTACTGCTTGGTAGTGATATAATAGATACGTTAACAGCATCAGTAAAGGCTAGTAACATGAAGGCCAAGAGCGTTCTGAATCTAAGGCTTAGATATCCAGATCATAGAGTAGGCGTTAGATCTGTTATAAACGAGATCAAGATTGTATAGCATGTAAATAGAGAAGAGATCTATGATAGAGATCAAGATAAAATTGATTATAATAATACTACCCTGCTAGCACTTCTTCGCATAGACTACTGCTGCTGTATCGAATGTAAGGTTAATACATCTTATATCCTTGAACCCATGCCTCTTTAATGCGTCAAGAAGTTCGTCAACCCAACTCTGTCTTGCCGCTATGACCTTATCAAGTTCATTGAATACTGGTCTCCATTCACTCATGAGTATACCAGCTAACCTTAAAATCACAAAGTACGCATGCCATAGATAACGCATGATACCGTTTGGATATGTAAAGTCATGCATTATAACTATACCATTATCCCTTAGCAGCCTCTTACACTCCATAACAACCTTCTCTATATCACAGTACTTTGCAAGGTATGATGCCGTTATTACATCCACTGTACCATCCTTTAGTGGTACTGACTCTGCAACAGCATTGAGCAGTATCACGTTAGAGTAGTTGAGGTTCTTTGCCTTAATATCTGCTATAAGTAGGCTATCATATATTATATCCAACCCATATACAAGAGAGACCTTATCCCTTAACATGAGAGTCAGTATACCTGTACCGCATGCAAGATCTAACGCTGTATAATCCCCTTCTGGGACTAACTCTAGAATAACCTTCTTCCATACAGCATCCTGCCCAAATGTTGTCAATCTCACAACTCTATCGTACGTGCTAGATGTATGTTTGAAGAACTTTATTGCAGTCTCATGATCACTATGCATAACTATACCACGATGATGGTAAGTAAAAATGTATAACCGCCTATTCTTAATTGCTTATATAGACTCACTCTTTGCATTCAATCTTATAAATGTGGTACTATCATTACCTCTCACTACATTACGTGCCCCTTCCTTTATATCCCTATTTATACTCCTAGCATTATCATAGTTCGCTTTAGATGATTGCTGTACCAATTCCACATAATCTCCATAGATCTCAACACTTAACCTTGCAAGATCTAGCCAATTGTTACATTCCTTTGCTGTTATCCTCTTACTTACCGCAACTCCTGTTACTGGAGGGGATGCATGTGAGTAAAAAGCAAATTTGTGGAGTGATAATGATAGTAGTTCGTCCTTCTTCAATGGTAGAAGATCCTTGAATAATGTAGCAGTAGGAGTATCACACTTGAAGCAGATTATAGTTCTACATAGTGAGGGTATCTCTTTTGCTACATTACTTGGAAGAGCATTAGCGCTCTGAGTTGCGATGGTAACCTTGACATTGAACTTCCTTAATGTATTCAATACCTCCTTTATAACGAATGATGGGAAGAGATGTGCCTCATCTATGAATAGGTTAAAGATATTGGAGTTGGATGAGGATGATCTTACACCCATCTTGGCCTCAACATATACGAGGTGTATTAGCAGTGAGCCTAGAAACGCCACTATATCATCAGATGCTATATCAGCAAGATCAACTAGTATGAACCTTCCTTCTCTCATAGCCTGCCCTATATCAATACTAGATCTCGAGTTAAGCATAACCATTGCTAGATGTGTAGATAGTATCTTATCTAGTTTATTGTAAACCACTCCAACAGCCTCCTTCCTGTAGTTCTTCTCAAATATATCATACCAGAAGTGTAGCGTATCAATATCTGTAACATTCCTCAGTATAGAGTCCCTGAACTCAGAGTTTACTATGAATGATCTTAGATCCTTCAGCGTTACCTCCTTACTGTTATCCAAGAGTACATTAATTGCGTTCCGTAGTATGGTCTCGAGTCTATCGCCCCATGAATCGGCATAGAGGTTCTTGAGTGCGTTAAGAAACGACGCGGATGTTATATGCTTCTCCTCCTCACTTCTATAGGCTAATGGGTTTACGCTAACTACTCTATTGAACCAAATAGCAGTGGCAGGATTTATATATACCGTATTCCTCCAAGACTCTCTAGACATAAGGGCAAGGATATCCCTTGCAAGCATGCCATGAGCATCTATAAGCATGAACCCTTGTCTACGCTTTATACACTGCAGGATCAACAACTTCATGGTCTCCGACTTTCCTGCTCCACTCTCGCCAAATATTGCAGTGTGTATCCTATACTTACTCAGTATTCCATATGCCCTACCATCATCGCCGAACCCTATTATATCTATCTCATCACTGCTGATCATCATCTTCATTCATGAATCTTAGAGTGTATCAGCATCTACTACAAGCCCTGTTGTGAATGTCTTTGTATCTGCTGTATACAGTCTTAGTACTGATGCATCCTTTGGTAGCGCTATTATATTTGCAAGTTCTATGTCACTTAGTATGCACCTCTTCAGCATGGATGACCGCTCAACTATACTAGATAGATCGGACTCATAACTATGCTCTTCGCTCTTGTATGCTACCAATCCATATGGCAATGCCCCTTCCAGCATATCTAATACTCTAGTATTTTCTGCTCCTAATGCTATCACTGTATGAAAGTGTTTGAGCCTCATCTTCCATCTAGCCTTCTCAACTAGACTCTCTGTCAATGGTGATAGTCTCTTTACCTTATCTATACTCTTAACCCTAGTAGGTGTAAATATACCCTTCAATGCCTTTACAATCGCATGCTCATTCCCTTCCTTGCTCATTATCCACTTGCTTATTGAATATGACTCATCCTTATATCTTGCATAACATGCAAGTATGCACTCCATATCACCATTACCATTGTTATCCAACTCCTCTAGTATACTGTAGAGTATGCTTGGTCTGATCTCTTGTACTATAGGTAATGCATAATGTGTTCTCATCCTGTAGTAACGGGTAAAGTTATAGCGTAGAGAGGGACTCCATTCAAGTCTATCCAGTTTAGCGTTAGTAATTCCTGCAAAGTACATAGCGTTGGTCTCATCAGCCTTAACGAGTATCCTTGTTGTATTAGACTTGCGTAGTATGAATGCTGCGAACTCATCAACCCTATAGAGTAGGTTGAGCATCTCTTCTTCTCCATCCCTGAAGTTTGGGTATAGCTTCAACTCATACCACTTCTTGTTCTTCATCTTCATAATACAATTTAGTATTTTTAAATACAGAATTTGATCTATGATGCTAGGGGAACTCACAGAAGAGGAGAGGGTAAGATGGCTAAGAATAGTGATAAGTGCTGTCATAGCAGGGTTGATAATCTTTGCTGCGCCAGAGATAACCGCATGGATAACAGGGATAAGCATAGATAGTCCACAAGATAACATACCTAGAACGCTAGTAGATAGGGTTAGTATGATATTCATGCTGACAAGGTACTTTGGTGGGGCAATAGTAACCATAGGGGTAATAGCTGGGGTGATCAAACTCTGATACCTATAAGGAAGATCGATGCTACTGCTATAGCGTTAGTACTGATATACTTTGCAGTGCTACCAAGGATAGAGCAGCCATTGATAACAACCTTCTTCTTTACTTTTTGGATCATTGCGTATACTTGTGATGCACTAAGCACGATACTAAGCAGGAATATAGCGTATGAAACTAACAGGCTCTTTGCATTTCTTACTAGAGCGTTTGGCTTACTCCCTGCATTGGTGATACATGTTGCAGTAGAGATTCTGTTCATAATATTCCTTCCATTCATATTCTTAAGGATGCTAAACATAGAGGCTAGTGCATTCATAGCGATGGTTACAGGACTACTCCATGCATATGCTGCACTATCAAACAGTAGGTTCAGACCAAGGCCATCAACAAATAGATCCATTTATTTTGGATCTTATCGTTTACATGCACTATATATCTAACTACTATTGTAGGTGATGGTTGAGGTACTATGGTTTGAGGATATAGAGCCTCTAAGACAGCCTGTATTCGACTTCCCGTTACTTGGGAGGATAAGCATGAAGCAGATGGGTATAGTAGGATCAGCACTGATGATAGCGCTAATAAGTAAGGATATTCTAATAGCAATGCTAACACTAGCAATATCATTACCAATAGCTATGATTAGATATAGAGCAGTGAGCATGGATGAACTGACCTATTCTCTAATACTTTATGTTATAAGGCATAAAGTTAAACCAGTGATAGAGATGTTTATGGATATTGCCAAAGCATCGTTACTCAACAAGATTATGCCCATAACATCATTAATTGATAGAATTGGTAGAGAGAGGAAGATGAAGAGTAAGAGTAAGAGGAGTAAGAGTAAGAAGGCTGATGATGAGATGAACGATAATGGTTATGCTGATGATGACAACATACTAGTATTCAACTTTAACCCTGTAAGATTAAGGTTAAGGCTTCTTACCAAAGATGGAAAGGCAATAGCTAATAGGTTAGCGAGGATATATGTTGATGATGTTATGCTTACCAGTATAACCTCTGACCATAATGGTGAACTGGAAGTGATCTTAACATTAAAGGATTCTATGAAGACTCTTCTCTCTGTATATGTTGATGGTTATAATAGACCGTTGTTGGAGAGGGTTATACTGGTAAGATCTACTTACCATTGAAGTATGTAATTAATGGATGTGATCATACATGGTATTTGGATTAAGTGCTGGACTATTAACTGTTATAGCAATATTTGCTATCATAGCATTGATAGCATTGAGTGTTGGTATAGTCAATACAATAGGCAACACATTCGTTGATATAGCAGTGACTATACCAAAGTTCTACACTGATAGTAATAATATAGGAATGTATACATTCTTCAGAGACACCTCGCTCTATCTTTTAGTAATTATTCTAATACTTGCTGGGATATCATTAATGCTTGAGAACTTTGCTATATTACCAAAGTATACAGCGTACTCCATGGTATCCAAGAGCGCTCTATTCATTATACTTCTCTTCGCATTCCCATTATTCTGGGATCCTATAGCGTACAGCATAGAAGAATTCAGCCTATACATATTGAGTCCGGATGACCCTACAAGGGCAAGCGAAAAAGTTAGATGGGTATGGGAGAATATATCAGCAATAAGTACTCCTAGCATGCCAGATCCGATGGAACTTCTTGATCCTGCAAAATTATCTGAACGTTTATTTGTAGATGTGTTCATGGGAGCGTTCAAATCACTCATAGCGTTGGTGCTTATGATCAGCCTCTACCTTATAGGCACTATAAGGCTTGTTCTTACAGCAGTACTAATAATAGGTTTACCCCTGATACTTATGATATCACTCATACCATTCCTGAAAAGGATAAGCGATATGCTCATCAACACCCTAATAGGGTTGAGCATAGCACCAATACTGTCAAGCCTTACAATAACTGCTGGTTATACATATGTTATTGGTGCCAATCTTGAACCACTACAGTTATGGATAGCCAGTGTTGCAATAGCATCTCTTGCTGTTTACTTTCCAACACTTTTGGCACCAACACTTGGCTCATTGGTCACAACCATAAGCGCATGGGTTACTGGTGCAGGAGTATCTGGCATACTGTTGGCTAGTGGTTCAATAGCAGGTGCAGCAAGAGGAGCAGTAGCAGGGATTAGTACTATAGCCTCTGGTCTAGAGTCTACACTTGGTAGAGCCCCAACAACACTAGAACTTGCTAGAGCAGCTATGAGCACTCCAGCAATAAAGACCATAGGAAGAACAGCAATGGAAGGGTTTGGTGCAGGTACACTTGGAGGATTACTAGCATCGATAAGACCTGCTGCAGAGGTTCTAAGTATACCAAGCATAAGTAGGTTCACGGATAATGCTGCAAGGAGTACATTTACAACAGCAAGCAATGAGGGTAGAGAGCATGGGATGGAGATCGTGAGGAACTTTGCTGGCTCTCTTATAGAAGGGGCTATTGCATACTACGCCTCCTTGAAGCCGAATACTGCTGTTGATGCTAAGGATGTAAATAGATGGTTCTATACAGTAAAGAGTTTATATGACAAGGGGGATTATGAGGCACTTACAAGGTTAGCCAATGAATACTTTAGGTTGCCAGATAACATCCTCCATGGCAAAGAGGAGTTGTTCGGTAGAGTATTTGGAGAGCATATCATGCATATAAGTAAAGATAAGAGGCCATTAACAAACCTCTACCACTGGTTAGAACAGATGAAGGAGAGTGGAGGTATAAGCAAGTTTGCAGATTCTAGACTCTTGAAGGAGATGATAAGTAATAGGGATAGTAATAGGGAACGGGTTGAGAACATGTATAATATAAGACTGCCCAATCCAAATTTCGAGGTTATAGATCTAACTGTATGGGTTGATGATACAGAAGATGATATAAAAGATAATAATAGTAAAAGGGATAATGAGTAATGTACTCTTTCTTACTCATAATTAGTACACTACTCTTTTATTATACATATTATTCTATCGATGTATAGCAAGGAAGGACAATATACACTATACCTATCAGCAGTTACATCCATAATTACACTTCTTTATTGCATTAACAGCGTACAATCATATATTATGGGCAGCTGTGAACTTTATGCAGAGATAAAGATATCATCATTGTATCACAATGGTAGTATTCGACAGAACCCTGATGGTACTTACTATGCTGGTGATGCATTTGCATATGACGTATACCATGGTTACAATAATGCTACAGATGGGTCATCCTGTATAGACTACTCATACAGGCTCGAGGTAGATGGCGATGCTATTATATATGGCACAGATACCTCTGGAGTAGTTGAGATAAGTGCAGATGCACGTATAGGTATTCATACTCTTAGATTCCAGCAGAGTATAATACATGTGATATGCTCGCCTATAGGGGAAGATATAATATGTATTAAGTTTAGATACTCAAAGAACACTATTCATAAATTTACAGTTAAGGATCCGATGTTTGAAGCACATTTGAGTAGGAATCAACTAATAGATGATGATGGATTCGTTGCAATGAACAAGGATGGAACGTACTATATTGGAGATCCAGTTGCCATTATGCATAAAGTTAACTATGGGTTCAAGAATGAGAGGATGGGTTCTCTACACGTTGTTATAGAGAGGGAATATTATGGTATGATGCTCGTACATGAATATAACTGCTCACAGGAATTGTGTAACTACAAGCTCATATATGATAGGTATACTTCAACATTAGATCTTGTATATGGTGATGGTATAAGTGTATACAGCACCAATAACTCTTCGCCTGGTACCCATACTATACTATATACTTTGAAACTTATTAATATAGATAAGGTTATAGCAATAGTACATACTAGCATAGATATAGCTCTTGTAAAGTACATGCCAGTATATCATTACCACACATATCTTGTGCTTAATGATGATATGCCATGGTCATATAACAAGAGCATAGCAGTTGCATTACATTACCATGGTAGCATGGATAGTGATGGGAATATATATCCTATGAGGAGGAGTAAGATAAATCATTATGAGTATAGTATCAATACAATTAATAAAGAGATTCAGATAGAACATCTAAGGATAGTTCATGTAGATGCTCACATCTTCAATGTAGAGAGAGGTGCGCTGATATTTGAGCATGAGGACTATGGCAAGATAGTATTCTCCCCATTGATAGAGGATGATAATATTGGATTGCTACCAACTATGATAAAATTAAATATAAGACTTTACTCAACAAACTTTGCTGGATACGATAGGTTAGAGGTTATAAGTACAGATTATATATATCCACTAGTCAAGTTCTCTACTACACTCGATGTGATTGCATATGGATCCGATGGGAGCATCAAAGATGTACCAGTAGCGATTGAGGTACAACCAGTAGGTAATCTGCTTCATGATTACATCATGAAGAAGGTTATTAACGATAGTTATCATGAGAGGTTTGCAGAGATGGTTTTAGAAGACATGTATGCTAGGGATAACTATGCAGATGGTATCGGTCATGTTAATATAAATATAAAATATACATCATATCATATCCCTCCCTATGTACTATCAGACTACGATCTATTCGATATACCATTACACATAGCCCTTGATACATTAACCCCCTATCGTATAAAGGTCACTGCTGGGGATGTTACAAGGGTATATAATGGGCATTCCTTCTCCTTCTATAGAAATTATAAGATAATTATAAACATGGATCAAGATAATAAGATAGAAGATATCAAACTTAAGCATGATAGACTTGTATTTAGCATGGGTGAGAAGTTTGGAGATATATCAAGGATAGTTATAGATGGAGTATATTATGATCCAAAGAAGTATTGTAGTGATAGATGCATAGTACCGTTTTATGGCTATAGTGCTAAGGTAGAGGTATACAATGAATGGGGAGGTAGAGCATATGCAGAAGTTACTAAGGAAGAGGATAACAAGTTTAGCTATACATATGACATGGCCGATTACATATTAGAGGTTATGTCTGCAGGTATACTTATCCTAACCTTACTCATTGCATATAAGATAATTGTTGGTAGAAGGAGAGACTAGTCTGTAATATCATACTGTTGGTTTGGATCAGTTGAGAATAACCTCAACTCCCTCTCGCCAGGGATTATCTGAAGTCTTATCCTATATCCTCCAGTGAGCAGTAATGCTTCTCCTCTATTAAATGTTGTAAGCATCTCCCTTTCTCTACTAGAGAGTTGCAATGCTTCTGCTATCTTTACACTAGCAAGTTCGTTATTTCTAAGCAGTATCTTTGTATCAGCATTATCAAGTAATGCTCTGCCATGCTCATCTGTTATAACATCCTCTGGCCTCTGCGTTATAAATATGAATAAGATGTTCAATTTCCTCCCAACCCTAGCAATGAGGTTAACGAATCTTGCAGCAGAGGGTATGTTGAAGAGCATCCATCCCTCATCTACTATCAGGATCTTGAGAGTATTACTTTCAAGTAAGTTTATCTCATTCCATACCTTTGCTAATGCTAGCAATAATAGAATAGAGGCGCTACTTGTAGAATTTATGCCCTTGAGTGAGAGTATGCTCCTCCTACCAATACTGCTCTCACCTCTAAATATATTTGCATGGTTACTTATCACATCTATAAGGTAGCGTCTTGCCTCCTCACTTAGCATCTCATAGAGTGAGAATATATCTTTTGCTTTATTCGTATTCGTAGCTATCTCCTTCCTCACCAATAATGGTGCCATCACTATATCTGATATAACATCACTTGCAGTAGTTGCATCAAACAATCTTAGTGGATCGAGACCTAGATTACTGTTATTAACAACATCTATGAGATCAAACCTAATGTACTCTGCAATCCTAGCATATTCGCCCTGGGGGTCTATTATAAAAGCATAGGAGTTAGGGATCTTCTCTAGCAACCTGTTAAGCATGATCTTTGCTGTCATGGATTTTCCAGAGCCTGATGACGCAAGTATTACCACATTATAATTATTTCTTAGCGAGTAATCGTAGATAACTGGTGCATCTGTGTTAAGGTTTATCCCAAGAATTATTCCATTTGGTATCTCAAGCATATCGTTACTCACAAATGGATAGAGTATACTCATACTACCAAGCTCAACTATTATATGCCTTACATTGCCATTCAAAAGGGCTAGCTGTCTTCCAATCATAGGATCTACAGATGTGTATTGCTTCATTTCCCTAATGAACCTCTTACTCTTCTCATTTAATACTTTCATATCATTAGCAGTTATTATAGGTATTATACAGACACTAAAGAGTTTAGTCTCATGCTTCTCTAGTGCTTGAACTGTCATCTCTGCTATCTCTGCCTTATATGCTAATGATGCATGTCTCATAGAAGCAGCCTTTATAAGGTTCGAGTATCTCTTCATCTTGCTCAATGCGATATCGTGTTTAATAGGCGTAATATCTATGATTGTCTCATCTGCTAATCTTGCAATGCTGTCTATCCATGCTATATTTGCATTAGTAGGCAATCTATAAAGCAGGAAGCATCTTGCATATTTACTCCCATTGCCATCAACTACTATATAGTCGAATTGCTCACTCACTTTCCTGCATCTAATACACTGTAACTTGGTATCTATTACCCTAGAGTATTCATAACCTAGAGCAGTAAGTATATGCTCCATAGGCTCATTACTGAATAAGAATGTTCTCATAGTTGGTAATGTAATATCTAACTCTCTTGTACTTATATGTAGATAATCTTTGATTATGTATATAGTAATTGTACTATCTAGCCAGTTCAATAATGATAAGAATCGATTAGTAACTATGCTTCTCTGTCTCTCTTCAGGAAGAGAGAAGAGGTCTACCGGTCTCACCTCATATACGTACTTGGCCTTCATAATGATCTATATACTTAACATATCTATATAGCGAATAGATATCATCGTGCCACTGTTTAAGCATCATATATGTAGAATGCTCCAGCACAATTCCATTCTTCCCATAATATCTACATAATCCTCTCTTGCAGAGTGCCTTAGCCTGCTTCCAAGCGTACTCTTCATCGTATATCTTGTAATCAAGGGATGGTCTCATAATCTCATATTTTATCAGAGGTACTATCCATCCTAAATTATTGGTAATAGATCTGTGATAATTGTTATATAGTAATGCAAGTACGACTAGTTGTATCGGCCTAACCCTTAATGTATAGCATAGAAGTAACCATCTTCCAAACTGGGTTAATGAATATCTCTCTTTAGGGCTCTCTATACTATGGTGAAGTATGTTACATCTTCTTAATCTATTTATTATAACTGTGAGTTTGTGAGTATCATTAAATAACTTTATGAGATCATTCTTGCTCTTACTACCATTACCTATACAGAACATTATCTTCATTACCAACTTTGAATTATTTCTGAACCTCCATTTTAATGCCTGCACATCAATCACCCCCTACCACTATAGCTACTTTGCTACGTTTCAATGACTGTATTAATGAGTTGATCTCTGAGATATTAACTATATACCATCTGGGCTCATATTCATCTAATTCAAGTGATTCTATAACTTCATCTGGAACAATGTAAAACCTTTTGCATTCAAGGCTCCTCAAGACTATTAGATGCTCACTCTCATCTATCTTGTTTACAGTCTTGTTTTTGGTATCTATGGAGTATGATATCCCACATGTGCATCTAAAATGCAAGATATCTCTCTCCTTACCAGCTCTATTCCTATTAACTTTAGTATTCATAGTCCTGTTATCAATATCTTTACTAATACGTGGATTACAAGATCTTCTATAAGAAGATCTGAGCATCTTTATGAACGTTAACATTCTATCATAATCTTGAAATGAGAATACATCCTCATTATCATCTATATTTATGAATGCAAAATCAACAGCCTTCTCCTGTAACTCCTCATCCTCAAGTTCAGATATTAATACTATTATGTAATACGGTATAGGTGGAACTCTATTAAACCTCGTAATGATACTATTCATATAAGTACATATCTTTGTGTATGCCTTACCCTTTATCCGTTCTAGCCTCTTCAACAATCTTGCCATAGTCTGATCTATTCCATACATTCTCCATAGATGACCTTCATCATCTATATCACCCTTAATCGCCTCATACAGTTTGAGTATGTTAAGCGTAGATCTTAAGTTAAGTCTTATATGCCATATCTGTGCATCCTGCTTGCTATCAAGTCTTATTATATATGCTCTGATCTTCTTCACATTAGCAATCCGACATGCTTGTACTCTAGCATAACCATCAAGTATGTAGTATTCACCATCCACCTCTCCTACAACTATAGGCTGTAGGGATGACACATCACGCTTCTTCAGTATATCCGCAATACTCCTTACCATAGGGTATGTTGAGAGGGTTACCACATGATCTACACTCTTCAACTCATCAATGTTTAGATCAACAAGCAACGTCGATCACCTTCTTCAGGCTGATATCCCTGATTATAGAGAGAATCTTCCTAGCCCTCCTTCTACTCCTACAATCCATATCAAGGAACTGCATGTATAGTTCGATCAGACTAGGGTCCTTGCATCTACACATCTCATCCGTCAAATTAGAGATCACTCTCTGGATTGTAGGTAAGCATCTCCTCGAATATACAAGCGCCACAGCATCACTAATCTCCTCCACGTTCCTCGGCAATGAGTACCTCTTGCATACCGTATACACCACAGCCATAGCAAGTTCTGCAGCCCCCATCCTCACACTCTTAAGTAACTTGCTATAGTACATCCAACACTCTAATGCTATATACTTTGGGAGGGATAGCCTCTCGCAGAGGTTCGAGAAGTGCGAGAGATGCACATTCCTATTACAGTAACGTATAGATCTGCTACTCCCGTCAATAGAGTATACCTCACTACCTACATGTAATGTATTGTATAGATTAGGCTCTATGATCTTCTTGTACTGAACTGTATTATCATTACTATAGCCGAGTACAGCACCGCATCTAGAACATACAACCTCACTATCTATGGAGTGGAGTATGTTACTCCTACAGAAGGGGCATCTCTCACTGTACTCCACCTGTACCAATTTATTCATGAATATTATGAAAGTACAGTACTATTTAAATATTCCGAACTGTTCAAAAATAAAGTATATTTATAGGATTATACTATAATGTACCATGCGTAAAGGATATACACAGATAGTATTGAAGGAGGAGGAGGCAAAGAGGATAGAGGAGTTCATAAAGAGCGATAAGAGGTTTGAAGGGAGAACTTTCAGTAATGCAGCAAAGACTATACTCCTAGAGTATATAGAGTACCATGATTATCTCAGAAGGTATGGACCGTTCCTCAAGTTCATAGGTGCAGAGGGTAACCTCATCTTCATATACGATCACTTCATAGATAGGATAGTTGAGGTTGAGGTACACGATAGGATGCTCTACTGCAGGTATCATGGTAACTCAGAGTGTGCGCATATAGGCTTCTGCTTTGCTGTGCCAGAAATCTACACTGTATTGAGCGAGAAGGGTTTCAAGCAACCAAAGAAGATAGTTAGAGATGACGATAAGTAGAGAGGATAGTCTGTGATGATGTCCTAGTGGTTGAGTAACCGATCTAAACAATTTTTGCCTGCAATAGATATGATCAGAGATGCAATGGATGCTATGAATGAGGAAGAGGAGAAGAGGAAGGAGAGGATCATCCTGCTTAGGAGATTACTAGGGGTTAAGAGACCAGAGAATTATACACAGAGAGTTAAGATCATCAGATACCTAGAGCAAGAGGGGCTTCCAAGCAGAGATATGGATGTAGAGACCCTAGCTAGTATTCTAAGGGATGAACAGTTGGAATCACTATTGATGTTAACATGTACCAATAGCAATATGGTATTCAAGGGCAAGTATTACACATTCACTGATGGGATACTCCAACACAAAGGCTCATGGGATACCATAAGGAAGGAGCTCATCAACTTTCTCAACACTCACGGAAGGAAGGGTTATGCCCTACTTAAGGCAATTCTAGAGATAGATACTGATACATTAACAGGGATTATGGCTAAAGCAAGCGAGGTGTACGGTGAAAGAATCAATCCCCTAAACATGCTCCTAGAGTTAAGGGATGGACTAAGAATTGTATATAATACAAGTATTGATGCAGTGCAGAAGAATGGAGGAAGGCGTATGATGGTATGGGGCATACTTGAGGAGGTTAGGCCACTGATAAGGGAGATGCTGGTCGATCTTACAAACATCCCAAGGTTGAGTACAAGGGATGCATACATGGAGTTTGAGCATGAGGTTAGGAGGATGGATGAAGAGTTCAAGACGTACCTTACAGAGTTGATTGAGGAGAGGTATGAGGATACGCTAAGGTTTGGCAGAGATGTTACGTCAGAGTATATAGCAAGGTATCTTAGAGAACTCTTTGGCTCGCTCTACCTTGATCCCTTGCTTGCTATTGCACAACAATACTCTCTAACCGATTCGAGTGTGGTTGGTGAGAAGAACCATAACAAGGTTATGAGTACTGGCTTCAACCTAGCATTGTTCGGTGACCCAGGTAGTGGTAAGACATTCGCCATAAAGGATCTTATACTTGGTTCTGAGAACGGAGTGCCAGCACATGGCCTTCCTGGCATGAATAGATACTGCGGGGGTATGACACCAGCAAAGTTCATCGCTATAGGGGAAGCGTATGAGGGTAGGTCTGTTAACTTCATAATCACAGAGTTCAATGACTGGTTCAAGTACAAAGGCATGGTTGAACCATTGAAGATTGCAATGGAGAGAGGCGTTATAAGGTATGAGACCAAATCGTACAGTATAAGGCCATACAGATTCACATCGTTCTTCTCAGTGAACTACAACACATCAGTATATAGCAGATCATTATATGGTAACGGTGACATATACGAGCCTACCATCAGGGATCCAAACTTTAGAGCAGTTGAGGATAGAATGCTCTGCAGGCTACATATCTTAACCAAGGATAGATATGGAGAACTCGCAAGGAGGCAGAGTAGTCTTATGAAAGGTACATTACAAGAGAGGATGGCTTGCATAGCGGCCATGATAAGGGATCATCTCACTCTAGTGTATGCTATACAGAGAGGCTATAATAATAGAGACTTCAAACCAAAACAGATCATGGTTGATGACAATGTAGTGGATAGGATAAGGGATGCTGTTGATGTCATAATAGAGTGTATTGGAGATGGTATGCATGATAGTGATAGGGTTAGGGTGCCATTCTCTGTAAGGCTAGAGAAGAAGACGCTCCAACTAGCATCTGCATTAGCATTGATAAGATTCTTCTCAAGCAGTGATGTTATAATGATAGATGAACATTCCATATCTATAGCGTTAAGGTATTTGGTAGAGGAGGCATGGATAAGATCAGGCTACACATTTGATATAAAGAGTATAACAGGTATACTCTCGATAGAGTAAATAATAGATAAAATATGTTCCAATACCATCTATGTTGCATAACTATAAAATACGTAATATAGATGCATAGCAATGATCAAGCATAATACATCTGTAAATGTAACTGGCTTACAGTACATAGAACAATCAGGATGACTATAGTTATGTAATAAGCTCTCTTTCTTTATATTAACAATCATCTAAGATACTTCTCAAATGTTATTATCTCAAAGTTCAGGTTCAGATCCTTTGCATACCTATAAGCCTCGTCTATCTCTTGCCTGCTTGGATACTTAGCCATATCCTTGTATGCTGGGTCATAGTTTGGTGAGTATGGATCACAGTAGTTCTCTGGCCTATATTGATCCATTATATTGATTAGCGCTTCTGGCATGTTATCTGCAACCCATTCTAGAACTGGCTTTGTACAGCACTCAACATGCCCAGGCATTATAAGATGTCTTATAACCATATCCTCATTCCAGTTGTGAATCTGCTTTATGTTATTGGTTACAGTCTCCCAGTACCATGGCGTCCTTGCAAGCCTCAACGAGCATCTATTAGAACCAAACTTCAGGTCTGGTAGCCATACGTCCATAAGGCATCTAAGTATGTTTAACGCTTCCTTGCTCATGAAGAAGTTCGAGTTCCATAGCTGTGGTACATTGAACTCATCTGCATAGAAGGCATTGTTAATACTCTTAGCATACTCATATGGCATATCTGCGTTTATGCTCCTTATCATGAACAACTCTCCCTCAAAATCACTTACCTTCTTAACTGTGAACCTACTCATCTCATGGATAGCCTCAACTATGTTATGCAGATGTATCGTTGGTTCACCGCCTACCCAGTTTATATTATGGCATCCCTCAAGCCTCAACTTGTATGCCATCAATGCTATCATATATGGTGTGACTATGCTCCCATTGAACCTATCAGTGCTTATATCTCCATTCTGACAGAAGGCGCATCTCATATTGCAACTGGTAAAGAATATTGTACCAGAACCTTTGCTGCCTCTGAATACAATCTCCTCTCCTTGATGATGGAAGAATGTACTGACTCTGCTCTCAGCCTCCAATCTGCATGCTCCCAACTTACCCCCAGCAAGCCTATCAATCCTGCACTGCCATCTACAGAAGTTACATGCCCTAAGATATCTCTTTACGATTGATGTAAGGAGATCAAGTAGGTTGGTCTCTGCTATAGGTATATCCTTGATCATGATGCTCCCACTCTTAACAGAGGACCATAGCATGAGGAACTGCTCTAATGCAGCATTGTACTCCTTCAAGAGACCATCCATATCCATACCATCTATGCTAGGGTTGACGGCAACCCTCTTGCATATGAGGTACTTTGCTGGCATACTGTTAGTTGCTACAGAGTAGTACCATCCGAGCCTATCTCTAACACACTTATCTCTCCACACCCATAGAGAACCAAAGTCCCTTCCCCTTCCCCTTCTCATGGCAGGTACAGTATAATTACACCTCGCTCCTATTTATTGGTAGAACTCTTCCCTAACGCTCCTCCTTCCAAGGTAATATATGCCTAGAGAGAATAATGCTATAGAGGCTATTGCAAGTACGTAAGGATAGCCTAGGATTATCTGGGTGTATAACGTCCATATAGAGTCCAATATGCCGAAGCACATGAATGCTATAGAGAGGAAGAGTGCCCAACCTCTCCTCTTATACAGACCATAGATCAGTGTGAGTGCGAATGAGGCCAGGGCAAACTTGATAGCTGTCCCAGTACCTGCTGCTACGAACAGTTCACTTGCATAATACTCACTCAATGTAAGTATGCCAACAAGGATATTGTAAAATGAGCCTAATGCTAGAAGTACCATTATTATGGTTATCCCTAGACGATGCCTCACCTCTCCTCTTCCTTATATGACTGATGGAGTCTATTATTTATTGTCAGGAGGATCATTCAGAGGCTATACTACTGAATATGTAGTTGAGCATATACTCGTTTGCAGATGCTATGAATGATAACCTAGCATCGAGGTTCAATGGTGCATCGAGTGCCTTACAATGCTCATCCACCACTATGCCTCCAGCCTCGCTCACTATAAGGTATGCAGCAGCTATATCTATAACCCTTATCTTCCCTCTAACATCTATGTATGCATCTAGCAGACCTCTCGCTAGTAGGCACATCTCCAGTGCGTTAGAGCCGAACTGTCTTATATGATTGACCATGGCAAGTATCTTACCCATCCTCCTGAGTCTATCCATGCTTATCCCAGAGAGGTTTATGCCTATTATGTAGCCATCCTTCTCACTACTCACATCTACAGTCTTTATCCTTGAGCCATTCATGTATGCACCATAACCCTTCACAGCATAGTATATATCACCACTTGTAATATCCATGACTGCTGCATGTGTAACACTGCTCAACCTATCTGATACTGCATATGCTACAGAACAGGAGTAGAATGGTATGCCTCTCACTGCGTTGGTTGTGCCATCTATAGCATCTAGCGCGATGAAGCACTTACTATCTTTAACATTGCTTGCATAATCTTCTCCTACCTTCTTATAGCTATTGCTGTATACAACCCCAGCCTCTTCACTCACCACTGTACAATCAATACCATATCTCCTAACTACCTCTAATGCAGCATCCTCACCAACCTTATCTATCTTCTTTGTTATATCACCTCCAGCACCCCTTGCCAATGATATTCCTGCCTCCTTCCTGCTCATTGTGTTAACCCTGCTCCTAACATTCATGCATATATCATGAAACATGCTCATGATGCTATCCATGAAGAGGGGTATCTATACTGGTAATAAAAACCAAATCAAATAACATAACAGTTATCATTTATAATATAAAAGAGCAGTATTTAAATAATGAGGTGGCTAGATGCTTATATGCATCATGATATAATAGTAGTTGGTGGAGGTATAGCTGGACTATCTGCAGCGTTATTCATTGCAAGACAGGGTTCAGATGTTCTAGTACTCTCTCAGGACCTTGGAGGGCAACTCAACCTAATCCCTAGACTTGAGAACTATCCTGGGGTAATACTAACCAGTGGGGAGTTGCTTGCTAGAACGTTAGAGCAACAAGTACTTACATTTGGTGGTAAGATAAGGTATGAAAGGGTTGAGAAGGTAGATGCAATAGATGATGGATTCAAGGTTATAAGCAATGAGAGGGAGTATACATGCAAGGCACTCATACTTGCTCTAGGCAAGGTACCAAGAGAACTTGGTGTTGAAGGAGAGAGGAGGTTTCTAGGTAGAGGCTTGACATATGCTACCAAGTCTGAGGCGCCATTCTATCAAGGTAGGGTTGTTGCTACAACTGGGGTTGGCAACTATCTTGTAGAGTCAGCACTTCTGCTTAGTAGGTTTGCAAGGAAGGTATACGTTATATACAGGACGAGCAAGATGGCTGGGGATAAAGAGATGATCACAGCACTAGAGAGCAAGGATAACATAGAGTATGTACCGAACAGTGAGGTCATTGCTTTAGATGGGAATGAGAGGCTGAAGGGTATAACTGTAAAAGACCAATCTGGAGGTATAAAGAGGTTAGATGTTGATGGACTGTTTGTTGAAATGGGCTACAAGGTGTATATCGACTTTGTTAAGCATCTAGTGAGGATTAATCAGAGAGGGGAGATAGAGGTTAACGAGTATTGTGAGACATCATACAAGGGTATATTCGCTGCTGGTGATGCTACTAGCGTGCCTTACAAGCAGGTGATAGTTGCTGCTGGAGAAGGTGCCAAGGCAGCGATCTCAGCATATAACTATCTTCAGAGGCTTGCTGGTAAGCCAGGGATAAAGGCTGACTGGAGGAAGAGTATAGGAGCGCAGGTATACAACTTTTAATCTCATTCTTGTAGCAATAGACGGAGTCGTGGAGCTGTTATATGTAGTTAACAAATTAAATCTTAGCTGACATTACGTGTTGTACAACCTAGATAATCACTCTTATTTCCAACGTTATAAACTCTCTCAAACAAATTACGTTCTTTTACCGTCTGTATTCGTAGATATTTACATATCTTAGGTTGAGGTTTTAGGTGAAAAGTTGTTCTGTTACATGATTAAAAATAAGCATCTTGTATAGGAGGATATATAATAGAGTTATTATGATCTGTAAATCTATTTATCGTTTATACTCTCCAAAAGCATTAAGAAATGACGGTTATCCTGAGTTATACAATAAAGCTGTAAAAGTATTTATGAATAATCTTTTAATAATTGATGGGTATGGATATACCAATCTTTATTAGGCATAATCTAAAGACAAAGATAGAAGAGGCATATGGAGATTAATGGATGAGTGCTTGATTGCTATATCTTATTGTAGTATTGCTAGTATAAAATCCCGAAGATTATGAGAAGAAGGGTTTTGTCAGCACTTCTTAGATAGCTAACTTTATATATATTGTTAGTGTACTCCCCTATTGATGGAATTAACGTTATCAGTACCATTTGGCTATGAGCCTAATGATGAGATGAGAAAGATACTGATGGACTTTAGGGATATGGTTAACTTTTGTATCGAGAAGGCGTTGGAGCATAATGTTACAAGCTTTGCAAGGCTTAGGAGACTGGTTTATGATGAGTGGAAGTCCAAGTGGAATTATTCTACGCATTTCTGCCACTCAGCCTGTAG
>CALHIV010000017.1 GCA_938030895.1 uncultured Nitrososphaerales archaeon | reverse complement strand
AGAATACGTTAAGGCCTCTCTCAACAACATCTACTGGACCTTCGCTCATTATCTCTGTAACCCTCTTCATCAGCATGCTCATGATATAATTTACCATTAGGAATGTTATAACAATTTGGTTAATTCCCATATGTGGTAATGCTTTGGTTATAGATTAAATAGTAGTGCAATACAGATAAAGTAATTTTATCAATCATAAGTTCATTCATTAAGACTCTATTAAGGTTAGTATTTATCTTCTCCTCTTTTCTACCTCTCCCCTGATGAACTCTATTATCCTACTTAGAGGTGTACCAGGTCCAAAGTTTCCAAGTATCCCTTCCTTCTCTAGCAGCGGTTTATCCTGCTCTGGTATTATCCCTCCTCCTATTAGCAGTATATCACCCCTACCCTTCTCCTTGAGCAGTTTAGCAACTCTTGGGAAGAGTGTCATATGAGCACCATTCAATAGGCTCATTGCTACCACATCCACATCCTCATCTATCGCCATCTTTGCTACCTGTTCTGGAGTGCAGAATAGACCCGAGTATATAACCTCCATACCAGCATCTCTAAATGCTCTAGCAAGCACCAAGGCACCTCTATCGTGTCCATCAAGCCCTAGTTTGGCTACAAGGATCCTTATCGGCCTCTTCTCTTGCTCTTGCTTCTGCATATGCATACATCTAACACTGCTACTCCTTATATCTTTTTATTAGTATGATAGCTTATATAATATAGATGAATAAACTTAAATCATTATTGCTTGTAATACTGGCATGCTATACCTAGTGATAGATAAGGTGAGGATTAACTTTGAGCCAGCAGATGTATCATTGGCACAGTTAAAGATGCTTGCACAGACATTCAGGATGTACGAGGACTATAAGGCCTCAGGGAAGTTGAAGATTGCATATGCATTTGCAGATACCCCAGGGGGAATAAGCATATGGGAAGTTGAAAGTAATGAGGAGTTACAGAGGATACTCTTCCTCCTTCCCAGCATGCCGTTCATGGAGAGAGAAGTGAAGCCATTAACTAGTATAGAGAGTGTTAGTGTGATAGTACAGGAGTTGATAGAGATAGTTAAGAGTATGCCAAGCAAGCCTCATGTATAAAGTAATGAGAAGCGAAGTATGGGATTATCAAGATCAAGATAACATTTTTTGTATTCAACCCTTTTATCTTTACCATTCTATATTACCTTACATGGGCTAAATTACATCGTTAATAAATATGGTGATAGAGCTGTATAAAGAGGTATAAAGGCAAGGAAGGTAAAGTAAGGCAAGGTATTATGTTACTTCATATAATAAGAACTATTAATGTTAACACTCTTGTAATCAGCATTCTTCTCCTTCATATGCCTTCATCAACACCCTTTAAGGGTAGCAATATACGCTGTAATAGATAAATGATAAACTATTGCGATCTTGTAAATGATGAAGAATGATTCATTAATGGCCTCATCGATATTAGTTATGCGATGATGAGACCTGGGGTAGCAGAGCATAGCGATGATGCATTTACACGATGGTCTCCTGAGCATAATTCTAAGTATTTTGTTGAATAAAATTATAATTTATTCGAATAGAATAGATTAATAGCAAACAGATAAAATCGGATCTTACTATAGGCAACTGCATTCTCTGTCACGTATATACATGTTGTCTTACACATAGCACGACGTGGTGCTAAATGAACTATCGCCGATGCCGTTACAGCATATCTTTATAGTATATATTGCCTGGCGAGACCCATGGTTAGAGTCGTTCTATTATTTGTTGGCTATCTATATTGGATGATAATACAAGATTATATTCTTGCCGTTTATCGTATACATAATTATCCTTAATGTTATATCCTTATTCTGCACCTACTTCCAACTATGTTTGATAGATAACAAGGAGCCATATATGCCTAGCATCTTATCACCATCATTCTCTATCTATATATCCATAGTACTATTGTTGTAATGTCAAGCCTAGCATAAAGAAGGGTATCAACATAAATATCGTACTATATGCAATCTTGCTATCTAAAGCATCTATATATTATAAGATCTATGATCTATGCTGACTCACTCAAATACCTTCCTTGCAAGTTCGGTACCCTTAACCATAACCTTCAACTTCTCTATCGCTACGCTTCTACTCCTTGTCCTAAGCCCACAGTCAGGGTTAACATATATATTCTCAGCACCAATAAGGTTCGCTGCATACACTATCCTATCTCTAACTAGTTCTGGGCTCTCTACATCATCCACATGAACATCGATAACGCCAAGGCCTATCTCCTTCTTATAACCATACTCCTTGAACTCTCTAAGCACTCTGTAGCCTCTCCTTGTATCATCATCTAGCCCAAGGTTCCATGTATCTCTGTTTGCAAACTCTAACGCAAATTGTTGGACATTTATATCCATAGCATATGGTAGTAGTGCTCTATACTCATTCCCACTGTAGCATATATGCACTATGAACTTTGCATCTATATCCCTTACACATTCATTTATTGCATCTACAGCAACTCTCATCTCTGATGCTGAGGGATGAGTTGTCATAGCAGGTTCATCTATCTGGATGATCCTTGCACCGTGCTTTACAAGTTCTATTACTATCGGTCTGATTATCTTCTTTGCAATACTCATGACAAACTCTTCCTTGTTGTTGTAGAACTCATTATACGACCAGTCAGCTAGTGTATATGGTCCAGTTATTGGTATCTTCACTTCCTTCTTTGCGTTTGCCTTCACGAAGAGGAACTCGTTGAGATGGTAGTTGTTCTTCAACACTACATCTGTTACGCACCTAGCCTTCTTATAGTACTTGTTATCAAAACTCCTAACCTCTCCAGCAAATATGAAACCTCTTACATACCTTATTGGATACTCATACATCTCTACCCTCCTTACTTCGCCATCATATACTATATCAAGTCCTATATCCTCTAACAGCTTTATATTAAGGTAGGCAGCATCATTCCTAGCTCTTTCCTTATCCTCCTCGCTCACCCTACTGTGTTTAACATAGTCTAATAGCCATGTTGGTTTTCTTAACGAGCCTATCTCTTGGCACGGGAATAACATAGATGCTTCTCTCACATGCCGGGAAATAAACTTTTGCTATATATCTTATCTTCATAATATGGACTATAACTATTTGAACCTCCTTATCCTATTATATCCTATGATATTCTTTAGAAGGAAGAGTAGAGAAGAAGGGAATGGGAAGGAGGGGGAGGAAGGAGGAGATGCAAAGCCTCAGCATCATATCTACCAATCTTATCTTGAGGTAAACCTTGAAGGGCTAAGAGTAATGATTGATAGGCTTAATATGGAGAAGGAGAGCAATGATACCAATAGTAAAGATGCTGGTATCCCCGCTAGCATTAGTGAGGCAATACAGATAGCTAGGAGGTTCAACCAGCATATAGATTCATTAAAAAGCGTGTCTGAAGTCTTGAAGAAGAGAAGGGTAAGTGCTGATGCTACTCCGCAACTCAAAGGTATAATAGAGAGGGTTAGGAGCACTATAGCATCAGTTATAGATGAGGTTAGCAGACCTATACCCGAGCCTAAGGATATAAACGAGATAGCGTTAATAAAGGAGAGGGGTAGAAGAATACTCGATAGGATAGGCGACGTATTAGGCTCGCATAGAAAGATACTCTACGAGTTCTTCCCTTCTGAGGCTAAGGCATTAAAAGATATACTCATGGTCATGAAGAGTGATGTAGATACTCTTGAGAGTATAGCAAAAGGTATAGATGAGCAGATATCATCATACTCTAGATGCAAGGATAGAATAGCAAGGCTTGTGCAGATGGAGCAAGAGATCAAGTCTTATGGTAAAAAGATGAGTGAGATGAATGATATGCTAGATGCTCTGGAGAGAAAGAGGGTGGAGATAGAGAAGAGTAGGATAAGTGTAAGTAGTGAAGGCGAATATATAGAGTTAGAGAATAACCTCTCTAAGGTAAAGATAGAGTATGATAGATTCTTAGCAGATATAGCAAGGGACTTCTCTAGGTTGGGCAGGGTGGTGAGCAAGTATGCATATGAGATTGGGTTCGATAGAGAGTATGATGTTATACTCAAAGCTGTAATGGATAAACCATCGGAGTTGAAGGATGTAAGGGCAGAGGTTATGAGGGATATACTTCTAAGGCTAAGTGATAGTATAAGATCTGGAAGGTTGCATCTAAAGAACCCTGAGAAGGATATCGATAATATACATGGATTGATGGATAGATTAGAGTACTACATAGACAAGTGTAAGGAGTATGAAGAGATGATTAGTCATTACAGGGAGATGATCACGCCTTACTGGGATACGCTTAAGGGTATAGATGCTGAGCTAGAGAGCATTAAGAGAGATATTTATAATGTAAAGGATACAATTAGAGAGTACAACAGTAAGATTAGCACAATGAGATCTACCATGGATGCAGAGATAGAACGACTCAAGGACGATATATACAAGATATATGGATTAAAGGTTAAGTTAAATGTAAATATTGATTAAGGTAAACCCTAATCGACTATCTATTTGCTTATGTTTATAGCCATGCCTATAATATACGTCTATATGATAGATCCCATAATAGCTATGGGGTTAAACCCTTCTGTTTTGCATTGAGCAATCTAGTTATCTTACCCAGTATACTTACCTTCTTAACGGCGAACCTGTAAGGTAGGTACTCAAGGCTGTTACTGGTTGTAAGTACAACATGTTTAACATCCATCCTATCTAGTATGAAATGTAATGCACTTGCTGTACTCTTGACCTCTTCTAGCTTTGTGTTCATTGTATCAACTATGCCTATAATAAGATCTTTATCTATACTATGCTCTACTATAGATGTTAGTTTAGTGCTAGATGTATCTATACCTATTCCATCTACCTTTATATCCAGGAGTTCATCGAATATACCTGCTACATTACCAAAGTAGAGGTACAAGTATATCTTACTCTTCACTCCCTTCTTGACCCTACTTATGGCATCCTTTATGAGTGTAAGTTCTACAAGTTTACCATTACTAAAGTCGTATGCTATTGCGGGTGCATTAAGCTGTATTATCTCAACCCCTTCATTAGCAAGTGTCTTTGCCTCTGCATTTAGCATATCTGCTACAGCAAAGAGGTACTCATCATAACTCTTATAGTATCTATTCTCATTCAGCATAGAGAATGTGTATGGGTCTGGAAGGGATGCGACCTTCCTATCCTCTTTCATTAGATCGAGTGCAAGCATCGATCTTGCTATCCTACCATAGCCCTCTAGCACATCACTAACTATTAACCTTCTATAAAACGTGTTGGTCTCAAAGAACCTGTTCAATGGTCCGATAGAGATACCCTTAACCTTTGCAAAAGGTCTAAATATATCATCCCAATCGATCATAGGATCGGCTATGTATGTTAGACCAACACGCCTCTGTACATTAATCCATGATTGCTTACCTTTCTTGAATAACTCTGGTAGGTTCTGATTATTCTTCCTTGTTGCTGTAACGAGCAACTGTGATCTAGGATATATACCTACAGCATAACTCTCTACCTCTATACTCGCATCTAAATCCTTACCTTTATCCATAACTCTTCACCATCACTGGGCACTAGTCCCCTTCATGCTATCTTCTGCCTCAAATCTCTCCTCCTCTCTCTCCTTATACACAACTCCTGTAACACTTCCTTGTATAGTATCTTTCTGATATGTTTTACCTTGCATCAACTTCTTAAGGATATCTATACCATCATTAAAACTATTTGGTGATGTTATCATAACCTCTCCACATAGTCTATATGCTTCTAGTATGAATGACTCTACATCTTGCTCATACTTGCTCCAATCAAGGTTTATACTCGCTGCACTCACTCTATTCTTTGGGGATGGCACCATTATACATGGTATTATACACATATTATTAGCCTTTACCCTATCAACAAGCAGTTCTAGGGGTTCAATGGAGGAGATGCTCTGTGTTATAAGACCATGAGGTTCGGCACTTATCTTCCTATTCAGTTCATCCTCAGTGTAGTTCTCTGCATCTATAGATAGGTATAATCTTATATGCTTTGAGAAGCCATGCTCGTTAAGGAATTTAATAACATTGCTAGGCTTCAATGCAGAATCTATGCTTGAATGTTTCGGCTCGTCGCCTTTGATTATAAGCAATCCATCTATACCATCCAGGATAGCATCTGCAACAAGTTGGATGACAGCATTCATATTCCTGTCTCTAACCCTTATACTGCACCTTGCCCTCTGCTTATGCTTATGCACTATCTCCCTACCCACTCTTATACTAGAGAGCCTTGGAATACCAAGCACTGAATCAGTAACATGTATCATGTATGCTAAGCCATCAAGCGCCATTACCCTAGAGTAGAACCTTGCAAGATCATTGTTCAATGATTGTAGGTCAAACCTCTCAGATCTATGTATTATATTGGGATTGTTACAATTGCCATTGCTACAATTAGCCATTATCCTTGGCGGGTTCATCTCGTATGTTATCTTCATCCTCATCCTTATGGTGCAACCAATGGCTAACGCAACCAACTATATAATGCTTAGTGCACCCACAGATAGGGCAACGTCTTGGTTTTGCTCTTTGCATGTACTATGTTACATATCGCTACTTATTAGGTTTAATAAC
>CALHIV010000016.1 GCA_938030895.1 uncultured Nitrososphaerales archaeon | reverse complement strand
TAGTGATTGAATTATGATTCTGATCTCAATTATCTTGTATATGCTATATGCTTCTTTAGCAACTGTCATTAACTACCTTGTTAAAAATATCAATGAGTAGGGTTATCCTTCCATAGCCTTAAACCTCTTCTATTCTATTCTCTTCTATTCTCTTCTATTCTATTCTAACGTACCTTTACAGTGACATATAGGAGGATAATAAACAGGGAATAATAACTACAAAACTTCTGCCTTCTTAAGATCCTTAATAAACTCATTAATAGATATCAGACGTTTATTCTTAAGATCAAGGGTGTAGAACTATAGATTCTTGACAAGGGGTTCAAATCTCTCTTGTCCATTAATCAAATAGATTACCATCTATAGCTATTCCATTTTGTTCTCATCCTATAAAAATCAAAATAGATGATTCACGCTCCCTCTAGATGAGGCAATTATTGTAACCACTCTACCTCATCCAATACTAAAAAGTTCATAAATGAGCATGTGTATAGTAGCATATGGCGGAGGCATACTGTGTCAAGTGTAGGAAGAAGGTAGAGATTAAGAACCCAACACAGGTTACTATGAAGAATGGTAGGCCTGCAGTAAAGGGTACATGCCCTATATGTGGTACAACCTTATACAGGATAGGTAAGTCAGGCAAATAAGAAGAGGTTAATAAGTTCTCCTATCACTTTCTTATTTTTATTGTATACGGCATATCGTTGGTAGAGCACGTTTATGCCTGCTAGACCTTAAGAGTCTGATGACATACTTTACCCTCTCCTCCTCCATACCTATCATCCTCACTATATCCTTAACACTACACCTCAGATCTAAAAGGCAGTAGAGTATAGAGTCTATCTCCTCATAACTCATCCCTAGTTCCTGCTCAGCATAATGCCCCTTCCAGAGCATCGGACTGCTCCTCTTCCTGATTATTGCATCGTCTACCTTTAGATAACTTGCAAGTGCTCTAACCTGAGTCTTGTATAGATCTGCTATCGGGAGTAGATCTGCTGCCCCATCCCCATACTTTGTGTAGTAACCTATCATCAACTCACTCCTATCACTAGTGCCTAACACAAGGCTATCATTCATGTTTGCATAGTAATAGAGGATGCACATCCTCAACCTTGCAAGCAGGTTACCAGAGGCAATCCTAGACCTGGTCTCATAACTAACACTTTTGCTTTTGCTTTTGCTATTGCTATCAACCCTTTCTCCTCCTTCTCCTTCCCCTCCTCCTTCTCTTTCTCCCCCTCTTATCATCTCGTTACTTATATAATGCAATCTCTCTACAAATAACGAGTGTATATCCTCTACCTCGATAACCTTGTATCTTATATTAAAGCTCTGAGCAAGCCTTATAGCATCCTGCACATCGCTTGAAGGTGTTATACCGCTATGGGGAAGTATAAGTGCGGTGAGGCTGTCCCTCTCGCCTCTACCATAGAATGCCCTTGATGCTAGTGCAGCAACCACAGATGAGTCTAGACCTCCGCTCAGACCAAGCACATATCCAGACTTTCTAGATAACTCAAGGTTATCCAAGAGGAACTGCTCTATCCTACTGCTTACATGCTCATAATCAAGCGATGCTATAATCTTATTCACTATATCATTGAGCATATCTACTCATCTCTCATCCTATAATCATCCTATAACTTGCTACTCAACATGATGGTAATGTATCAACTGATCGTAGAACCTTACAGTCTTTATATTCATGAACTCAAGCATACCATACCTTGAGAGCTCCCTACCGAATCCACTCTTCTTCACCCCTCCAAATGGTACTCTAGGATCAGATACAACAACATTGTTCACTGTTACAAGACCAGCCTCTACAGATCTTGCAAGTCTCTCAGCCCTATCTAGGTCAGTTGTCCATATACTTGCGCCTAGACCAAACTCAGAGTCATTTGCTAATCTTACTGCTTCCCTCTCATCATCAACAACCATTATTGGTGCTACTGGTCCAAAGACCTCCTCTCTGACTATCCTTAACCTCTCATTAACCTTGGTGATTATTGTAGGGGCGTAGTAGTAGCCCTTGCTGCCTACCCTCTCACCCCCAACAAGCACCTCTCCCCCATTCTCTACAGCATCCTTAACCACATCCTCTATGTACTCTAGTGCATGCTTACTCACCAATGGCCCAAGTTCTGTATCCTCATGCATAGGATCTCCTACCTTCATACGCTCAGTCTTGCTCACAAATGACTCTACAAACTCCTTTGCTATACTCCTCATCACTATGAACCTCTTGCTTGCTATACAGCTCTGCCCATTGTTTATGAACCTGCCCTTAACTGCAGCGCTAGAAGCCTTCTCAATATCAGCATCATCAAGCACTATGAAGGGATCGCTACCTCCAAGTTCAAGTACGCACTTCTTCACATGCATCGCTGCCCTTGCTGCTACCTTTGCACCTACCTCAACACTCCCAGTGAATGTAACAGCATCTACTGGAGAGTCTATGAGCATCTCACCAACCCTATAATCACCTATTACTATGGAGAATATGCCTAGGTTATCTATGCTTGAGAGGATCCTCTCCAACTCTTTACCGCATTGGGGTGTTATGCTAGATGGCTTCATCACTATGGTATTACCAGCCATGAGTGCAGGTGCAGCGAACCTTATGCCTTGCCAGTAAGGGAAGTTCCAGGGCATTATGCTGCCTATAGTGCCCAGGGGCTCGAATGCTATGAACGTCTTCCTAGCATCCGTTGCAGTAACCTCATCGTCTATGAAATGCTCACCATTATCAGCAAAGTACTCTACTGTCCAGGCACACTTCTCAACCTCTGCCCTTGCCTCCCTTATGGTCTTGCCCATCTCCATCGTTGCTATCCTTGCAAGATGCTCCTTCTCTTTGCGTAAAATGCTAGCAATCTCATACAGGACTGAGGCTCTTCTATGCGCATCCCTCCTCCATGATTGAAACGCATCTCTAGCCCTCTTCACTCTTGCTATGATCTCATCCTTGCTCATGATATCATGCTCCCCTATAACCTCCTCGCTTGCAGGGTTTATCGTGATTATTCTATCGCTACCCATCGCTGTATCATCTGTAGACGAGGTATAAAAATAATCTGTATCTGTTCTGTTGCATAACTAATTATGGGATAAGCCTACGAGTATAGCAGGTATAATGAATATTTCTATTTAGCTTGGGTTATGATACTGCTTATCATATGCTAATTGTAAGGTAAGCTCTCATTGGATTTCTACACAATAAACTTAATAACTTTGCTACCATATAATCAGTAGGTGCTAGATATGGAGAATAGTAAGGATGAGTATATCGATTCGGTAGAAAAATTACTAGGTTCGCTGTCATTGATGCGTAAAATACCACAGTTCCGTGCATTCATGCCTGTAAGAGTTGTAGAGGTTGCTGAGGAGGCATTACTGAACTATGTTAGGGCAAGTTCAAGCCTAGCAACAAGTATGGCAGAGTACTATATGCTTCTAAGTGCAACATCTGTTGAGGCAAGCAGGAAGGCTGTATTAAAGATGGAAGAGATCAAGGATGTTGAGAAGGCTAGGAAGGCATGGATAGATGTGTTCGAGCAGGAGTTCAACGAACTCTTTAGATCCCAGAGGTTTGGTAACGTTGTTAACAACATAATCACATCTTACACTGATCTCCTCAAGTGTATGGCTAGTATAGTTGAAGCTTACTTCAAGGAGTTGGGATTACCAACAAGGAGTGAGATGGATAGTGTGTATAGAGAGATGGTTAAGATGAAACGTGATATCGCTAACCTTTCTGAGGAGGTGAGAAGGTTGAAGGAGAAGGTGGATAGGAGGATGGATGAGAAGATCCATAATGCCTCACTAACGTGAGAACCATCTTTATTTTTGAATATAATTCTTCTATTATTAATTATAATTATTCTCTAAAGTTATACCATAAAAGTTAAATATTTGTAGCCTCATCTCATTATGAGATGGACAACTATACTATGCTTGCGCACGTGATGATGGATAGCATTGCTAGATACCAGCAGGGTCTGCTCAAGACACAGGAGTTGATGAATGGGAATGATGTGAGTGTTGGCTCAACTCCCCATGATGTCATCTATGTTGGTAGGAAGATTAGGCTACTACACTACAAGCCTGTTATGGATGCTAAGAGCCTACACCCAATACCTGTAATAGTTACATATGCGCTAATAAATAAGTACTATATCCTTGATATTCAGGATGATAGGAGCTTTGTAGGCAACCTAATAAAGCAGGGGTTCGATGTCTATATGGTTGACTGGGGTACCCCAGAGCCGATAGATAAGCATCTTACCTTCGATGATTACATCGGTAGATATCTGGATAGGCTAGTTGATATGGTTAGGGATAGGAGTGGGGCGGAGAAGGTTACACTGCTAGGGTACTGCCAAGGGGGTACGATGAGTGCTATGTACACAACGCTCAAGCAGGAGAAGGTTGCCAACCTGGTCACTATAGCACCAGTGATAGATACTGAGAAGGATACAAGCGTTGTGGCAAACCTATGCAAGAGTATAGATGCTGATAGGATAATAGATGTCTATGGCAACCTTCCAGCGGAGTTCTTGCACAGGTTCTACATGATGCTCAAACCATTCACTCAAGGGATGTACAAGTACATAAACCTGCTAGAGAACTTGGATGATGAGTACTTTGTATCCAACTTCCTTAGGGTAGAGAAGTGGTTATTCGATACCCCTGCAATAGCAGGAGGGCTATTCAAGCAGTGGATAAACGATATATACAAGGGTAATATGCTGGTTAAGGGCAAGTTCTATCTATGCGGTAAGAGGGTAGACCTGAAGAGCATAGAGGTGCCTTTGCTGAACATAGTTGCAAGTGATGACCACCTTGTTGCTCCAGAGTGTAGCATCCCATTGAACTACCATGTATCTAGCGAGGATAAGATGCTCAGGGTGTACAACTGTGGCCATATAGGGCTCATAGCAAGTAAGTTATCACAGAGCAAGGTTCTCCCAGAGATAGGGAAGTGGCTCAAGAGTAAGAGTAGTAAGAGGCTAGAACAGATTCAAGGAAGGTTGTAACCAGTTCAACAAATCTTTCTGGCTGCTCATAGAATGGTGTATGCCCACACCCATCCATTATTATAAGCTGTGAGTTGCTTATCCTCCTATGGAACTCATACGCATGATCGACAGGTATGAGTAGATCCCTCTCGCTCCAGATTATGAGTGTTGGAACCTTGATATTATGTAGCCTCTCCTTCAGAGAGGATGCTGCTTGGCGCATACCCATGAGCGTTGATATGAACGCATATTTGGCATTAGGTAGCATCATCCTATTCACAAAGTCCCTAAGGTACACCTCATCCACAGGCTTCCCACAATGCATGAGCATGAATGCCCTTCTAGCACTCTCGAGGTTAGGGTAGAGTGCAGCCATAACATACTGTGTGAATGCCTGTGTAGGCTCTATTGACATACCAGATGGTGTGACTAGAACCAGTGAGTTCAACACATCGCTATTGCCATATGCTATAGCAAACTCTGCTGCTATCTGCCCACCAAGGGATGAGCCTATGAGTGAGAACCTCCTTATACCAAGAGTCAATGCCAGATTCCTAACGAATGATGTAAAGAAATCCATAGTGTAGTTCACATCAGGCTTATCACTATACCCAAAGCCTATGATATCTGGAGCGATCACATGGTAGCCCTTAACAGCAAGTAATGGTATAACCTTCGCCCAACGCTCCGCTGCAGCACCTATACCATGGAGTAGTATTATATGCTTTGAGCCTGCTCCATCCTCCAGTAACCTAATCCTATAGTTGTTAACTGTTATAAACTCCTGTCTCACACCCATGGATGATTATATGCTAATATAATGTAAGTGTTTGTTAATTTTGAGTTATTACTTAATAGTTAGATTATATGATGATCCATGGTGTATACTACACGGGAAGAAACTTTTGCATTACTAGCATAGTAGTAATCATTCTACCCTTACACTCTTATCCTTAACATACTCTGTGAGCAATGATACTATTGCAGCAAGAGAGGTAGCAGAGTTACATGCTAGCGTCCTTGCCAAGCTGAGTCTTGTATATAGGGCACTATCGCTCCCACTCTTCTCCGCCTCCCTCTCGATATCAGATGCTATAGAGTATGAAAGAGTTATAACCTTCTCTACATTTCTAAGTATATTACCTAATGAAGGTATCTCCTTGCTTATTTTGGTTATACACCTCTTCAACTCCTCCTCATCAACCATAAGCAGTATCTCAGTAGAGTTACTCATCATAGATATAGAGATCACATTCTATATAAGTATTTTCTATATATGTGTCACTAAGGTATAGTCATATATGGGGAGTTAAATGTATCTATATATGAGTATCATGTTTCTACTGATACTGTTTATACTGGGGCAAATCCATAGTACCCTACTGCAGGGGCTTCCTCTCCCACCTTGGGCTCAACTATGGATATCTTATAACCTTCTGGATCCTCTACGATAATATACTTGCCTCTCTCATCCTCCTGCACATCTGTATGGAACTTTACGTTCATGCTCTTTAGCCTCTCTCTAACATGGTTGAGATCGCTCGTTATAAAGTTGAGCATTGCACCTTCATTACTAACCTTTATCTTCGTTGGGTGTAGTGCTAGAACTGCACCATCCTTTAAGAACTCAACCCAGTCTGGAGACTCGAACTTCAACTGCAATCCTAGGACTGAGCCATAGAACTCCTTCTCTCTACCAATATCAGAGACTAGGAGGATTACTGCGTTGACCTTCCTCAAGAGCATCGCTGGTTGGAAGACTGTGAGTGTGTTTGTAACCTTTACACCCTCCATAGACCTTACAAGTGCAACTATCCTGTTAAGTTCAAGCATATCATAACACTCAACCTTCGCAAATACATCGTAAGAGCCTAGAACAGCATTACTCTCCTTTATCTGCGGTATCCTCTTTAGCCTATCGAGTATGGATCGCTCAGCACCACTCTCAGTATTTATGAGTATATACGCTGTTAGCATACCTAAGGTAGGAGTAGAGGGTATAAAAGACTATTGCTGAGTATACTAGTAACTACCACTATAATTATCTGGATACGCAATAGGCTAGATATCCAATTATCGACCTAATCATTATAATATTTATGATCACTCTCTATCCCTATCTACTCCTTTTATATCATATGTAGTTACTGCTACTGCTTTAATAATACTCATCGCTCCACCAACAACTTACAATGCCTTGCTGGTATCTATACTAGGCTCTAGACTGGCTGATACACTCTGCAGAAGACTATGCTTTGCCCTCTCAAGATATGAGTCATATCATACCCATCGCTCAGTATACTATTCTATTCTATACTATTCTATACACCTCTGCCTCTATAGCAAGCTTAAAGCCTCTAGGTAGCTCCATGCTTTGCTTATTTCCTTGCCAATGGAGTAACGAGCAATCCTGCTTAAGATGTAGATTGAACTTATGCAATCATTTGATCTCATAATACCATCTTGACTGCTGTAAATTCCACCTCCATAACATACCTCTCAAGGTATTTTTAATTATAGCAGTTGTTAACATGTACATTGATGGCTTGACTATTAATATAAGTGATGGTAGGCTAACAAAGGGAACACAGCAAGAGAGCTTTTAGGCTAACGGGTGCTGGATACTTTAGGTGTATATGAGACTATAGGGCCCTAGAGATTAGGTCTGTTAATGATGCTATTTATATATGATAACCGTTCTAAGAGCATAACATGGCATAGTGATGAGGATACTCAAGGTTTATGCTAGAACCTATCGAGGGGTAGCCTCCTAACCCGTGGTATATCGCTCCTAGAAGAAGAGGGATCATGAATAGGGGTAGAGTATGTGCATAACATAGCATAGCATAACATAAGATAGCATGCATAACATAAGATAACATAAGATAGCATAGCAACCTTGTTGGTGTTGAGTATGTAATCCCGATCTTAACCTATAATCTTATATTATACAAATTGGTTGTATGGGAAGGCGAATAATAACCTATATCTCCCTATCTCAGAATAGAGTATACAAATACTAATACGTACTGTAAGATATATACCAACTAATCTTATCCGATTTAGGTTAGGCCATGCTCTTATATGAATAGGCTAGTCCTAATCCTCTTGTATAGCTTACTTGCTTTCTTCTCTTCTATGCTTCTCTAGCGGTATTATTATGACCTGCACCAGATCTCCCTCATCTATACCTAATGCCTTCCTCTCTGCTTCAGGTATGGATATCCTACCATTGCTCTGGACCGTGGTCTTGAATACTGCATTGAACCTAGTCAGGAACTGTAGCATATTTGCAAAGTTCTGCATAGCATCTATCTGCATGGATAGCATCTGCTTTATCACATCCATCTGCATACTCTGAATATTGCTTGTAAATAATCCTAGATCACTACCAATGCTGGTACTCTTCTTCTTATGCTGCTCTTCCTTCTGTTGCTCATCCACACTACTCATACCATCTCTTACCCTTCCACCCTATATAAACCAAGAAATAATAAATAAATTGGTTGTTAGTAGCATCTGCTCCTACTAACTAACTAGCTACTCTCCCTTTGGTGTTAGTGTACTCCTTATACCCTTCAGTATATTCTGGTTTATCCTAGCAAATGTCTCAAATGCATCAGTTGCTATCTTTATGTTCTGTGTGGCAGTATCTATGCTTGCAATGACCACCTTGTTCGCTATAGATGTTGTCTTTACCAATGCTTCATTCAACTCATCTGCGCCTCTAACCCATGCATCTGGTATTGGTGGTAACCTCATGGGCTCTATGAACTCCCTCTGTGCGCTAAGTGCCAGTTCTGTCAACTTCCTTATACTATCCATTGTCTGCTGCTGTAGGTTGGTTATAGACTGTACATACGCTGGTCTAACCTTCTCGAACTCGTTCATCATATTCGCTACGCAATCCCTATAAAGGTCGAATGCACTCCTTCCTGCACGCTCTGCCTCGCTCATGGTTAATATTGGTATAAAAAACCAATATATATAAAGGTTTCTGGTTTGCTATGGTATACTGGTAGGGCGTAAAGGTTTATTATAACGATCATCCTTATCTTTATATCATGCTAGAGGAGGAGTTGGAGTTAGAGGGTATAGAGGGCATAGGGCCAGTGACAAAGCAGAAGTTGATAGATGCTGGAGTTAGAAACATAATGGATCTTATAGTTAGGGGCCCGGTGAGTATTGCTGAGGTTACAGGGCTAGACCTTGACAAAGCAACAACGATATGCAATAGGGCTAGGGTTAGACTAGTGGAGTTAGGGCTACTAGAGAAGGACTTTCTCACTGCTAGTGAGATATACAAGAAGAGGCAGAGTATAGAGAGGATATCCACAGGGTGCAAGAGCCTCGATGAGCTCCTTGGAGGAGGGGTTGAGACCCAAGCGATAACCGAGTTCTATGGTGAGTATGGTACTGGAAAGACGCAGATATGCAACACCCTATGTGTTATGGTACAGCTCCCAAAGGAGAAGGGAGGGCTCAATGCTGGAGCGCTCTACATAGATACTGAGAATACGTTCAGACCAGAGCGTATATACTCTATCGCAGAGGCTAGAGGATTAGACCCAACAGCAGTGCTAGACAGGATAATAGTTGCAAAGGCCTACAACAGCTCACATCAAGAGTTGATACTAGAAGGGGCAAGCAAGATAATAGAACAGCATAATGTGAAACTACTAATAGTAGACTCTGCAGTAGCACACTATAGGGCAGAGTTCCTAGGGAGAGGTACACTAGCAGAGAGGCAGCAGAGGCTCAACAAGTTCATGCATATGCTCCTGAGGATGGCAGAGACATATAATGTAGCAGCGGTTGCAACTAACCAGATACAGGCTTCGCCAGATATGTTCTTTGGTGATCCATTCAAGCCTACTGGTGGGCATGTTGTAGCACACACAAGCACTTACAGGGTATACCTGAAGCGCTCTGGCAGGCATAGGATAGCGAGGATGGTGGATAGTCCATACCACCCAGAGAGGGAGGTTACGTTCATGCTGAGCGATAAGGGTATAGAGGATGTAGAGGAGAAGGAGAAGAAGGGTAGAGGGAGCAGTAACAGTTAGGGTACTCTTCTCTTTATAGCGAGAAGCAAGATCAGCATCTGTGTGAGTGATGGATCTATAGATTATGAGTATAAGAGCATATGTATGTATTGATTGATAGACTGATGGATATATAATCTGCCTATTCTTATACAAGAGCGATTATATGAATATATTTAAATATGCTGTATTGAGAGTTATAATATGTTAGGTTTTGGTAAGAGACAGGTTAGGGAAGGGGATTACATATTTGCATCTGTAGATGAAGGAGGCTACAGCAATGTAGTAGTAGGATATGTGAACTTTGCCGAGATGGATAGGTTGAGGGTGACAGGCATATATATAAAGCCTATAGGACTGCTTGAGAGGGCTAGGAGTGGGAGGATAACACCAAGGCAGCAGGAGGTGCTAAGATCACCTACGCCAGATAACATGATACACATCCTTATAGATAGGGTTGAGTATGGTATATTCGATGATTATCTAAAGCCTAATAATACATCCATTGTAAGGCTAAGTGCCAAACGATACTCAGAGATAGAGACGTGGGTTAGGGATGGCTATCCAGAGTTATTCTCTATCTTACTATCTCCACTAGATCCAAGGAGGGAGGAGGCCAGACAGATATTCATGGAGAAGTACAACTCCATATATGATAGCGAGTTCAAGCAGACTATATCTGCAGTTGCTAGGCAACTCAGGATACTCTGATCTGCCTAATATCCAATCGGTAGCGTAGTTTTATATTACCCATCATGAAGAGGAGATGCATGGCAATGGAGTACGTTTACGCTGCATTACTACTACACAAGACCGGGCAGAAGATAGATGAGGATAGTATAAAGAATGTGGTAAAGGCTGCAGGTGTTGAACCAGACGATGTTAAGGTTAAGGCATTGGTGAGCGCACTTGCTGAGATCAACATAGACGAGGCTCTGAAGAGTACACCCCTAGTCGCTGCTCCTAGTGCAGCACCAACAGAGGCAAAGCCTGCTGAGGCAAAGCCAAAGGAGGAGAAGAAGGAAGAGGAAGAGGAGGAGAAGAAGGGAGAGGAAGAGGCTATGGCAGGGCTATCTGCACTATTCGGTTAAGTACTGTTATAAATAGCGATACAAGTGGCTAGGCAAGTGATAATACCCTGTGTACTGTATGGATGATGGCTAGTAGCTAGGCATATAGTTATCTTCTCTTACCTTATATTATATTATTGGTTATTGGTTACCTGCTATTAGTTATTAGCTATTGGTTATTAGTCATTAGTTATTGGTTATTATGGCTGTTCTAATCAGATGGGTGTTACATCGATCTTTATTTATGGTCTGATATGCTTGATGTACCTTGCTAGCCTCTTCTCTACTGCTTGGGCATCATCATGCTCAAGCCTCATAGCTTCTACCTGTGCATAGTATCTCCTTGCACTGATGCCTAGTACATCATCTAGATCGAACCAGTCTCTAGGATGTAACCTTATGCTCCTACTTGCAAGTATAGCATACCTCCACTTCCTACCATAGAGTTCTACAGACTCGTCATGCTCATCCTCAACGACCTCATCGAACTCCATTATGCCTCGTATTCTACCTAGATGCCTAGGATCATCCTTCTTCACCAGCTGGAGTAGGAGTAGTTCACCATGCTGCATACTGAACCTCTTGTTGACGAAGAACTTGCCAGCATCGAATATGCTGTTGAGATAAACCCTTCTAACGTTTAGGCGCCACACATGCTATACAGCATAGCGTTGGGTTCTATTCTTTTGTGTGTATGATTGGTTAATTACCCTATTATAGCCATAACAAGAGGAATAACTCTACTGCTCATTCTATGTTTATACGCTTTGCTATAGTTTGGGCATGTGCCTCTGCAAGCATGAGCAGTTCCCTTATGACCTCTCTTGCAGGGTAAGCAGAGTTCAATGCTAATGCTAATGCGCTACTATATGCCTTATTCACTATCAACGCTATACTCTCCTTGGTCGGGTATGAGGCATTAACCGCCAATGCTAATGCACTGCTATATGCCTCCTCTATGCTCTTCCTATACATATCCACATCGATCTTCAGATCATCACTCTTGTACACTAGACCATCCTCAAGGACCAGATGGAGGCTGATCCCAGCCTTTATTGGTTTTATTCCAAGCTTGCTGAGCAGAGATGCAAGCTTCATGGATATGGTCTCTCCAGCCTTTGCCACTACTGTATCCTTTGCTATCCATACAGTACCCTCATCTATCCTAGTCTGTATCTTAGCCTCTCTGAACTCCGATAGTATTGGGCCTGGTGCTAACCCTGTATTCCCTGCTGGGACTACTATATCCTCTGTAGCAACATCCCCGCCCTTTGCAGGTAGATACACCTTGTTCTTCTCTAGGAGCATCTGTAGCTTGAAGGGGTTCATATCTGTGAAGATCAAGAGGTTCTGGCCCTCCAACTCCTTGAGTATCTTCTCTATGCCTTTCACACCTGAGCCTGATAATGCTTTTACTGCCAACCTGTTCTTCACCATTATGATCCTTGCCTCATCAGCAAGTATCTTCCTCAATGACATCAACTGTGTCGATCTAACCTTCTCCATCTTCACCAGTGCTATCACCTTATACCTGCTAGCGATATCCTGTAGGAGTCTGTACAGCCTTGCCTTCTTCTCTGGGTAGACCTTAGCCTGTTGTTGCATCATCTTGCCAACACCTTAGCCAATCTAAGCCTTGATGCACCTCCCATGGTGAACTTAACGATGATATCTGATATATTCCTCTCACCCGCTGGTAGCTTCTTCTCTACAGCATTTATAACCGCTAACGCATTCTCTGCCAACTCTCTATCATCCATCTCCTCATCCCCTATCCTGGATGCTATCATCAACTGGTTCCTTGTCCTTGCCCTAGTTGATGCCCTAAGCCTCTCAAGCATGCTATCCACTGGTGCATTGAATGGTAGTGGCATGGCCATCTTGCCCTTCGGTCCTAGAACTGGACCTAGAACCTTACCTACGGTTGGCATCAACTGGGTATCTGCAAGGAAGAAGTCATACATGCTAGAGAGCTTCTTTGCCTCACGTTTGTTATTTGCTAGTGTACTCAGCTCATTACCCTCTATGACCTTATCTGCATTGGCCTTCCTTGCTCTAAGCGCTAGATCACCAGAGGCTATAACACATACCTTTGCCTTCTTGTTTGGTGCATTAGGTAATGTTATAACCTCGTTTATAGAGAAGCCCTTCTTCACATCTATATCCTTTAGTACTATTATGAGGTCTACACTCTGTTTGAAGTTCCTCTTACCTGCCTTCTCTCTAGCCTCCTTCACTAGATTGAGTAGATCTATATCCAATGCAATCTTGCTAGATTGGATGCTATTAAAATAGTTTCCCCTCACCCATTCCTATGCTTATATGCTGAAAAATTCCCTATCACATATATCAATAATTATATTTATTAAGGAGTACTATATAGAGTTATGATAGATTGAACAGGCTAGATGAGTTGGATCTGAAGATACTCTACGAACTGGTTAACGATGCCTCCATATCGGTGCCAGAGATGAGTAAGAAGATAGGGGCAAACACCTCAGTTATATACAGCAGGATAAAGAGACTGCTCAAACTAGGCGTGATAAAGAGGTACACGATAATAATGGATGAGAGCAAGTTGGGGATCAACATAAACGCCATAGTCGGGATAAACAGAGATCCAAAGGCGAAGCAGTATGTGTATGAGGAGATAAAGAAGATCCCTCAGGTAACGAACATCTCAGAGGTATCTGGCAGGTTCGATATGCTTGTGAGTATAGGTGTAAAGAACCTTGAGGAGTTACATAACGTTGTTATAAACAAGATAGGGAAGATAGATGGTATTATGAATACGGAGACATTCGTTGAGCTGCAGAAGAGCGAGAATAGAGCAGTTTATGTAAAGTCGCTCCTTGAACAGCAGAAGGTTAGCGTTTGAATGGGCAGATGATAAGATATGATAAGATATGATAAGGCAATTAACAGTAATAATCCTACTATTTATTAGTAGTAGTAATAATAATGGATGATCGTTGATCGATCATAGAGATAGACCTATCTATCAATCTATCTATCAATCAATCTATCTATCAATCATCTCATAGAATAAATAATGGTTGGTTGATTTAATACCTTATTCCAGATAGGCCCTTAACATCCAAGCCATCTTCTCGTGCTTCTGCATTATCCCGATTAGGAAGTCGTTGGTACCCATATCATGGTACACATCTGCAGCAGTATCCGCATCAACCCGTATACTACGTATTATATGCTCATGATCGCTCAGTAGGTTGCTGATCATGCCTTTAGCATCTGGATACTTGCCTGGTTCCTCCTTTATCCTTGCAGTAGAGATGAACTCTGTTAGGGTTCCAGTTGCATATCCTCCCAACTGCCTTATCCTCTCTGCAATATCATCCACAATCTCATCTAGCTCTTCATACTGCTTACCAAAGAACTCATGCAGCTCGCTGAAGTTGGAACCTGTTACATTCCAATGATAGTTCTTTGTCTTGGTGTATAGTATATACTCATCGGCAAGTAATACTCGAAGTATCTTTATCATGCCTTCACGGCTATCCTTACCTAGCCCTATCTCTACTGTAGGAGCTGTTACCGTAACCTCCATGCTTCATATAACTATACATCGTATTTAAGATTTACTTGCTTATTATATGACTAGATGCTACTGATACTGATGATCTATTTTATCTCTATCAAACCCTCATCTATTGCCTTTAACACTTCCTTAGGCTTCTTTCCATCTACTGTAACCCCTAGGCTAACACATGTGCCTATAACCTCCTTGACTGCTGCCTTTAAACTCCTAGCGTAACTCGAGTTCATCTTGAGCCTTGCTATCTTGAGCACGCTATCCATGCTTATATTCCCAACATACTCCTGCCCAGCCTTACCAGAGCCCTTGCCTATCCCTGCATCCTTCATGATGAGCATCGCTGTGGGAGGTATGCCAACGTCTATTGTGAACTCTTTGCTCTCAGCATCGACCTCAACCTTCACTGGCACCTTCATCCCAGCATACTCTCGAGTCCTCTCGTTTATTGCATTAACAACTGCTAGGACATTAACACCTAGAGGTCCTAGGGATGGACCCAATGGTGGTCCTGCGTTAGCCTCGCCACCAGTGACAAGGAGTGATATCGTCTTCTTCTCTCCCATGCCTTATGCTCTTCCAAGGATATTATTATTCTTAACTTATGGATGATGGTACTTATCTGCTATGAATTATGAATCTTCCAAGGAACGAGGATGCAATAGCACCAACCATGACCACCATCATCAGAGGGAACTCTGGCACAACTGTTATACTGAACTCTGCATCCTCTCCTGTATTATTCACATCGCTTATCATAATGGTTATAGGCCCAGTCTGCTCCTCATTGAATGTGAACCTGTGTACATATGCTGCATCTTCACTATACTCCTCAAATATAACAACCCCATCCCTCATTATCATGAATGTATGTGGTACAACATCCCTCAACTCTCCTGTAACACTATCGATGAACTTATGGGAGAACTTTACAGGTATGTTGGGCTCTATGGTTGCTGGTTCTACTATCAACTCTATATGCAACCCTGCTATAGTGTTGCTGGCATGTAACTTACCAGCACCATATGCATGCTTGGTATCATGAGCCTCATCCTTCGCACCTTCAGCATCGCTCACACTGGAAGGTAATGATGGTAGCAATAGTATGGCCATCATAATCGCTATCAGATAGGTTGGCCTCATGGAACAAGGTAGCAACCATCTACATATAATGTTTAGGCTAACGCTCTACTCTACTCTACTATCCTCCTCTACTCCTTCTCTACTCTTCCTCTACTCTTTCTCTTACCTCTAACCGCTCAACTCATTCTACCTTCTATTACTGCTGTTGTGATGCCTTCTGTAGCAACTTGAGGTAGTTGGTATCTATAGTTACAGGTAACTGGTATTGAGCATCAAGCAATACTACCCTCGCCTCCTGCTTATCATAGTCAACCCTTGTTATCCTTGCCTTCATGCCCTTAAATGGTCCACCTATTATCTCTACAACATCATCTATGGCAAGTTCGCTAACTGCTGGCTTCTTGATGAGCATCCCTTCTATATCCTTGAAGTCCATCTCGCCCTTCAACTGCCCTCTAACATGCTTGAGACCAGATAACGCTTCTATCAACGCATTGCCATCCATAGCCTCAATGATTATGTAACCTTTCATACTCTCTAACACTAGGACTGATAGTATCCCTATGTTCTTTACAGCTATCCTATTCTCTATTAGCCTTGCAACCGTATGCTCCTGCCCTCCAGTCGTTCTTATTATAAAGAACTTCGGCTCCAACCCATTAACCTCCAAATGTTAGTGTTATGTACGTTGCTATCAACTGTATAAGGAATGCTAGTACTCCTACAACCCCTAGCCCTAGGAGGAGCATTCTAAGGTGTATGTTGTACTCCTCCTTGTCTGGCTTCTTTGTTAACTTGAGCGTGTTATACATCTCTCTTATCCTATTCTCTATCCTTGCTAGCATGCTTATCCTATAAATAAGACATAATATAATATTTCTTTTTGTGTATCCATTACTGGTAGCATCGAGGGATGATATCTGTGCAATGAACATGGTATCATACCTTATTACACAGTGCAACATGAGGGAGGTCTATGCTGATGCTGCTGAGAACTGCACTATCTACTCATGTCCATACTTTACACTCATGCTTATAGATGGCAGCGCATTGGAGGCGGAGTGGATAGACCAATGGCTTAACGAGAGGAGGAAAGGCAGCTATAAGAGCAATGATCATAGTACCGATGGGATTGAAAGAATAGATGCCAGTTGCTACATATTCCTCTCAAAGCATAGATCTGAGAGTAGTAGGCCTACGCTGACATGCCATAGTACTGGGAACTTCTCCGATGCTGTCATGGGAGGTAATGCTAGAGAGTTGGCTTATACATACCCAAGCCTCCAGAAGTGCTACATGCTCAACCTCTACGCCAATAGGGGCAAGGTTCCCAACTATGATATAGTTATAGAGGCTACACACCATGGCCCAACATCCCTAGCAAGGCCTGTACTCTTCATAGAGATAGGCTCGAGCGAGAGGGAGTGGAATGATATGAATGCTATAAGCGTTGTATGCGAGTCCCTGCTATCCACCATACTAGACTTCAAGGAGTACAGTAGGAAGGTTGGGATAGCACTTGGAGGTACACACTACCCTGAGAAGTTCACAAACCTGCTTATAGACTCTGATGTGGCATTGGCAAGCGTTGCATCCAAGCACAACCTCAAGCATCTTGATGAGTATATGTTGAGGCAGATGATAGCAAAGAGCATAGAGCCTGTAAAGTACATACTGCTTGATTGGAAGGGTCTAGGGAGTGAGAAGGATAGGATGGTAGAACTTGCAAATAGTGTTGAAGGTATAGAGGTGGTAAAGGTATGAGTAAGAAGGGTAAGGGTATGAAGATGGATGTGGATGGATTGAGTAGGAGGGTATACAGATTGGTTAGCATGGTACCTGAAGGCAGGATCTGCACATATGCAGATATAGCAAGGGCATTGGGCAGACCAAGAGCGTTTAGAGTTATAGGTAGGATACTTAACAGGAACCCTAATCCTCTAATCGTGCCATGTCATAGGGTTGTAAGATCGGATGGTAGAGTAGGAGGGTATATGTACGGTTATGAGGCTAAGAGAAGGTTGCTTGAGAGCGAAGGTATAAGAGTAGATGATGAAGGGAGGATAATAGGCTTTGAGTCTGTAAGGTTCAGGTTTGCAGATCTTATGATAAGTAAATGAATAGATAGGGTAGGGTAAGATAGGGTAGGGTAGGGTAGGATTGATTAGAAGATATAGAGTGATGAGTAGAGATAGGGTAGTGTGAAATTAGCATAGCATTATATCATCCAGTTTAGCCTTTATAACATCTCATACTAACTACCAACAACTAGCATGGTTGCTCCTATACCAGAACTGTCATAAGCCTACACCGCCAATTGGCAGAATGGGGACTCCCTATCAAGATCATAATGGTTGGTGGTGAACCACTTGCAGAGTTGGGACTATGACAAACCTTATGGTGTCTGCAGGACAAGTATATTACCATCGTTATCGTACTACTCTTGAGAGCACCGCTTCTAGCATCGTCTAAGACTCATCCCACAATCTATTGCAAAGTGCATATCCAGCATCCATCTTTATTTGTATATGGTGGTATGAGGACAGTAAGCCTCCAACTCTACAGGTCCAATCAGTGTAGGTTAGATTTGCACCATATTAACTATCCTTTGGATCTTCTCCAAGCCTCTCATCCACACTAAGATAATCGTTGTAAGCTCTCATCCCTACTATCGATGTTATTGCTATAACTATTATAGCAGTTATAACGTAATAGTATCTTCTCATCATATCTCACCCCTTATAATATGAGATTTAATACAGCAAGCATATACATATATCCTGTAGTTGATGTACTTCCTGCTCTACCTACTAGCGTGAATGTATCTGTATCATTGTAATCTACAGGCTCTGCGATCGATAATGCTATCTTACCTTCGTTAATGGTTATGCTAGTGTTAACTATACTGCCTAATACCAGTATTACCAAGGAGAGTTGAAGTAATCTGACTATTCTTGACTTCATTAAAAGAGGATATCACTCTCCAATATATAGCGAACAAAAGAATAGATTCAACATGCTAGCATTATTATAATCATACTTGCCTCCTCTTCTCCTCCTCAACAAGAGACCTTAGATGTGCTAAAGACCTCACCTGCCCTCCCTTTATCCTCCTATACAACGACCAGAACACTTTGTTGCTTATCTCCCTCCTATCCTTCAAGACCTTCAGATACCTCCTGTATGCCCTAACCTTTGTTACCCACAACTCCTTCTTGCCCTGCCTTGCACTCTTCTTCCCCTCCTTTGAGCCCTTGCCTCTACCCCTCTTCTTCTCTTTAGCATGCTTTATCCTTGCCCTTCCCCTAGATGTACCCTTTATGCCCTTTATGAGTATGGTCCTTGCAGTCAATAGACTCCTCATATCCGCCCTAGTTATTGCGTCCTCAACATCCTCCACGTAGTTTGGATCGAACTTCACCCTGTTTGCTCCTACTCCCAATGCCCTAGCAGCAAGTTCACGCTTCTTCCTGAGGTTCATACTCCATCTAACACCTTATGGTTTAGTTTAGAACCTTTATGCCCAACTCCTTTGCCTTGCTCACTATCAGCGCTCTCTTCCTTGCACCTACGGTAGATGCTATCCTTGCTGCATCCCTTGAGGGGTCTAACCTACTCAACTCCTCAACGTTATGTACAAGAATATCCCTATAGCCAGATGGATGAAGGTACCTTGCTACTCTAGGCCCTCTATAGCCTACCTTCACTATCTTAGGCCAGCCTTTGACCTGTAGGCGCATCTTGCTATCTATACCTTTGGGCTTCCTCCAGTTCTCCCTCACACGCTTATACCTCCAGCTCTCTTGCCTAACGAATTCAGGCTTCCTTGCCTTCACCATCCTCCTTAGTTCAAGTAACTCCTTGTTTATCATAGCATTGCACTACCTCTTACTTGCCATCTGTAGTTAAATATATTTCTATTCTGTAAGTTAGGGGAGGTTCTACAAATAGTTAAATAACCCGTCTATATGCTCATCCCTATGGACTTTGGCCTAGAACTCAACATAAACGGTTACTCTATAAGTCCAAGCAAGGTTCACAGGAACCCTTCTGTTGATGCTCTGGTTAATATGGCTATTGAGAGGAGAGAAGGTACTCTAGCATCCAACGGTGCCTTAACAGTCTACACTGGGAAGTACACTGGAAGGTCTCCAGATGATAAGTTCATAGTGAAGGATGAGTATACAAAGGATACGGTCGATTGGGGTAGTGTGAACCATCCATTCGAGCCAGATGCATTCGATGCACTATGCAAGAAGGTAGCGGAATACCTTAACGGCAAAGAACTCTTTATATTTGATGGTTATGCTGGTGCGGATGAGAAGGCAAGACTCAACCTAAGGGTTATAACAGATACAGCATGGCAGAGCCTATTTGCAAGGAACCTCTTCATAAGGCCTAAGGATGGTGAACTAGATGACTTCAAGCCAACATTCACTGTAGCATCTATAACAGGCTTCTTCGCCGACCCTGCTAGGGATAAGGTAAGGAGCGAGGTCTTCATAATCCTGAACCTAACATCAAAGGTTACCCTTATAGGAGGCACATCTTATGCTGGAGAGATAAAGAAGGCTGTCTTCTCTGCCATGAACTACTATCTCCCAGAGAAGGGTATAATGCCTATGCACTGTGCAGCGAACATGGGTAGGGATGGGGATGTAGCACTCTTCTTTGGACTCTCTGGTACTGGGAAGACTAGCCTATCAGCAGATACAAGTAGGATGCTAATAGGCGATGATGAGCATGGATGGTCTGATGATGGTGTATTCAACTTCGAAGGAGGTTGCTATGCAAAGTGCATAAACCTGAGCAGGGATAAAGAGCCGCAGATATGGAATGCTATAAGATATGGAGCGATAATGGAGAATGTTGTAATAGATGAGAGCGGGAATCCAGACTACAAAGATGCAAGCATAACCGAGAATACTAGAGTAGCATACCCCCTTGAGTATATACCAAACTCAATAATACCAAGCAAGGGCCCACATCCAAAGGTTATAATATTCCTTACAGCAGATGCGTTTGGTGTTCTACCTCCAATAGCAAGGCTCAGCAAAGAGGGTGCAATGTACCACTTCCTATCAGGCTATACGAGCAAGTTGGCAGGCACAGAGAGAGGCGTGACGAAGCCAAAGGAGACGTTCTCTGTATGCTTCGCTGCTCCATTCATGCCAAGACCTGCTATGGTCTATGCGAAGATGCTAGGGGAGAAGATAGAGAGGTATGGTACAAGGACATACCTAATAAATACTGGCTGGATAGGGGGGCCTTACGGTGTTGGTGAGAGGATAAGGATAGAGTACAGCAGGGCTATGGTAAAGGCTGCGATAAGCGGGGATATAGAGAAGGCTGAATTCATACATGATGATATATTCAACCTTGATGTACCAACATCATGCCCAGACGTACCAGATGGGATACTCATCCCTAGGGAGAGTTGGCAGGAGAAGGATGCATATGATATAGCAGCAAAGAGGTTGGCAAGGCTCTTCGTTGAGAACTTTAAGAGGTTCAAGGATGTACCAAAGGAGATAGTTGATGCTGGACCAAGGGTATACGATTGATTCTCGCCATAATTATAACTGCTATTACTACTGCCTCCTCTTCTTCTGCTCATCCTTATCATCGTTGATACTATTATCCCCATAGTCAGCATCACTGCTGTGAATGCTATCATTACTATCAACGCTAGCATGATTATTATCCTTGCCTTCTACACTTACATCCTTGCCTTTAGTTAGTAGATCAACGTCATCACCATTGCCATCGCCACCATCATAATCATCATAATCATCATGACCAACCTTCTTCATACCATCGCTGTCTACACCCCCACTATAATCAGTACTTGTATGCATAGATCGTTCTGGCTCTACCTTGCTCTCTTCAGATACCATCTCCATCTCACTATACCTACTTACCTCTTCTGTAGATAGGTTAGGGGCAAAGTAACCCTGGCCTGTATTGGTACTGGTATTGGTATTAGTATTGGTGGTTGTAGTATAGTTGCCCTCAGCGGTAGTAGCAACAACATCGAGCCTATCACCCCTCCTATCAAGTACAACTGCTATGATAATAACTACGCCTACAAATCCTATGATTATAATAAACTCCCTTATAGGTAGAGATTGTGCCTCAACAAGCACTGTGCCATTGCTTACGCTATTAACATCTATACTCGATAATACCTTTAGCGTGCCATTACTTGTGATCACTGATGCATCTATCCAATACTCGCCCCTGTTGACAACTGGTATACTTGCATATCCATTCTCAGGTGTAAGCGTAACTACCCTGCTCTTCATACTTGCTGTGTCTATAACCTTGATCCTAGCGGACTTCCAATTATCTTCACCAGAGAGCGAGAGTAGAAGCATGCCATCCGAGTTTCTAGCATGTATGGCTAGAGGGTTGATGTAGATGGCTACAGGTATGGAGAGGCTTGTTATACCCGTGCTACTGTTTATTACCAGCCTCCCCTCATATCTCTTGCTTTTAATATTACCACCATCTAGCATGCTAACGGTGACATCTATAACTGCACTCCTCTTATCTATAATGTGAAGGTCTGTATCTACCTTGAGCCTACCATAGGTCTCACCGTTAGGTATCCATTGAATAGATATGCTATTCTTATCAAGTACGTATGAGGGATCTACTACCCTTAACATAATACTCTTACTCATGGTATCTGCATCGCCATGGTTAAGGTAGAACATTAGGTTATATGGTAGGGCAAAGAACTCAGCACTCAACGCCTTATCAACTGCTAGTCTACCAGCACCGGCGGTATCGAATTGATATGCCTCATCGTATAGATCCGTTACAGGCTTTGCTGTTGTTATCAGCAACGATGCTACCTCCTCAGGCCTCAGATCTGGATACTTCTGGAGTAGTAGGGCAGCAGCACCAGTAACATGTGGTGCAGCAAAACTGGTACCGCTGTTCATCTCATACGAGCCATTCAAGCCTGTAGAGTTTATCCCTACTCCAGGGGCTACTATATCTGGCTTGATGTAGAATGGTGATGCTGGACCTCTAGAGCTGAAGGAGGCTATGAGGTCTGGCTTTGAGAGTATCCTCAACTCTATCTTCGATACCATCCCTTTATCAAGCATATCCTTGATCCTTAGGCCATCCTCCCTAGAGATTGATACAACTGGTATCCTTGCCTTGTAATCTGAGGGGTTGTTCTCATGTATCAATGTACCGTAGAATGATCCAGCCTCATTGTTATATACGATCAGTGCAATAGCACCCTTGCTAGAGACATTCCTCTCCTTATCTGAGAAGTATACAACCTCTCTCCTCTCAACCCCATTGACTATCTGTAATGGACCCCCTCTCTCTGCAAGTACTATCTTCCCATCTAGATCTAGACCCTCGGTATCCTTTGTAGTTGCAAAGTTAGCATATACCAGCTCCCCTGCTATCACTTTACCCTCGTCTATTACAGAGCCTAGCATGGGTATGGCCTCAAACTTCATATCGTTTATCTTGAGTGTAGCGATAACACTGGATGGTGTACTCAACGTTGCACCAACCGTTATAGCAGCCTTTGCTGTTGCTGGGCTACCCATACCATTATGTCCACTATTCCCTGCTGCTACAACGACTACTACACCCTTCCTTACAAGGCTGTTTACAGCATTATCTATATCCTCATTAACCCTATCCATCCCTATGCTTATATTCACTATATTCGCTCCATCCCTTGCTGCCCTCTCCAATGCTCTAACTATATCGAGGGAAGAGGTGTAGTTGCTACCAGAGGCTATCTTGTATGCTAAGAGTTTAACCTTTGGTGCTATACCTCTAATACCATCGCCATCAGCGGCTATTATCCCTGCTACAGCTGTGCCATGACCATCTACATCTAGGGGATCATCATCCTTCTCTAGGAAGTCATAGCCACCTATAACCTTCCCATCCCTCCCAAAGCCATAGAGTGCTTTATGCGTATAATCTACCCCAGTATCTATTAGCGCTACCTTGATACCCTCCCCTGTTAATGCTCTGCCATATTTATCTGTCATACCATCTATTCCATTCAGCCCTATTATCTCAAAGCTCGTCTGAGATATGAAGGAAGGGGGGGAAGAGAAAGAGAAGGGGGAGAGGGAAGATGATGGGGATGGGGATGTGGATGGGGATGAGGAGGATGGGGATGTGGAGGATGGGGATGTGGATAGGGATAGGGATGTGGAGGAGGATGTTAGTAGTGATCGTTGAGACTGTAACTGCGATCCAACCACCCTTATAGACTCATCTATACTAACCTTCTTCACGATCTCCTCACTCTTCAACATCTCAAGTTGGTCTGAGCGTATGTAGACTATAGCACCATCTGTAACATTACTGAGCATCTCTATAGGCTTGATATCGTAACCCTTCTTCTTCAAGTATAGTATTGGACTCTCAGTATGATCAAGGTTATCCATGCTAGTAGAATCGAACTCCACCATAGCCTTAGTATAGGTATGTGGAGCAGTAGAGGCCATTATCATGAGTAATGATGGTAGGTATATGGGTGATTGTAGTAACAAGAGGATGGATGCTATGGCTACTACTGGTAGCGCTAGCCTCAATCTTACCATTATAATAACTTATAGATAGCAAGGATTTAATGTTTTACCCTCTCTAGAAGAATGTAGGCATGATCTTCAACATCTCTCTTGCTGCTTGGTACCTTATCAAGCCCTACCCTGCCTGAACCTAATGCTATACATGCTGCTGCTACTCCATATGCTAGTGCCCATACAGCATCTCTACTACTCATATATGCTGATGTGTATGCACCAGCGAATATATCCCCTGCCCCAGTGCTATCCCTACTGTTAACTGCATCGGTAGTAAGTTCATACACCCTGCCCTTGCTATACATGAATACCCTGTTATCCATGCTCAATACTGCAGCGGTCTTTGTGTACTTGCCCAGTCTATACAATGAGTCTAGCCCATATATGCCTGTAAGTGCATAAGCCTCGTCTAGATCTACCTTCATAACATCTACCATTAACCTATTCAGATCCAGACCGCTACCTTCAAGGCTTATATGCCCATCAATACCATCAACCCTCCTTAGCAGACCTTGGGGATCTAGGAATGTAAAGTTAGAGCGCTCAGCAATCACCATTATAGTATCTATGCTGATCTCACCGATCACTGGACTTACTATGCATGCATCAAAACCCTCATCGCCTAGCATATCCTGAGTAATATCAGCACATCTAGCAAGGAGGTATAGCACTCTCCTCTGCCTATCATACTCCCTTATCACTAACCTGAACCTAGTAGTTGGTAGATCACAGAATGCCTCCAATGGTATGCTCATACCATATCTACTCAATATATCAGCATAATCTCTAAAATCGAACCCTACTCTGGTCACTGGTACTACGCTATCTAGTCTGCTAACCATCAGACCAGCATAGCATACTGGACCTCCCATGGTTATGATCTCCTTCTCTACCTCTACCTCTTCATCATCCATTGCGCCTGAGGATGAGGAACCTTCCATGCTATAATCGCCAGAGCCTCTACCTTGACCCTTACGCATGCCTCTAACTATGTGATCTATAGTTGCATGTGATACTACTGCTACCCTCACACCTTAACGAAGAATAATGTTTAATTAATATGATTATGTTCCAGCACTCGGGATGGCAAAGTACACACTACCAACCTTACCGTATTCTTACGGTGCATTAGAGCCTCATATAGCAAAGGAGATAATGGAGCTGCACCATAGCAAGCACCATCAGGCATATGTTAATGGAGCAAATACTGCCCTTGACAAGTTGGAACAGGCAAGGAAGAGCAACTTTCAGGGTGTCGATGTTAGAGCCATAGAGCGGGATCTATCGTTCCACCTCTCTGGGCATATACTCCATTCCATATTCTGGCCAAACATGAAACCATCTGGGGGAGGCAAGCCTGGGGGTATGCTAGCAGATATGATAGATGCAAACTTTGGCAGCTTCGATGCGTTCAAGGCACAGTTCACAGAGACTGCAAAGAGCGTAGAGGGTATAGGATGGGCTATGCTTGTATATGAGCCTAGTAGTGACCAACTCCTAACCCTTAACATAGAGAAGCATAATATGCAGGCTGCACATGGCACTGTACCATTGCTTGTGCTTGATGTATGGGAGCATGCATATTATCTGCAGTACAAGAATGATAGGGCAAGTTACATAAACGCATGGTGGAATGTCGTTAACTGGGACGATGCAGAGGCAAGGCTCAAGAAAGCAAGGGTATAGAATGCATAGCGTAACCAGCATGCATAACCATTATTTATTTTGTATCTGTAGATGTGCTCGATGGGCAAGTATGTGCTTAAGTGCAGGTTATGCGATGCCTCCTTCACTAGTTATGAGAGTTATGAAAGGCATATAGTAGAGCAGCATCAGGATAACCTTGCATATAGGTTCAGGCCTATGATAGTTAGATTGGAAGAGGGTAGAGAGGAGGCAGAGAATAGCATAGCATAAAATGAAATGAAACTAAACAAAATGAAATAAAATGAAATGAGTAGAATATAGAATAAGTAGAGTGAGTGAGTAGAGTAGAATAAGTAGAATGAGTAGAGTAGAACGGTGAGATAGAAGATAGGTAATGCATTTATAAACAGGAGTAATGAACGATATCTATGAGCGCAGAGGAGAGGTTATACTCCCTAGCAGCACAGCTCAAGATGCTTGAGGCTTATCTGAACGACCTTGCAGCTAGAGAGGCCACTATAGTTAGGTTCATAGAGGATTCTAGGCTTACAATAGATGCGATAAGGGGATTAGATGCAGGTAAAGGGGAGGGCGAGGGTGATGAGATACATACTCTTATGCCCATAGGTATAGGTGTTTATGCACATGCTAGGATAAGTGCGAAGGATAAGCTGTTGGTCAGTGTAGGCTCTGGTGTTGCAATAGAGAAGAGTAGGGATGATGCTATAGCATACATAGAGTCTAGGGCTAATGAGCTGAAGAATGCTCTCATATCTATAAACAATCAGAAGCAAGAACTACAAAAGAGGATAGAGGGTATCAGGGGCGAGATGAACTCAATCATGCAGCAGATAAGTCAGGAGAGGCAGAGAGGCTGATAATGATAAAACTGTACGCTGCTGTAAGTTAATTAGTAGGGGAGGATGATAATGTTCGATAGGCTCAAGAAGGCATTCTCCAACATGGTTAAGGGGTTAAGCGAGAAGGAGCTTAGCGAATCTGATATAGATAAGGTATTCTCAGAGATAGAGATAGCATTGCTTGAGAGTGATGTTGCACAGGAGACTATAAACCATCTCCACAATAAGCTCAAGGGAGAACTTGTAGGGAAGAGGTTCGATAAGGGTAAGGATACTGAAGAGATAGTAAAGGATGCTCTCAAGGATATAATGCTCTCAATATTCAATAATGCTGGCACTATAGATGTGATAGAGAGGGTTAAGAGTAAGAAGAGTAAGGAGAAGGAGCCCTACACCATACTCTTCCTAGGCATAAATGGTACTGGTAAGACAACAACTATAGCCAAGTTCGCAAACCTGCTAAGGAAGAATAACATATCAACGGTTATGGTCGCTGGGGATACTCATAGGGCTGGTGCAATAGAGCAGATAACTGAGCATGCAAATAGATTGGGGGTAAAGGTTATAGCACAACGCTATGGTGCAGACCCAGCAGCAGTGGGTAGGGATGGTCTCCTGTATGCTAGGGCACATAGAGTAGATACAGTGCTGATAGATACAGCAGGTAGGATGCAGACCAGTAAGAACCTCATGGATGAGATGGCAAAGATAGTTAGGGTTGTAAAGCCTGATCTGAAGATCTTCGTTGGTGACTCTCTAGCAGGGAACGATACCATAGTACAGGCTAGGGAGTTCCAGAGGTATACAGACTTTAATGCAATAATACTGACTAAGAGTGATAGTGATTACAAGGGAGGCTCAGCACTATCGATAGTGCATGTCACCAATAGACCGATAGTGTATCTAGGGGTAGGGCAGGGCTACGATGATCTCATACCATTCAATGCAAGGGAGTTCGTTGAGCAGATAGTTGAGGGTAATAGCATGAGTAGATGATGGTATAGCAATATAGGAGTAGGGATGCTTATGCAGAAGGATCTCTTAACCCTGATGGAGTTGGATAGCAAAGATGTGGCAGAGATATTGAGTATAGCAGAGATGATGAAGGGGGGGATGGCAAAGGCTAGGGGGAGGAGAAGGGGTAGGTTCAGGCTCAATATGGCTAGGCTGAAGGATAAGGTCTTCGTTATGATATTCCAGAAGCCATCTACAAGGACTAGGGTTAGTTTCGAGGTTGCCATGAGAGAGCTTGGTGGCTATGCTATAACGCTAAACGTTAGCGATATACAACTCTCTAGGGGTGAGAGCATAGAGGATACTGCAAGAACGCTATCAAGGTATGCAGATGCTATAGGTGCCAGGGTCTATGCGCATGATGATATCGTGAGGCTTGCTAGGGCAGCAGATGTCCCAGTTATAAACATGCTCTCAGATCTATACCATCCATGTCAGATACTTGGAGATCTCCTAACCATAAAAGAGGTTAAGGGCAAACTCGCTGGTCTAACACTTGCATGGGTTGGTGATGGTAATAATGTATGTAACAGCCTCATAATAGGATCTACACTAACAGGCATGATTATGAAGATAGCATGCCCAAGGGGCTATGAGCCATCACAGGATGCGCTCAACTTTGCAAGGGAGCATAATGGTTATGTAGAGATCATGGAAGATCCTAGGGAGGCTGTAATGGATGCTGATATAGTGTATACAGACTCATTGGTATCCATGGGCAAGGAGGCTGAGAGGGAGGAGAGGCTCAAAGTATTCTTGCCAAGGTATCAGGTGAATGATGACCTTATTGCATTAGCAAAGAGCGATGCTATATTCATGCATTGTCTACCAGCAAAGCGGGGGGAGGAGGTTACAGATAGTGTTATAGATGGTCCACATTCTGTAGTATGGCAGCAGGCAGAGAATAGGTTGCATGCACAGAAGGCATTGTTATACCTCATGCTAACCAGTGCAGATATGCGATATAGATATAGTAGGAGAAGGGCTAGTAGAGGTAGAAGTAGGTAGAGGTAGAGGTAGGTAGAGGTAGGTAGAACATGGTATGAAGAGAATGGTTAGATTAGAATCTGCAAATTAGAATCTGCAAATAATAGAGAAGGGTTTAGAATTGAGGTTCAGTGCCAGCTATCCAGTATGATTAGTTGGATGGTCTATTCAGTTGGCTAAGGCTAATGTAGAGTGTATAGAGTGTAGAGTGTAGAGATCATCAAGTTCACACCATACCACATCGCATCAACCGCACCACACCATACTGCACCACATCGCATCGATCACATCAAGTGTGGTGATGATCCTCAAGTGCAGCAAGTACATACTGTACAAAGTATGGCTCCGGCAGAGCACCCTCGAACTCTATCCTATCGTTTATAACAACCTTCGGCACAGCCATAACGTTGTACCTGTTAGCTAACTGTGGGAACTCTATGGACTCTATCATATGCGCTGTTATATAATCACTCTCCATAGCAAACTGATGTGCCAATCTAACCATCTTCGGGCAGTATGGGCATGTTGGCGTCACGAAGACCTTTATGTTGATATCGCTATTGATCTTCTTCAGTGCCTCCCTAGTGGTATTCGCTAGCCTCGTCCTCCTATTCGATACATCTATTATATCATCTAGAAGAGCACCAAACTCGTACCCTGTAGGTATGCCGAAGAACCGTATCCCATAATCCTTCTCCCCTATGAGTGCTATTGCAGGTATCTTATCTATAGCATACTCCTTTGCCTTTGCCTCATGCTCAACGAAGTCATAGACCTCAACCTTTATCTTACCATCCGAGAGTGATGCCAACTCATCTATGAGTTCCCTGTTCTCTTTGCAGTATGAACACTCGAAGTTCTGTGTGAATACTACTATCCTTACATCATGCTTCAACTTACTTGTGAATACCTCCTTGATATGCTGCTGCTCCTTTGGTGGGATGAGCATATATATGCTAACTGCATTTAGAATTTAATCTTTATGATGATTTACGTGCTCGAGAACCATCTAACTTGACTTAACTTAACTTAACTTAACTTCTCAACAGTTATACACTACGGTTCGGTTATACTCTCTTCAGCCTTGGGTTGATTATTGCATCTAGCGCATTGCCTATTAGCACGAATGCTAGACCTGTTAATGCTATCATCAAGCCTGGAGGGACTATCCACCACCATAGACCTCTAGCGGCAGCACCATACAGGTTAGCATCATGGAGCATCTGACCCCATGTAGGTACTGTGGGATCACCAAGGCCTAGGAAACTGAGCCCGGCCTCTGTTATTATAGCACCAGGCACAGAGATCGCTATGCTTGCAAATGTGTAGGGCAGGAGTTGTGGGAATATATGCCTGAATATTATCTTTATGCTTGATTGGCCCATGAGCTCTGCTGCCTCAACATAGGCTAGGTTCTTTATCTGGAGTGCTATACTCCTAGATACCTTGGCTATACCAACCCAACCAAATATTATAAGGTAGGCAACTATGAGGAGTATGCTCCTACCAAGGGATACTGCAAGGAGTATCAAGAGCGGTAGTGCTGGTAGAGCATATACAACATCGTTGGCTCTCATCATAACCTCATCCGTCGATCCCCCTTTGTAGCCAGAGATTATCCCATACACCATGCCTATGAGCACTGATATCGATGCTACTGATATGCCTATGAAGAGTGCTATAGGGGCACCCCATAGAAGCCCTATGCTCAGATCCCTCCTAAGATCATCCGTGCCTAGAGTACCGTAGACCTTGCCACCAACTATGAACTTGCTTGCTATCAACTCATCCTTCTCGTTGAAGAGGAAGAACCTTGCCTCTACTATGTATGTGCCTTTGATAACCTTAATCTCATCATAGGAGGAGAATACTGCCGTAACAGTTGCATCTCTAGAGATGGGGAACCTGTACTTGCCTATGCTATTGGCTATTCCATCCTGTACAGCCCTATCTGTAGAGAATAACGTTGCATCATAAACCTGCTCTCTACTAGCGTATGGGAGCGATACCCTAGCCAGTTCTATACTATCATTATCCGGTCTGATGATGTTGAGCAAGAGCAGTGGTGCAGAGCCCTCATACCTAACCCTGTAGTTGAGCATAAAGTCGCTAGGGAACTCATCATAAGAGTAGTTGAACCTATATCTATGCACGATGGTCTTAAGGTCTGAGTCCTCTACGCTCACCTCTGGCCTATCAAGGATCAGGTGCTCTGGTAACTTGCTTGTAGAGAATATGTTAACCCAGGCTGGCATGGCGCTCCTAGGGTAGAATGTCCATGCTGAGGGATCGTTCCAATCCCTGAGCCTATCCAGAGGGGTGGATATGAATGCTATCAGAGATAGAGAGATGAGGATGAGGAGTATTGCAAGCCCAGCAAGCCCAACCCTATTCCTCCTAAACTCACTCCATATGTAGGCTAGAGAGAGCATTGATTTTGGTTGATCGCCCATGCTAACCTACCTTTACCCTAGGGTCGAAGTAGCCGTAGAGTATATCTGCTACAAATATACTTATGAGGAATACAAGCGTGGTTATGTATGTAAGGCCTACTATGACTGGAAGGTCCAGTACACTTATTGCATCAAAGTATAACTTGCCTATCCCTGGCCAATCGAATACCACCTCTGATATTATTGCCCCACCTATGGATGATGAGAGCGAGAGTGAGACTATAGTTACTATTGGGGGTGCAGCATTCTTAATGGCATGCGCATAAACGATCCTCCTCTCTGGTATGCCCATAGCCCTCTTCGCCATAATAAAGTCCTCTGCAAGTATTCCTATCAAGAGGTTCCTCACTATGTAACTCCATGAACCGAAGCCTATCAGGATCATGGTAAGCAGCGGTAGTAGCATATGGTAGAGCAGTGCCAATGGATATGATGGGTCTGATGCTGGCACTAGAGGTGTTGCCCTAGCAGGGAATATGTTGAGTGTAAATGCAAACACAAGTATCATGATCATACCAGTCCACCATAGAGGGAAGCTACTGCTTATAACAGCGAATGCAGAGTTCGCCCTATCCACTATCGTGCCATGCATCCTTGCTGCAAATGCCCCAACGAATATGCCTATAGCAGCGACTATGGCAGTTGCTGTTGTGAATAGTAGTACTGTTCTAGGGAGCCTCTCCATTATTATATCCGAGACCCTGCTAGAACCGCTCTCACCTATCAAGAAGTACGATCTCCCTAGATCGAAGGTGAGTATCTTCAGCATGGTGAACCAGAGCCTCTTTGGGGAGTACCAAGGCTCATCTAGCCCTATAGCCTTTACCCTTGCATCTATCTGCTCTCTTATATACCTCTCGAGTTCCTGTGTGCTCATTCCAGATACCAGCGCTCTATTGTTTATGACCTCCTGCCTAACCTCATGCTCTATAGAGAGCCTCAGTATATTATCCATGCTTGGCCCTAGCAGTACTATAGTTATGAAGACCGTGAAGAAGAGCACTATAGCCATGTTTATGGTACGCCTTACCAAGAACCTGCCAAAACCCATATCTGCTTCCCTTATTCTTCTACATAACTCTCAATTTATATCTTATTATTCTTCTATATTGGTGTATTTTCTTAGAAACTTGAGTAGTTTTATGCTATCCTCCTCCTTGAGGCTCCTTCTATTAGATGGTAGGTAGCTCTCAAGGGCATCCAACTCATCCTCATCTATCCCTTTCTCCCTTGCCTTGCTGATCACTGCCTCATAACTCCTGTAAGGGAAGTAGATGCCCTTTGCTATCTTAACAAGACTCCTCCTTGTATCTTTGCTTATAACACCTGCTCTATATGCATGGTAGAGTGTATACCTTATATCTATCAGGGCCTCAGAGTGGAGTGAGTAGTCTCTACCCTCAAATGTAACAGCAACCTCATCATCCCCCTCTATCTTGCCTTGCTTGTAGAGCCTGAATATCTTGCCTATGCCTACCATACCAAGCCTCTCAAGCTCAACTGCTCTTAATGCTCCTAGGCTTGCTGCACCAAATACCCTTGCACCCTTTGCAATAGCAGTATACACCTCTATGGGTGTTGGAGGGTAATCTTGAAGGAATACACCATCTATAAGCCCTACTATAGAGTTGCCAACCCTCGATAGATCGCCTTTACGTGCTGGGGGTCTATACTCTGCATCTGGAAGTATGCCCTTAGCCTTCTCTCTGCTCAGACTTGGGCCCAAGAATACTATGATCCTATCACTACTCACTCTCCCTTCATCCATCTCCTATATGCCAGTATTATTTATTTATGAGTGCATATATCTCATTGCCCTTGATCCTATAACACTCCTGCTCACCTTGAAAGTCTCAAGCCCTGGGACTATGACTCTAACGACTGGTACCCCAAGCCTCTCATCTGTAAGATTAACCACTATAACCCTGCTCAACCCATTGCCCTTGAGCCTATCAAGTATAAACTCTATATCATCGAGGAGATCTGCATTCCTCTCATCCCTTATACTCTTAAACTCTACCTTCCTGTTTGAGTGCATGAACTGCCATGCCTTATTCTCTGCAGTATTCCCCATCTCATAGTTCATCCTCCTCAGATCATCCCTTGCTCCCTGTATATTAGCTGCCCTAGTCTGCGACACCTCCGTTATGGCCCTTATCAGTGCTACATCCTTGTTTGGATGGGAGCCATGGCCCTCAGCAAGGTACCCATAGTCATGTGTGATCCATTGTATGCTCGTTGCTATGAACGTTGATACTCCGATATCTGATGTTATATCCTTGACGAGTAGAGGTATACCCTCTTGCTCAAACCTAGAGATGAGATGCCTAGCATGAGGGTGCTCAACGCTGCTGAGATCCACCTCAGGGTATATGTTTGGATCATCTACATAGTGATCATCTATATCAGTTAACCTAAGCCCATATGCCCTTAACCTCTCTATGCTACTCTTCAAGATATGGAAGTGTAGCACGCTGGATCTTAACTCTGCTATGCTAACTGCATCCCTCTCTATGACCTCGCATAACGCCTGTAGTATAGCCTCCTCTATAGTGTTCCCAGATGCAAGCCCATTGCTATGCGAGTATAGGAATGGGTTGAACCTACCATTCCTACTAGCAACTATATCGTATCTAGTCAATACAAGGCCAGCAGGTACCATTACATACTCTCTGCTTATAAGATCGTAACCCTCAAAGAAGTCCATCCTCATATGGTCATTGTAACTTGGGCTCACTGCCTCTACAACATCATCTGGATGGAGCACATGCTCTCTCCCATGCTCCCTTAACATCTCAGCCATGCTACCCTTCGATACCCTGCTGCCCCTAGCTGGATTGCTGAAGAAGGTGCTTGCTAATGCTGAGTAACGCTCTATACTCTCCATTACAGCACTTGCCTTTGCATGCTCCCTAGTTGGACCCTTACCACTATAGACCCAGATGTAATCATCAGTCCCAGGGAGTATCGCTGAGTAGTTCGGTATCCTAAGCATATCCAGATGGGTTATATCTGCAAGCCTTGTAACCCCTATGCTCCTTGCTATAGGTAATGCTCTCTTCAGGGTATCCCTCACATGCATAACTTTGGGCATATCATCCACGTACTTCTGGCTTCTAAGCTCAAGCATGTATAGCGCTAAACTATCATGCTATTTATTTATAATTTTATAATTAGATTAGATTAGATGTACTCTCATGATATTCTCATGATATTCTCATGATACACACTTACATGATAAACTCTTCCGTGATAGTGGTAGATAGAGCATCTGGCTACCATGGGAAAGCAGCCATATGCATTATTCCATAGATGGCTGGGGACTCCTACCTCTGGGTCTAATCCTGTTATGGTTATAGCACGAGTATGAATACTTACAGGTTATGCATTATCTAATCCTGTTATGGTTGTAGCACAAAGCGTTAGAGTAAGAGTAGACTCCATGCGGTAATAGACTCCATGCGTAGACTCCATGCGGGCTGTAGATAGAGAGAGGTGTATGAGGCACACTAATGCTGTTATGATCTTGTTTATGCTAAGTTAAGTTGTAGATAGAGAGAGGTGTATGAGGCATCCCATTTTAGTACCTTGGGTATTACAAGACCCGCTAGCAATCTAAAGTGAAGTGTGCAATTGAAGCGATCGCTGCTAAGAGTATCATGGGTAATGGTTGTATAGAGAGTATAGAGATGAATGAGACTGCTAGAGCACTATTATTGCTGCCATAAGTACTGCAAAGAGTATCGATGCTCGATGCGAAAAGAGATGGCCATACATAGCCATAAGACCAGCAGAGCCTGATCTTATGAACGGCCTAAAACAATGGAGCATAGAACAAACCAGGCATCAGTCTTTCCTACTATTAGTCTAGATTAGATATGTATGTTATAGACAAGCAGAGCAGCCCATTTACCCTCCTCCTATGCTCTATAACAAACCATTTCATTGAGGTGTAATATAGGTATAGATGTTGTTGACACCTGAATATAAGATGTTATCGATCCCTAAGATCTCTATACATAACACAATCACCATACCATATCTAACATCTACCCTAATAGTAGAATGGTACTGATCATTAGGTACTAAAACATTATATGTTAGTCATCTGCAACCATCCTAATGGGAATAGAGGAGATAGATAGCAGAGAGTTAGATATACTCAACAGTATATTCCTCGAGGCTGCAAAGAACCCAGAGTTCAGGAAGCAACTACTAAGCGAACCAGCAAAGGCACTAGCAAAGTACGATATACCAGATAGACTCAAGGATATGGTAATTAAGACTATACAGGGGCAGGGGGAGGAGCAACCCTAGCTGTATGTATAAAGAATAGAGGATGAGGAAGTTTTTATAACAAGACATGCATATATGCTGCATGAGTAGTATCCTCCATAAACCCATGCTACTCTTCACCATAGTCATAAGCGTGCTCCTTATATCCTCAGGCTTACTTCTATTGATCATACAAGATATTCCTATAGCATCGAGCGTCAGCGATGCCAAAGGAGATGCATATGCACTCCCCCTCTTCTCCAATAAGCCTATTCCAACTGTAAGAGGCTATCATGATATACTCAATGCGAGCGTAAAGAGGGTCGGTAGTGGTGTACTACTCTTCAGCATAGAGCCTGCAGAGGGCATAAAAGATTACAGGGACGGGTATGAGGTAGTATACATATGGAGTATAGAGTATATTACAGCATATCTCCAGAAGAGGGAGTACAAGTTGGTTATACCATACTTCCCTGAGGAGCAGGGATTGGGTATCAACGGCTGGTACCTTGCTGTCTTCGATGCTAGTAGTAATAAGTGGCTCATACCCATGCTTAAGATAGGTGATGAGATGAAGGGTAATAGAGTAGATGTAGTGCTAGATGCTAGAGTTATAGGGGAACCGATGATCTTCTGGTGGAGTGTTGATGTAATGGTAAATATTGATACAGCAGTTCATGGACAACCAGATTACCTCATGGACTCTGCACCAGATAATGGCAAGGTGATGTTCCCTTCCCTCTCATTTAGATTGGGATGATAGGACCAAAGAATAGAGGCCTTGTAGCATTACTCATAACCTCACTAGTTGTATATGCTGTGATGCAGTACCTAGGTATCGGGATCATACCATTAAGATCCATAATAAAGGGGGATGGGAGCGCTTCAGTAGTCAACAGTGAGATGCTAAGGGCAGATGTAGTTATGGCAGTAGAGGGCCCAGATGTGTACATAGCGTTGTATGATCCTGTAAATGATGCTATCATGCTGAGAACAAGCAGCGATGGTGGATCAACGTTTAGAACGGTCTTGGTTTACAGCACTGAAGGGCTCGATGGTGTAAGGCTAAGAGGGATTATAGCAAAGGGCTCCTATGTTAATATACTATGGAGTGGAGAGGTTAATGGGCAGTATGATATCTTCTTGAGTCACAGTAGCAACTATTCTCAATTCTCTACGATAAATCTGAGCAACAACGAGGGGGACTCTGAGTACCCAGTTATTGATGCTAGTGGCCCAACTGTATACGTTGCATGGGTAGACCTAACCTATGGCAATAGCGAGATACTGCTAAGGGTGAGCAGGGATGGTGGTTTAACATTCTCTAGCACGTTGAATATCAGTGATAGCAGTGGGGACTCTGAGGCACCTACACTTGTTGCTGAAGGTTCAAGCGTGTATATTGCATGGCATGATAACACCCAAGGTTCATTTGCAGTCATGTTAAGAGCAAGTCATGACAATGGTAACACATTCTCTGATCCTATAATCCTCAGCAGCATGGATTCTGATTCTGGTTTTGTATCCATGGATGCTGATGGTAGTGATGTATACGCTGTATGGATGAGTAGCGCTCATGCTAATAATGATGACTTTAGCATATACATGAGTAAGAGTGATGATGGGGGTAGGAGTTTCATTGATGCAGTAAAGATTGGTAAGGGTAGATCGCCTATTGTAAAATCTGATGGCTCACTAGTATGTATAGCATGGATAGATGATGGTGGTGGTGATGGTGGTGATGGTCATGGTCATGGTCATGTATTATGGTTTACACGCATGTATGAGAAGAGCATAGATGTTAAACCTATTCCTATAGAAGGTTATGATCTTATAAGGAGTATCATATTGGATGTTGAGGGGAGTGATGTAAGCATACTCCTGCTTCTAGAAAGAGAAGGTAAGAGCAGTATGATGTATATAAGTAGCAAGGATTCAGGGCTTACACTCTCTTCACCTATAGTAGTGGAAGAAGGTGTGGCAATAGAAGATGTTAGTATGTTAAGCAAGGGTAGAGGAGTATACATAACATGGAGCGAGAAGATATGTGCTGATCCAAACTGCTCACATGTTAGGTTCAGTTATCACCTTGCCATAAGTAGCGATAGAGGTAATAAATTCACAAGGATGATAATCTAACATTCTAATTGTTGGTGGGGTAGTACCGTGTATAATATGTGTAATCTGATATAACATAAAGCCAAAATATAAGTATCTCCTACCTAATATAATGCCTAAAAGGACACTGACTGAGATAAGTGGTCTCATTCTTCTACACCTAAAGGATGGACCACAGAAGAAGACATGGATAATGCGGAATCTGAAAGTTGATAACAGAACGCTCAACAGATGCCTTGATACCCTAGCAAAGTATGGATTGATAACCATCTCGGATAAACAGATAGAGATTACAGAAAAGGGCCTCAATTTTGTGAATATATATAAGGAATTTATACAACTTCTAGATAGAAATAGCAATAAGAAGCAAAGAGAAGGATAGTTATATGATATTCTAAAAATGTGTAGTTATAAATACATACGTATTTAGCGAGTAATCAATATCCACTCCTTCATGTTATGAGCAGTATGAATGACTAGCCATGGTGATATTTAATGAAATAATTAATTGACTCTTTATAAATTGCCTATATATTTTGTTGATATAATAAATAGTACAGAAAAGTTATATATTGTTTTAATGTGAAATGAGGATGGGATCGGTCTATCTTACTAACTTTGCCTGCTTGATAAGTAGAATGGTAGATCGATAATAGTAAGTACTGATATCATACAACATTATTACTTTTGCCTTTGTAGAATGGGTTGGCAAAGGGTAGCCATGGTCCAATAGGCAGATCCTTACTGAATCTACAAAATATTTATATATAATACTCTAGACATCCTATATATTATATAGGTTAACAACAATTCTTATAATAAGATTCCTATTGTAAGGACTCAGCATTTTGCTGGGGCGGTGGCTTGTAGACCTGCTACTGCTAGTGGATACAGTAGATTTGGCTCTGTATCCCCTGAGTTCTTGTATATGCGCCCATGCAAGATTGAGCGATCCATATGCAAGAGATACTAAATATGCTCAATACAACTAACAACAGTTGTAGCAACTGCTGCAGCAGCATCAGCAATAACAGCAGTAAGACACTAGAGAGGCTTAGAGATATAAATACTAGGAAGTTTATGCTCGTTATCGACTTTATCTTCTCAGGGCTTAAGGATAGGGTTAAGAGAGCATCATTCCTAGAGGATTACAGGTTTGTGCTGGAGAATGATAGGTAGGGGTGAGGGTTTCTGGATACATTACAATGGCATAGTCTGGCTTGCAGAGAGGGCAGAGTACATGCTAGCAGAAGAGATGATTAGATACTGCAAGAGCGCCATTGATGAACTTGAGGATGTAAGAGAGGAAGGGAGGAAGGGAGGGGGAGAGGCAATGGCTAAGAACGAGTTTAGTAGGAGCAAGAATATCGATATAGAAACAGATTATGATAGGGAGAAGGAGGAGAGCAGAGGAAGGATAAGGAGTATAAGGTAAAGGAGGAGAAGGAGGAGGGGAGGAATGGGATGAACGCTCGCTAGTTGTCTGGAAGGTTAAAAGAGAAGAAGATCTTGCTAAGAAGAAGGGGGATAGATTATATTATACATATGCGATGAGATCATTATTAACACATGTCCTTCTTATCTTTATAGGCCTGAATGTAAGTATGAGACAGTTAAACTAGGGAACAACACCTGCTATTAGATAGAGAGTAGGATAGCGTAGAGTAGAGTAGAGAGTTAGAAGCGTTCTTCCTTCTTGTTTCTTCTTACCTTCCTATTCTTTTCTTCCTCCGCCTCTTCCTTCATTTTTTTCTAATATACATACCTAGCCTTATATACTGGTTAAACATAATTCTACCTATGCAGAGCAATGAGGAGTTGAAGAAGAGACTATTGGATATGCTTGAGGAGGATAAGGAGTTTAGGCATGCAGTAGCAGGAGCTATAGGCTATAAGGAGATCTTGGATAGGATAGTTGCATTAGAGGCTCAGATGAATGAGAGGTTTGCTAAGGTTGAAGAGGAGATAAGGGATCTTAGGGAAGAGACGAATAGGCTAAGGCAAGACATGCTTGAAGGGTTTAGAAGGCATGAGGAAGAGATGGCTAAACTTAGGCAAGACATGCAGGAAGGGTTCAAAAGGCATGATGAGGAGTTCAAGAGGGTATGGGAGAGTATAGAGAAGTTAAGGCAAGACATGCTTGAAGGGTTTAGAAGGCATGATAAAAGGTTAGATGAGCTTACTGTTAGCATAGGCTCTCTAGGGAATAGGATGGGTAGGGATATGGAGAAGATGGTACTCAACATATATAGAGATCAACTTACTCAACTAGGTATAGATGAGGATAAGGCATTAAGGTTTGAGTATATAGATAGAGAGGGATTATATGGCTTGAAAGGTAAGAGGTATGAGTTCGATGTAGTTCTTACCAATAGCCATATAGATATAATGGAGGTTAAGAGTCATGCTGATGAAGATGATATTGTAACATTCTATGAGAAGGTTAATAGCATAAGGCAGGTTATAGAGCAGATCCATAGAGCAGAGATAAGGAGGCTAGTAGTAGTTACAGTGCATATAGATAAGGGGGCATTGGATAAGGCAAAGGAGTTAGGGATAGAGTGTGTATATGGATATGTTATTAGTGATTGAATTATGATTCTGATCTCAATTATCTTGTATATGCTACACTGCTTCTTTAGCAACTGTCATTATCTGCCTTGTTAAAAATATCAATGAGTAGGGTTATCCTTCCATAGCCTTAAACCTCTTCTCTTTTTCTTCTCTTCTATTCTCTTCTATTCTCTTCTATTCTATTCTAACGTACCTTTACAGTGACATATAGGAGGATAATAAACAGGGAATAATAACTACAAAACTTCTGCCTTCTTAA
>CALHIV010000015.1 GCA_938030895.1 uncultured Nitrososphaerales archaeon | reverse complement strand
AGAATAGAATAGAACGGAATAGAATAAATTATAGATGTAAAAATGAAGTGTAGGCTAGTGTGGCTCACACAGCTCCATGAGCACGCCATGTAACGACTTTGGATGTATGAATGTTATCTTCCTACCATAGCTCCCTGGCCTTATGCCTCCTATTATCCTCAGACCGTTCTTACTTGCATTATCAACATCCTCCTCAAGCGTCTCTGTGCATATGGAGATGTGGTGTATCCCCTCACCCTTCTCCTGCAGGAACTTCTTTATTGGACTATCATCTGTTAAAGGTTCGATCAGTTCTATCCTTGTATCCTCCAACTGGAGCATAGCCAACTTGACCTTCTCATGCTCCACAACCATTATCTCTCTCTTATCAACCTTGAGGACCTTCTCGAACGTCTTCAATGCCTCCTCAACGTTGTTAACTGCTATGGCAACATGGTCTATCCTCATACCGAAGATTGGATGGAGAATTATATAAAAATTGTTTAGATCACAAGCTTAGGCTGGTATACCCCAAAGACCCTCCTGAACGCATTGCTTATCTCCCCTAGTGTTACATGTGCCTTTACACTCTCAACTATGTATGGCATGAGGTTGTAGCCATTCTCAGCGGCCTCCTCCAATCTAGAGATCATATGCTCAACCTTGACCTTATCCCTCTTGGCCTTGAACTCCCTCAACCGTTCAACCTGCCTCCTCTCCAACTCTGGGTCTATCCTTAAGACCTCTGGCACCTCTGCCTCCTTCTCGACGAACCTGTTAACACCAACTATCACCCTTGAGCCCTCATCGACCTCCTTCTTTATCCTATATGCATTCTCCCTTATCTCCTGCTGGAAGTAACCCTTCTCTATAGCCTTGAGAGAACCCCCCATACGCTCTATCCTCCTAAGATACTTCCATACCCTATCCTCGATCTCATCAGTAAGATACTCTATGTAGTATGAGCCTCCAAGTGGATCAACGACCCTTGTCACTCCACTCTCATACGCTATTATCTGCTGTGTCCTCAACGCTATCCTGACCGACTCCTCAGTAGGGAGTGATAATGCTTCATCCCTAGAGTTTGTATGGAGTGATTGGCACCCTCCAAGCACCGCTGCCAATGCTTGGAGTGTAACCCTGATTATGTTGTTATCTGGCTGCTGTGCAGTTAGAGACTCACCACTAGTCTGCACATGGAAGCGGAGGTGCATACTCTTCTCATTCTTTGCATTGTACCTCTCCTTCATTATATTAGCCCATACCCTCCTTGCTGCCCTAAACTTCGCTACCTCCTCGAGTATATCCATGGTGCAGCAGAAGAAGAATGAGAGCCTAGGAGCGAACTCATCGACCTTCAAGCCACGCTCTATGCATGCATCAACATACGCTATGGCATTGGAGAATGTGAATGCAAGTTCTTGAACAGCGTTTGCCCCTGCCTCCCTTATATGGTAGCCTGAGATGCTCACAGGGTACCAGGATGGCATATTCTTGCTGCAGAACTCCATTGAATCAACGAATAGCCTCATCGATGGCTCTGGAGGGTATATGTATGTGTTCCTTGCAATGTACTCCTTGAGTATATCGTTCTGGAGTGTACCCCTTAGCGTATTTATTGGGACCTGCTGTGACTCAGCAACCCCTATGTAGAATGCTAGTAGGGTTGTTGCTGTTGAGTTTATGGTCATCGATGTGCTAACCTTATCTAGAGGGATGCCATCGAAGCATCTCATCATATCATCTATACAACTTATCGCTACCCCAACCCTGCCTACCTCCCCCTCAGCCCTAGGATCGTCAGAGTCATAACCTGTCTGTGTTGGGAGATCGAATGCTAGGCTCAGCCCGGTCTGGCCATGCTCAAGCAGGAACTTGAACCTCTTGTTGGTCTCTTCAGCACTCCCAAAGCCTGTGTACTGGCGCATAGTCCATATCCTCTCCCTATACATCTCTGGGTATATGCCTCTAGTGAATGGGTACTTGCCAGCATCCTCATCCCCCCTCTCCTTAGTATCTAGATCCTTGCTCGTGTATATCCTCTTCACCTTTATGCCAGAGTCTGTGAAGAGTGCCTTCTCATTGCCCTTCTCACCCTTACTGCTCTTATCACCCTTTCTCCTCTTCTTACCATTGCCACTACTACTGCTACTCATACCTAACCACCTTTGCAACTATGCTCTCAGCAGCCTTGTAAGGGTCGATCTCCTTTGCGATAACCCTCTCTATCATCTCATGCTCTATACCAACCCTCTCCTTAACCATCTTTGCTAGCATGTTAAAGACTATATCCATCAACTCACTCTCAACCCTCTTCCTTATAATCTCCTTATAACCATTGCTAAGCTTCCTGCTTAATGACTGCTCTATGGCATCAACGAGCTCATCAACACCCTTGCCAGTTGATGCTACAGTCTTGAGCACTGCTACTGCATCCCTACCCTCAGCAACCAATGCTCTTATATCGTTGTATAGTGCATTTGCTCCTGAGATATCTGCCTTGTTAACTACATAGATATCGCCAACCTCTGTTAGCCCAGCCTTTATCGCCTGTATGCTATCCCCTGTCTGTGGATTGAGCACTACTATTGTAACATCTGCTATGCTTGAGATCTTCACATCCAACTGTCCAGCACCAACGCTCTCAACTATTATCCTGTTGAACCCTGCAACATCCAGAACCCTTATGGCATCCCTTAATGCGAATGATATCCCTCCAGATGCGCCCCGAGATGCCATACTCCTTATGTATGTACCATCATCGAGTGCATGCTCCTGCATCCTAACCCTATCCCCTAGGATCGCTCCACCTGAGATGCTACTGCTGGGATCTACTGCAAGTACCCCAACCCTGAACCCCCTAGCCCTATATACGCCTATCATCTTGCCCACAAGTGTACTCTTCCCTGCACCTGCAGGTCCTGTAACCCCTATAACCCTTGAATTGCCAGAGTGTTTGAATATGATCTCAACTATCTCCCTAGCCTGTATACCATCATCCTCAAGTATGGATATAGCCTTTGCTACTGCCCAACGCTCGCCCTTGAGCAGTGCATCAACCATACTACTCATTGGTAGAGTAGAGTTAGTGCTCAAGGTGTTAAAAACCATTCCTTGCTTGCTCGTTCTTGCTTATTGCCTATTCATCGTTTATTGTTCATTGATTATCGTTTATCGTTCATTATTTGTCGTTTGTTGTTCATTATTTATTGCTTATCGTTCTTGCTTATTGCTTATTGCTTATCACTCCGTTCCTTGCTTATTGCTTATTCCTATTGCTTATCGTTCATTTGCGTTTGCTTATATATCTGATTAATGCTATATAGTGTAGATGGATGACCTCAACTCTGCCTTTATCATAGAGCTCTTGAGTTCTGGTATTGGAGATGTCAACCTTACTATATCTACCTTCAATCCTCTCCTCTTGCACTCCTTGCTTATGAACTGCTCCTCATGTACCTGATCATAGCCTAGTGCAATTATATCAGGCTTGACAAGTTCTACGGTCTTGAATATATCGCCCTCATGACCTATCAATGCTAGATCTACAAAGCGTAGAGATGCTACAAGTTCCCTCCTCTTATCCTCATCATGTAATGGCTTCTTGCCCTTGAGCCTCTCAACCGTAGAGTCCTTTGCTATAACAACGACCAGCACATCGCCAAGGCTCTTTGCGGTCCTCAGTGTATGTATATGCCCTGGATGTATTATATCGAACACTCCTCCAGTTAGCACTACCCGTATAGCACTCCTCCCAAGTTCTGTTAACACTCCATCCTCGATCATGCCTAGAGACTCTAGCCTCTTCCTATGCTCTGCTACTATGCTAGAGGGTATGTATCTATCGTCATGGTCTCCGATATCCTGTGGTACCTTCTTTACATTTACGCTTAGATTTACAGCAGTACTATAGCTCGTACTGACATGGTTTATGTAAATGGATGTAAGTATGCTCTTATCTATAGCATCCAACCCTACACCGACCCATCTTTAATGCAATAGGTAGAGATAATAAAATTATTTGCCTCTATGCCTAGACCATAATATGTATTATCAACCATGCCACCTAACCTCTCTATCTATCTATATCAGTCTTATCCTACCCTGCCCCATCCATCCCATCTATCTATTCCATCTATACCTATTGGTATCTATCTACAACATCCTGCAGGAAGAGCTGTAGGTTCTCTCTAAGCCTCTTATCCTTCTTGAGGTAGTACCTAGCCTGCCTTATCCCCTCCTCGGTCTTCCTATACAACTCTTCCCTAACCTTCCTGCTCAGATCATTGCCAACTACAGGTATCCATGAAAAGTCTGGAGCATTCTCCCTAACTATCTTGTGTACTACTGGATTGACTATTAGTTCCATGAGCCTATCTATATCCCCATCGAGTTCATCGAGGTTGACCTTCTTCCTTACATTACTCCTCTCCAGGTAGGCAGTAAGGACAGGGTGGATCTCATCATATAGGGAGCCTAACTTTGATCTAAGGAATGCAATGAGGTCCTTGTATGAGTTCACCGTCCTATCTATCAGGACTGTCATTTGACCCTTACTCTATCAAACCATAATATAAGTTTAGAGCAGTCCCTATATAGTATATAGCAGATAGTAGATGGTAGATGGTATATAGTAGATGGTATATAGTAGATAGATTAGGTTGGACTGGATTAGGTTGGATTAGGTTGGATTGGATCTCTAGCGTTTATACCTACTGCAGTAAATATGGTACGATGCAGACTATGCGATGCAGTTCAATGATCTATGCTTACTACTATTACTACTTACTGCTTGCTCCTCCATGGATCTATGCCCTTGAGGTACCTCAGAGCATCTATAAGCCCTTCAGCATAACCCAATGCTAGGATCGCATGCTCATACCTATGCTCTCTAGCAAACCTCTCAGCATCGCTCAGATAATACTCTGCATTATCTATCATATCCTTTATACTTGCATCTATAGCATCTTTAGCATCTATAGCATCGATATACCCTCTAGCCCTAGATAGTGCGTTATATGCCCTTGGTATGTAGTTTGAGAGCATAACCTCTGCCCTTGCCTTAACCCTCTCCGTGTTATCTGTAGGCTCATCTAGTAGGGTAACAGATGCCTTCAACGCCTCAACCTCTGTGAAGTGCAGTGAACCTGTGACTATCAGAGTGTGGGGAGGTCCTCCAAGATCATGCCTGAGTAAAGAGCCTACCTTGCCTCCAACCAATACCATATCCTCCATACCAACCCTAGATGCTACTATAGCAAATGTATCTTCTCCTATAGCATTCATACGCTCTCTAGCCTCGCACTCAAGTAGTAACCTTAGAGCATCGCCTGGCATAAGGAAGTAACCATGCTCATGATCGTACTCAAGGAGCAGTAGTGTATGGTTCATCTGCATAAGGTTAGTGTAAAGGGCATAGTAGGTACTTGTATCTGCTATGGGATCTGATACTATGGTTGCTATCCTCCCTAACTTGTATACATGCAAACCACACTCCCCTAGCGCTGCTGTTACGATGGATGAGGAGTGTATAACCTTGCACCTTATACCTGAACTCCTAGCCCTTACAATCAGTTCTATATGTGTGGTTGCAACTAGAGGGTCGCCATATGTAAGGAGTACCACATCATCTGCTCTAGCCTCATCCAGTATCCTCCTACCATCCTCAACGAACCATCTCTGCACAACTACCATATCGCTCCTTAAAGCCCTTATAGCATCCACATCTTTAGCATTAACAGGGCTGGTATAGACCTCAAGGTAGACCTTGTCTGAGCGCTTTATTGCTTCTATAGCCTCTATACTAAGCCCCTTGTAACCATGAATACCCATGCCTATGAGTGTGAGCATACCTGCTTACCAGAGTATCGGTAGAGATATGAATAATAAAATGCTTTAGAGGAAAGTTTATTTTTGATTCAATAATACCCTTGGCATGCGTAAGAAGGTAAGGGTTGCAATAGCAGGTGTTGGTAACTGTGCTTCAGCACTGGTTCAAGGCACTAGATACTATGCTCAGGCAGATGAGGGTGATGCTACAGGACTGATAGCCTATAGCCTTGGTGGCATAGAGCCAAGGGATATAGAGTTCGTTGCTGCATTCGATGTTGCTGAGAACAAGGTAGGCAAGGACCTTGCTGAGGGGATATTCGAGGAACCAAACAATACACTGAAGGTGTGCGAGGTTGAGAGGCTAGGTGTAAGGATAGAGAAGGGCGAGGTGCATGATGGTATAGGGAGGCATCTAAGCCATATGATAAACTTATCCAGCGAGGCTCCAGTCGATGTAGCGGAGAGGCTCAAGGAGGTAAAGGCAGATGTACTGATAAACTACCTACCAGTTGGGAGTGTAAAGGGTACTATGTACTATGCTGAGCAGGCACTCAAGGCTGGTACATGCTTCATAAATGCCATGCCAGTATTCATAGCATCAGATGAGAGATGGCAGGCTAGGTTTGCAGAACGCAATCTGCCTGTAGCAGGGGATGATGTGATGAGCCAGTTGGGTGCAACCGTGCTGCATAAGACACTCATCAAACTCCTCGTTGATAGAGGTGTTAAGGTTGAGCACACATACCAGTTGAATATAGGAGGGGATGCAGACTTTTACAATATGCTAGATGAGGAGAGGTTAGAGCAGAAGAGGGAGAGCAAGGCAAGTGCTGTGAGGGCAATGCTACCATATGAGGTGCCAATGCGTATAGGACCTAGCGATTATATACCGTTCCTTGCAAATGAGAAGGTCTGCTACATACACATAAAGGGTAGATACTTCTGCAATGTACCATTGGAGATCAACGTTAAGCTTAACGTTATAGATGCATTCAATAGTGCTGGAGTGATGATAGATGCTGTTAGGGCAGCAAGGATAGCATTGGATAGAGGTGTCTCTGGCCCATTGATTAGCGTATCTGCTTACTGCTTCAAGCACCCTCCATTACAGATGCCATACAACGATGCTAAGGAGGCGTTCATGGAGTTCGTCCAAGGCAAGAGGGAGCGTTGATAACTCATATTATTGGCTAGATATATTATTGGCTATATCGATAGCCATACCGATACCGATAGCCATAACCATGCCCATAACCATGCCTATACCTCTCTCACTCACTCATTCATATTCTAGAGAATCTTATACATGCCATATCATCATATGCTATGCTGCTATCTAATAATCTCACACCATGTAATCATCCCTCAACTCCATCATTCTTAGCCTTCTAACCCTTCTACTCAACTCCAAATCTATATCGCTTATAAGCACATGCTCCCCAGCAGATGCAGTAACAACATAGGGGAGCACTATATCAAGTGATTCGTTATATGCTAGATCCACTATCATGCTCATCCCTCCATACTCTTTGCTACAGAGGTTCGGTGCAACGACTGGAACCCTATTCTCCAGTGCTCTAGCCTTCACATATATATGCCAAGGCTCTAGACCCTCATTCACTATCTTTGAGGGGAAGAATAGCATATCTGCACCATTCTTTACTGCCAACCTTGCTACCTCAGGGAATACAACGTCATGGCATATGCCTATCCCAAACCTTACGCCGTTATACTCAAATATCCTTATCCTTCTCCCTGCTCTCACAAGGCCTAACTCCCTACCGAATGGGTGTAGTTTGAGTTGCCTATCGATGATATTACCATCAGGACCTATGACTGGGGCTGAGATGTATACGCTACTCTCAGCGTCGCTACTGCTATTACTACTCTCATCATTGGTCTCATAGAGATGCTCAAAGAATGCTCCTGCTATCACAACCATCTTATACTGCTTTGCCATATCCTGTATGGGCTTGAGTTCATCTATACTCTCAAGGGGCTTTGGATACCACTGCTCTGGCAGGCATACTATCTCAGAGTTTGCTGCCCCAACCTGCTGGAGTAGTCTTAGAGCATGAGCCATAGCATCATCTGGACTATCCTTCAACTCCAGTTGGAGTAGTGCTACCCTTGTCACTTCCATTATATAATCCAATGATAATTAATTTATTACTATCTCCTTCCTTTGCAAGGAGCATAAAAATAGTTCACAACTGCATATTTATTCAAGTAGGTGAGGTGAAGGTTCATGGTATATATAAAGAAGGTTGAGATATCTGGCTTCAAATCCTTTGCAAAGAACACCGTACTGAATCTGGATAAAGGGCTTGTATGCATAACAGGCCCTAATGGCTCTGGCAAGAGTAACATACTCGATGCTATAGCATTCGCCCTAGGCGAGAATAGTGTGAGAGTACTCAGGGTAGATAGGTTACAGTCACTCATCCATGATAGCAATGGTAGAAGTAAGGAGAGGGTTGGGGATGCTTTGGATGAAGGGGATGGGGAGATGAATGGGGATGGGGATGGAGTTGGAGTTGGAGTTAATGATATAACCAGTGATGCAAAGTATAGGGATAGGAAGAGGAGGGCTGTAAGGGTCAGTGTAACATTCGATAACAGTGATAGAGGTATACCAATAGATGCCAATACAGTGACCATAACCAGAGAGATGTATGATAATGGAGAGAACCAGTACTATCTGAACGGTAAGCATGTTAACAAATCCACCATAACAAACCTGCTCGATGTTGTACTTGCTACACCAAACAAGTTGAATAATGTGCAACAGGGCATGGTTATGCGTATAGCAGAGTTGAACCCAGAGGAGAGGCGCAGGATAATAGAGGAGATAATAGGCTTATCATACTTCGATGAGAAGAAGGAGGAGGCTATGAAGCAGCTGGTTGAGGCAGATAGAAGGTTGGAGGTTGCATTGGCAAGGATGAATGAGGTGAGGAGTAGGATAGATGAACTTGAGCAGGAACGTAACGATCAACTCAGGTTAGAGTTCCTTACAAGAGAGATAGAGAGGCTTAAACACATACAGGTTAAGGGTATGCTCAAACATGCTAGGGAGAGGCTTGCCATGCTTGAGGATATGATAGGGAAGAGGAGGGAGGAGGTTGAGAGTATAAGCAAGGGTATAGATGGGTTGAGGAGTAGGATAGCAGTGGTTGAGGGTGAGAAGGCTAGGTTCATGAAGCAGGTTGAGGAGTCATCCAGATCGAAGGCAGAGATAAGTAGACAGTTATCCAGCATGATAGTAAGGGTTGAACAGTTGAAGGCTATGCTCAATACCAATCAGAGTAGGATAGTTACGATAGGCAAGGATATACCTAGGCTAATCAAGGAGAGGGATGGGCTAGTGGAGAGGGTCAAGGCTCTAGAGCAGGATATAGATAGGCTTACAACTACCCTTGATGGGGTTATGGAGGAGAGGAGGAGGGTAGAGGAGGAGGTGAACCATCTTAGTATGAGGATGGATATGCTACTCAAGGAGTACTCAAGCAAGAGGGAGGAGGAGAAGAGGTTAGAGAGGGAGGTTAAGAAGTTGGTTGATGATGCATCACAGATAGAGTTGAAGATTGCATCATTGGATGAGAGGATCAAGATATCCAATGAGGGTATGGTAGCATTAGAGAGAAGGGGCTCAGAGGTAAGGGAAGAGATGAGCAATATGAGTGCTCTAATCTCAACATTATCAGAGAAGAGATCTAGATATGCAAAGGAGTTGGATGCGCTTGATGATGCTGTAACACAGACATCTGCAAAGAGGGATAGGCTGAGTAGGCAGATAGATGGTGTAGTAGCAATACTAGAGAGGGCTGAGTATATAACTACAAGGTATCAGACAGAGATAGATCTAGCGATGAGGGGAGAGGATGGCACTATAGTGAGGCTTATGGAGGATGCATCTAAGCTTGGGATAGTTGGTATACTCCAGAATATGCTGGAATGGGATGCAAGGTATACTAGGGCTGTTATGGCCGTAGGATCCAACTGGTTGAAGGCACTAGTGGTAAGGGATGTCAAGTCCATGCTTCTAATACTTGAGCATGTGAAGGGTCTAGGACTATCAAGGACTACTATGATACCTCTAGATATGATTGAGGGGTGTGAAGAGGTCAAGGGTGTAAGGCTTAGGAGGTCTCGTCTAGGTTCTAGCGGTAGAGATAGTCCTAATACTAGCGAGACTTCTTCTTCCTCCTCTTCCTCTCCCTCCTCTTCCTCTTACTCTTCCTCTGCCCCTTCTCCCCTCGATGAGAATAAGGATAAGGGTAATGATGATGGTGATAACACTAACACCAAACTCAAGGATGCTGTATATGATACTGATACGCTCTACCCACTCTCGCACTTCATCAGATCAGAGTATAAGGGCTTAGTGAACTTTATATTCGGCGATACGCTCCTAGCATACTCTAAGCGTGATGCACTAACTCTAGCGAGAAGGGGATATAGGGCAGTTACAATCGATGGAGAGTTATTTGAGCCTAGAGTAAGGGCAACTACAATAGATACCAACTCTAGGATAAGTGATATAATCAGACTTGTAGTAAGGAGCAGGTCTGTTAAGGAGTTGAGCGCTGCGCTCTCATCCCTCAAGCAGGTTATAGAGAGGAAGAGGGAGGAGGTCAAGGCCCTTGAGGCTACCATACAGGATATGGAGAGGAAGAGGGGTGAGATCATCTCTCATATAGCAAGGGTAGATATGGAGATGGAACAGGCTAGGATCACACTAGTTAGAGGTGAGCAGGTTATCAAGGAGAACAGCGCTAGGATTGAGAAGATAAGTAGTGAGATCATTGCTATGAAGGAGGAGATGAAGAGGCTAATTGAGGAGCGTTCTAACATTGAGGAGAAGGTATCTGCACTTAAAGAGATGATGAGTACCTTTGCTAAGGATAGAGAGGGTTTGGAGAAGGCTATGGAGGAGATGGGTAGAGCAAAGACTTCACTCATCTCTAGGCTTGAGCAACTTGATAGAGAGAGGAGGAGTCTGATGACCAGTATAGCAGCAAAGAACTCAGAGAGAGATGGTACGTTAAGGCGTATAGATGAGGTATCTAAAGGGTTGGAGCAGGCAAAGGCCGATGCAAGGGAGAGTGCTATATTAGTAAGAAGATACAGGGATGAGTTGAGTAGATGCATAGAAGAGTTGAGGGTATTAAGGGATAGGGAGCAGGAGGTTATAGATGCCTCATCATCATCGCTCTCAAGGTTACAGAGGTACGATGAGGAGTTGAGGTCGTTGATTAATGAGGAGAAGAGGATGAGTAGACAACTATCTATACTTGAGAAGGAGTTGGCATTATATATCAATGAGTATAACGATCTCAAGGCAAAAGAGGATTCTCTGATGAGAGAGCTCAATGGTAGTGACCATTACTATGAGAGTGAGGATGAGTACGATGGGTTCGATATCAGTGAACTACTGAAAGGATTGGAGGAAGAGCATGATATGCTCAAGGGTAATGTAAACCAACTTGCAAATAGGAGTTACATGCAACTCATAGAGGGATATAGGGGCATCTCAGAGAAGAAGAACCAACTCGAAGAGGAGAGGAATGCTATAGTAAGGTTCATAGAACAGATAGAGGGGGAGAAGAGGCAACTCTTCCTAGATGCATTCAGTAGGGTTGATAGAGAGGTTAGGAGCATATTCTCTATAATGAGCGATGGTGAGGGTTCAGCATGGCTTGAGATAGATAGCGCTAAGGAGGATATATTCTCCTCTGGCATAACGTTCATTGTGCAGTTCCCAAAGAAGCCCGCCAGAGAATCTAACTCGTTGAGTGGAGGGGAGAAGACTATAGCAGCGATAACATTCCTTCTAGCATTACAATCACTCAAGCCAGCACCATTCTACCTCTTGGATGAGATAGATGCACATCTTGATAGTGTTAATACTGAGAGGTTGAAGAGGATAATAAAGGAGAGGGCTAATATAAGCCAGATAATAATGGTTACCCTGAAGGATGCCCTAGTTGCCAGTGCAGATATGATATATGGTGTATATGCAAGGGATGGTGTATCCCAGGTTATAAGGTATAGGATACCTATAGCAAGGTGAGACTATGAACAACTGTGAGTAATAGATAGAGTTAGTGAAGATACAAGATGATATACATACATATACGCTGATATATACAATAACCAACTACTACTAATCAACTAATCAACTATCAGTTATCAGTTATCAACTACAGCTCTAAGTCTAGCATAAATATTAGTCAAATATCGCCAAGCCTCTCAGCATACTCTCTATACACATCCATATATGCCCTCTCATTACCTATATCCCTAAATCCCTTCTCTATCTTATACGTATAGATGCTCCTACCCCTTGATATAGCATCAATGAGTATCTCGTTCATCTGACTAACCCTATCACTAGGTATCAACTCGAGTATATCACTCTCCATAACATAGCATCCTATATTTATCAATCCCTTGAACTCTGGCTTCTCCCTCCACCCTATCACCTTACCTATGCTATCAACATCTATGAACCCGTAATCCAACCTTGCTCTATGATGCATCACAGCCATGGTTGCTATCGTGCTATCATCCTCTCTGTACCTTGCAAGGTGAGCATCAACCATAGCACGAAGATCAAACTCGTAGAGGGAGTCACCATACAGGCATATGAACCTATCATGGTTAGAGAGTAGGTGAGAAGCGCTCTTCAACTGGCCAGCAGTACCTAATGGTCTATCTGCTCTAGCATACTCTATCTTCACATTAAGCATGCTGCCATCACCAAAGTAGTTCTCTATAATCCTCCCTAGGTAACTTACGCATATTATGATATGCCTTATCCCATTGGAGTGTAACCATTCTATTACATGCTCAAGCAATGGTTTATCTGCAACTGGGAGCATGGGTTTGGGCATAACAAGCGTCAATGGATGGAGTCTTCTACCAAGCCCCCCAGCAAGTATCACTGCAACACAAACAGCATCGCCCTTGCCCATCATAATCAATCATCCTTCCTTACCTGTCCCTCCAACCTCTTCCACACTTGTATGTACAATCCTTATACATCGCAAGTATGCTATGCACTTTATTCAGAAGATCCATAGGATTCTGGCCAAACACTATTATCATGGGCTCCTTGCCCCAATCTCCTCTATGGTATACCACATCTGGTACCCTAGCTGTGGGTATAGATGCTGATGGTTGCGCCGATGCTGATGATATTATGGCTTGCTCTATACCCCATCTCACACTCATCCCTTCCCTCTGCTTTATATGCTCTGGCTCCTTACTCCTGTCATACTCTGCTATACTCAAACCTAGTCTCTTACATATATCAATTATCGTATCATCATACCTTATGTTCATCGCAGATCTTATGCTAGGATCATGCTTCATTGCCGTTAGCACTGCATCTGCAACATGCTTGGATGCACCGTAGCGTATAGGCCCTGCTGCTCTAGCATAGCCATGCTCATACCTTACCATCCTTCCAACGATGCCAGCAACACCATCATGTGATTCTGCTCCATCTCTAGCAAAGACTAGATTGCTCTGTGACTCAGGTATGAGCAGAGCGATACCATCTGTGAACTGAAGTATATCTATCGCTCTTCTAAGTGATGTTATAACCTCATCGTTAGTATCAACATATTCACTGCCTATCAGTGGTATCCTTGTAAAACCATCTATACTTGAAGCGTTAACTATTGCAGTATGTGTAAATTTATTTGCTATCCTTACTGCTGATACCAGATCGTTACCCTTTGCCAACTCTGCTGCTATTGCTGCTGAGAATATACTGCCAGCGCCATGTAACCTTGAGCCCTCGATCCTTCTATTTGTGAATGTATAGAATCTACCCTCATGGTAGAGCAGATCGGTAACATACTCATCCTCATTCCATTTATCCTCATTCCATTCATCCTCATAACCACCATCATTCTCATCATTCTCATCATCATTATCATTATTATCATTATCAGCCCCTTTGCCTTCATAACCCTCTCTGTGCATATGCCCGCCTTTTATAACAACGCTCTTTGCCCCTAAAGATACTATCCTCTCAGATGCTTTACGTAAATCATCATGTCCTCTTATCTTCATGGAGGATAACCACTCCGCCTCCATGATGTTTGGTGTTATGATGGTTGCCAAAGGTAGCACCCTTTCTATATAGTATGATCTTGCATCCCTCTTGAGGAGGTATCTACCACTACCTGCTCTAAGCACTGGGTCGATAACCACATCCATCATATCATGCTCTTTATGCTTCTTTATTGTATTGAGAAGAGCATCTATTATGCTCTTGCTGTAGAGCATGCTTATCTTTAGCACTATACGCCCTTGTAGACCTTCAAGCAGTGTTGATATCTCTGCCCTCACTGTATCTGCATCGATAGGCTTTATCTTGCTTATAGTGGATGTGTTCTGTGCTGTAACCGCTGTTATAACTGTCATGCAATACACGCCTAGAGCAGAGCATACCCTCACATCTGCCTGTACACCAGCACCAGAACTGCTATCTGAGCCTCCTATGCTTACTACATACATAGCTATAGTTGTATATTACAATCAAATATCTATCTATCCATACATAAAATAATGATCATAATATAGTATATTCATCGAACGACCATCTTCTGTATATATAATTCATACATTCATATTGAATCAAATGATATTTATGGTTATATTTATACAATTGTACAATAATTACAATATTTATAATTTATGAGTGTAAAATGTGGTTGTTACACACTAACTTTAAAAAGTATATAATCGTTAATTTTTACATGGAAGATGAAGTGGTCAAGGAAGCTTCCAAGGTATTGACAATACTCTCAAAATATGATGCCTTGAAGATATTTCTGCAGAGCAGAGAGGGGATAGAGGCCGAGACCGCTGCCCCAGAGAAGATGGGCTTGACCAAGAAGCAGTACTATACAAGGCTCAAGCAGTTAGTAGATATTGGGCTTGTAGAGAAGAGCAAGGGCAAGTATGTACAGACAACTCTAGGGAGGATAATCTATGAAAAGGCTCTAGAGGTACTCTTTGAGCATGTGAGGAACGCAAAGAAGTTGCAGATGCTGGATGTGCTCAAGAGCAGTGGTAAGTTCAGTATAGATGAGATCTACAGGTTGCTCTCCATAAAGGTTGAGGAGGATAAGGCAAAGGTAGTAGTGAACTACGATGACTGTATAAACATGCTGGTAGAGAGGATGAGCAATGCATCTAGTGAAGTGTTATACGTGAGCAGATTCTTCAACGAGAATGTTACAAATGCTATCGTTGAGTTACAGAAGCGTGGTGTTAATGTAAGGATGATAGTGGATAGGATGTTGATACAGGGACATGCGCTGGATAAGACAGTAAGGCATGAGCATAAGGAGAAGATGGAGAAGGCGTTGGTAACAACTGTGTCATACTATCCAGAGGGGGTGGATAAGAAGGTTGCAGATGTACCATTCAGCTTTGTAGTAGTGGATGGCAAGGAGGCATGTGTTGAACTTGTCAATGCTAATAGCCCAGAGAGGTTCTATGCTGGTGTATATGTTAGTGATGAGATACTTGCAAAGCAGATGATAGGCTTATTTGAGACTTTGTATGCTGGTGCAACAATAGCCAGAGCCAACAGGTGAGGAGAGAGGATAGGGTAGGGTAGGGAGAGGAGATAACAAGAGAGGTTTTGTACTTAATATGGCGTTGTGAAATTTTTCACAATTATGCTTTACATCTTAACTTAATGGACCGGGCGGGATTCGAACCCGCGACCTCTCGCTGATCCCTACCAAAGGACAGGTATGGGACCATCCGCGTGCGAGGCGGACATTCTACCGCTGAACTACCGGCCCAGAGGCATTATAGTGATAAGCTTGTTTAATATGTGTAATGGCATCTCAGCTCACTAATATCTCTATATCATATGATCAGTTCTTTAGTATATACTGTAGCGACTATTCTTTAGTATATGCTATAGCAACGTCTTACTATGCTTGCTCTGCACCACACTCTATACAGAAACTTGCATCCATATCCAATCTTGCTCCACATGCTATACAGAATTTAAAGTCCTTGCTCTCATCGCCAGATCTCTTTGTGCCCTCCCCTTTCTCTCCACTCCTAATATGCTCCTTCACCTTTGCAAATAACGTTGTGACTGCCCCAGTAGGCAGAAACTCTTCGCTCACATCAAACCTATACTCCTCTTCTCTCTCTTCCATGTAAAGCATCAGCCTAGGCATCCTGTGTTTTGGATGAAGACCATCCTCGTTATTACACTTCTCAGCATCGATCTTGCACTCAACCTCTACAATCTCACCAAGCCACTTTGCAAACTTGAGGAGCGTCATCTCTGGTGTAGAGTAGGTTAATGTATGTAATGACATATAATCCTCTGCAGCACTCTTTGCATTGAATACCTTCATAAGAGGATCTATCTACTTATACTATTTATTTTATACTATTTATTTTACGCTATGCAATACTATACATGCAATGAACCATGCAGATGGATAGCAGGATATGCATTGAGCGTAACAACTTTATCAGTATCCGTCAGTTGATTCACATATCTGCAGTACACCTATACCTAACCTACTCTCTCTGCTAACTGGCAGGCCTTCTCCTAGCACTACTCCCTCTCCTCTTCTCCTTATCCTTCTTATCCTCCCCTTTATCCTTCACTACCTCTTCCTTTCTTGATACATCTTTAGCAGATCCCCCCTCCTCATTCTTCACCTCTTCACTCTGTCTCTTACCACACTTTGGACAGAACTTTGCCCTTGCTGGAATTATAGCATTGCAGTATACACATCTCTTTGTATCCTTCTGCTCTGCCTCCCTAGCAAGGGGTTGAGGTATTCTACCTCGCTCTTGTGTGAACTGTTCTATAGATGGAGATGGTCTTACAACTGTAGCAGCCACAGTTGCTTTTGTTGCTATCGCTTCTCTAACATCCTCTTGCTGTTGCTGTTGTTGCTGTTGTTGCTGCTGTTGCTGCCTCTTATCCCCTCTCTCTATACTTGCATCTAGTTCAAGTATGACCTTAACCATTAAGAAGCCAAGGGATGAGAACTGTCTAAGAAAATCTCCCATCTTTACAAAGTACGCCCTCTCATCTATCCTACCCTCTTGGTAGAGTGTATGAGCATCTAGGAAGGCCTCATAACTACCCTGAACATCGTTGAGTAGGTTCTTTAACTTATCCACCAACGGCCCACGTGTATTGTAACCAAGTTGACCCATGGATAGAATTAGAGCAGGGTAGTAAATAAATCAAGTGTTTTTATTTGTAGTATTGGTATAAGGATATGGAGGATGAGCCTTTTTATTTATTTACCAACATATTGATGCTATATATAAGGGTGCATCGTATTGCATCATCGCCTATAGCCTATATTATAAATGGCTCAACCCCTCAACGACTCCTCTATGAACCTCCTTATCACATCCTTGGGAGCAGCACCGATATGCTGGCCTACCACTTGCCCATTCTTGAAGAGTAGAAGTGTTGGTATACTATATATCTCATACTCCCTAGCAACATCTTGATTCTCATCAACATTCAGCTTGAGGAACCTAACCTTTCCATCGTACTCATCTGCAAGATCTTCAAGTACTGGGGCAACCATCCTGCATGGTCCACACCACTCCGCCCAAAAGTCAACAAGAACTGGTATGTTGGAGTTCAACACATCCCTCTCCCATGACTCTAGACTGGTCTTCTGTACCTTTGCCATGGATGGGTAGAAGGGGCATCCTACTAATAATTTTTTAGGAATGGGTAATATTTTCCATGGTAGAGGTAGAGGTTATATTTAAGGTTGAGGGATATGATGATGTTGATAGCAAGGGTAAAGGGTTCTGGGGGCTACATACTCGCAGATCTAGATGAGGATGAGATAGGCAGAGCAAGGCTTGCTGGCGAACTATTCATAGGCGCATTGGGTAAGGTTGATGAGGATAGGATAATCTCTTACTACTGTAACTCGTGCAGCAAGGAACTGAAGGGCTCTCCTATAATAAGGAGCAGTGATGCTAATGAGGAGGTTGCTGAAGGGCATATCCTGCTAGAAGAGGGGGAGTATCTATGCAGGGAGTGCAACGGCATGATAGCAAGGTACAAGGTGTTCATGAAGCCAAAGGGTACAACTGGTTCTACTGGGCTTAGAAGCGGTAGGAGTACCAATCACGGTTATGAAGCAAGGATGGTGAGCAGAGATGAGAGGAAGGGTATAAGCCTGAAGAGGGTTATAGAGGAGAGGGTTGGTGTATTCTACAGGGGTAAGAGGATAGGATCGATCAAGGATATAGTTATAACCGATGGGAATGAGATCCTATTAGCGATTGAGGTTGATGGTGTAGATGCGGTTGGTGAGCAACTACTTCCATGGGAGATGGTTGATGGTGTAGGATATGATGGTATAGATGTGAGAGGTAGGATATGCACTAACTGCATGTATGAGAACTCTATCATGGATGTTTACTGTGCCGAGTGTGGCAATAGACTACAAGAATGAATAAAGGTTTTTATTTATGGATGGTGTATGGTCCTTAACTCCTTCCTCTTTATCTTCCCTGTATCAGTCTTTGGTAACTCGTTTATGAACTCTATTATCCTTGGGTATGCATACTCTGCAAGCCTCTTCCTCACAGACTGCTGTATCTCCTCCTTTAAAGCCTCTGACTGCTCATACCCTGGCTTTAGTACAACATAGGCCTTGATTACATGCCCCCTTATCTCATCGTGCCATGGTACAACTGCACTCTCAAGCACTGCTGGATGCTGATTTATAGCCTCCTCTACCTCTGCGGGGCCTATCCTGTACCCTGCAGCCTTGATCAGATCATCGGTCCTTGCTACGAACCATATGAAGCCTTCAGCGTCCTTGTAACCGTTATCCCCAGTGTATAACCATCCATTCCTTACCTTCCTTGCAGTATCCTCCGGTCTATTCCAGTAGCCTATGAACGCAACAGGGTTAGGCATCTTAACCGCTATCTCCCCTATCTCATTAGGCTTTGCTATATTGCCATTCTCATCTAGAACCTCAACGATGAACCCTGGTGTTGCCTTGCCTATAGAGCCTGGTTTTGGTCCCATGAGGGAGTAGCAGTTGGTAACTATTATGTTTGCTTCAGTCTGCCCATATATCTCGTTCAATGGAACGTTGAGCCTATCAATGCACCATCTGACCAGTTCTGCACCAACAGGCTCTCCAGCACTCCCCAAGGCCCTTAATGCAAGATCGTACTCCTTCCTAGGCTCATCCTTGAACTTGCGCATCATCCTCAATGCTGTAGGTACTATATAAGCGCATGTTACCCTGTATCTTTCCATTATGCTGTATGCCCATGCTGGATCGAACTTCCCACTCCTAGGGGTTACAACCACAGGATAGCCAAAGTAGAGCGATGGGAAGAGCACATCCCCTATGGCAGCGACCCAAGCCCATTCGGATGGCGTCCAGAATATATCACCTTCCCTTGGTGCCATCTCAAGGTAGAGTTGGTAGCATGGTATGCATCCTAGCAGAAAGCTGTGAGGTAGCAGTACCCCCTTTGGGAGACCTGTTGTGCCAGATGTGTAGAGCATATGAGCAGGGTCTCCTATCCTTGTATGCACAGGCTTGAAGTTGGTAGAGCCACTCCTTAGTATGCTATCGAGATCATTGAACTCGTTACCGCTACTGTGCACTGAGAATGCCTCTATGCTTAGACCATCGAGCGCTGGCCTTACCTTATCCTTCAGCGAGTCATCGAATATGAGCACTTTGGCACTGCTATCTGTCAACCTATACTTTATTGCATCTGTACCAAATAGCGTACTCATCGATAGTGCTATTGCACCTATCCTGTATGCTGTGAGCATTGCAACGAGAGCCTCTGGACCTTGAGGCACAAGTATGGCTATCCTATCCCCCCTCCCTATCTTGAGATCTGTTAATGAATTGGCAAGTCTATTGGACATGTTCAACAGATCCCTGAACCTGTAGAGCCTTGTACTACCATCGCTCCCCTCATAGTATATTGCCACCCTACTAGTCTCTGCATGCTTATCGAGCATCTCAACTCCCATGTTGAAGTACTCTGGCAGCTCCCATACAAAACTCCTGCATAGGGCATCGTAACTTGAGCAGTCGAACCTCCTTATATCGAAGTTGGAGAAGCCCATCTCACTGCTAAAAGGAGCAACTGCTGTATTAATAAACCTTATCTATCTCTATATCTAATTCTATATCTATCTCTATATCTATCTTCATTATGCATGTATGCATGTATGCATGTATGGATGTATGGATGAGTATCAGTGTTGGTATAGTAATGAACGGTCTATTCCTCTCTCCCCGTAGACCCAGTAGATCCAGTAGATCCAGTAGAACCAGTAGACTCCCCAACCGCTACTGCTAGTTCATCCATCCTTGCCAGTATCATGGCTATGAACTCCTGAAACTCATCATCACTTGGGTCACGCATGAGTATACGCCTACTCTGGTAGTAGAATGAGTTATACACCCTACCAATGATTATTCCTAGGGCTAGAGCACCTCTCCCATCCATCCTATGCAATGGGCTTAGAGCATCTACAAGCATAATTACCCTCTCCATATCGTTCATGCACTCCTCTACCTTTGCAGCTAACACAGCCCTCAGCCTATCATCCATGTAATGATCTTATCACTGATGGCTTTTTAAGATACCGTTTAGTTCTCAACCTGCATCTATCACCACTGCTCTAACCCTCTTAGCGAGCATCCTCTGCAACTCCCTTATGCTATTGACGAACTTGTACTTTGCATCCCTCTCACTCACAGCATCTACTGCTATACCATCCTGCATGAACGTTACATCCTTTACTGTAGTCTTGCCTAGCAGTGTAGAGAGTAGAGCGACGAAGTTTGTGAATAGAGCATCATCCCTATACCTGTATACTATCCTACTCCTCCCCTTGCCATCACCATCTGCATCCGCTATTGGCTTGGGCTCTATTGGTATTATAAGATCTTGGGATATAAGCCCGTTCATGAACGCCTCCATATCGTTCTTAACAGCCTCCTCTAGCGCATCTATCTCATTACTCATCCTTGCTCTAATACTCTCGATATCCTCATCCTCATAATCATAGCCTATAATCCTAGCAAACTCTAGATCTATAGCCTTATCCCTCATCCTTGCATCTAGATCTGTAAGCTCCTGCCTTAGCCTTGCTATCTTATCCCTGTTTGCCTTTATCCTTGCTGCTAGTTCATCAAGGTAGTAGAGGTCCAAATCTGATCTATCTCTTGCTAACCTTATAGGCATATTAGCAAGGGTGTGTAGAAGAGTAGACTCGTAGTTGCATCTTATCGCTCATCTACTTAGCAGCCTCAATTTACCATCGGGCATAACCTCTCTAGCATATACATCATACTCCTTGATAGGATCCCCTCTCAGCCCATAGGTGTATGCTAGGCAGTTACCAAGGCAGCCACACCTCTCGCATATAGGGCTTGGCATATCTGGATCTGCGCTACCCATGCTGCATGGGCTCTTTACCCTACCAAATGCATCTAATGCAATGCACATCCAGTTAGGGCATCTAGTGCCCCATGGCCTCCTGCTCACATTCAACTGTGCCTCTGTGTTTAGTATGAACTCATAGTGCTCCTTCTTCAACCTTATAAGCTGATCTATAAGCGCATCCCTCTCACTCCCAAATGGGAGCCATAGTGGATCGTTCTCACTGAACGGTGTATAGAACTGGAAGACTATGCCTTCTACAATACCCTCCCACTCCTTCACCATCTCTGCTACATGCTTGTAGTTCAAAGAGTTTATTGTAACGTTGACTGTTGTATAGAAGCCCTTTCCCTTCCTCCCATAAGTGTTTGTGAACTCTATTATGTTATGCCTTGCCCTATCGTATGTATCGCCCCTTATCATGTTATGAACCTCCCTTGGTCCATCGATAGAGAAGATGTAGAGCACTATACCCTTGAAGAACCTAATAGGAAGTGTAGCGTTTGTAACTATGGTGCACTTGCCATACATCTCGTTACTGAAGAGTTCTACAACATCCGGCCTAAGATATGGCTCCCCTCCAAGAAGATACACATGTACAACATTGTACCTCTTCTTGAATACCTCATCTATAACATGCTTCCATCCTTCTACACTCAACTCCTGTAGTGATGAGTTCCTGCTAGCCCACCAGTAGCAGTGTGAACAGTGTAGGTTACAGTAATTGGTTACATCTACAGAGCCATAGAATGGGCTCCTCTTGCCCATCATAGACCTTATCGCTTTGTAGGATATCTTCCAGTATTGGGGATCTTTCAGCATATTTATTATATTCTTTGCATCATGGGGATGGAGCATGTATATGAATTATGAGATAAATATTTAAAGATTATTTCTATGCTTGTAGGGGAAGGGAGGTTTGCCTATACTAGTTAGGGTGTTTGTAACTCTACTTACAAACTAAAGGATATCATCCAAGCAGTTATAGTAATGCCATGGCCGTGATAGATATAGAGAGGGGTACAAGAAGGAGCAGGAATAGCAGGAGAGGTATCCTAGGTATAGAGTCTGCAATAGTGATGATAGCATTCGTTGTTGTTGCAGCAGCACTTGCATTTGTGGTACTCAATGCAGGATTTGGTACAACGCAGAAGAGCAAGACTACGATAAGCGAGGGTCTAAAGTCTGCAACTGGTGCGGTTGAGGTAGCAGGGCTAGTTACTGGTGGTGGTAATCCTACCACAGGCAAACTACTGTACTATAGTATACCAATAAAGCTGGCTAGTGGAGCAGGTGAAGTCAACCTTCAAAAGGCATTAACAGCAGTTAAGTACTTCAGTAAGTCAGTGAACTATGATAACATATATGTTGGCACTGCAAGAGATGATACTAATGAATCATATAATGACGTCATGAGTATGTTTGCACATGTAGAGAAGGCCGACTGTAAGTACGCTCCTGGCAGTACTAATGACAAAATAAACCAGGGAGGTAACTTCAATGCACCAGATAAAACATGTGCAATAATATGGTGGAGCAACAGTTTACAGGATAAGAATAACGACATACTGGATGGTGGAGAGGTAGCAGTGCTGACCATAGTATTTGAGGCTAGTGATCAACCACAGCAGTTAGATGTTCTCCATTCAGAACTGATAATATCTGGTGGCTCAGTCTTGACAGTAGAGAGAACAGTACCAGTCATCACAACTAGTGTAGTGAACCTAGGATAAATAAATAAAGGAAGGTGAAGTAAGATGCAGATAAAAGGAATAACAACCCCCCTACTTTTTTTGTTGAGAATAAACTTCTCCTCAAGAATATTGTTAACAGGTATGCTTTTATCACTACTATGGTTCTTCATCTATTACAATGCTAGAGAATACTTCTTTCACCCATTATACTTCATCTTACCTTCACTTCTTATAGTGCTTATACTTGTAGCATTACCACCATTATTTGCAAGGAGATTTACAAACTATAAGATGGACAACTATAGCGATAGTAATAGTAACAGCAGTAATATGCTAGAAGGTATAGATACAAGTAACATGCAGGTTGAAGAACTCAAGTTATCACAACAGGGTTCTGGTTCCACTGCAGAGGGTAATTCACTTACTAGCAATGAAGGTGTAATGGAAGCATCTACCAAATCAGTCACAATAGATGAGTCCATGATACAGCAGATTGTTGATGAGAGGATAGCCTCTATAGCAAGCAGTGTTGGAGAGGCAGTGCAGAAGGCTGGTGATGCAATAAATGTAGTCAATAGTGTAAAGGCAGATATAGAGAACCTGAAGAAGAGCATGAAGGATCTAACAGAAGCATTCGAGACAACGCTGGTCGATTTTAAGGCATTCCAAGCAGAGATAGCAAATCCATTGAACTTTATGCGCAAATACTTCGATCAGCTCAACATAGATTCGCTATCAGACCCAACACTACCATTACAGAGGTCAGATATTAACCTTGGCAATGACAATGGTAAACATGATAAGGATGAGGTTGCAGATAAAAGTGCTGGTAACAGTAATAGTAACAGTGGTCATGATAGTGATGGGCAGATACATGTAAGGAAGCAAGGAGAAGGTATATCAACTGTTGGTAAAAGCAAGGAGAACATGACAGATACTAGCATAAAAGAGATTGACAGAGATGATGAGGCAGTGTCTAGTAAAAGTATACTCTCACTTGCATATTCTAATGGGATAACTCTAGCGATGCTTATGGAACTTATACTAACTATAGGGGAGTTTATGAAGAGGTTTGGCAATGAGTATGCCAATATACTGTATATGCAGTGCAAGTTACTCAACCTTAGCAATGAAGCAGAGAAGATCGTGTATAGCATAGTCGATATGCTTGGCAAGTCAACCCTAACACCAGAGGAGTGTGCAATCTCACTCTATATGCTTGCTGATGTACTTGACATAAAGGATAAAGATGCAGATACGATCTATGCAAGGCTAAGGATGAGCATAAAGAGTAGTCAGATCGACTCTAAAGGCATGGGTGTGGATGGGCATGGGCATGAGCATAGGTGATATGCTATGGTCTCTGCTGTATTCACAGAGAGCATACTGCTCATAGCATCAATAACCATAGCAGCGATATTTGCAAGTACTGTTATAAGCAAGAGCACTATCATCCAATCATTCTTTGCTACACAGACACAGATGCAAAGAGAGGTTGCTCTAACTAACATCAAGGTGATATATGTTAATGCTAGTGCCAATAGTACTACTGTAAAGGCATGGATTAAGAATACTGGCATGTATAGCATATCCAACCTTGATGCAGTTGACATATACTTTGGAGAGGTTAATGCACTACAAAGGATACCATACAATTCAGCAACTGTCCCAAAATGGGTTTACGATAATGCTGATACTGGCATATGGAATCCTAAGCAGACAAAGGAGATTACAATAACACTAAGTAATGCGATAGAAGCAGGTAAGACATATATGCTGAAGGTAGCATTGCCAAATGGGATAACTGATGAGTACATATTCTCAACCTGATTGATCCTCCATGGGTTTCAGCATAATAATAGCATCTGCAATAATGTTCATAGCCATACTAACCTCTCTAGCAGTTATGTTAACAGTTGCAACTAATATGCATAAGACAGATGATGCTATGGTTAAGAGTGCTATGATGAGGAAGAGCATTAATGAGACTAGCATAGATATAAGCGATCTAGTGATAGATGGCAATGATAGAAGGCATATAACCTTTACATTGAAGAATGATGGTAAGAGTAAGTTATTTAACTATACATACTTTGACTTAATTGTGACTTACTACTATACAGATTCTATGAACAATAACAATGATACCATGCATATAGAGAGGTTATCATACAGTAATACACTGGCAGAGGGGCAATGGATACTGAACATACAGAACGATGTTATAGATCCTAATATATTGAACCCAAAGGAGAGTGCTAGGATAGATGCTATGCTGAGCCATCCTATAACCTCTACACCATCAAAGAGTATAGTCATAACAATCTCTACAGATAATGGTGTTGTAGCAACGCTAGCAAGCACAACATCATGATGATTATAGGTGGTGAGTCTGCTCTATGGTAAAGATAATCTCAACAACCAATGAGGAGATAGATAGACAGTTGGGAGGAGGGCTACCATTACCCTCCCTCATACTTATAGAGGGAGAGCATGGATCTGGAAAGAGTGTCATTGCAGCACTATTCACCTATGGTATGCTTGCAGCAGGTATGAGGGTTCTTATGATAAGCGAGAATAACATAAGGGAATACATAGATAAGATGAAGGCTATAACCTATAACTTCTCTATACCATTCCTTAAGAGGAGGTTGATAATGCTTCCATTACATGTGTATGGTGCAAAGTGGTCTAAAGAGCATGCAAAGTATCTACTCCCAATAATAAGCAGATATATTAATGCAAATGCTGATAGGTTCGATGCCGTAGTTATAGATTCAATCTCATTGCTAACCATGTATGCTGAAGAAGAGGCGATATTGGATTTCATAACCAGATGCAAGAATCTGGTTACAAATGGTATAAGCATAGTGCTTACAGCACATCCATCATCGATAAATGAGAGTATAGGCTCTAAACTGAGGTCTGCATCTGACTGTTATATAAGGCTCAGATCTGTGAATATAGCTGGGAGAGATGTTAAATCCGTCGAGATAGTCAAGATACTAGGCTCTATGGGGCAGGTGAACTCACAGTTCAGTGCTGAGGTTAGTAGTATATTTGGCTTAAAGATAGTGCCTATAGCCATGGCAAATGCGTAATCATGTAGCAGATTGAACGGTTGAGTGATCAACGATGTCTATTCAGATGCAGATAAAGAACAAGAGATTCCAAGAACTCATAAGCAAGTACAGGTATCTTAGAGAGTATGTTGAGAGGTTTGTAAGCACTGGATATAGTGTGCCAGCATTCTATGAGAAGTTGGAGGATAGCCTGAAGTTCATCAAGAAGCCCAACCTGCTCTACCCAATAAGTGAGCAGGTATTCATACATGTATATGCTATGCAGGAGAGCGCTGATGGATACACATTGTATGGTGTTATAGAACCTCCAGAGCCCCATCCACTTCTTATGCAAGCGATAAACAAGATATTTGCTATACATGCTGGATCTATAAGTCCTCCAAATGAGTATCAGGAGAAGTTCCTCATCCTCGATGAGTTCCTATCTAATACATGTGTTAAGGTGAATGGGGATGTAGATTACTCAAAGGCTTCACTCAAGAATAACAAGGTGCTAGTGAATGCTGAGGAGTTTGAGTACCTCAAGTATCACTTCATAAGGAGGAGGATAGGTCTTAGTCTACTCGAGCCCTTCCTTACAGATCCTTACCTGGAGGATATAACTATAATGGGTAATGGGAATGTATATGTGGTTCACAAGCTCTTCGGTCCATTAAAGTCTAGTGTATGGCTCAGCAATGATGATGTTGAAGAGCTTATGATAAACATGGCTGAGCAGGTAGGCAAGACGATATCACATGCTAGACCTGTGATCGATGCTACACTCCCTGAGGGTTCTAGGATAAACATAGTATTTGGCAAGGATATAAGTAGGAGGGGTACAAATGCTACAGTTAGAAGGTTTGCTAGCGTACCATTATCTATAACACAGATAGTTGCATCGAACACATTAGATGCTAGAGAGGCAGCATACCTCTGGATGATGATAAATGAGGGTATGAGCATATTCATATGTGGAGAGACCGCATCTGGCAAGACAACTACACTGATGGCTTCATGTGCATTCATAAGCCCTACATGGAAGGTTGTTAGCATAGAGGATACACCAGAGATAACGCTCCCACATGCTAACTGGACCAGTGAGGTTACAAGGGATACAGGTAATCCCCAGTCAAGTGTTACTATGTTCGACCTTCTAAAGGCAGCATTGAGGCAGAGACCAAACTACATACTGGTTGGTGAGATAAGGGGGGCTGAAGGGAATATAGCATTCCAGGCTATGCAGACTGGGCATCCTGTGATTAGCACCTTCCATGCTGCAACAGTAGCAAGTCTAATACAGAGGCTTACAAATGAGCCAATAAATGTCCCTAAAACCCATATAGATAATCTTAACATAGCGCTCTTCCAGAGTGCAGTACAAGGCAAACAGGGCAAACTGGTTAGGAGAGTGCTGAGCATAAACGAGATAATAGGCTATAACCCTGCAACTGATAGCATAATGTTCATCCCAGTATTCAACTGGGACCCTGGAGAGGATATAGCATTGTATAGGGGGAAGGGGAGTAGCGCACTATTCGCTACCAAACTGCTGGTAAGAAGGGGATTATCAAAGAAGGATGAATCGCTACTCTATGATGAGTTGGAGATTAGAGCCTCTATAATAAGGCATTGGATAAACAGCAAGATCTTCAACTACCACGATGTATACAACCATATAGTGAAGGTTAAGGAGATTGGTCTACAAGCATATATGGAGAGGATGGGTGTAAAGTATGAGACTGCTAAATAAGTTAGTGACGAAGCAGAGTAGTGTTAGTAGAGCGATGCTATACTTTGTAACATTCCTCTACTCCATCTCAACTGGGCAAGTATCAGCAACTGAACTGATAAATGTTGCTAGAACATCTAGTTATGCGCACTACTCAAAGGCCATGCAAGATATATATGCTTTAGGCATAACATGGAGGTACAACCTTGCACATGCATCTGAGTTAGTAGCATCAAGGTTCCTTAGCAGTGATCTTGCATTCAACCAGATGCTTATGAAGTTGGCGCAGATAATAAGGTTAGGAGAGAATCTAGCACAGTTCTTGAAGCAGGAGTTGGATGTTACAGTACAGGCATACAAGACACATTATGAGAAACAGTTGGAGAGCATAAAGTTGCTCACTGGATTATACTCAACGATGATGTCTACAGCAATATTCATGATAGCAGCCTCAATAATCATGGGCATATTCTCAGGCTCTGCAGATAGCAATATGATAATTGTGAGCATATTCGCATCTCCCGCTGGGCTTGGTGCATTTGTATACCTTATGTATAAAGGCTTCCCTAGAGATGAGATAGTTAGTGAGAGTAGAAGTTTGGCAAGTAGATATAGGCTATTTGCTTATCCATGTATAGCAAGTAGCATAGGGATAGCATTGCTCTTATTCATAACAGATATCCTTGCTAGCAAGTTACTTGCTATGGCAATTGCATCATTACCACTTATAGCTTTAGGTTACTATACAAGGAAGATAGAGAACAAGGTTTACACTCTCAACTATTGGTATCCAGCATTTGTAAGGTACTTTGGTGAGATCTACTCTACTATAGGTTCGTTGCGAAACACGCTCAGAACAGCGTTGAAGAGTGATTTTGGTCCATTAAATCCATATCTTAAAGCATTGCTTAACAGGGTTGAGAACAAGGTTAATGTTGAGGATGCATTTGAGCAGTTATCTACTGAGACAGCAAACAAGATTATCACAGATACCAATATAATAGTAGTGAAAGCACTGCAGAAGGGTGCAAACATGGGTATTGTAGGATCAACCTTAGCTAATCTTGTTACTGCACTGAACGAACTCTACAATAAGAGGCTTCAGATAGCAAAAGTATTTGATATGACGCTGCTCATACTACACGTACTATCTCTAGCAACATTAAGCCTTATGGCTACGCTAACCCAGATATTCTCAAGACTGTTCAGTAGCAAGGAGGTACAGATGATAATGCCATTAAGCGTTGTGGATCCAGCACTGCTACAGACATTGTTGCCTGTTATAGTTGTTATCATCTCTATAATAAATGCTCTAGCAGGTAAGATTGCTAGAGGAGGTTACTTCAAGACTGTATGGTTCAATCTCGGCCTATATATCATGTTAGGTTCAGCAACTATGTATACAACAGATATATTCATGTCAAAGCTGATGGAGTTGGTTATGATCATGGATCCAACAAGCATATTCAGTTAGTTAGGTAGTTGTAGGTATGTTGTATGTAGTTGTAGGTAATTGTAGTTGTAGATAGGTAGTTGTAGTTGTAGTTAAGTAGGTATGTAGGTAGTTATCTGCCTATGCCAACCAATCTTGATTAAAGATTCTTTCTATATATCTTTGTTCTGGTATCTATACACGATAGTGATAAGGCGTTGTGATTACTTATATATTCTGACTTGCCAAGTATAAGATAACCGTTCTGCTTCAGCACATTACATATATTGCTTAGTACCCTATTCCTATTTACATGATCCATATATATTAGCATGTTCCTACAGAAGATGAAATCAAAGTCCCCCTCAGGAACACTCCTTGTGACATCTCTAACCTCAAATGTAACCATATCCCTTATCTCCTTCTTTACAATATAACCATTGGTTGTTGCCATGAAATACCTCTCAAGAATATCTCTAGGGATATTCCTTAATGATTTAGAAGAGTAGACTCCGTCTCTCGCATATGCTATAGCCTTCTTACTTATATCACTAGCAAGTATACTACACCTAACCCCATCATTCTTTGCTATAATTGCTATTGTGTATGGCTCTTCTCCACTTGCACAACCTACACTCCATATCCTTACATTATTATGCCCTTTGAGTATATCTCTAAACCTATCAAAGACATCTGGGTCTCTAAAGAACTCAGTCACATTTATGCTTAGATTTGCTATGAATATATTGAGCTCATCACCATCTTCAAGTAATCTAATATACTCCTTATGATCCTTGATGTTATATGAATTCATCCTGTATTCGAGCCTCCTTGATATGAAGCTAGTGCTATAGCATGAGATATCTATACCAGTTCTAGCCTTGATTATATCTCTTAATCTCCCATAGGTGTATTCATCTATCATAATAAGCACCTCTATACTCTAGAGAATCTTCTCATAACCATTACCCTTCACCTTTATTGTTAATGTAGAAGGATCTAACACTACATTCCTTCCCGTCCTCCCTCCTATATCCTCAGCAACTATCATTATCCTATATTCCTTCAATATCTCTCTTACCTTCTCTGCGTTCCTCTCTCCAATGTTGAACATATCCATATCACTCTCATGCGCAAATATCCTAGCCCCTCCAACTATCTTTGCCTTGAGATTGTTGATATTTGCACCATTCTTTACGAGCAAGTCCACAAGGTTCTTTATAGCAGTATCTGCATACTTTGCTTTTGTATCAATATTAGTATTATTATTGGTCTTCTTCGTTGGTAGCATTATATGTGCCATTCCTGCTATCTTACTCTGATCATCATATATGCAACATGCTATGCATGATCCAACTATAGTGGTTAATGGACGATCCCTGCTCACTGCTAACTCGCCTATCTTCACATGAATAGTTGTAGTTGCAGTTGTGGTTGCGGTTGTATTATTCCTACTATTACAGCTAAGAGAACTCATTTCTACCACTTATCTGAACATTACATCAACCAATTTCTTTGCATCCTCGCTTGGTATTAGCACAGATATATGTAATGCAAGATCTTTATTTGTCATGAATGATAACTTACCATCTGCATATATGAACTCAGTAGAGTCACTATCAACAATTATGTACTCGAGTATGCTTGCTAGGCTATCCTTTGCATATCCTGGTGCTGTACAGTCTATACGGAATCCAGTAAAATGTGTAAGAGCGTTCGTGAATGCACCAGCAAGCAGTATATTACCAAACTCTGCTATAGCTGATGTTACTAGTTCATCAGTTATAGCATTGCCTATAGTATTACCTATAAGTATCGATGCTAGTCTCTCCCCATCCTCAACCTCTATAACAAGTAAGAGCGTTAGTGTTATCTCCCCTATACCCTTTATGTAAACGGCGAATACAACATGCTCTGGATCGAACTTCTCATAGATATTATCAAGTGTTATATACTCTATACTTAAAGAATCTATAGTGCTCTTATCGTTCAGCATTGTATCTATTGCATTAATGCACCTGTTCATTATGGTGAACTTTATAACATTTGATATAGCATTTAACCTGTTAGAGTCATCAACCTCATCAACCCCACTTCCTCCTACTATGCTACTCATGCCCATAGATTGATTTAAGCAAGGAATTATCGTTTAGTCTGTCATATCAATTTAATACATACATATAATATAGATGGCTTACATACAGATGCTTAATTATAGATAAGATGATCTAGATCCATGCATAGTATGAGGTTAGTAGTGGTATCAATACTCTTAGCAGTAATGGTAGTGATAATGGTAATGGTATCCCAGACATCGCTTGTAAATGCTCAGACTAGCAGTAGTAAGAATGGTGATAATATAGATGGTGGTAAGAATAGAGCAACAACATTCAGATTAAAGTTATCAACAATACCAGATAAGCTGGTTAGGGGTGAGGATGCCTATCTCATAATTCAGATGCAAGATAATAGAGGCAATCCTGTAGCATTCATGCCAGAGATAACTAGCATAAGTGTATTGGATGATGCTATAAGTATAAGTGATAGCATAGAGAGGATAGGCAATGCTTATGCTGTAAAGATCAGACCGTTGAAGAGTATAGAGACGAAAATAACGGTAATTGCCAAAGGGCTAGGAACGATGCTAGAGACTATAGATGTCAGGGTGTATGAGCCATTGAATAGACCAAGTAGGTTAGCATTGAGCATAAAACCTTCAGACCTATCCTATACAGGCCCTAGGGAAGGTTACATCGCTGTACAGTTACTGAATGCAAAGGATGAGCCGGTGTATGCAGATAAAGACTACCTGATAGAGTTGGATTCGTCAAAGACGGATCTGTTACAAGTTAGTAGTATTGTGATAAGGGAGGGCACGAACTATGCCTACATCCCGTTCAGTATAAAGGATACAATGTTGATCCCAACCCCAGATATAAAAATCACTGCCAGACATGGTGACATGTATGCTGAAGGTGTGATAAGGGTTAATAGTCCAGATAAGCAAGCGCTAAGGCTGTATGTTATGGATATGGTTCCAGCAGTAAGGGGGCATGAGGTGTATGCCTTTGTACAACTTCAGGACCAGAATGGAAATGCCATCTATGCTGAACAGGATATAAGGGTTGAGGTGAAGCCAGATAGCATGTTGATCACTGGGGGTACTGGCACTATAAAGAAGGGTGAGAGTACCGCAGTGATCTCTCTTTACGTGAATACGGATAAGAGGTGTGATGAGATTCTACAGGCTAATGATAAGGATAAGGATAAGAGTAAGAGTAATAGAGCATGTGTCAGCATCATAGCCACTAGCAGCAATAACCTTACCAGCAATCAAGCATTTGTGGAGTTGGTAGAACCAGTGTATGTTGATGCTAGCAAGTACATAGGTGAGAGTAAGGAGATGAGTATAACGCTAAGGTTATTCCCAGATGCATTGCCTATAATCACTGATGGGAAGGGCAAGATGATAGGAGCTGTGCAAGTGGTGACTATTGCTGGAGGAAAAGATGGTAGCAGTGATAAGGGTGGGGGAGGGAAGAGCATAAGACCAGTAATAGTACCTTTGGATACACCCATAGATATATTATCAAGCAACAGACTTGCTGTAGAGGATACAAGGGTTATAATAGCAAAGGGCAAGTCAGCAGCACTCATAAATGCTAAGGTAGGCTATGATGCATCAGAGACAAAGATATATACTATCTCTGATTATGTTGATGATGCATCCTTCAGGTTGAACCTACAAGGTCCTAAGGATATAACCATTGTAGGCGAGCCATTGCTGAGCAAGGTATCTAAAGGGATGGATATACCATACATGGTGTACTTCAAGGGCTCCAATGGCTACCTATCATATGCCCCAGAGGATATGAGTTTAAGGATAGGGGGTGATGGTAAGATCGAGGTGATCAAAGGTAACAGTGTCGCTAAGGGTCATGCAAATACTATAGTGCAGTTGAGGGCTGTTAAGGAAGGGGATGCTGCACTACAGGTAGAGGCTGTAGGCTCTCTTCTGAGGTATACAAGTACTGGGAGTGTGAGCATAAGGGGTGCAGGTAACCTTAACGTTAGCATCAATACCCTTGAACCGATATCAGACTCGAAGGCACTTGCATCGCTTGAGATTGTTGATGCCGATGGTTACCCTGTTCATGCAAGAAGCGATATTAGGGCATTGCTATTCTCATCAGGATTACAGACCCCAGATATGCTTATAATCCCAAAAGGCAAATACTACACATTATTCACAGTTGAAGCAAGTAACACTGGTAATCATGGGAGTACAGATATAACAGCAATGGTTGATGGATTAGGTATAATAAAGAGGGATGTGAGGATTATAGGTAGTGATCCTCCAACTCTGAGACTCTCTGCCCCAGAGAGTGCTAAGCCTATGGAGCAGTTCGATGTCACGCTTGATGCATCTTATGCAGGAGTACCATTGAGCAATATGCAGGTCAGTTGGGGTAGCGATCTTGCTGTACTAACGAACATGTATGATGGTAGTACTGATGAACAGGGTAAGGCGATGGCAAGGTTCATAGCGTATAGGGAAGGGGTTATAACTGTAACCGCAAAGATCTCTGGCTATGGTATTGAGGAGAGTACGAGTGTAAAGATCAATAGTAATGGTGCAGATAGTGATAATAGCATAAGATCGAATATAGATGATAGTAAGAGTAAGAGTGACCCTGCCTATGGCAATACTAGTGATACAGATGTTACTAGTGAGGTTACTGATATACTCAATGAACTCCCTATAGATGTGGAGTATATTCTAATGTTGCCAGCAGTAGGAGGGATAGCAACATGGTATATCCATAAGAAATATAGAAAGAGGGCATAAAGATCACCATGCTATTAAAATTTCATTATTACTATTATAATAATTAAATTATTAAGATTTTATTACTATTATAATAATGATAATATCATAGTTCTTGTATTAGCAATGAATGTAAGCCAGAGGAGTAGTTCTCATAACCTTGGGATAGTGCATGTGCGATTATGCATCTCTTCCCCTTCCCCTTAACCTCTCCTATAATGAATGCTCTAACAGTATCAAATAACTCGCCTCTCCTATCGAACTCTATAGTATCTAATATCCTTCCAGCAGAGTCAGCAAGCACAAGCCCTTCGCTATCTGTTATACATGCCCTAGTATACCTCTTCTCCTTCTCTGGCAATGGTATGCTTTCAACTATCCTCTGGGCAAACTCATTCCACTTGAATATATTTGCTAACACTCCTATAGCGCTACCAGCATCATCCCTTACAACACATGAGAATATCAACACGAACCTGTCATCTGCCAAGGGAGAATTATGTGAATACTCAAACCCGAACCTGTTCCTGAACGATGCCTTGAACCACTCGCTATCCTTACAGTTCTTGCCTTTCAGCATAGCATCCTTACCACTCGCAATCACGTTACCTTCAACATCACATACAGCTATATCATGATAGACGGTGTAAGCATCTAGTATTATTGCTAGCCTCTTCTCAAGGTTCTTTATACTCTCTTTACTCTTACTCTTTAATGCCTCAATAACATATGCATCGTGTGCCCACCACGTAACATCACTTGCCCTCTCATAGAGGCTTCTATCAACTATATCTATGTTAGTTAATGCAATATCTGCTAATCTGTTACCTTTAACTATTATTGACTGCTCCCTTATCGCATTGCTCAACTCCTGCATATTCATCTCTCCCTTAATTCTCCTAGTTATGCTCTCAACCTTCTTGTTAAGCTCGCCCATGTAACTTGCAACAACGCTGAATGTCTTCCCTGCTTCCCCAGCCCTTGCTGCCTCGATCAGTGCATTAACTGCTAGAAGGTGTATCTCATCATTTATCTTCTCTATCTCCTCTATAGCCTTAAGGGTGTTATCTGTTAGCCTATGTGCTAGATCTGCTATCTCCTCAAGTGTAACCTCTTTACCATTACTATTACCATTACTATTACCATTACCTCTACTATTGCTATCATCTCTGCTTAATGTAGCGCTAGCAGCGTTGCCTACTTGCATGTCTATAATTTATAACAGTAATTTATTAAAAGGATGTAGTAAAACACAATACAAACAATTCCTTATCTTAACCCTCAAGTTAGTAGATGTATGTATATGGGGAAGTGGAGTATACAGAAGAAGTTCGCTGTAACATTCATTGCAATAGCACTGATACCGCTTGTTGCAGTATCGATGCTCTTGTTAGAGAATGCAAAGATCAGCTTGTCGAATGAGTTAAGCACAAAGTACGCTAACATAGCAGAGGATAGGGCTGGTATAGTGAGGAATGTTATAGAGACTAGGATGAAGCAAGCATCGATACTTGCATCGAACATAGGTTCAAGGATAGACGATTACCAACTGATCAAGAGTAATATGGAATTCCTATGGAAGGAGTTGAATAGCATAGGGGCAAACCCCAAGGTAATATACATTACAGATAACACTGGTAAGGTTATAGCAAGTAGTGATAAGAGTAAGGAGGGGGACAGTATAAGGGAGCATGAGATCTTCAATGATGTTAATAGTGGTAAGAGCATAGGGAAGATAAGCAAGGATGAGCAAGGGCTTGTACTACTCATAGGTGCACCAATCATAGATGATGGCAAGGTTATAGGCGCTGTTATATTCGAGACTAGAGGAGGGGTATTCATGAAGGCATTGCTCAGCAGGGATAACCTTGGAGAGACTGGAGAGACCTATCTGGTTAATAAGGATAGGTTGATGGTAACGCCTTCAAGGTTCATCCAAGGGACTGAGTTCAAGCAGGTGGTTGATACAATGCCTGTTGTAGAGTGCTTTACAAATGGTAATAGCATAAAGGGTAAGATATATCCAGATTATAGAGGTATACCAATATTTGGAAGTTCTTACTGTATGAGCGACCTTGGGTTGGTGCTGCTTGCTGAGATAGATGAGGCTGAGGCTCTTGCCCCAGTTCATACCATGGAGCAGGTTACATGGTCAGTTATTGGTGGTATAGGAGGAGGTGTAGGAGTATTCTCACTATTCATGAGTAGATCTATAGCAAGGCCGTTGGTAGCGATAAGCAATAAGGTAGGTGTGCTTGGCTCTGGCAACCTGGATATAAGTGTAGAAGAGGTTAAGAGCAAGGATGAGATTGGTAGACTTGCATCATCACTGAATAGTGCTATAGCCTCGTTCAGAGAACTCATAAGCAAGGTTAAGCTCAATGCTGATGGTGTAGATAAGAATGTTAATGAGTTAGGAACCTCTGTTGAGCAGATAAGCTCATCGATGATGCAGATCTCATCAGGCATACAACAGGTCTCAAGGGGCTCTCAAGATCAGGCATCTAGGATAAATGAGATAAGCAAGAATGTTGAGACAATAACTATAAACATAAATGATACGAATAGGAAGATGAATACCCTTGTAGAGTTCTCTAAGGAGGTTGCAGATACTGTAATGAAGAGTAGGAGTTCTTCTGAACAAGCAAGCAAGAGTCTAGAGAGTATGATCAATGCTAGCAATGACTCATCAAACAAGATGAATGAACTGCTTGAGAAGACTGCAAAGATAACAACAGTGCTAGAGGTTATACAAAAGATTGCAGAGCAAACCAACATGCTTGCATTAAATGCTGCTATAGAGGCTGCTAGAGCAGGAGAGGCAGGGAGAGGGTTTGCTGTTGTTGCTGAGGAGGTTAGAGCATTAGCAATGAACTCTGCAAAGGCTAGTGAGGAGATTGGAAAGATAATAGAAGAGATACAGAGTGATGCAAAGAGTACTGCTGATATAATAAATATGAATGCAAGAGAGGTTATTGAAGGTAAAACCATTATAGAGCAGGGGATAAAAGGTTTAGAGGGTATAGCAGCAAAGATCAATGAGATGATAAGGCTCATAAACGGTGTTAGTGCTCAACTTCAAGAACAGATAGCCTCTATCGATGAGATAAATAAGAGTATATCTGAGATAGCTGCGGTATCTGAGGAGAATGCATCAGCAACCGAAGAGATAACTGCTGCTATTGAGGAGCAGAGTGCAGCATTACATGTGATAACAGAGAAGGTTCAGGAACTCATCAGGATGAATAATGAACTGAAGAGATCTGTATCAGGGTTCAAGTTAAGTATGGCAGGTGATAAACACGAATCTAAGGGATATGATAAAGGTAGGCATAGTGATAAGAGAGAGGGTGAGGGTGAGAAGATGACTGTAGGAGTAGATGGTAATGATGTAAGTAAGAACGGTAAGAAAGGCAAGATAATAGAGATAAAATCATCTTCTAGAATCAGCAGTAGGGGTAACGGTATAGGTAATGGCAATGGCAACGCTACTACTAATGGTACTACTGCTGCTAGTGGTACTGCTAGTGCTACTGGTACTGGTACTGGTCTCCATAGCAATAACAATGATGATAGTATTGGGTATGGGAGAGGTGATGCGAAGTGATGATGAGTAACAATGCTAGTGATATACTCAATGTACTCTTGTTCAAATTGCACATAGATGATGGTAGTATGGAATACTATGCTGTTGATGTGGATAAGATATATGAGATAAGGGCCATGGAGAAGATCACAAGGATACCAGAGGCGAAGGTGATATCTGGCATAATGAACCTCAGGGGCAAGATAATACCAGTTGTTAACATAAAGAATATTCTAGGTTATGATAGTAGCATAGAACCTAAGAGGATACTCATTGCAGATGTTAATGGTACAATGCTAGGCTTGATGGTTGATGACGTTGAACAGGTAGCAAAGGTAGCAAGTGATAAGATAGAGTTCAATACAGCAATACTGGATAACATGCCATACATAAAGGGTATAATAAAGATGGAGGATAAACTAGTAGTTTACATAGATATTGATAAGCTCTTGGATATGAGAGGAGGTGTATGCTAGATCATGATACCAAAGAACCTGCTTAAGATACTTGTAGTTGATGATGCTGCATTCATGAGGCTAGTACTCAAGGATATACTGAAGAACCTTGGATATTCAAACATACTAGAGGCATCAGATGGGCTGATGGCAGTTGAACAGTACAAGAAGTTCAGACCAGATCTAGTGACGATGGATGTTAATATGCCAAAGATGGATGGCATACAAGCATTGAAGCAGATAATAAAGATCAATCCTATGGCTAAGATAATAATGGTTACAGCGGTTGAGCAACGCTACATAGTACAAGAGGCTATAAGGAATGGGGCAAAGGATTACATAGTTAAGCCATTCGATAGAGCAATGGTTGGCACTGTAATAGAGAGAGTTCTTAATACAAGATAATGGATGAGCAGGGAGTGTACCAGGAATGGCAGATAGACCGATGAAGATTAACTATGGTAATAATGGTAATAGTAATGGTAATAATGGTGAGACGATTAACGTAGCAATAATCAATGACTCTCCATATTTTCTAACCATACTAGAAGATATAGTTAGAAGTAACAACTTTAATGTTATAGGTAGGTTCACACATGCAAAGAGTGGATTGGACTTTGTTATTAAGAATGGCAATAACATTGATGCTATACTACTTGATCTTGAGATGCCTGATATGGATGGCATATCATTCATTGAAGATGTGTTAAGCAAGATATTCATACCCATAATAGTAACAACTAGCTATGATGAATCATGGATATCAAAGATAATTGGAATAGGAGCTATTGACTTTGTTAGTATAAATAACAAGCAAGTCAATGAACTCAATAACATAATAGCAGAGAAGATAAGGTTAGCATATACTATGAAGATGATGGCAAAACCAAAGTACAGGGATTCTGCTACAACTACTGCTACAACTACTCCTCTTTCTACTGCTATTCCAACCAATAATAGATATATTCCTTACAAGGGGAAGATAGTGGTTATAGGCGCATCTACTGGCGCACCAAGTATAGTTAGAGATATACTTGCATCGATACCATCAGATATACAGGCTTGTATAATTATAGTACAACATATGCCAAAGGGATTCACAGATACATATGTATCTATGCTAAAGAGTAATGCAAGTATAAATGTTAAGAAGGCATCAAATAACGATAAGATAATCAATGGTACTGCATTAGTTACACCAGCAGATTACCATCTAATAGTTGATCATAACTATATTAGGCTAGAGCAAGGACCAAAGTATGCACATGTTAGACCATCAGCAAATGTAACTATGGTGACTGCATCGAATCTATATGGCCCAAATGTGATAGGTGTACTGCTATCTGGAATGGGGTTTGATGGCGCATTTGGTATGAAGGTTATAAAGATCAATGGAGGGTTCACAATAGCACAAGATGAGAGGACATCGGTTGTGTTTGGTATGGCGAAGGCAGCATGTATGGTTAAAGCTGTAGATCTAGTATTACCAGCAGATAAGATTGCTGAGGGGATAATAAGAGCAGTTGGGAGGTGTTGATAGATGAGTGATATAAGCAGCAATAGAGAGTATAGAGAACTCTTCGTCATAGAGGCTAATGAGCATATCCAGAACATGAACAACGAACTCTTAGCGTATGAGCAAGATAATTCTAGGGAGCATATAGACAGCATATTCAGATCTGTACACACGCTAAAAGGAATGGCAGGAACTATGGGCTATGATAACATAAGGGTTCTATGCAAAACAATAGAGAATGTACTAGATGCACTCAGGAGTGAAAGGTTAGTATTTGAAAAGGGTGTAGCAGATACGCTATTCACATGCTTTGATATCTTGAGCAGACTTGTTAATGACGAACATGCGCTTATAGACATCTCGCCATATATAAGCAGTCTATCATCTCTTCTAGTTGATGGGAAGAAGGAGGAAGTTGTAGATAAGGGTAAGGGCGATGATATTAATAAGAATAACGGTAATAAGAAGAATGAGATTATCGATGAGCCAAATGATAAGCTGCCTACCATAACAGTCAAGCTTGATGACCTTGATAGACTTGTTGATCTTGTAGGAGAGTTAGTTATAACAAAGGCTAGATTTAAGAGCATGATCACTACTGCTAGCACCACTGCTATTAACAATAGCAACTCTATGGTTGAGAACCAACTTACACATCTAGATAGACTGGTATCGGATCTACAATACCATGTCATGAAGTTGAGGTTAGTACCATTGAATACCATATTCAACAGGTTCCCAAGGCTTGTTAGAGACACGGCATCTAGGCTCGGTAAGGAGGTTAGACTTGAGATAAGGGGATCTGAGATAGAGGTTGATAGGAGTATACTCCAGGCTATAACAGATCCATTGGTTCACATGATAAGAAATGCTTTGGATCATGGAATAGAGAGTAGGGAAGAGAGGATAAGCAAGGGTAAGGAGCCTGTAGGGCTCTTACGCATCACAGCAAGCAAGGTAGAGGATAGGATAAGCATAACGGTTGAGGATGATGGTAAAGGTATAGATGTAGATACGCTCAAGATGAAGGCTGTAGAAAAGGGTCTGATAAAGAGGGAAGAGGCAGAGAAGATGAGTGATGAGGAGGCGTTGAGGCTTATAGGGACACCAGGGCTATCGACTGCTAGAGAAGTCACCGATATCTCTGGGCGAGGTGTTGGTATGGATGTTGTGTTCAAGCAGGTTAGTAGGTTCGGGGGTTATGTGAATATAGAGAGCAAGAAGGATGTGGGTACAAGGATGACATTGAACATACCCATGAACGTATCCATAATATCTGGTCTCATGGTATATGTGTATGGCGAGAGGTACGTGATACCATCATCAAACGTTGTGACGACAATGAAGGTTAAGGATGATGAGATCATGCATATACATGGTAGGAAGGCGATAAGGGTGAGGGATGGTGACAATAGTAGCGATAAGATAATACCGGTTATGGAGATGGCTTACCTGCTAGCCATAAATGGTTATAGCGATAGAAATGATGGTAGTAGTAGCGGTAGTAGTAGCGGTAGCGGTAGTAGTAGCAACAATGATCATAATAATAGTAATAACATAGTTATAGTTAACAGCAAGGGTAAGAGCATAGGATTCATAGTTGACTCCTTTGAGTATATGAAGGAGATAGTAGTTAAACGTATAGCAGGATTGAATGGGAGGTTCGTTGATGCAACTATAGCCCCAGATGGCTCAGCTGTGCTCATATTAGATATAGGGCAGCTTATATGATAGTAGCGCCCTGGCCGGGATTTGAACCCGGGCCGCGGGTGTGACAGACCCGCATACTAGACCAGGCTTTACGGCTTGACGCCTCTATACTACCAGGGCGCAGATAGGGAGATGCATGCCCATGCTTGCCTACCAACCTCACAGTACATGGGTCTTACTCTATCATACACTATACCCTATCATAACTCTTACTCATACCCCTTTAAAATTTTTAATCTTAGTAGATAAGATTAAAATCTAGCCTAGAGTAGGTTGATTGTTATAGGCGAGGGCCCGTAGCTCAGCTAGGTAGAGCATCGGATGCATGGTGAGACTTTTAGCCTGCTGAGAAGGTGAAGAATGATGGGAAAGGAGGAAGGGAAGGTATCCGAGGGTCGCGGGATCGAAGCCCGCCGGGCCCGTACTCATTACTCGATCGTCATCTTGCACACTATAACTAGGCTATCATCATGCTATCCATGTGGCAAATACCAACGGTTCAACCTTGACCACGACGTTATCCTTGCTAGATTCTATGAGCCTCTTACTCAACTGCTTCTCTGCAGAGCCCAGATACCTTATCACACACTCTCTCATGATACTCCTTGCAAGTTCAGCATCATCAAGCAGGAAGGCATTGCCCTTGCCTCTAACCCCCATAGGTCTGCCATCAGTATAATCATCGACGAGGAAGTAGACCCTGCTACTGCTCCTTAGCAACCTAGCCTTCTTACCTTCCTTATGAACCTCAAGGTAGAATACACCATCCTTATATATGAACCAGAGGGGATGGACTATAGGGTATAGATCTCTATCCACTATTGCAAGGCGCATGAGTAATGGTCTGCTAAGGAACTCCTCAACCTCATCCATGCTCATGCTCCTCCACCACGGATCTGCCCTAACTATCCTTACCATAACTCTATTAGGAGGAGGAAGGGCATAACTTTATCTCTTTGCATAACATAATATAACGTCATTACCCATAGAATATATAAGGAAGGATATCCCTGCTAATAGCAATGAAGACTGTAGGCATAGATGATATAGCGATATACGTCCCTCCACTCTATATAGACTTTAAGGACTTCGCTGAGGCGAGGAGGATCGATCCTAGCAAGTTGGAGTTCGGTATAGGCATAAAGAAGATGGCTATAATAGATGCCGATCAAGACCCAGCATGTATGGCAGCCAATGCCTGCTTAAGGCTTATGCAGAAGAACGATCTTAAGCCTAGTGATATAGGGAGGCTATACGTTGCAACAGAGTCTGGGCTCGATGAGTCCAAGGCAATGAACTCCTATGTTATAGGGATGCTTGAGCAGATATATGGGCGGGGCTCGTTTGAGCACTGTGGAGGTATAGAGTGCAAGTTCGCATGTGTCTCTGGCTCATATGCGCTCTACGATAACACCAATTGGATAAGGTGCGATGAGCATAATGGCAAGTACGCAATAGTTATAGTAAGTGATATAGCCAAATACGATATAGGCTCCTCTGGCGAGTATACGCAAGGTGCTGGAGCAGTTGCAATGCTCATAAAGGAGGAGCCCCGTCTCCTAGCATTCGATCAGAAGGTAACATCTACTGTTATAAGCAATGAGCATGACTTTTATAGACCGTTTGCTAGATCTACACCAATAGTCAATGGACAGTACTCAAACCTAGCCTACCTTATATATGTGAAGAAGGCCATGCTCATGTACAAGCAGAAGGCTATAGAGACAGGGCTTATAAAGTTGAGAGAGGATGAGACGATAATAGACCATATAGATCTCCTAGCCCTGCATCTACCATACTCGAAGATGGGTAAGAATGCTCTAGCATTCCTGCTAAGGCATGAATGGAGGAACCTACCAAAGTGGAAGCAGATAATAGCAAAGATTGGTATGGAGGAGCCGAAGCCACCAGAGGGTATGGGCACTATAGAGGCTATACTATCAGATAAGGAGTTCATGAAGAAGGATGAGGAGTTCAGGAGGAGGTTCATGGAGACTGAGGAGTATAAGCAAGTGTTTGAGAGCAAGTTAGCGAGTTCGCTCAAGGCATCAGAGGTGGTTGGGAATCTATACACGGGATCGCTCTACATGGGCTTTAGGAGTGAGGTAGAGTATGAGTACAGGAAAGGTAGAGATCTTGCAGGGCTAAGGGTCGGGTTTGCATCATACGGCTCTGGGTGTAGCGCAATGGCATTCTCTGGGGTTATACAGGATAGGTACAAGGAGGTAGTCAGCAGGATGGATCTTGAGAGAGAGATAGGAGAGAGGAAGAAGATAAACATGGAAGAGTATGAGCAGTTACATAGAGGAATGAGGAGCGTTGAGGAGAGGATAGTAAGTAAGAGGGGAGAGTTTGTATTAATCAGTATAGGGAAGAGAGGCGAAGGTTTCAGAGAGTATACCTTCTCTAATTAGATCTATTTATTTCTATTATATTATATATTATATTATCTCATTAATTTATCTCATTAATTTATCTCATTATTACTCAATATATTGCTGGTGTAGTAATATAAATTGTGGTAATGCAAATTATGGTATAGTGCCTTTATTCATAGCAGCGCTGCCCTCTCCTTGCCCTTGTATCCCTGTCTGCTCTAGTGCCCTCTGCTTCTCCCTCTCCTCTAACATCTTCAAACTAAAGTCGTTAGGTATAGCATATACTACAACAGCAATGAGTATAAGTGATATGGCCATTACAAGTATCTCCCATCTTATCTTGTATATTACACTCCTTTCACCATCATCTACCATATATCAGTTCTTTCCCTCTCCTAACTTATATGCTATTCTACTAGTTGATTTTTATATAAGATAATCTATAGAATGATAGAAAGATAATTATAAGAACAGATGATTATGTCCTATAAACAGTTATATTTTAATATGGAAGAGCATAAAGGTAAAATATATGATTAGCATATAGTTAGTTATGCCTCTCTATATTCAGGCTAGGGAGGGGGTGAAGATACTAGCAGTTGGACTCCTAGCAGGGTTCGTTGCCACCATTGTAGTAGCAGGATTGATATTTGCTGGTGAAGCGCTAATGAACTACCCCCATGGCTTGTTCTATCTCATAATAGGTTACTCGCTTGGATTTGATGGATTAGATGCTCTAGGGATGGGCATAGTTATGCATATGACTGCAGGGGCGTTGATAGGCCTAATCGCATCTACCCCTATAGTATTGGTTAGAAGGTTATTTAGGGTAGTATCCAACTTCAATACATCGTTAATCTATGGTATTGTGGTTGGTGTGCTAGTATGGTTACTCTTCTTCCTACCAGTCTCCTATATGCTGGTTAAGCCTACACTAGAGAGTTATAATGATACAATATCTGATAGATCTGGTCGTCTCCTAACAGATCTTAACCTGCCATTTTCTAGAGTTATCTACTATGCTATAGGTCTACACATCCAGTATGGTATAGTATATTCTATGATAATTATGGCATTCACGGGTAGAATAATAAGGTATTACAGTCAGAGAGAGGAGTACTGAACTGAAGAAGTACTGAAGAATGGTCCAACAACTAAATTAAATTAAAATTAAATTAAAATTAAAATTATTTTTTTTAACTGTTATCGATTTAGATGGTTATGGAAAGGCATTGCCTCACTGTTACCTGAGGGACCATGCTTATAAGTCATGCAACAAAGCGTGAGGATCTCTGCTACTATTCATAGCCTCGTTTTACAGAGTCCTTGCATAGACTAGAGGTTCATTGTATGTATCAGGGTCTCCAGTGAAGCCCCCATTACCATCGCTGACGCAACCTTGAGTTTGAGGTATGCCAGAGGTGACTAGTGTATTACGCACTTGATCTGGTGTAGAAGATGGATTGTTGGCCTTGTAGAGTGCTGCAGCACCAGCAACATGTGGGCTTGCCATGCTAGTACCACTCATAATAGCATAACTCTGCCCCTTGTATGTAGAAAGGATGTCAACTCCAGGTGCCGCTAAATCTACACCTGCACCAAAGTTGCTGAATGTTGCAAAGGTATCATCATCTCCATAATTTGTGCTAGGGCCTTGACCTCCACACTTACCATCAGTATCTACTATGGCTGATACTGTGATCACCTCAGGATAGCTAGCAGGGTCAAAGTTAGAAACATCGCTAGCACTGTTCCCAGCAGCAACAACATAGGTTACACCTGCTTCAACAGACCTCTTCACTGCTAGATGTAATGCATTTGAGTGGCATGCGCAACCCAAACTCATATTGGCAACCTCTATAGTATTAGCATGCCTGGTAACATGGTCCACACCACATATAACCCAAGATATAAGTCCAGAACCATTTCTAGCGAGTACTTTGACTGGAACCAAACTAGCGCCTGGAGCAACGCCAACCACTCCTCTACCATTATCGATGGCTGCTGCAATACCTGCAACATGAGTACCATGCCCATTATCATCATTAGCATTTTTAGTTCCTGGAACACATGTCTTTTGTAGAGCTGTATTAACATTCAAGTCAGGATGCTTTAGATCAATCCCAGTATCGATTATGGCTATATCCACGCCAACTCTCTCATCATTTCCATCGATCTTTGCGGTAGTGCTCAGATCAGCATCTATCCTATTTATCCCAGTTGGTATTACCTGTGAGGATTGAAAGGCTTCAACGGTCATATCCTGCTCTACGAATCTGACCCTAGAATCAGCCTTAACCTTATCCAACTTTGCTGCTGGTATTATAGCACTAAATCCCTTCAATGCGTGCTCATATACATGCTCTACTGCAATTCTATGCCTTTGGGCAATATCATTTGCTACACCTCTAGCATCACTTGTATCATCCTTAAGCACTACTATGTAACGATCTGGCACCTTTTCACCAGATCTTCCCTGTCCAGATACAGGTATTGTTAGATTTGGAGCAACTGCCAGACTTAGGATTAGGGTACAAGCAAAGAGTGAAAGGAGCCTTTTTTGCATAGTAAAAGGTACGAATTGAGTAATTTAAACTTATCGAGGATATTGGTGATATTAAGATAACATTCTCTATTTATCTTGTCTATTCTGCTACTCTGTTGCATAATCAAGAGTATGCAAATTATACGCTAGAGATATGATATAATATAATATGATATAATATAGCGAATTAACGGTTTATCATTTAAGATGTTGGTATTTACGTTGGTAGACTATGGACCACATGACTGGTGGGGTCGAGGGGACTTGAACCCCTGACCTACGGGTCACTGCAGCTCCAGAGCCACATCATCCTTTCGTCAGATGACCCGTATACCTCTGGAGCCCTTTGCGGTTCCTGCTATAACTGTCGCCCTACCTTACTAGGCTACGACCCCCTTGTAATGATCATGCTGGCCTTGATATTAATCTTAACAATGGGAGACAGAATAACAGCAACCATCAACGACCTTTCCTATGTGCTACCTTCTTATGCCTCTCCAGATGCTCTCTATCCTGAAACTCAACGCTACAATACTCGCATACATTGCTACTACCATTATCTGTCTTGCGCCTGAATAGGTTCAAGTGATTATACTCCCTACCAGCATATAATAAATGTTTGTCTTGTATACTAGCCATCATGTTACGTTTTTATCTACTAGCCCATCTACCAATACTGTATGATACTCTCCAAGAAGGCTATATTCGCACTACTCATCGCTACTATAGCAGTTGTAACCATCTTTGCCATACAGATAATCTCATCATACACTGATGGTAGCGGTGCACCACAACTGGAGAGAAGCATTAGCATTCAATTCACAAGGGAGGAGATGAGGCGTGTGAGCTTTGGTGTAGTGGAGAGGTTTGCCGCAGAGAAGGTCGAGAGTATAAGTATACAGCCAGATGGTAGAGCATTATACATTATGCAGCAAGGTATCAATAGTGTACAGAAGGAGTTCAATATTCCTAGAGATAGGTTAAGGGCTATAGAATCATTCATAAGAGATACTGGACTATTAGATTTAACGTTAAACCTTAGGGATGAGGTTGAGGGTAGTGATACCTTCACTAGGTACACTGTTACAACAATACTTGATGGTAAGAGCAGGAGCATAAGGTGGAGTGAAGGTATGAGAGCTGATGAGTTTGCGCCATCAGATGTGCCTCCATTGCTCACAAGGCTTAGGTGTATGCTTATGCAGATAATGAGCGAGCCTGCTGGGTATGAGTTCGATATGGGTAGATGCCTTCAAGGCTTATCCTAAAATGACCGCTCTACTAATGGTCAACCAACCAATCAATCAACAAACAATCAATCAACAAACAAAAACTAGACCGATCTTCATCAATCCATCCATTCATTCATCAATTCGCCCATAAATCAATCATCCATTCATCCATCAATTCATCAATCCATCCATACATCCATGCCTTTATCATGGGGTATCTTACGCTAGATGCACTATGGTTGCTTGATGAGGTTAACTAAATATATCTGGATCGTATGCAAGATGATAGTATAGGATGATGAGCAAGAACAGAAGCACTATATCACTGATCTCAACCGAGCCGAATCCCAAAGGCATAAGGATAGAGAGGATGGATACTCTGCCAGTAAGCAAGGGTACAACACTCCTTAAGCGTGGCTTTGCGCATATGCAGAAGCATGGGGTTATAATGGATGTTACAAGTGTAGAACAAGCACAGATAGCAGAGGATGCTGGTGCCGTTGCAGTAATGGTGCTTGATAAACTCCCCTACGATGTGAGGAAGGCTGGGGGTGTTGCTAGGACAGCAAGCATAAAGGTGATAGAGGAGATAAGGGACCATATAACCATACCAATAATGGCAAAGTGCAGGATAGGGCATACTGAAGAGGCTAGAGTGCTAGAGGCTGTTGGTGTCGATATGATAGATGAGTCTGAAGTATTAACACCAGCAGATGAGGAGAGGCATATATGGAAGTGGGACTTTACAGTACCATTCGTTAACGGTGCAAAGAACCTTGGTGAAGCGCTAAGAAGGGTAGAGGAGGGTGCAGCAATGATAAGGACCAAAGGTGAACCTGGTACAGGGAATGTTGCAGAGGCTATCAAGCATATAAGGATTCTCAACAATGAGGTAAGGAGGGTGAAGGCTGTATACCAGGATGGGGATATGCAGGAACTCATAAAGATAGCAAGGGAACTCAAGGTATCATACGTTTATGTGCTAGAGACTGCAAGGCTTGGGAGATTACCTGTGGTTAACTTTGCTGCTGGAGGGATAACAACACCTGCCGATGCTGCAATGCTCATGAGTCTAGGGTGTGATGGAGTATTTGTAGGCTCAGGTATATTCAAGAGCCAGGATCCTATGGAGAGGGCTAGGGCAATAGTCATAGCAACAACATACTGGGATGATCCTAAGATGGTCATGGAGGCTCAGAAGATGATAGATGAGGGTAAGTCTATGCTTGGTATGGATATCAAGACTCTAGAGTTGAGGATGCAGGAGAGGGGGAGTGAAGCGTGAGGCATGGCATATGTGTAGATATAAGATAATGATAGCGTCGGTTGTATGAGCAGGTGTTCAAGATGGGCATAACAATAGGTATAATGGCACTCCAAGGGGATGTGGAGGAGAATCTCAATGCAACTAGAGAAGCATTAAGATCACTAAACATAGATGGTAATGCTATACAGGTTAAGTATCCAGAGCATATTGCAGGGGTGGATGGGCTTATAATACCTGGAGGGGAGAGTACTGTTATAGGTACACTTGCAATGCTCAATGGTTCGCTCAAGGTTGTAAGGGAGAGGATATCATCTGGCATGCCCGTTATGGGTACATGTGCTGGTATGATACTGTTGGCAAAGAGGGTATATGATAGGGTCGTTGGTGAGACTAGGCAGCAATTACTCGACATCTTGGATGTTACTGTTGAGAGGAACGCATTTGGTAGACAGATAGACTCATTCGAGGCAGATCTGAAGATAAAGGTTATTGGTGAACAACCATTCAAGGGTGTCTTCATAAGGGCCCCTGTTATAAGAGAGACTGGGAACGGTGTAGATGTATTAGCAAGGCTTGATGATAGCAACGATAGCAGCAAGAGTAAGAATAAGAGTAAGATAGTTGCTGTACAACAAGGCAATATTATAGGTACATCATTCCATCCTGAACTCTCTGGTGATACAAGGCTACATGAGTACTTTATTAGGCTTGTTAAAGAGTACAAGTCTAGATGATAATAATATTATTATCTATCGTATCTCGTCTCTTCAATTCATTAAATAAATGAATGAATAAATGAATGAATGAATGAATGAATGAAAGGAATAAATGAATAAAAGGAATAAATAAAAGGTGGTTGATTTAGTTAGTTTGGTTACCACTGCCCTTGCCTCTCCTTCTCATCATCCTATGTGCAATTACTGCAAATGAACCTCCAACTACACCTATTGCGCCTATTAGGCTCTCTGGAACGACATTGAATGTTACTGGTATGCTTAACACTACAGTACCACCTCTTGTAAAGTCAGCAACTATACTCCAATCTCCTGCCTCTGTCATGGGTATAGGTGGACTTTGCCATATGAATGGATCTGGTATCGTGCCTGGAGCCCAGTTCCACACCTGTATTGGTATTGGACCGCTTGGTGCATTTGCAATCACATGAAGATCGTCTACAGTCACTGGAGAACCTAGGCTCATGTAGAGTACAAGGCATTGTATACTCTCGCCTATGTTGAGTGGGGGATCGTGTGGTAGTATGCATCCAAATGCGTATAGACTCCCTCTCCTTACCTCCATGATAAGAGTACCTTGCTCTGGTAAAGCATTGTAGTATTCACTGCTCGTTATAGCCTGTAGAGCCTCTTGAACCTCCTCCTCTGTGAATCCAGAGTTGGATAATGCTGCTCCTATAGCATCTAACAACTCATTGCTGCTAGAGAATGAGTAGGAGTTGCCAACATAGAATTCTAATTCTACCTCAACCCTTGCACCATTGCTATTGCTATACTCATTCACTAGCCTCCATCTTCCAGGCTTATCAATATCTACAGCAAATGGCTCCCAGTAGAACTCTGTATCAGGGTTTATGCTCATACCTCTTATCCCTACATGCCTTCCATCAGATGTGTAGTAGTAGACATCCCTCTCAACACCATCCGGGTCTACAAAGTATGCACTAACGCTATTGACATTTATCTTTGCGCCAGAGCCGTAGAGTGATGCTGCTGTAGTAGAGCAGTAGAGTGTGTCACTGACCTGCACTGGTGGAGGATGGTACTCTCTAGGATCTCCTATCCCTGTTGACCCTTGTTTGCCTATTGTGCATCCTACCTTGAAGAACACATCGCCTTGTAGTATTGTATTGCCCTTGAGATGACTACTCCATGGTATGTTGAGTCTAGCATCATTTGGAAGAGTCCTTATCTGTACGAGTACTTGCCCAAGCTCTTCAGCAGTTGTGTTGAGTGCAGTTCTAGTCGCTATACTCTCTTGCACACCATTATCTATCAGTGCTGTGTAGAGTAACCTGCCCATCATGTTGAACATCTCTCTGTGGTTTGTGAACTTGTACCACTCGCTCCCTCTTAACGGCTCTATCCTTGGCTCATCAACATCATTTGGAATGCTTTCATCCAGTACAAGTACTGCTATCCTTCCATTGCCACCATCAACAACATATACAGCATCATCCTTTACCATGACCTTCCTTGGTGCGTTGAGCTGCCTCTCCCCATCACCTGCTATCCCAGAACCGAAGTAGAATACAGGCATGGGATTAGGAGAGTTGAGTACATCATCGTAGTTGAATACCTGTATCCTATGGTTCAGGTTATCGCTTACTATGAGGTAGTTGTTAGCCTGATCATATGCAACTCCTCTAGGCTCATTGAACTCTCCAAGATCTGCACCGTGATGACCAAATAGCTTGATGAGTCTAACACTAACGCTGCTATCCTCAAAGTCTATGCTATAGATGCCTATAAGACCGATCTTATATGCTACAATTATGTTACCAGAGCCATCAGTCTTAACATCGAGTATGCTAGGCCATGGATCAATTTGAGAACCGTCAACAACATCTCCTATCTCACTACCACTAGCATCGTATACCTTTGCATTATTGAACTGAAATGCTAGACTCATCCCTTCCTCTGTAACCTCATATACCTGAACCCTCCTCCCTAGATTATCGCCTATTGCTATAAGATCATGCCCATCCTGTGTAAGTGTCGTTAGTCCATGAGGGAACATAAACAGGGTCCTCTCAGACGTGCTACCCTGTACGCTATGGACTATCTCAGCGCTTTCAAGGCTTCCATCCTCACCATAATTTAGTTGGTAGAGGTATATCGCCCCTTCAGGGTGTACATGTGTAAGTACTGCAAGCCTACCCTGACTATCGAATGAGAGATCCACTGCACTCCTCCTCGAGAAGGAGCCTAGCATATGCCAGTTGCCATCCTCTCCCTTCTTCATCACATAGACCTTTCCTACATTCCTGTCTGCATCTGTAACTATTAACCTGCCCTCATCATCCATAGCTAGAGCAAATGGGAATACTAGAGTGGTACCATCAACCTCCCTTATGAACTCGACTGGTCTATAGTTAAGTGCATATGCCTGTTGTGTGTATGTAGATGCAAGTACTACTACCATAACCATCGCAACTATACTCATGCTTACCTGTCTCCTCATATCCCAGCACTACAACCTATACCAGATAATATTAAAAATATTTTATGGTACACCGATCTAAAATTGAATTATTACAATTTAGGATACTGTACTATAAAAATTCCTGTAAGATAGTTAAATTGATGCTACCTTGAGCACTATCTTGCCAAAGTGCTGGTCCATCTCCATCTTTGCATGTGCTAACATTGCATCCTCTAACGCAAAGACAGAATCTATCACCGGCCTTATCCTACTCCTTTGTATGAACTCTAGCATCTCAACAAGTTCCTGCTTACTCCCTAGATACGCGCCAAACATAGTTGCTAGTCTGTTGTAGAATGGTCTAACCTCAACATCTGTATGCTCAGATGCAGTTGCTCCACATACAGCCATTATACCGCTCCCCCTCTTCAGAGACCTTATACTTGTATCCCATATACCAACATGATCTATCACTAGATCTACACCCTCACCATCTGTGAACCTCATAACCTCTCCTACTATATCCTGCTTACTCCTATCTATGACTAGATCACAGCCTAGAGAGTAGGCCTTCTCAACCTTGCCATGATTACCGACTGTTGCTATAACCCTGTAACCCATGCTCTTTGCGAACTGTATACTTGCTACCCCTATACCGCTCCCAGCACCATACACTAGCAGTGATGGATTCTCAGGATCATAGCCATTGATATCTCTCATAAGCCTTGTAGCATGCTTGATTATACTATAGGCTGTAAGGTATGCAACGTTGATTGATGATGCCTCCTCCATGCTAAGATCAGACTCTAGCGGTATGATGTTACTTGCTGGCACCTTAAGGTACTCAGCATAACCTCCATGCCAACTGCTGAACCCACCTATTATAGATGCGTTATTGCTCATACATCTATTCTCCTTGCCTATCCTACAGAATCTGCATACTCCACAGTGTATCATTGGGTAGAGTACAACCTTGCTACCCTTCCTCATCTTCTGATACTCTAGATCACTTGCTATATAGCCAGAGATATCACAGCCGAGTATGTGTGGGAATCTAACCTCTCTTCCTGCTAGACCTCTCCTTACCCAGATATCTAGCCTGTTAAGAGAGCATGAATCTACCTTGACTAGAACCTCGCCATAGCCCTCACATACAGGGTCTGGGAAGTCCTGATACCTTAGAGCATCCACACCCCCATGCCTATGAAGTACTACAGCCTTCATCACTTGCTCACTCAACTATGTTATGCATGGCCTTGAGGTCCTTGCTGAAGTCCTTGAGTTCATCCGGTATATGTATGGATATAGGGTCTTTAAGGGATCTGTTAGAGCTCTTCTTTGTATTCCATACCTTGGAGTTGAACTCCACTATAGCATCTGTGTATCTGCTCATCCCCTTATCCCATCTAGCCTCTGGGAACCTCTCTAGATGGATGCTCTTATCAGAGTAGAGTAACCTCCATAGGTGATCAGTTATGAATGGTGTTATAGGTGCAAGTAGCAATAGTATAGTTGATAGACACTCATGCAGCGTATAGCATGCTGCATCCTGCTCATCCTTGCTGAACCCTTGCCCATACGCTCTAGCCTTCACCATCTCAATGTAATGGGGAGCAAAGATATTCCATATGAACTCCCTAACAGCATTTGAGGGTATGAAGAAGTTGAACTCTCTATAACCCTGCATACACCTCTCAATGAGCAGTGATAACTCTGCTAGTATCCATCTATCACTTGCCTGAAGTGATTGAGCACTTGTCCTAGGGAACGATGATATGAACCTTGCCATGTTCCATAACTTGGTTAAGAACTTCTGCATCCCTGCTATCCTCTGCTCTGAGCATCGAAAGTCGTAGCCCAGGTTAACCTCGCTAGCGCTCCAGAACCTGAACGTGTCTGCACCATACTTGCTTATAACAGGGAATGGGTCTATAACATTGCCCTTACTCTTACTCATCCTCTCCCCCTTCTCATCAAGCCCATAGCCCATTATCCATGCCCTCTCGAATGGTGCCTTGTGCGTGAGTTGGTAGCATCTAAGTATGGTGTAGTGTAGCCATGTTCTCACTATATCCTTCGCTTGGGGCCTAAGCGTTGCTGGATAGGTGTAGTTGAAGAACCTCTCATCGTTACCGTACTTGGATATGAATAGTGGGGATATGCTTGAATCCATCCATGTATCGAATGTCCTCTCCTCCCCTACAAACTCTGTTCCATTGCAGTATGAGCATTTGCTGAATGGAGGCTTCTCCTTCCATGGTCTATAATACTTGCCCTTCTCTGGTAGGTTTGCCCTACCACATCTCTTGCAGTACCATATAGGCACCTCAGTAGCATAGAACCTCCTCCTAGATATCGGCCAATCTATCGTTATAGAGTTGAGCCACTGGAGTAGTATCTGTCTATGCATATCTGGATGGAATATCATCTTACTTGCTATCTTCTTCAACTCATCTATGAACTGTATCTGCTTCACATAGAACTCCTTCATCGGTATTATCTCTATCGGTGTATTGCTCCTCTCACATACTGGGGTTCTATGCGTTATACTCTCAACCTTTATGACAATACCCATCTTGGTGAGATCATCTATTATTGCACCTCTAGCATCCTTAACCTTCATCCCTGCATACTTTCCTGCATTGCTAGTCATTAACCCATCTGTATCTAGTGCGATAACCTCTTGTAGTCCAAGCTCCCTGAAGAGTTGTACATCTGTATGGTCGCCATAACTACATATCATAACTGCTCCAGAACCAAACTCCATGTTTGCGTATGGATGTGGTATTATCTTAACCCTTGTGTTGTATAATGGTACAACTGCTATCTTGCCATGGAGGTGCTTATACCTCTCATCCTCTGGATTAACTATCACTGCTCTACATGCGCAGAGAAGCTCTGGTCTTGTTGTTGCTATAACTATCTCATTGGCATCGCTGTTGCTAATACTGTTGCTAATGCTGTTGCTACTGTTACTGTTGCTACTGTTGCTAATACTGCTGTTGCTAATACTAATACTGCTGCTATTGCTGTTGCTAATGCTAATACTGCTGCTCTCATCACCATCGCTACTCTTGCTCCCATCCTCAACCCTAAACCTTATGTATGCAAGTTTAGATGGCAACTCCTTGTATACAACCTCTGCATCTGCTATCGTTGTGCCACAATCAGGGCAGTAGTTGTTTGGTCTAGTAGCCTCATACACCAGCCCCATATGCCATAGATCTATGAACGTTGCCTGTGTCAATGCCCTATACTCTTCAGAGTCAGTTCTGTAATAGTTTGCAAGATCTGCACTAAGCCCAAGCCTCCTCATTATTGCGATCATCTCATGCTCAAGCTCATCGAGTGCGCTTTTGCATAGTTCTAAGAACCTCTCCCTTCCTACACTCCTCATACTAACCTTCTTTACACGTTCAGTGTATATCTCAACTGGGAGACCGTTCCTGTCTATACCTATGGGGAAGTACACGTTGTAGTTGAGCATCCTTGCTGTCCTTGCTATCATATCTATCTGTGCATAGTGTGCAGCAGCACCTATATGCCATGGCCTCCCAGATGGGTATGGAGGTGGCGTATCTATAACGAAGGGCTTCTTACCCTCATCGATGGTGAATTTATAGAGCTCCTCTCTCTCCCAGATATCTAGCAACCTCTCCTCTATGCTTGGGTCCCAGACCCTCTCCTTTATCCTTGGTTCTATACTCATACATTGCAGAATTTACAAGCAGGTATATGTATCTTCATACTTACATGCCCTGAATACTACTACTCTCCTCATCTCGCTGTATCATCATAGCATATAGCATAGCATGTATCATAGCATAGCATATAGCATATCATATCATATAGCATATTCTACAGCATCCTTTACGCCTAGACTCTTGAATATCTCTAGCCTAGATATACATCCATGGCATCTTCCACAGTGCTTCTCAACCCTTCTATGGCAGCTCCATGTATGCTCTAATGGTACCCCAAGTTGCAGTGCTAACCTTACAACCTCAACCTTGCTTAGATCTGCCAATGGAGTAACTATCTCTGCTGGCTCATTCAGCATGAACCCTTGCTTGAATAGCCTGTTTATCCCATCTATATACTCCTTGCTAGCATCATTGAAGAAGAGCGTATCATCTCTATTATGCCCTCCAACTATCCATCTAACATGCATATACTCTGCTAGGTGTGCTGCTATTGAGTAGAATAGTAGGTTCTTCGATGGGATGTAGAATGGCCATCTAAGATCATCATCCTTGTAGTTTGAGTAACCATATAAGTTGAACGCCTCCTTCACGAATGGTAAATCCAATTCTATCAACTCAACACCTGCACCTTTAGCAATGAGTCTAGCAGCCTCAACCTCCTTGACCCATCTGTTGTAGTAGTTTATCGTGAGTGTATATACTTCATAACCCTTGCTCTTTGCCCAATATAAGCATGTTGCAGAGTCTATCCCTCCAGAGAGTAGGACTAGTGCCCTCTCCCTACCATCAATATCAGTATCTGATTCTGCTCTATAAATGCCCATGATAACCTACCATATCACTCTCTATCTATCTAGCTACTTATTTATTTATTATTTATTATTTACTTACTTGCTTATTAATCCTTGAGACCATATGTGCGCCTTTGCTTACACCCTCATATATGTAAACACCGATAGCCTTTATGTTATCTGGCATCCTTGCTGCTATCAACGCTATTATCTCCTTTGCAAGGTTCTCTGCAGTAGCCTCCCCTTCAAATAGGAAGGTTGTATGCTTTGGAACCTTCAGATCGAACCTACCGTTTGGACCATCGAATGCAACTCTGTAGTGCATCTCATCCTCTTCAAGAAGGTACCTCCTACTTATGAGGAACTTGTGATCCAAGGCATTAAGTGCTTGTTTTATAAGCCTCTTGGCCTCCCCAAAATCGATTATCATATCACTCTTCTCCTCCTTTATCCCCATAAGCTCAACAACTACACTAGCAGTATGACCATGCAGCACAGAGCACTTGTTGACCAGAGGCAGTATATGGGAGTAGTCGAAAGAGAGTGATGGATCATCGAATACCAAACATGCATACTCGCCATCTTCATAGGCAGATAGATGATTGAGTTCCTCTACTCTAGCAGTTGATAACGCCTTCCCTACTCCTATAACCCTATGCCCTAAACCTCTGATCCTATTCAACTTATCCATATCGCTAGAATCATCTATAACCTCGATGTAGCCCTGTTCTGTCTTGAAGTCTATGCTTATGCTAGAGCCATCATCTAATGTTAACCTTGCATCGTACTCATAATCTATGTTGAGGAACTTGAGCAGTTCTGCTATAGTCAATTCGTTCCTACTCCTCAAGAGATTGCCCTTACCATCGATATACCTTATGTACTTACCATCGAGCATAGAGTTAGCATGTGGAGCCCATATTTATTCATCATCGTGGCTATCATAGCAAGCAGACAAAATAATAAAAGCAAGTGTGTAGATAATATAATGGAATGGTGGAGAGGAGATCAGGTGCAAGGAGAAGAGTCACTCTAACTATACCGCTCTATATAGATGGTGAACTCTATGAAGCGCTCCACCTACTCTCAATCAAGTTGAATAAGAGCATAAGTAAGGTGGTTGAAGAGATAGTTGACCATCGTGATCTAACAGTGCCTATAAATGCGGAGAGTGTTGAGATTCTCCTTCTAGAGCATCCAATGGTTAAGCAAGCGGTTGAGATGCTGAGGAGTGAACCAGATGATTGTGCAATAGCTGTAGGGTCAAGGTCTAATAGAGTATCTTCCTCTTAGGTGTTAAGATGCCGAATACAGGGTCATGGTAACTTGACATATACTGCTCATACTGCATAATCTCATTCCACCACCTATGTGAGCTCTGCATAGCCTCCAGCCTTATCTCCTTCTTGCCTAGATCCCTTGCTATACTCTCTGCCAATACTGCTAACCTTGAGCCTATCTTGCTATACCTCGCCTTATTGTAGTTCTTTGCTAGTACTGCTACCTCCAGATAATCATCATGCAACTCGAGTACCATAAGCCCAAGTATATCCTTCTCCCCATAGACTATAACAAGGTATCTATCCCTTTCACTAACCCATCTCTCTACATTGCTCATTATGTAATTGTCTATAGCAGTATTGTTGGATGAGAATGATGATAACGATAGAGCATCATTACTAGTAAGGTATCTGAATCCCTTTGGTAGCTTAGGTTTATACCTTCCCTCTGTCATATGCTCACACCACACTCAACCCTCTACCGACCATCTAACTATCTACTATCTACTATCTACTATCTACTAATTCTCTACCTCCATTCCCCTCCATATCCTCTAACAACTCTCTTCACTATCTTGAATATGCCTGTACTGAACTGCATAGCCTTCTTCTCCCTGTATGCTACCTCATGTGCAATACCTATCCTCTCTGCAACCTCTCTTAACAGTAACTTCCTTATCCCTTTCATGACATCGATCTTGAACGCAACTGGTAGGTTCACTACGTATGCTGCTAATTCTACCGATGCATATGGTAGCACAAGATCGATCAGCATAGATGATGCTATGCTCTCATCCCTGCAGAGATCATATCTTGCTCTCTTAATATCGTTGAAGAGTACCATGTTGAGATCATCAAGTGTATTAATACTACGAGCATATCTTAGATACCTTGCATATCCTCCAAACAACTCATCCGCTAACTGACCAAGTATAAGAGTATCTATACCATTATCCCTTGCAAATCTTGCCAATGCATAGACTATGCATGCTATACTAACATCCATCATGCTTGTAAAGTTCAGATCTATGCTTAGCGTAGAGATATCGTTGAGGATGTTCTGTATATCTTGCTCATCCAGCATGAGTGTATTGATATCTAGTCCAGTCATCTCCCGCATATACCTTGAATTAATCTCATCGTATGATCCTTTAGTGCATACAGTAACTGGTATCACATGAGCTGAGATCTGCTCCGAGAGTATTGCTAATATCATGCTATCTATACCAGATACCCCCACAACCACCTTACTCCTATTACATAGCCTCCTCTTGAGTGATGTTAAGAGGAGATGCCTTGTATACTCTATTGCATCATCCATATCAGCATTAACATATGGTTTATACTCTATTGGAGAGAATCTTATTCTATCCATCCCCATCTTTCCAAAGAGATAGAGTACTCCTGGTTCTACCTCTAGGTAAGTGCTAAGAACCCTCCTATCACTTGCCACAGTTATGCTACTGCCATCATACTCATAGTAGAGTGGTTTGCTCCCAAGTGGGTCTCTAGTGAATGCAACGTTAACATCGCCCTTAATATCGATGCATGCTAGTGCATAGTTCCCATCACTTACAGCAAGTGTACTATGTAGATTACTCAATTGGTGTAGAGAATATGTGCTGAGACCGCTGCTATCATAGATATCTCCATTCAGAATTACTCTATTCTGCTCTTCTGTGATACCATCAGGAGGATGCTTACAGTAGCAGAGAGAAGTAAACCCATCCTCTCTGAATATAAACTCTCTACTACCTCTATATCTATTACCTATGATCCTTCTACACAACTCTAAATCCACATCCTTGTTTGATAATATGAAACCATTGCATCTGATCAGCCGATTCATTATATACATTATATTACATTATATTACTAAACTAAACTAAATAGATTATTGGATTAGGGTATATGCATTCTACGCTTTATCAAACCTGTTCTGCTCCATAGCAGTGATGTTGTTAACCCAATCATGAGCCATAGTGAGAGTGATGTGAAAGCGCTTGCAACTCTGAACCCTGTAAGTATATCCTCAGCCATATCTATGGTATCTGGGTTTGGAGGCAGAAGTATGTATGCTATAACCATTATCGATGCATACATAGCAACTATAGATACGTTCTTACTCATCCCTCTCCTCATCCATGCACCCATCCTAATACGCAACAGTGCCAATGCGATGGCTGCTACACCTGATATAAGCATGTATGTGATGTACATATACTGCCTATAGTATATCGTGTCTGGGTCACCTACTGCAGGGGGATTCGCAGGATACTTGATTGCTGGCATAAGGTAGAGTACAACCCAGATCAGGAGCGCCAACGCTACTCCACTACCAAGAGTTAGAGCCTTCCTGCTTGTTATGTAAGAGTATACCAATGAGAATAGGGAAGAGTACGCTACCCCTGCTAGTAGCCCTGCAAGGATTGCTCCCTGCTTCTGCCATCCCCTATATGCTAGATCTACTGACGATCCTATCCTTGATGCTTCTATCTCTACTGCTCTATCTATGTAAGGGGTAACAAATACTATATTCATCAGCCCATAGAGTGCCCCACTCGTTATACCAGCAAGTAATGCAATAGCGACTATATTCAATATCATACCTTTTAACACTCAGTGGCAAGGGAAGCCTAGAGCATGTCTGGTATCATGGAAGAGCTCGTGTAGGAAGTTCTCTTTATACGCTTGATCCCCAAACACCATGCTCAGCAACTGGCCCTGATCATAGCCAACAGCAAACGATGTGAATGCAAATATAGCAGCAAGGAGAAGGATAGCGAGCAAGGGGTATCTGAACTCAACCTTGGTTATCTGCCTATGCTCACCACCGTTTCCATCATGCATGCATTAACCTAAAAGGGGTTATTATTTAAACATTTGGATGGTTTATCCAATAGACTAACCTCCCATTAAGATCATACCCTCACCTCACCACCATCAACAACAAGAACTTGACCGGTGATGTAACTTGCATCATCCGATGCAAGGAATGCAATGGCCCTAGCAGCCTCCTCTGGAATGCCGAGTCTACGCATAGGTATCCCCTTGATTAGAGTATTAAGGTGTATCTCATCATAACCCCTCATGTTAGCCTCAGTGCCTATGCTCCCAAGTGCTACACAGTTTATCCTGACATCTGGCGCAAGAGCAGGTGCAAGTGATCTTGTAAGTGCTATTACTGCAGACTTTGCCAGTGTATATGCTAGACCATATGCATCGCCTATAATTGCAGGCGTTGATGATACTAACACTATGCTCCCATTACCCTGCTTCTTCATGTACGGAACTACAGCCTTGATACAGTTGTATGAGCCTTTAAGATCAACACTCCATGGCTTATCTAGCATCTCATCTGTAAGCCCTAGAGGATCTGCAAACCATACCTCTCTACGCATGGGATATCCTGCTACTGCTATGAGTGAGTCTATGCCATTGAACCTCTCCATAACAGTATCTACCATGGCCTTCACCTCCTCATACCTTGAAACATCGGCCTTGATGGTGATTACTGAATTACTGCTATACTCTCCTTCTCTTCCTCTTCCTCCAACTCCAACTCTACCTATACCTTCAATCTCCTTTGTGAGCGAACCTATGCCATTCTCGTTACTGAAGTACTGCAATGCTAGCCTAGAGCCCATGCCTGCAAGTAGCAGTGCTGTAGCCCTACCTATCCCCCCACTTGCCCCTGTTATTAAGACCCTCTTACCCCTCATCCCCATATATCCTGTTTATACTCTCAGCAAGTTTAAAGTCATAGTTGCTTATCCCATTCACATCATGCGTGATAAGGTCTATCCTTACCCTGTTGTACACATTGAACCATTCTGGATGATGGTTCAACCTCTCAGCCTCTAGAGCAACCCTAGTCATGAACCCAAACGCTTCATTGAAGTCTCTGAATACAAAGGTCCTTGTAAGCTTACCATTCTCCAACCTCCATCCCCTGAGCCTTGCTAGATTCACACTTATCTGCTCATCATCCAATCTGATGTAATCCTCTTCCATAAGGGATCATCACAACCTACACCTTTATTATTTATTTTATTATTGTTGATTGCTGATTGTTGATTGTTGATGTCCCCCGCATCTGACCCACAAGGGTTCATAGGAAGCCAGTTGCTAACCTCACCCTGCACTCTCTGCGGGGGCCAATATAACTACACAATCCATTTATAATATTGTTATTTTATCACCTGTTACTTTATCATCTTATACACGGATGTGATGGTATATATGCCCGCTGTAGCACGTCTGGGTGAAACTGGGAATCATCATGCTCATCCCAGCCCGTCCACGTGCGCTTCTGCGGGCATGATAACTATATGTGATTAAACTTATTAAATTAACCCTTGGTATATGTATATACTCTTGATATTATTACCTCGAATGCAGATACCGGTACCCTTATCCTGAAGTTGTTAAGAACATTACTGCTAACCTCTCCAATACTGCCTATAATCCTACCCTTGAAGAGTATCCCTGCTGCCTTACCACTCTCATATGGAGGCTCATCCATTGGCTCCGTCTTCACCTCATCTACACCTATTCCAAAGAGCGAGTGCAATAATGCCTGAAGGTATGACTTTGCCTCAGTATAGTTAGTATTACTATGTGCTATAACAGATGCAATACTCCACTCCTCTTTGATAGAGTCCATATCCCTGCTGAACACCTTGCCTATCTCGAAGAGTCTCTGCGGATATGGCTCATGTACATTCCTTGAGAGCACATCTAGCAGTGATGGTATGAGAGAATTCCTAAGGACCTCATGCTCTCTGCTCTTGCTCTCCTCAACTACAACTGCAGTCTCACTACTCCTCCCGATCATGGTATACTGAGTATCCATGCTTACAAGGTTGAAGTTGATAACCTCAAGCATCCCAAGCCCAACCATGACATCCCTTGCATGATCTAGCACCTTTAGCATCTTATGCCTTGAACCCATAGCCTTGAGTCTGGGATACCTTGGCTTTAGCCTCGATATATTATAGCCTATAGCAACCTCCTCCACAAGGTCTATCCAATGCATTATATCCATCCTATACCTTGGCACTATACATTCTATATGATCATCCATGATGTTGGCTTCTAACCTACTCCTCCTCAGACACTCCACAGCCTCATCCCTGCTGATATCGAGGCCCAAGAGGTTTAATCTATCAACTGGGAGGTTCATCACCCTATTCCCCATATCAGGTATTAGTGTAGAACTACCATCATCTACGGTTATACCTTCTATCCTAAAGCCCATGTCTGATAAGGTTATAGCTATTACAGCAAGGGCATCATTTGCAGCCTTGAGGTCTGTAGCAGTTATCTCTACAAGCATGTTCCTTGTACGTTCAGTAACCCTGGTCAGTTCAGCATTTATTATGGGTGGGAATGAGAGTACACTACCATTTGCATCCTTTATTATTGGGTATCTATCGTGCCCTCTTATTATATGCCCATATGCACTGCCAATATCAGTGCCAAGTATCTCCTGTAGGCTCATCTCCCTACTAGAGTTCAATGGGATGAACTTGAAGCCTCTGCTCTCAGTTGTGTAGTAGAATGGTCCCTCAACCTTATCATAATCATGCAAGCCTATGGATACCTTCCTCCTCTTCCTCCCTATACCCATGTGCAGATCCTCCTGCATGCTTATCAACTGCCTAAGATCCTCATCATCCATACTACCATCCAATGCTAGTAGTGCTACTACATATGGCCTTACACCCTTCACACTCGGATCTACAGTAAACGTAGTTGTAACGCTACCGATAAGATTGAGTCTGGGTAGCCCTAGCTCTATGCCCATGATGCCCTTTAACGCTCTTGCTATACCATAGTCCGTTGAGAAGTCTGGTCTGTTTGGGTTATACTCAACCTTTACATAATCGCTACCCTCCTCCTCTATATCGAGTGCTATGTAAGGTAGCATCTCAAGTACCTCATCTATACCTCTACCTACTAGCCTCTCAAGCCTTCCATGGTGTAGTGTTACAACTGGCACTTTGCAGCACCTCTAAGCATCGATAACCTATTGCTGTAGAGTTCCCTAACATCATCTATACCATACTTGAGCATTGCTATCCTCTCCAGACCCCCACCCCATGCTAGAACTGGCTTATCCATACCCAATGGCTCTGTAACCTCCGGCCTGAATATGCCCATACCAAAGAGCTCAACCCATCTGCCTAACCTCTCATAGTATACCATGGACTGCAGTGATGGCTCTGTGTATGGGAAGTATGTTGGCCAGAACTTTACCCTGTTCAAGCCAAGCCTCTTGTAGAACTCCTGCTGTATGCCCATGAGATCCCTCAACGTTGCATCTTTGCTCACAACTATACCCTCAACCTGATGGAACTCTGCTAGGTGCTTGTAACTGAGCTTCTCATTCCTGAATACCCTCCCTATGGAGAATACATTTGCCTCATCAGGCTTATGCTCTGCAATGTACCTTATAGTTACTGCAGTTGTATGTGTCCTAAGAACCAGCCTCCTAGCCTCTTCACTGCTCCAACGATACCTCCACCCTTCTTCATGCATGGATGATACCCTCTTCACAACATCTGGATCTGCATCTATGCTATTGGCATGCATATTTGCTATGTAGAATGTGTCCTGCATCTCCCTTGCTGGATGGTCTTGTGGTGTGAAGAGAGCATCGAAGTTCCAGAACGAACTCTGTACCATATCGCCATCTATCTCCTCAAAACCCATCCCTATCAGTACCTCCCTAACCTCATCTATAACCTCCTGCAGTATATGCTTCCTACCAGCATATACCATGGGAGCAGGGGCAGTCACATCTATTCTCTTTATAACAGCCTCCTCTTCCTTTCTGTTCCTCTCCCGTTCATCCAGTATCTGCTTCAGGATAGAGTTGCCATACTCGCTGAGTATAACCTTGACATCTCGCATATCCTTCTCAACTATGTACTCAGGCCTGCTCTTAAGAACCTTGCATGCGTCGATCTCCTCCCCACTCAACTCATCCTCTCTAATGAGACCCTTCTCTCCTAGCCTTGCCAATAGTCTGTACTCTGGCATCTTCTGTGCATCAATACTGTTCCTTACGTATACCTTGCCATCACTTATTGTTATCAGACCCTTCTCCCTAGCATACCTAATGGCAGCATTGAACTCATCATCTGTTAGATCTGCAACCTTCCTTACATCCCTCAGGCTTACCCCAACGCCTTCTCCTCCCATGCTCATAACTGCATCTACAAGCCTCACCTCTGGCAGGTTGCTCTCTAATATCTTAAGCCCTTCTCTACCTATCCCTATAAGCTTTACAGTACTCTCTCTCATGCTGATTATACCCTTGTACCTTAACCACTCAACCCCTCTCCTTATCTGATCCATATTCAATCCTGTATGCTTGCTTAGTTCATCCAACCCTACCCATTCTCTCCTCTCTCCAAGAGCGAGTATAATCCTCCTCTCTATATCGTGTAGTGCTATCAACAGATGCTTGATGTGTGCTCGCATTTTTAATCTTTATTAATATGCTATAGGTAGGGTATGCATGAGCGGTGCTGTGGATGTTGCTGTAGAGTACTATAGTAAGAGATTTGGTGATGATGTAAGCAAGGCATTCATACATCTTGTTAGAGAGGTTGGAGAGATAGCATCTGCTATAGAGAAGGGGAATGTGGAGCATGCAAAGGTTGAGATAGCAGAGAGTCTAGCACTCCTACACTACATGGCTAAGCTCTATAACATGGATACCTATGCTACGATAGAGAGGATATACAGTAAGAAGCTAGAGTCATTTAAGCAGTATTAAAATAACACTTTTTAAAGGTTGGTTATGGTACTCCTTCAATGGAGGGCTTCACTGTAACGCCATGGAAGGTTGAAGGAGAGGTAGACTATGCAAGGCTTGTTAGGGAGTTTGGTACCCAGCCAATAGATGATGCGTTACTTGCAAGGATAAAGAGGCTTGCTGGGAGGTTACACCCATTACTAAGGTTAGGGTACTTCTTCAGCCACAGGGATCTAGATTGGATCCTTGATATGTATGAGAAGGGTGAGAGGTTCTACCTCTACACTGGAAGGGGGCCATCTGGGAGTGTGCATCTAGGGCATATCCTACCATGGGTATTTACAAGATATTTACAAGAGAGTTTCAATGCAAGATTGATATTCCAGGTAACTGATGATGAGAAGTTCCTCTACTCAGATGGGAAGAGCATGGATGAGATAAGTAGGTATGCGTATGAGAACATACTTGACATAATCGCTGTAGGCTTCAAGCCAGAGATGAGTAGGATAATAGTTGATACCAAGCATATCAACCATCTCTACCCAATCGCTATAGAGATTGCAAAGAGGCTAACGTTCTCAACTGTAAGGGCAACCTTTGGGTTCACATCCTCAACCAATATAGGGATGATACTCTTCCCTGCAATACAGGCTGCGCCATGCTTCCTCCCATCTAGGCTAGAAGGCAAGCCTACACCATGCCTAATCCCTGCTGCGATAGATCAGGATCCATACTGGAGGATAACAAGGGATGTTGCTGAGAAGTTAGGGTACTACAAACCTGCACAGATACACTCCAAGTTCCTCCCAGGCTTGGGGATGCAGGGCAAGATGTCATCATCGCAGCCAGAGACAGCAATATTCACTACAGATGAGCCAGAGGTTGCTGAGAGGAAGGTGATGAATGCGTTCACTGGGGGGCAACCAACAGTAGCGCTGCAGAGGAGGCTTGGTGCAGATCCAGATAGATGCCCTGTATTCTGGTACCTAAGGTACATGTTCGAGGATGAGAAGAGCTCCGATGAACGGTATGTGAAGTGCAGGAGTGGCTCGCTACTATGCTATGAGTGCAAGCATGATCTTGCAGATGCTGTGAAGAGGTACCTGAAGGAGTTCCAGGTTAGGAGGGAGAAGGCAAAGGATATTGTAGATAGGTTCATGCTTGATTGGTAGAGTACATAACCCAGCAGTTATTCATTGCTCTATCCTGCTCCTGCCCCTACTCCTGCTCCTGCCCCTGCTTTTGTTCTTGATCTTGTTCTTGATCTTGCTCTTGATCTCAGTACCCTACCATAAGCATCTATCTCCCCAGCCCTTATCCTGCTAGATGATATCCTCTCCCCATCATCTGCAAGCAGTAGATCTATAGCAATGATATGCAATGGTCTCATACCATTAGCCTCCCTGATCTCATTGAGCCTCTTACACTTATGCTCCGTCTCCCTGCTCACCACTATAGCCTCTATACTTGGATCTGTAATGGTTGGACCAAACTCATCATCAAGCATGATTATATCAAATCTCCTAGACGGGTATCTACTTCTCAAGATGGATGAGAGGTTCCCCACTCTCCTACCGTAATCGTTGGCTATCCTCTTACCCATCCTTGCAACTAGAGCATCACTTGTTATGCCTATAATCACATAATCCCCAACCTCAAATGCCCTATCAAGGAGTGCTATATGTCCTTTGTGCACTATATCGAACGTGCCTCCTACAGCAACCTTGTGGTACCTCATCTTAAGAGGTTATATACCTTCTAATAAAAAGATTTAAATGAGATTGTAATAGGGATTAGCCTATGGAGGCGCAGTTAAAGCCATACACTGGCAAGGCAAAGAATGTGGTTGTATACAACACATATGCAGATGGGAGGAGGATACACTTCGATGTATTCATACCAACAGATGCTGAGGATGTAGATGAGGTACCAGCAGAGTATGATAAGAAGGCTGTAGAGTATGCAAAGGAGTTCCTTAGGTTGATAGGCAAACCAGATACTGATGTGCAGGTTAACATATGCTACAGATGCCATATAGATAATACTGACTTTTACACTGGAGAGTTGTGGCAGTTACCAGGTAAGGATATCTATATATGGCCCATGGAGGGCTGCCCAAAGCCTCAACAATAATAACAATTTTTATTTTTAGTTTAGCTAGTTTTAGTACATGCCTTGCTATATAACTGCTTTATTGGTTATTATTGGTTATTATACAACTAACCTTATCTGGTTAATCGACTTGTTATACTAAACGAAGATCTACTAGACAGCTAGTTATACAAAGTTTACCTCTTTTAGTTCTGCCTCTTACCTCTCTTATACAAGAGCATTGAGAGGAACCCTGCACCAACTATGCCTGTTATACCTGCTACACCTGTAATGATCTCTGGTATAACGTTAAATGATGTATTGAATGTAGTTACTATTGGATCTCCAACCTCTGTATATGCTGTTACTGTATATGTGCCTATAGTATTTGTATCACAACCTGATGCAGAGGCAAAATCATTGGGGTATATAGCAGACCATGAGCCATTTGCTGGCACTATTACTGGTGTACCAGCAGTATAGTTGCATGTAATCTGTTGTGGTGTTATTACACTTACACTAGTTATCTTAACTGGACTATCAACGTTTGAGTTGAATGTTATTGTTACTGAACCTCCAACAGGTATGGTATCTGGAGTTGCAGTTAGAGTTGCTAATGCAGATATATCATCATACTCACAGTTAACCTCAGTATCTGGATCACTTGCACATACATCCTCTGCTCCTAGAGTAGGTGACTCAACATCAGTATGTATATAATCACCATCTATACTGTCATTGTTGACAATACCATCCTGAGCATTGATTATATCATTGCCACCATAAGCTGTATCGTCACCATATCCTCCCCGTATCCAATCTCCATAAAGAATATCATTACCCTCTCCTCCCTCTAGTGTATCATCACCGCCAGTTATTGTATCGTTACCATCTCTTCCCACTATATCATCTCCATAAAGAATATCATCACCAGCTCCTCCCTCTAGTGTATCATTACCTCCAGTTATTGTATCAGCTCCTCCCTCTATCCAACCATCTCCCTCTATATCATCTCCAGAAAGCCAATCATCACCAGCTCCTCCCTCTAGTATATCATTACCTCCAGTTATTGTATCGTTACCATCCCATCCCCATATCCAATCTCCAGAAAGCCGATCATTACCATCTCCTCCCTCTAGTATATCATTACCTCCAGTTATTGTATCATCACCATCTCCTCCCGATATACCATCTCCAAAAAGCCAATCATCACCATCATTACCACATAATATATCATCTCCTCCTTCTATATTATCTGCATCATCTGTACCTACTATATAATCTCCATAAAGACTATCATCACCTCCAAAGCCAACTATGAAGTCATCTCCTTCCTTGCCTCTTATGTAATCACCACCATTGGTACCAACTATGAAGTCATTACCGTCTGTGCCTAGAAATGGATTATCCCATGTACTTGGAGTAGCAATCCTTACAGTATATTCCTTAGTACCAAGAGGAGTAGTGAGCGTTATCATAGCACCATTCTCATACACTATACCATTAACCTTAACCTCATCCACACCATCGTTATCAAAGTCACCTCTCTCTATTGTATAGCCAACACATTCACCACTTGTTATCTGCTGAGCATATACCATCCTAATACCCTCTGTAACAGTCATAGATAGCACTATTAGCAGGGTAGCAGTAATAATGGTTGAATTCAGCGATCTACCAGCCATACCAATACATTTATTACTTAATATTTATATTTTTCTATATATAGGCGCAAATTTATGTAATTATTGTTATATAATACCGGTTACATAACTCATATTCTAGAATATAAGAGATCATGTAAGAAAGAAGGAGTAGGAGAGCATTATGAGTTAGAGTAGAGATATACTGTATGGATATGAAGGATCATCATACAATACCAGCCTGCCTACCATTATATACATTAAACTACAGTAATTAATTGATCAATCAATTAATTAAAGAAAGAAGAAAAATAAGAAAAAGAAGGGAGGGAGGAGAGGAGAAGGGGCAGGAGAGGCTAGAGGAGGAGAAGGAGAATAAGGATAAGAGAAGGAGGAGGAGAAGAAATAAAGAAGAAATAAAGAAGAAATAATAATAAAATAATAAAAAAGAAAAGAATAGAAAAGAAAAGAAAAAAGAGGGGAATTAATGAGAAGTATGA
>CALHIV010000014.1 GCA_938030895.1 uncultured Nitrososphaerales archaeon | reverse complement strand
TTCATCCTCATCCTTATGGTGCAACCAATGGCTAACGCAACCAACTATATAATGCTTAGTGCACCCACAGATAGGGCAACGTCTTGGTTTTGCTCTTTGCATGTACTATGTTACATATCGCTACTTATTAGGTTTAATAACCTAATGGGTAAGGTGCGCAGTTCCTGAATAGATAACTTTGTATAACAATTCTTACCATTTCTTTATATTATGGTTGAAAAGATGTTGACGCTTAGTGTAGTGAAGCCTGTGAAAGGTAACTAGCCCTCTTCTTTCTTAATTCTACACCAAACAGAGTAAAACTCGTATGGAGACTTGCTCATCACTTGCTCAAGTAACCAATCAACCAATCAATCAATCAAAACCCTATATACTACATCCCCATGTACCTATATTGGTAGGTAAGTGCCCGATATGTGGCGAATTGAGTAGAGTAAGCCGAATGGGCATACCTTTACGTGTAGAAAGTGTGGATTCCAAGCGGAAAGCTGACAGGCACTTAGTCTCGATGGAATATAGCCATAGCCATGAAACTCCCGATGTGCCGTCCTTTACCGTTGTTCCAGAAAGCCACCTAATGCCTTCAAGGCTGAGGGGGAACGGGCCGTTATAAAATGTTAACTATCCGACAACGGTAACATATAGAGATTACCAATAAGGTATCCCATTTTGGTAAGTAATATTATATATTGGTATCGAAGAGTATCTGAACTTAATCCTTATAATACCGGTATAGAGGGTTTTATGTGGTATATAGCATGCCTTAATATAGTCAATCTTGACATTACAATAAGCAGATATTGGGTATAGAGTATATATAGATCAGGTAGAGACAATATGGTAAAGAGGGGTACTGTTACTGGCTAGCCAGCATGAGAGCTGTATCTCAGTAATTAATCTATTGAGATATGTGTATTGGAACATACTTTATTCAGCAAGGACGCATGATAATGCAAGGAGTACTATATCTTGAGTTGGTAGTGTACAAGGTTAATTCACTAGTACTATATTCTACATCTTTAATTTCCATTCTAGAACAACTTAATAGAGTTGGACAAATCCAAGGGCAATGTTACACTTGTTCAACAGTATGCAATGATACTGCTAGGCTCGTGTGTTATACTTATTTAGGTCTTGTCTACTCACTAGTTAAGGTAATTTCTAATAATTATACCCTAAATAGGATAGATAAATAGATAATAATCTGGCGACGATTAATTATAGAATATTTAACATAAATATGTAATTAATACACAAAACTTAAAATACGCTCAGAAGATATGTATATGCATGGCAAGAGAAGACTGGGATTACATACCTTTGCCTAAAGGGATGCTCAAAGAACTCGATAGATACCTTGCTAGCAACGAGGCTAAGCGTTATGGGATAAGGAGTAGAGCAGAACTGCTTAGATTCATAGTCAGACGATTCATAGACGAGCACGAGCATGTGTTAGAGTCGATCCAAGTTAAACAGCATAACCAGACTAGTAATATAGACAAAGGTTAAATCTTTCAAACAAGTTTTAACAAGATTTTTACTCCTAAATTTGTATATATTAACGTTATAGTTTAAATATTTTGACAAATTAGAGAAATATATGAGTATGATTACTAAATTTGGTTATAAATATAATAAAATTGCTAATAATGGATATAAAATACAAGAATATGAGATTATAGAAGATTCTTTCTAGATTTAGATAATTTTCTATTCTCTATAAAGAAAGCGTTAATTCTATCTTAATTAGAATTTATATATGATAATGGGAACAGATAGTTCATTCAACAGTTATCATAGCAAATAAACCGCATATGGATATTGATGTGATAACTAGACTCATGAACCTGGGTATAGTGGAAAAGAGTGACGATGGAGTTGTAACATTATCAAGCAAGTATATGAGGTAATTCGTACTCCTGCATGCTAGATAGCAATGCGTACGCGATAACCCCTTGGATAGGCACTATAAGGGAGAATGAGCTGGTTGAGATGTTGAATGTTGTGATGGATATATGGGATGAGATGCTATTATGGTAGCATAAATACACGTACTGAATGAGGATGATGATGCAAATGGCATTATCTAGGGGTACTTATAGGTAAAGGCTTAGATGATCCAGAGGCCATATGCATGATCATTGAGGAATGGATAATGATAAATGAGCCAGAGGTGACAGAGAAAGAGGTTGCAGTAGCAGTAGCAGAGATGATACAGATAGTGAAGAGGATAGAACGTTGGAAGTACTGTTAGGTGGTGCAATAGAATGGTAAATAATATTAACGTTCCTCATATTAGGAGGTGTAAATGTTCTCTCAAAAAGGAGATATATACCAGCAATCTATGCAAAAGATGCTACTATCGCTTCTATATACGCTGATAAAGGATAAAAATGAGAAAGTTCCCATATTACAGGAGGATAAAGTATAGACATGACATTAGAGGCTTTAGCATCATACAACATAAAGAAGCAGCAACTCCAAGAGTAAAGGAGGTTCAACAGATTAAAGGCTAGTGATATTGCAGAGATTGCAGAGGAGTTGGAGCCGATGGGCTACCCTATAGATAAGATAGTTGACAAGTTGCTTAGAGATTTAGGGGAAGAGATCTCTAAAGTGGTTATACTCAAGGCGCTTCCTGAGGAGTATCTGAGATCAAAGAACAGCAATAGGATTAACAACGATAGCTATGATCTCATAGAAGGACATAACAGAGATAGTATAGGGGAAGTTGCTTATGTTGACGGAGAAGAGGTATGAGGGATGGTGGCAGTGGTGGTAACAAGGGCGTATTCTGGACTATGGCTGTTGCCCAGATAACTATAGAGGATATATTGTCTATGGTCAAGGACCTTACAGGTAAGTTAAGGAACAATCCTGCACTGATTAAGCAACTTGAGCAAGAAGATGAGGTTAGGTCATGTATAGCAGAGATGAATGAGAGCATCAAGGCTATACGCTCAGTACTTGATGAGATCAAGAGTAAGAAGGACCTGGATATGAGGTCATACATAAGAGAGGTACAACAGGTATGCATACATTTGCTCTCGCTCTCATACTCTTACAGGCATATAGCGAAGATATTTGGTATATCAGCAAAGTGTGTAAGATAGTAAGAGATAGGAGTATAGAGTATTTACCGAGCATGTACATAAAGGTTGATAGGGATATCAAGGCAGGGGAAGAGATAGATATACTCCCTTATGCCATAGCGTTATACAAAAGGAAGAAGCAGGAAGAAGAATGATAACTATGCCTATACCGTCTCAATATAAATAAATCACAGAAGGGAATTTAATTTTTATATATTATTAAATTATTTGCTACCATGCTTATTACTATACTATGTTATTCTCCCTAGATGTTGCATTTGAGCAGGGATACCCTGTTACAGAAATAGCAATAGATGTAGCCCAGGCCTTTGGAATTGCTCTAGATACAAGGGTATTCAAGGTATTGAATAATGTGGATATTGATATAAAACCTGGAGATATTGTGTATATAATCGGAGAGTCCGGTTCTGGTAAATCGATACTTCTTAAAAGACTAACAGAATGTACTGCAAGACAGAAAGGCGTACTCGGCGATATATTACTTGCAGATGAGGTTAAGATAGATGATGATGAAGTACTTGTAGATAGCATAGGCTCAAGCACTGATGAAGCAATTCAACTACTCAGTAGAGTTGGACTCAACGATGCATATCTATTCTCTGACGTAGGGAGTTGAGCGATGGTCAGAAGTATAGATATAGGATAGCTAAAGCCCTTGCCCACTCATCTAATGAGAAAGGCGTCCTTGTATTCGATGAGTTCTCTTCTATGCTGGATAGAGATACTGCAAAGGTTGTAGCGTATATGCTCCAGAAGGTTATAAGAGCAGGTAGGAAGACATTACTGGTTGCTACTGCACATGATGACCTTGATGATCTCATGCCAGATGTACTTATAAGTAAGGGTTATGGATCAAGTATAAGATAGAGTATACCAGTAAGAGTAATCATAGTTCAGGGGGCGATGAGTACTCAACGCATGTGTTCACTCCTAAAGCATGTAAGGATAGAGAAGGGTTGTATAGATGATTGGTATAGGCTCGAGGAGTACCATTACAGAGGTAATAGACCATACGGTATAAGGCATGTGTTCATCGCAACGCTTCAAGGAGAGGTTATTGGGGTTATTGTGTATAGTATGCCAGCACCGTCATGTAGAGTGAGGAACATAGCACTCGTTAGAGTGCTAAGCATAGATGAGGTTAACAGGGAGTTTATAACCATAATAGGGTAAGAGAGGCTATTGAGCGTTACATAGCCAAGACCAATCCATACATAGTCTAAGCCTAGAAGAGTAGGGGCATTCTATTAGATATATAGAGATGCTCTAGAAGGGAAGAATGGTTACCATGCAGTTACACTACCTTACACAGTTGCCCTAAACCTACTGTTTGATGAACATTACACAGAAGTGCAGAAGAAGGTTAAAGGAAGACTCTTTAGACAAGAGCACTGTTGTGAGTTTCTTGAGGATGAGGCAGGTATATTTACCATGGGTGATATAAAGGATCTGATTAGCTGATGCAAAAATTAGGATATTGCGGTTATATTATAATAGTTATTAGATCTATGGGACTTGTAGATATCTAATCTAGAAACCTTGATCTTTTTTAATTATCATTTTCTCTTCTCTTCTCTTCTTACTATACTAAAGTATCGTCAAGAAGGAGCATGTTCTAATCTTCTTTGTTCTTTATCTAATTCTAATTATGTATGAGGGTTCTCGTTCCTCAAGATGAAGCAAGTGCAAAGTTTGATAGTCTAATCTTATGAGACTGCATATTTATACAACTCTTTCGCTCCTTTAATCCTGCTCCTTTAATCTTCATCCTCCCCCTTCACCATCTTAACATTCATTACATACATTCTATATACACCCGTTGTAGCTAGTGCTATGCTTAAAATACTGATTGATATGACTATTGGATCTAGCATTATACCCCATGGACTGTAGTTCAACAGGAACCCTGTTAAGGGAACAACTGCAAGACTCAGGCCTATACTCAAGGCAATCCTTTCTATAATATCCATCTCTCTGCTAGGGAAGAGCAGTTGTACAAGTGTATATCCAGGGATGAAGAGTACGAATGCTCCCCCTACCACTATCCTTACAATACTCCATGGTATCGTATCTGGGAGTATGTATATGGTCAAGATGGTTACAGCAGTTACTATAGCAGTTATCCAGAGCGTCATACTAAGATACATGTTCTTTATGTAATCCTTGAATGATACTATGCTTGAGTTGTAGAGTATTATAGTCTTCTTGCGCGCAAGCCTCTTAACAGCATCCAGAATATCATCGATATTTATACTATTTTTGGATGAACTCATTAACTTTGCTATATCACTCTCCATTAGCATATTCACAATATCCTTGACCTTGCTACAGTTACTCCTAACAGCATATAGCACTAGCTGTTCAAGCATCTCATCCCTATCCTCTATCTTGAGTATCTGCTCTATACTCTTGCTCTTATACTTATCATTGCTTACCTTTACCTTTTCCTCTACTTTACGTTGAACCATATCTGATTCCACGCACTCCTCCTCTCATTCATTCTATCGAGCCATGAGAACTCGAATACCTTGCTAGCTGGGTTGTACCTCCATAACTCCATTATGAGTCTAAAGTTCTTACCATCTTTGCTCTTCACATCAGCGCTTACCCTCTCCCCGTTTATTACCAACTCCTTCACAGTAACGTACATACTCCCATCCTCACCACTCTCCCTTGCTACAGTTGCTATGCTCCACTCTAATGGTATGGTTATGGTTGAATCATTTGCTACTACCTGCCTAACCTCATATATGTGCTGTAATGGACTTGGATCATGTGTATTATCATCTGGTATAGGCATCTCAGCATTGAGCAACTTAACCCTTATGGCTATATACTCTGCACTTCCCATCCTGTTGTATACCTGAATATGCCAGAGGATCTTATCCCCGCTGCTTATATCTGGTGTATTTGAAGGATAATAATCGGATGCCATCATCCCTTTACCTAGGGTGCTAAGGCTCATGAACCTCTCGTAATCTCTAGGTACGGATACAACATATGCTACGCTCATGCTTATAGCTACAAGTACGGCAAGGATGATAAGGAACTCTCTGGATCTGAGAGGTCTTAGTATGTATGACTCTAGACCAGACTTATCCTGCATGTCTATACCCATCCACACTCACTCCTCCTTAACCTCCTTCACATCCATCTCCATCAACTTTGTATGCATGTAACCCTTCAGGTTAGTGTATAATAGAACTAAGGTTATGGATGATATAAGAGCGCCCATTGGCGCATAAACAAGCATGTTAATATAGAACCTATCTGCATCCTCCTTCACCTTCTGTCTATGCAGTCTTTTAGCCTCATCCACTATTGAGTTGAGCATACCAGCAGCAGTTGCAATACACTCATCCCTGTCAGTGCATGATTCTGAGCCATCATCACGCTCTACATCTCTTATAATGTTGAGCGCATCGTTAAGTTTAGTGACAAGGTGTGAGGTATCTACGCCAACAGAATCTGCCTCCTTTATACTAACTAGTGCTTGATGTACCAAATCATCCACTTCTATTGCATACACAGTAGGAATTATTTCATATGTTAGATGGTGTTGTTGCTGCTGGATCTGAATGGCAAGTAACAGTAGAGTAGGCAATGTTAAGCAGCAGTAATTGAAATATATCCTCTTATTCCTAATAGTTCTTTCTACGCTAACCATCTCTACATCACCCTATTACTGTAGATATCCTTACTGCTGCTATAACAAGGAATGCTAGACCAGAGCCTATTGCAATTATCCTAAGCCTCTTCACATCTATCACCATCTTTATCCTACCATAATATGGTGCAAGCAGTTCAGATGTTACTAGCAGTATTATTGAGGATATAGCAAGCCATAAACCTATATCCCAGAGATTGAATGCAAATGAGTACATCCTTCTATAAGCACCTCTACACCATCTCTAGCAAAGAATACACGGTATCAACCCTCCTCTTACCAACACTGCTCTCCTTAACCATGACTGCCTTGCCTGTGCTCTTGCTTATCGCCAATGCTATACTTGAGCAGATAGGGCATAGCGCTGTACTTATAGAATGCATACTAGAGCATATACTTGCAGCGTCCTTGCCCCTCAGAGTAGCCCTCACTATATAATTATTATCATCATCCATGCTTATCTCAACACTATCTGCAAGCATAAACTCCTCCAAGAATAGCCTCTCTATGCTCATGCTCAACTCATCTATACTCATTAATGCAAAGTTGGTATCGAGCCTACTCTCAAAGAGGTCTATCAAGCCTTGCGCTGGCGCTTTTATAAGCACACCTGAGTGCTTATCTGCATCTGGTGGAGGTGTAGATGATATCGGGATTGCTGCACCTCTGCCATGTATATCCATACCCTTGCTACTGCTATCTCCATCCCACCCCTCAAGGTATTGAAGTTGAATAGTGTTCTCTTTTGGTCCTATGCCATCCTTGTATACGAAGATGTAGCCTTGCGTCAAGCCTCCAAGCCTGAGCTGCCTTGGGTAGAAGAGTACTGTTGCTGTGTTCTTGATGCTGTAGCCAAGCCTTGATAGTATAGTACTCATGCTCTCACTATATACCTCTACCACTACCCTAAATAGATCAGCAGGATAATAGCGTGATGAGGTTATGTAGTATAACACTGAGCCCCAGAATGTTAGCCCAAGGCCTATGAACGTAAGGATCAACGAACTATATATGTAGGAGAAGAGTAATGCTATACCCCCTACTGCAAGCAGGGGTAGCGCAAATACAAGCCTCTTCCTCTCATGCCTATTAATCCTTATTATATGTGGACTAGAGTGTTTATCATTACTTTGATCCTGTCTATCTTGTTTATACCCCACTTGTTCAGTCATTACTATACTTACCTCTTCTAGATTTACCTATATTTATTATTAAGCCTTGTGTGTGTTACTTTTCATACTTTATTCTTCAATACAGCAATAACAATCATAATACTATGTCAAGCAATAATAGCCTCAACATACCTGCTGGAGGCGTAAGCGAGGGAGAACATACTGTTGAGTTCTATGCTACATATATGCTTAGTGCAAGGGGCAGCGTAAGGTTTATGAGGTTTATAATTATAAGGATCTCCCTTGATGCCGTCTCCATAGAGTTAGGTAACCCTACAGTGGTTAGGGATGGTACAATGTTCATATCCTCAGCAACACCAATAACTGTGAGTACACCATACAACTCACTTAAAGTACAATACCAAATAGTGCCTGCTGGTAGCAGTCCATCGGATACAGCATGGATAACCTCTACAGGTAATAGTGTGACATTCAATCTCCCAACAACGCTCCAAGATGGTTCATACACAGTATTCTACAGGGCTCTCTTGCAATAGATTTGGTAGTGTTAAGAGTATAACAGCAGCACTAGATAATACTCCGCCAAGCGTAAGTATAAACATAGAGGATGGTGCTACACTAACAGATAGTGGTGTTATAACCATAACTGCTACTGATGATGGTTGTGGAGTAGCAAAGATATTCTACAGGATAGATGGTGGAGAATGGGTATCTAGTTAGGCTATATAACCTAACTAGTCTTCGAACTTCACCCACTTATTTTTATTATGAATTATGATCCTCTAGATGATTATTATTAATCCTACCAATGTATCCATATACATTCTAATCCTAACGTTTTGGCCTTATCTACCCTATCTTAATATACTTGCTATAAATCTCATGGTATATCCTATAATTGGCTTTATATTGTTAACCTTCTCATAAATGTAATAATATCCTCATCCTAGTTCATATATGATTAATATTCATATCAGTATAGCCATCGAACTATATTAAACTTATATGGCTTGCACTTCAGTATACCAACATACACCCTGATTTATCTATATCTGATATCTATATCATAACTATGTGGGTTGATCCCTGCATATATTCACGATAAGCCAGTAATATGTAGGTTAAGCAAGACCTTCAACCCTTGTTTGATTATACGAACAGGTATGCTTAAGCTGTATATAAAGGCAAATATATAAAGGCAAAGCACTGCTATTATAGCAGATAATTAGCACAAGTATGACGAAGATTGATATTACTATATTTTTACATCTTCATCTTTTACTACTAGCAGCTAGGCTTGTTAGTAACTACAAATAGCGAGAGATAACTATGATAATGGGTCTTCTCTAATATCATATTAGATGGTATGCATATAAAAAATAGGGATTCTCTGCTGAGCAGAGGTAATGTTAGGGAGAGGACTATTCTACTAGATGCTGTAGAGTACATGTTTGAATCCTGTAATGCTAGAGATCTGATAAGGCATGCTATTATGGTTGCTAGTGATGGTTCTCTAGTAATAAACGATGAGCACATAGATATTGGCAAATATAGATCTATACATGTCATAGGTTGTGGTAAGGCAGCACTAGATATGGCCTATGCTATAGATGAGATTCTTGCAGATAGGATAACATCTGGGGTTATAGTAGTACCAGATTATGTTGAGTGTGATAAAAGTATAGGAGAGGGAAGGATAGACGTGCTCAAAGGTACGCATCCAATCCCTAGTATTGAAAGTCTAGAGGCTACAGAGAAGATGCTTGAGGTTGCAAGGGATACTGGAATGGATGATCTCCTACTCTTCCTTATATCTGGTGGCTGCTCTTCTCTTGTAGTTAAGCCATATGGTATAACGCTTGAGGAGAAACAGGAGGTTACAAGACTGCTCCTGAATGCTGGTGCAAGGATAGATGAGATCAATGCTGTTAGGAAGCATCTATCCCATGTAAAAGGAGGTAGATTGGTGGAGATGCTTGATGCAGAGATGGTATCGATAATAGTATCCGATGTACCATGCAATAGGCTTGATACGATAGCCTCTGGTCTAACAGTAGGGGATAGTACAACGTTCAGGGACGCTATGCTTGTACTCAAGAAGTACAACCTATGGGATAGGGTCAGCATGAGGGTAAGGAAGGTTATAGAGGATGGAGTGGCAGGAATTATAAGGGAGACACCAAAGCCTGATAACCCTATATTCAAGAGGGTTAGAAACTTCTTAGTTGGAGATAACACATATGCTTGCATGAAGGTCAAGGAGTACTTTACCACAAAGGGCATAGATGCTAAGATAGTGAGCACGAAGATGCATGGCGAGGCTAGAGATATAGGCTCATTCATAGCATCTATAGCATATGAGGTTGCTGAATATGATAGACCATTCTCTAAACCAGTAGCAATTATAGTAGGAGGAGAGACTCATGTCAAGGTAACTGGTGATGGAAGGGGAGGAAGGAACCAGGAACTTGCACTCTCTACACTAATATCTGCAAAGATGCTAGGCAACATGAATTGGGCTATGCTTGCAATTGGTACTGATGGGATAGATGGGAATAGTATGAATGCAGGAGCAATAATAGATAAGGTTACACTCTCATCCGCTCTTGCAAGTGGTTTGGATCTAGACTCTTACCTTGCATGTAATAACTCTGCAGGGTTCTTCGACGCAGTTGGCGATAGCATAATCACAGGTCCAACAGGTACGAATCTTAACGATGTGGTTATCGTGCTTGTTATGTAGGCATAATCTCTAGAGCGATATTCTAGGTTAATTAACATGTCATTGTATATTCATCAATAGAACTTGCATTATACCAACGCATTGGAGAATACTCGTAGGTTATTTAATACATATCTCCAAGGTTGTAGATGCAGCATCTTAACCTTTAGACTTTCGTAAACCGTAACCTTTACTCTCATCCTCTAAACATCCTTAAGTAATGAAGCAACAGCTTCTTCATCAATTATTCTTCTGTTGTATGAATTAACTCAATTGTGCACGACTCATAATGAGACACAAAAATTAATAGTAACCTCGAGCACATCTATTGTATAATAACCATGCTCAGCTCTCAGCCTATATGGCTCGATGGATTCGTAGGTGTAGGTTACAGTTTTCGTTATGTATACCCATGCATACTTTTATTATTTGACAATAAGAAGAGGCTAAAGGAGGCATGGGATAAGGCAATCAAATGGTGACCAGATGATGAGATAAAGATAAGATATGTTGAAGTCGGTGGAAGAGATTACAGTCTTGATGTAATGGATGGTAAAGAGAGGTATAAGGGAGGAGATGGTAAGTATGCATTCATAATGTATTGTAGATCAAGGATACTGCATAATACATGGGTTGCCAAAGAATATACCATCATCGCCTAGTGGGTTTATACGCTTCTCAGCAAATGTACCTGTTAGAAGTGCACCAACAACACCGCCCATACCGTGTATAGGCCAGGTATCCAGAGCATCATCTATCCTACCTCTATTCTTTATAAGCAAGCAGTAGAAGCATACAGTCCCTGCAGCAAAGCCTATATTATAGATGCCCATGTACCTACAAAGCCTGAGGCTGGTGTTATAGCAACTAAACCTGTTATAGCACCACTTGCAGCACCAACAGCACTGGTCTTCCCTGTATGAGCCCAGCTCAGGAACATCCACCATAGTGCTGCAACTGCTGTTGCAACGTTAGTATTCTGGAATGCTTGGCTCTCAAGTGCACCAGCTGCCCCAGCACTACCAGGGTTGAATCCAAACCAACCGAACCAGAGAAGTGTTGCTCCAAGGAGTACGAATGGTATTGAATGGGGAGTGAATGGGACCTTCCCATAGCCTATCCTCCTACCAATATACATTGCAGATGCTAGGCCAGCAAAGCCAGATGTTATGTGTATAACTGTTCCTCCAGCAAAGTGCGCCTAGACTTGCCAACCAGCCAAGTGATGTACCTTGGCTTCCCAAGACCAGTTCCAGTGTCCAACGAAGTCATATACGAATGTACTCCATAGCACTACATGTATCATGAATACGCTCATCTTTACCCTATCTGCATACCCTGCAACTGCCAGCGCTGGTGTTATTGCTGCAAACATCAACTGGAACATAACAAATGCTATATGGGGTATGCTTGGAGCATATACATCTGCTGGTGCATTGTGTAGCACGTTGTTGAGCCCTACCCAATCAAATGAGCCTATGAAGCCATGTCCAGTAGCATCAGGTCCAAATGTAAGCGAGTAACCCCATATAACCCATTGTATGCTTACTATAGCATAGACTAGGAATGCCTGAAGTATAACCGTAGCAGCGTTCTTCCTCCTTGTCAAGCCACCGTATAGGAAGCCAACACCTCCAGGGGTCATTATCATGACTAGTGCTGCTGTATACATGAATGCTGTATCCCCGTGATCTATACATGGTGTAGGGTTACCAGAGCAGTGATACTCTGTTATCTCTTCAGGCTTGGGAAGACGCAGTTCACCAAACTGTCCAAATACATGAGTGCTAATATAGCCTATAAGTAGCATTGTAGCAACTACAACCGTTATCACCGTTATTATTATTAGTTTACTAAACGGTATCTTCATTATGCTTATAACCAAAATATATTATAAATGATTTTTTCATCGATATAGGTATAAATCCCCTCAGAGTTTATTAGCAGTGAGGTATCAACACCAGTCTTGCTGTCACCACTGCTCTCCTTGCCATAGCTATTGCTATCATCATTGCTACCTACATACATCATCACATTTGGCTTGGAGTATGCAAGGTCATAATCTGCTACACCCAATATCTATCGGTTGAAGAGAAGCCTTCAGGTACTATCCCTTTTATATATGAGTCAAAGTTCCATACTCTGCTATTCTTGTATGTACCACTCTCCTTTGCATAGTATACCGCTACTGTTAGTGCTAATACCGCTACACTAATAGTTATGATATACCCCCTCTTCTCCTCTCCCCCTCTTTTCTCTTTAAACTTAACGTCATACCAACATCATATCGCTTGTTAACTCATAGCCTACATCTGCATATAATATCCAATTATACATGCCCTTACCATACCCTCTCCCCTCTACTGCTATCCTGCTTCCTCAGCTCGCTCCATCTACCCCTTGACCAGAATCCAATCCTTTCTTTGTTCTCAGATGGATAGTAGCATATCTCATTATAGGGACAAGTGCTACATCTGTTAGATGGTTCAATCGCTGGAATCATACCATTCTTAAGCAGAGTATCCTAACCCTCCTAATGGTCTCCTTGTATAAAGCTTGATTCCTTGGCACTATGAACTCTATCTCATTACCATCGTTATCGAAGTATGCTATTACCCCTTCCTCCTTATTGAATATATGTAGATACGCATTCATCTGCATGAAGTGTTCTGCATATGGCATCTCTGGCAACTCCTTAACAATTCTGAACATTAGAATGGCATCATCTTCAACTCTATCTGCAGTTCCTACAAGCCTTATACTCCCATCCCTATCTCCATATTTATCGTTGATCTCTATGCTTACCTCGCCTCTAACTGGTCTAGCAAATGTATTCAGTATACCCCTCTGTATTATAGCCTCAAGCATCTGCTTCTGGGTACGCTCCATTGGACTCTTACGCTCAAAGTATGCTTCTCTAAGGCAATTGCTTACCTCTTCTACAGATATAGTATCATCATCTTCAACCTTAAGCATGGAGTTGAATGCATCCTCTACAATCTCTAATATATCAGTCTTTGTAACAGCATCCGCAGCAGCTCTGTAATTTTCTATTCCTTTCCTTATCTTCTCATAAATATTGTTGATGATCTCTCTCTTCAATATACTTATTGATTATAAGATTTTTGCTATAAATGTTTCTTATAAAAGATAGCAATGGAACAAAATATAACAAAGATACCCACTTTAACAATATATTCTAAATGGAAGGTTATGCTAAAAAATATTTATTAATTGCGATATTGGATATTACTCATGAAGAGGATATGGATAAGGTCAAGTGATGAGCTCATCAATATGAGTAGCGATGAACTACTGAACTATGTAAGAGATTATGATAGTATAGTTAAGGAAGATGATAGCATAGAGGTTGTACACTTCAAGCATGGCATAAAGGTACTCTATTATCATAAGAATGAGAGAAGACCATACAAAGTACAGGTCTATATCAAGTGAGTTGAGAGAGATCCTGTAATCTAGGATATGCAATCTAGTTGTAACTTGCTCCATTATAACATCAGATCGTATATACAATATAGACGGTGAATGGAGGCAATTGGAGAGTTGGGTTAATCTTTATCCTCTTTTCAGAGTTGGTCACCATGGCTAAAGGTGGGGAGGGGATTCGAACCCCTGTATACCCGCTCTGCAGGCGGGCGCATAGCCGCTCTGCCACCCCACCACCATCAATATTGTATACTATGAATAATTTAAACCATGTAAAGTTGGAATGCTTAACTCATCTTAAGCATGGACTTTGCTGCAAACCTTATATCTTCAGCCTTTACTGTCTTCCTCCCTGCATGTCCTGCAAGCTCTATTGCATGCCTCGCTATCATACTCCCGACCTCCTCCAGTACCTTCCTCAACTCATCTGCAGCCTCATCGCTTACCCTCTCCGCTCCAGCCTTCTTTATTATCCTATACATTGGCGCAAGGCTCAACTCTACACTCTCTTCTGGCATCCATAAGCATAGCACATGCTAAATATTAAAATCTATTTATTTAACGATATAACTGCTAATAGTATTGAGAGTACTGGTAGATGCACATGTACACCTCACCGATGGGGAGTATGAAGGGATGGAGGATATCATAGCAGATATGCTCAGACGTATGGGCATAATAGCGGTATCTGTATCAATGGATATAGAGACGGGGAGGAAGAACCTTACATTAGCAGAGAAGCATAATGATGTTATCATCCCATTCGTAGGACTGCATCCATGGTGTGTGAATGAGAAAGGTGATGGATCTGACTATAATGAGAGGTTGGAGAATATATGCTCATTCATACACTCTAATATAGAGAGGATCAAGGGCATAGGGGAGATAGGGCTTGATAGGGCTATAGTAAAGGATGAAGATGAGTTCAAGGCACAGGTGAAGGTATTCGAGAAGATGCTGAGTATAGCGGAGAGGTACGATAAGCCTGTATCGATACACTCCAGAAGGGCAGTCGACGATGTTATAAACATTTTAGGCTCATACAGGTTAAAGGTTCTCCTTCACTGGTTCTCTGGGAGCAAGAAGCAACTTGCTATGGCAAATGACAAGGGCTACTATGTATCCTATGGACCGGTACTTGTTTACTCTAAGGAGAAGCAAGTTCTCTTAAGCAACACAACAAGGGATCTCATACTTATAGAGACTGATGGACCGGTAAGATATGGTTCATGCTTTAGCAATAGAATGGCAGTACCATCATTCCTTGTTAGTGTTGCGTATGCAGTTGCTAACACGCTTGGTATAGACTATAACTCTACTACATCCATGCTCCTTGAGAACTCTATGAGATATCTTTATGATGCTTAACATTATAAAGATGTTACCCCATGATATGTATAGCATACATAATACGTGCTCTATATCTCAAGAGATATAGTAAAAAGAGAATATATAATAGGTTGTTATTAGTAGAGAATCAGCAACCTTTTATCTTAATTCTGCTTATAGCAAAGTATTTGATTAGGGAGATCAATCCCCTTATGTATGCATCTGCTATGTTGAGCGGGTTCTGTGAAAGGTACCATACACATGAGAAACTCTCACACTCATTGCACCTATCTGTTATCTCCCATCCCCTATGTCTATATATCTCATCAATGCTATGCTCAAGCATGCTCATCCTATTCTCAGGAGCGTCAAATCTATAGCATGGTATTATGACACTACCATCAGCCTGCACAAATATAACCTTCCATGTTGCACATGTATCATACATAGCCCTACCGTATTCGATCATATCCTTGAGGTATCTGAATGGGGTTGCTATGAATGGATCGTCATGGTTCTTAGCATAATCCATTATAGCCTTTGCTACCCTGCTCTTACTCTCTCTATCAGGTGCCAATCTATACTTGCTTGGGAATACATCCTCAACGAATGAGAAGTTCACCGCATGCACATCCAGCTCCTTCCTAACGAAATCAAAGTACTCATTTGTTATTAACTCATCACAATTATACTTCGTTATAACAGTGTTTATTGCACGCTTGATATCGTACTTACTTAATAGCCTAACATTCTCCATACCCTCTTGTACATGGCTGGTGATACACCTCTTATCTTGCAGTATGACTCCTCTCTCACTGAGTCTATGCTACAGCATACAACACCATATGATGCAAGTTCTTTAAGGTCAAGTGTATGTAGCAACGATCCGTTGGTTATAAGTGTGAATGGTAGTCCTATAGAGTGTAGATGCCTCAACAGTTCCATTATATCTCTCCTCGTAGTGGGTTCGCCCCCTTCAACTATGCTCCATATAACATAAGGGGCAACCTTGCTCATCACATGCTTCCACTGCTCGCTCTTCAGATCCTTCGCTAGCGCATCTTCCATCTGAGCCTCCTTATCGCTTATCCCAAAGGGGCACATAGGGCAGTAGAAGTTACAATACCCCGTTAATGCAAATGTTGCAACCAACGGTCTCTTTCTGCCTTGTAATCTGCTCAATGAGTATGAACCAAGTACCTTGAGCTCTTTTAGCATATCCTGCTCGATTTATAATATATAAGTTTTGATGAATTACTTTGAATCTGCTTGTATAATATAGTTATAATCTTTATTCCGTTATTATATAAAAATACTTAACTAAAAACTGACAATTTATATAATATATAGATATGTCAATCGTTAGAGGTTAACTAACGATACACCAACTCTTGAAGTATAGAAAACTATAATTGGTATTGATATATGATGTTATGTATGCTACCTAGTGCACATTATTATTGCAAGAATACCCAGGTATCTGATTGTATAAGCCAGTACACGCAGATCGATCTGGCCTGCGATTGATCTAATTATTAGTAGGTGAGTGAGTAATGCCCTCAACTGTAGTTGTAGGTGGGTTCTTTGGCGATGAAGGCAAAGGTAAGATCATAGCCTATCTAGCCCTGAATGATAAGCCTAGTATAGCCGTGAGGGGAGGCGTTGGACCCAATGCTGGGCATACCTTCACTATAGATGGAAGAGCATACAAGGTCAGGATGCTTCCTAGTGCTGTAGCATATAAAGGATGTAGATTGATGATAGGCGCTGGCGTGCTCATAGACCCAGATGTACTCTTGAATGAGATAAGGGAGTTCGATGCATTTAACAGGGTTGTAATAGATCCTCAGGTAGGGATAATAGAGCAGAGGCATAAGGAGATGGATAAGGTTGGTGAACACTCAAAGGTTATAGGTACAACAGGCTCAGGTAGTGGTCCAGCAAATTCAGATAGAGCATCAAGGATACTCAGACTGGCTAAAGATATCGATGCACTGAGATCCCTTATAGGTGATGTACCTGCATTGGTTAATGATGCACTTGATAGAGGGGCGAATGTGTTGATAGAGGGCACACAAGGTACCTTCTTATCCCTTTATCATGGTACTTACCCATTTGTAACCTCAAAGGATGTTACAGCATCTGCTATATGCTCAGATGTTGGTATAGGTCCCAAGAGGGTCGATGATGTTCTGGTTGTGTTCAAGGCCTATGTTACTAGGGTAGGTTCAGGCATTCTTGAGGGCGAACTAGATAGGGAGGAGGCAAAGAAGAGAGGCTGGCTTGAGGTTGCAACTGTAACAGGTAGGGAGAGGAGGGCAGCACCATTCAACATGAAACTTGCAAAGAGGGCAGTTATGCTTAACAGCGCAACACAGATAGCGGTAACCAAGCTCGATGTACTCTTCCCTGAGTGTAAGCATGTTAGGGTATATGAGCAGTTGAGCAGTGATGCAAGGAGGTTCATAGAGCAGATAGAGGATGAGCTGAGAGTTGACGTAACACTCATAGGTACCGGTGAAGAGGTGTATGATATGATAGATAGGAGAAGTGATAGAGATTAGAGTGGACGAATGATGGGATGGGTGATCTATGGAGATGTTATTGCTACCATCTACACAGATACTTTACGCCTGTATGTACATCTGTATATTTACGCTCATAATCGCTACAGTTGATCATGCATATGCAACACATACCTCTCTGCCAATTATAGAACCCGAGGAGAGGTACATAGCAGGGAGGATTTATGATCTTAAAGGTATTGTACTCTACAACGATAAGCCAGCATCTGATGTACTGGTTGATGTTATGGTAGGCTATCCAGATGGATCGTCTGAGCATTTGATGGTTAGGAGTGCTAATGATGGTAGATTCAGTATAAAATTCAGACCTATGATTCAGGGATACTATACAATAATAGCCACAAGTCATTGCATGGACGTGCATAGATCTATATGCACTTACCAGAGCACCATGCTTGATGTTGCAGTATATGAGGAGAGGATAGTTGATAGCATATGTGTTGGAGATGAGTGTATAAGTATAGATCCTGCTATAACCATCATGAGTATAGACTCTGATATCGATAACGATGCTATGGTTTTTGCCAGTAATGATGATAGATTGGTGATGAGATTCAAGAATGTTGGGGATAGGGCAAATGTGATACTTACACTACCATCTAATGTGATAGACTCTCCAGCCAAGTTCTTAGTAATGGTCGATGGTATGGACATTGAGCATAGAGAATATCTTGCATCAACCAATATCAGGGTTGTTGATATTGTTATCAAGGATTACGATAGTGATGGCTCTGCAGTAGTGGAGATCATAGGCACTTACGTTATACCAGAGTTTCCTTCTCCTATATCTATCCCCCTTGCCGTTGGGTCTATACTTGTGCTACTGATTCTACACGTATCATCACGCATAAGTGACTTGAAGCGGAGGGCATCATCATGCATATGTGTGTTGTTGAACATGATGAAGACTTCTGCATCTACCTCATTTACAATCTGTATAAGGCGTGCAAGGTCATCATCACTGTACCTGTACGAATAGTCGTATGATATTGAATAACCTCTGTCTAAGAGTCTCCCATGCATCCTAAAGTATGCTATCTCTCTCAACTCTACAGGCATAGATGTGAATGGGTCTACAACATGCACTACACCTCTATCCAGTATGCTGATAACCTTATTCTTATTCTCTTCAGCCATCCAAGATCTATGCCTGAACTCCATCCCTATAACTATACCATCCCTCTTTATGCTTGAGATGAATGCTATGGCATTTCTAGTATTCTCATCGTTGCATTCGAAGGATGGTGGTAACTGTAGTAAGCATATCTTAGCATTTACTGCCTTGCATACTACAAGTGTGGAATTCCAGCACTCAAAGTTCTCCTCAGTAGGCTTAAGATACCCATACCTCTCCTGATTCATCTTTGGCATCTGTGACCCAGCCCTCTTCCATGTTGGACTAGTTGCTGGGTGTGTTATACATTGGAATGCCTTAATGCAGAACCTTACCCTCCCAGACGTGCTCTCAAACCATCTCCTTGCTGTCTCAACCCTAGGCAATCTATAGAATGTACTATCAACCTCTATGGCATCGAATAGCCTTGAGTACTCTTGCCACGTAACCCTTCTACTACAGCAACCAACATATCTCATCATTTATATATATTAGCCTTCATATTTATAAATATGGGCAGAGTTACTAGTATGTATATAATTCTTGTAATTGTCGAGGCATTGTTAATACTATATATATTCAGTTCTATCGAGGTTTACTCTCAACAAGGAGATAGCAGATCTTACGATAGGATTAAGAACATGAACTCCTCCCTTGTTGAGCAGATATAGATAGTCAACAAACTTGTTGATGAGTATATATCAAATACATTGTTCTATGGTTCTGAGACGAGGCAGTACATGCTCTATGGTTCATATATTGCTATAGATAATCAAGGTTATGATGATCATAACGATATATATCCTGCAGGTATATTCATCAATAAAGATGGTAATATAATATAATATAATAATAATAGTTAGTGCAACAGACAAGATAGTTAAGTTAGATATCAATGGTGGAAAGATATTCTCAATTGGATTAGGCATAGATGTCGATATATTCTATCCATTATCGTTTGGCTATTATTCAAACTATACCATTGCTGTTGATAGTAATGGTAACATCTACGTACTTATAGACTATCTAGTCTGGACTAACCTACTCACCATATTCAACAATGATGGTGAGTTTGTAAATTCATGGTCAAAACCAGTATATGATAAGGTATGTGGAAGATTACTTTCCTCTAATTAATACTACAATGGTAGCATACAGCAATGGTGATGTTATAGTTACTGGTAATAATGAGATAAAGAGGTCCAGTAGTGATGGTTTACTGCAGCATGAGGGAGCATATACTACCCAGCAGATCAACTAGCATGCTCATACCCACTCTCTGTTATACAAAGATTCATATATGGCATAACTGGTCTGGATAGAGTATGATGATTATATATACATTGTATATAACAACAATAATTCTTAGGTTTAGACCATATGTGTGAAGCGTTTCGGTCTATGATGTAACCCTTTAATTACTCTTTATTTATGCTTCTGATGGTGAAGATACCCTATTTCATACAACTAGCAGGCATTAACGATCTTGCAAGGTTAGCAGCTGCACTAGAGGTTGTACCTTTGCCAGTATATGCCTTAAGGTTACAGAATAGAGATGTGCTAGCAGTGGGGGTCAGTGTAGGCTTAGCAAGACCATTATTCTGCTATGTAGAGACAGGGCACTCTGGCGAGTTCATAGCATACAGGGTATACATGAGCAGTGAAGAGGTTAATATGGTAGATACAGCAAGTAACCCAGCGTACTCTTATGCCCCAATAATAAGGGTTAAAGAGATGCCAAGGAAGATGTTCAAGGGTAGGAAGGAGATGCATGCTGAGACTATAGTTATGGATGATCTTGGTAGCCTAACCAAGCTTGTGCTCTACAGGTACATGAGGGAAGAGGTTCTAACACCATTGTTCCTGATGAAGCACAGTGTAGATGGTAAGGGTAAGGGTAAAGGTAAGGATAAGCAAGATGCATCATCAACAACGATAATAGGCATGTTCATGAGTAGTGATGAAGATGGCGCTCCATACTTCTGCTATACCGTTCTTGATCATATGCCAGAGGGCAACTTTGTAAAGTACTCAAGTCAGATAGGAGAAGGTCCAGAGTTCACAAACGATATAGATGGACATGGATACATATACATGAAGGTTATAAGGATGAAGGATGAGCAGTAGATATGAGTGATGAATCGAAGAGGGATCATAACCAAGGTGAGGATCGGCATGCTAGAGGATTCATGTCTACATCTACATCTATCCCTACATTCCTGAAGAGGCTAAGTAGATCTGTAGAGGAGCATGATGGTAGCAGAGTGGTGCTTGCATTAGACCTTGAGCCAAGAGATACACTTGTGGATAGGGTATGCTCAACTATAGATGCATTAGCATGTTACATATGTGGTATAAAGATCAACATGCACCTCCTCCTACCCTCAAGTATGTATGATATAAAGTATGTGAATGATCATGCACACTCGTATGGATTACAGAGTATAGCTGATATCAAGTTGAATGATATCCCTAGCACTAACAAGGTTGCCATAGACAGTCTTACAGATTCGGGCTTTGATGCCTTTACGATTAATCCGATAATAGGATTAGATGCACTTAACGATACTATAAATCATGCACATAGTAGGGGGGTAGGAGGCATGGGTGCTATAGCGCTCGTATATATGAGTCATAAGAGCGCTGAGAGCAGTTATGGTATGCAGGTTAAAGTAGCATCTGAGAGGGCTAGTAACCAAGATCCACTCTCATCCACTAAACTATATAGGATATTCCTTGAATGGGCTCTAGCATCAGATGCTGATGGTATAGTCGTGGGTGCAACTAGGCCTGAGATTATAATGGAGTGCAGAGAGATCGTAGGTAAGCAGAAGCATAGGATTACCGCTATATTCTCACCTGGTAGTGGTGCACAAGGGGGAGACCCATCTATAGCGCTTAGGAGCGGGGCAGATTACATAATAGTTGGTAGAAGTATACTCTATTCTAATGATCCAGTAAAGGAAGCATCTAGACTTGCCAAGATATCTTCATCTTACCCTCCTGCATGGGCATAACCTTCATACGTAATTACATATAATATTACTTGGAGGATACGATCCTTCTAAGGAAGGAATCAGCATCAGTAAGTATGATCTTTGAGTTTGCATAGGTCAATAGGCCTAGGGCATCATCGAATCTACTCCATCTGTAATCGTCATGCTCGTATGATAGTTTAACACCATCCTTGCTGGTCCTTGCAAGATAGAATATAACTACTTTATGTACCAACCTTCCAGCCCTTCTGTACATATACTCAACGGTCCTCCTGAACCCTTGGATGAACTCTATATCATCTATACATGTCTCCTCCCTTACCTCCCTCTTAACTGTACTCAACTCATCCTCCCCCTGCTCTATATTGCCCTTGGGAAAGTCCCAATGCCCAGCATGGTAGTGTAGGATTAGGTATATAGGCTCTCTATCCTGTAGGCGGAAGAGTACTGCTCCAGCAGATCTCTCTTCTAGCATATATTATGCTAAGATGAGACTTTTTATATATTTTATATATGATTAAAGCTCTAACCGTTCTTTCGTTCATTCACATATATTATTATCTATCCTCTCCCTCAACATCGCTATCATCAGCGTTATTCTTTCCTTCTATACCCATCTTATCCTTACCTGCCTTTGTCTCTACCTTTGAATCTGCCTTTACCGATGATACCCTCTTCTTGTAGTACTCATAGACCAACGTTGCTGCTATCAGAGTTATAGCAAATCCAAGTAGTAGTGATGAGACTAGACCGAATGGGCTCACTTCTCCCTTGATCATCAGTATCAACTGCTGTACTGGTATGTAGAAGAGCCCTAGAACAACTAGCCTTAGCGCATCGCTCAGCACCCTTATATTACTCCTGAAGAGATCGCTCAGGAGTTTGCCCCCTAACATCACACCTATACCTATCCATAGTAAGGGGAGCATGTTTATGAGGAATAATGCTATTATATCCTTGTTTAATATAATGCTTAATGCATCATGCCCTTCAAGCATGCTTTGCACACTAACATACCCAGTCTCTATCGATGCTATGATGATTATTATACCTGCTATTATGGAGAATATCCTAACGAAGCTTGATGGTGTAGTGCTCTTGGTTATGCTCAACAGCGTTCTATCAACATCGAATGCCCTAACTAGGAATATAGCCCCTAATATTATGGAGAGTACTGGAAGAGCATAATCTGCAAGGTTTAGCACTATCGAGAGTCCCCCTGCTACCAGTAGTGCTCCAGGTATGCCCAGGAAGAACTTTGAGTACCTAGGATCATATATTAGGGATCTAATGTATCTACCAAGTAAGGCATAAGAGTACTCCACACTCCTGCTATGCTTTATGACTATCCTCTGCACAGATATAACTGGCACTATGCCCTGTATCACTGGTAGCACTGCCTCATCGTCTTCACCATCCGAGACCATAACCACGCCCTCTGCATTGAACCTCTTCAGCACACTATATAGTTGGCTTACTATCCTCTCATCAGCCTCAACCCCTCTCTTGTATGAGCCTGAGAGTAAGGCTATCTCACTCCTATAACCCTTGCTTACCAACTCTTCATACATCTTCACTGCAGCGAATATAGCATTTGCATCTGCATCCTCTGGATCCTCTATTGCAAGTCTTATACCAGCATTTATGCACTCATCCCTGCCTAGTATTGGTGTATCTATACCTGCTTTAGAGCCTATATCATCATCCCTATCTATGCAGAGCACTAGTATGTTCTTACCTACTACCTTGCCTCTCCCTTCCTTCTCTCCTCCTTCTACACCCTCCCTCTTCCCTAGCATTACTGTAATGATGATAAAGGTAAATAGATATAACCATTATGGGTTATAACATGAGAGATGAGGGGCATCTATAATAGTAAGGATCATGCTAGTGATAGGCAGAGCACTCCCAATTACGCTGGCAATATAATATACATACTTGCTGGGCTACCAGAGTTCCTAAGGAAGTCTATGATGAGGAATAGACTCAACGAGTTCTTTACTCTACAAGATGAGGATAAGGCGGAGATGATAAGGAATGTTATCTATGCACTCCCAAGCATGGATATGAATACTACAGCAAAGCTCTTCAAGACGTGGCTCGAACTGCTTCATGAGCTTGGTGATGAGAAGAGGACTAGTATATTCAGATTATATGCTGCTGTTATGGCAGGTAATGTAGATAATGTAGCAAGGATAGACTTTGCACCGTTGCTTGATGCCTTCAACTCTTTGGATGATGGTGTAAGGAGTGCAACTATAGCAAGTATAAAGCATGTATTACAGGATATGGATGAGAAGATGAAGGGTCTGCTGTTGAAGAGCATACCAACGAATATCCTGATAGTCTTAGGCTTGACTTGACTCACTATAGCTTACCATACCGGTATATGCACCAGTATACTATTTATCTGGAACCCTCCCCTCCTCCTTGCTAACATCTCTCATACCTTCTCCTATCTGCTCAAGTCCAAAGAAGATTCTCTCATACCTCTTGAGCATCTGCCTATGCTCCGGTATAGACATATCAAGCCTTAGATCGTTTATGACCATTATGCTATACCTTGTCCACTCGTTCCAGCAGTTATTACAACTACCATAACTCTTTGCCCTCGTACTCCTCTCTACACTCTCATCTATCTCGCTACCGCACTTTACACATTTGGCCATATCAATCTTTGATGATCATGATGATTATATATTGTTACTCCTCTACCACTTCCACCCCATCTTATACTCCTCATACTCATATGGGCAAGGTAGGTAGAGGTAGCAGCATGCTATAGCCTGACAAAACTGTTATTAGTTTCTTCATAGATTGTAAGGTATGCGTGTTAAATGCCCAAAGTGCGGCTCGATAGCTGTGCTGGAGAATAACTTCTCCCGTGTGAGGTGTGATAAATGCATGTTAGATGTAACCTATGGAGAGTATGTTAAGATACTAGCCTACACCGATCCAAGGTATAGAGATGTGCTCAACGACTATAGCCCTTAGCATAATCTAAAGTATTGTAGTTTGGCAGTATGGGGTAGAGTAGGAGATGGGATGGATGGGTAAGCAAGCAGGAGTAAAGGGATGAGTAAAGGGATAGTAGATGGATGGCTTAATAATGGATGATAGGGATGGCAGGTGAAGTGGCAGTTACATGGGTAGCAGGTCTACACAACCTTCTAGGGATGCTCTTAGGTATAGCCATAGGTCTGCTCACATACAGGGGCTATACTACTACGAAGAGTCCTACGATGCTAAGATTATCGATAGCATTCACATCCATGGGTCTAGGCTTCATGATTAGTGCTATAGACCTTTATATCGATGGCTCTTTCAGCATAGTATCGACTGTATTCAATACTGTAGGCTATGCCTTTATAGCATTAGCGTATAGCGTACAGAAAGGGTTCAAGTATATCGTGCCACTACTAACACTGCTTACATTCGCTATATACCCATTCTTCACCATTCCCGGTAACTCGTTGGTGTATGTTATCAGAGCAATAGCGTTCATACTCATAGTCTATGGCTCAACTCAAGGTGTTATACTCTCTCTAGCAAGTAGAAAGGTCACTTCACTCATTATAGCATCAGGTATAAGCCTTCTAGCAGTAGCAGAGTTCATAGGATGGTATGGGATGATATTTCATAATCCATTATATACCTACCTTGCAGATACCATCAAGATCTCTAGCATATCTATAATACTCATAACCATATACATGATTATAAGGAGGGTTATGAGGATCAACGTACGATAACTATGAGTATCGTGATTTATGCTCTAATACTAAATTTATCTATAGAACGCGATAGTAGTAAAAAGTAAATATAAAAATAGTGACGAGGCTCAGTACTCCTCTTCTACTTCCTCCTCATACTCATAATCTTCTTCCTCAAAATCCTCCTCAAAATCCTCCTCGAACTCTTCCTCCTCGAACTCTTCCTCCTCTTCCTCTAACATGACTCTTTACCAGTAAGCAATCTATTAATAAGTATTTTGCTCATGTAGGTATGAGGATGCTAATATTACAGTGCGATGAGCAGGGTATAGCAAGGGCTGCTACCATAGTTAGAGAAGGAGGGGTTATAGCATATCCTACAGATACAGTCTATGGATTGGGTTGTGATCCATACAATGATAGTGCAGTTGAAAGGATCTTTAGGATAAAAGGTAGAGAGGAAGGTAAGGCAGTACCATTACTATGCGCAAGCATTGACGATGCTATGAAGGTGGCTTACATGGATGGGAGGGCATTGATACTTGCAAGGCACTTCTGGCCTGGGGCACTTACAATAGTTGCTAGGCTCAGGGATAGGAGGATATCAAGCAAGATCATCAAGGATGGGAAGGTTGGGGTAAGAGTACCAAGACATGAACATGCACTGAGACTCATAAGACTCTGCGATGGTGTGCTGGTAGGTACTAGTGCGAACCCATCTGGTATGAACCCAGCAAGTGATGCAAAGCAGGTTACTGCTATGCTGAGTGGGCTAGATGCTGTACTCGACTGTGGAGCAGTGTATATAGGCAAGGCCTCAACAGTGTATGATGTCGATGAGTGTAGGGTTATAAGGGAAGGGGTTATACCAAGGGAGGAGTTGGAGAGGTGTCTAATGATATATCACGGGTAGTATTTGATTAGGTTATGATGGTTTAGATCACTTGCATTATAAGAGGATTAGGAGAAGTATATGAATAAGAAGGAGTAGAGAATGAAGGGGTTATTGGAAGTGAAGAGATCGGACTTTAACATGCTACTGACAACTTATAGGCGTGGAGAGAGGGATGCAAAGGATGAGATGGCGATGCTTATGCATGAACTGTTCAGAGATAATGGAGGGGAGAAGCACAGCCTTATAGACGTATGGTATACAGAGGTCTCGGGCCTGCTTATGTGTAGATCGAGCGTAGATCCATTCAAAGTCATCAGAACGTTGAGGAGTAAGGTCATGGAGGAGCCATGGAGGGTAAGATACATACTCAGACTCATCCCTATCGAGAGGGTAGTTAATACGTGTATAGAGGAGATAAGCGATGCCTGTAGTGATCTAGCAGGGGTTAAGATTGGTAAGGATGAGAGCTTTAGGGTAACTGTAGAGAAGAGGATGATGCATACGCTTCATAGTATGGATATAATAAGGGTAGTAGCATCTAGAATAGATAGACGTGTAGACCTTGTGAACTACGATTGGTTAGTGCTTATAGAGGTCATAGGTAAAGTTACAGGCGTATCAGTACTAAAGGATGATGATCTGTTTAGTAGCATAAGGATTAAACGTTCATTAGCAGATATTTGAGTCGAGTCACCTATGTAAAAGGTTGGCCCTCTCTGCAAGTATACTCACTAGCCTGTTGTCACTTATACATGAGGATAATTCCTGCTCACTCAACCCATGCATGCTTGTTAGATGCTCATATCTATGCTTATACATGCTCCTCTCCCCCTCCTCCTCTTCTCTTTCTCCCTCTCCCTCCCCCTCTCCTTCTCCTTCATTACCATCACTATCACATATGCTAATCACTCCATCTACTGCCTTCAACTCATCTTTGAATCTCATGAGTATGTTATGATAAATAGATGCCATATCCTTCTTATCCTCTCCTCCCTCACCTTCATCATTCCCTTCCCCTTCATGTATCACAGCTACGAGCACTCCCCTGCTCCTCCCTCTCCTCAATCCAACCCTCTCTATCGCATCTGATATCTGTCTTGTACATGCTAACCTTAGTAACATATCAACCTCGACCCTCTTTGCTAGAAGGCATGATCTCCTCTCAGCCTCCAATGATTGGATGAGAACCTCTAGGAGATGCCCAAATCCAGCCATATTATCAGCACTTATTATCTGTACTATGATACCATTATGTAACTCTTCAGCGAGAGCCCTAACCCTCCCCATGAACTCTTCTGGCTCATCTACAGAGAGATCTATATATGTAAGCAATGTATAATATGTATGATTATTGTTACGTAATACTCTTCTTATCATTATAAGCATCCACCATGTACAACTGTAAGTATACTTACTTGATCCCCATCATTGATAACAGCATCCAATCCTCCAAGAAGCGAGGCCTCTCTTCCATTTATAACTATTATTAGGTTGGTTGGGTTCAGTGTATCATAGGAGGCATTACTCATAGATGCTAAAAGTGCTAGTAGGTTCCTTAAAGAGATGGTCTCGGCATTAACATCAATATCCATAACCTCTCTCCCTAGTAACCTCTTCATACCTCCAAGAAGTCTCAGTCTAATCTTGGCCATACCATGCCCCAACACTAGTAAACTATTCACTCTACGCTCTATCATCTATAGGAGTATTGCTACTAGCCTCTGCCTGCTTCATAACCTCCCTCTCATCCATATCTGTACCTGTACCTGTACTCGTACTCGTACTACTCTCATCGACAGTACTCTGTTTAGCCTTATCTGAAGATCTCATTATATGCCTTGTTATATAGCCTGCAACCTCGTTCCTCAACTCCTTGGATCTGAATACTGCTATCCTCTCGAGCAACTCCTTGTTACTCTCAAAGTCTGTAGTGAACATACCATCGTACCTTTCGAGCAACTGCATGGCTATTCTCCTTATCCTATTCATTAGGTAAAGACTCAGAATGATAGTCTATTTATCTCTTTATAATACTGGGTTTAGTTAATAGCCTGATCAGCAAAGTTATAAATAAAGATGAGTATGCAACTGCAGTACTATTGCGCTGATCTGCGCTGCGGTGGTCGTCTAGCATGGTCTAGGACAGCAGCCTGCCACGCTGCTGACCCGGGTTCAAATCCCGGCCACCGCACCAATTCCTCGTTTCAGAACTCCACCTCTCCCTCTCACCACTATTCTATGATGGTAGTGAATAATAGCGCTAATAGCAGTAGTAGTAGCAAAGGTAAAGGTGGTAGCAATAACAATGATAGTGATAATAGTAGTAAGGGTAACAGTAATAATAACAACAATTGCAGTAAGAACAATAGTAGCAATAGCAGTATCAGTACTCCTATCAGGGACATATATGCTAGAGAGGAGAGGCTAAAGCATTGGCTAGGCAAGGTAGAGGAAGAGTTGCAAGGAGAGGCTTTTATCACTATTTTGAGCATCATAACCTAACTTTATCAGTACCACTATGATATGCTTGATATACCAATAGAGTATGCATTACAGGTACATAGTAACCCTCTATGTTTGTAATATTTAAGAGATTAAGAGAATAAATTAAAGGTACAACACCTATTATAGTAACCCTCTATGCTCATGCCCATTAGTTAGTATCCGTTAACTGTTATAGCCTCACTTACAATAAATGTATAAGGATCCCCTCTTCTTATTAGAGGATTGTCAAGATAACATTCCTGCTATAGAATCCTTTTATTTACTATTCTATATTACCTTATGAGTGGACTATATTGTTAGTACAGTAATAACTGTATATTTAAGAAGAATAATACTTTGGAGGAGAAGGTACTAGCAGCACTAGTATAAGTGTTAAACAATTAATGGTCTTCTATCAAGTGATCTTAATGAGGAGAGAAAGAGTAGAAGGGTTATTGCAGTAGATAAGCAAGACTCAGCCTCAAGAAGATAAGATCTATCTAGTATGGACTATCTCTATGGGTAGATATATGTAATATGTATATATGGATGGTTAGGAATATTCATTAACACAAGGAAAGAAGAGAGATACTTGCTTACTGTCTATAAGGGTATCATACACTAGAATATTAGATGGAAACAATATTCCTTAAGAAGATATTTCAATACTGTAGGAATAAACCATTGATACTTGTAGATAGAAGGCGTTAGTACATACAATTGTTATTACTGTTATTATCTGCCTATTAGTTGATCGTTTAACCTATTTATTACTACTAATCTTTTAGAACATTTAGTATAATAGAATAACATAATCCCTTCCTTAACCATATTCCATTCTATTAACGATTCAATGATCAGTCTTTCTTGACAATCCCTTCAGATTTAACCTTATTTTATTTATTGATGAATTGGATAGTGATTGTATGTTGTGCTCTCACTATAGCAAGTTATAGCAGTTAGTATAGCATGAAATAATTATAATTAGTATAGAACTGGTAAGCAACATGCACTTCGATAATACAGTAATAATATGGTGAAGTAAAGAATGAGGCTACTGATTATGCTAAAGAAAGAGTTACTCTTACAATCTTTGCTTGCAAGAGAGCATGGCTATATAAGACAATATACTGCTATAGCCTTAAACTGATACTAGTACTACTATTACGGAGATAACAGATAGATTTGAATATCATAAGATTGTAGAGTGAAGACCTAGCCATTGTTATACGCTTAATATTAACAAGAATTAAGTCTGTGATATCTTAAACTCTGTAAGCTCTCCCTTTGCTGTAACCAGCCATATATCTCTCTTCTTTGCCTCCTCTATGGCATCTGGCATAGCCTGCATAGCATATACAACCTTGACCATCTTCTCCTTCAGATACTCAGGATGCTTCTTGCATAACATTGCTATATCCTCATCTATCTGGTGTATAGCATTCTTGTTGACCCTTGTCCTTGCCAATCCTATCAAACAGTACCCTTTACCCTTAGCATATAAGAGAATAACATCATCTATATCTTCTAATACACGTTTACTCACCCTCATAGTTATACCCTTCTGTTTAAGGCAGTACTCTATAACGCCTCTTGCCTCATCCTCTAAACTTTCTGGCATCATCTTCTTCATTATACGTTCTATGCGTTTATCATACTCATTCTCTGACTCATACTTCTCCTTCTCCTCCTCTTCTTCTTTATCATCATAATTGCCTTGCATAATTATTATCATCGAACCCTAGCTATATAAGACTACTGTTGAGGCTCTATGTAGTCTATAGCATAGGTTATAACTTGAATTGGAAGATGTTAGAAATTCAAGTGCTAGAGAGGTTCTCTTCATGCATGCCTCTATACGCCTCAACCTCTCATCTATACTTAACTCCTCATCATGCCTCCTGAACCCTTCATTCATATCTTGCCTTAGTCTATTCGTCTCTTCCCTTAGATCCCTTATCTCTTATTCAACCTTAGCAAACCTCTCATTCATCTCAGCCTCATGCAATCATCCTATCTATATCTCTTTGTAGCCTATCGCTCCTGCTACAGCATACCTGAACTCCTTATCCTCCTCAAGCATATCTAGAGTCTCTTCAACTCCTCTTGTTGCATAAGCAGGATTATGCTTAGCCAGTATATAAGAGTAGGCATGTATGTTAGAAAGGAATTAGAAAGAAGAGGAGGAACCTCTACTAATAAAGTGTTGTTCATTACCACATTAAGTCCATGCAGGTAGCAGGGATACGTAAATACCTATACATACTCTTTACCTTATACGTAGATATTATACTACTCTTCTTGTAACCTTATAGCCTTCTACTCCTTCTCCCTTCCCTTCTCCTCCTTCTACCCTTTGCCTTTCCATGGTAAGCATACTTTATTTTTAGTTGCTATAGTGTAATAATAGTAGGCAGAGAGGTAGATATGTGCATGCATGGTACAGGAAAGCCTATATCTTGCCTCTTCCTTCTATAAGGTAATGACGGCAACAACAAAAGAAGGTAGTAACGAGGATTTAAATCAGGCTACACGCATATATCTTAATATAAATTAGGATATTGTAAATATTAGAGGTATATCTCTTCCCTCGTTCACTTCTTCACACCCACAAAGAACTCCCTGAGCATCTTTACAACAAGTTTAGCCTCCTGTATATGTATAGTCTGTACCTTGATCAACTCTTCAACATCAACATCATATAGTTTAGCAACCCCCTGCGTAAGATATAACATGAACTCTATATCCTCATCCTTATTATTAGTATCTGCCATATTTGCTAGTATATAGTTCAGTACAGATGCGGCCTTGTCTATGTTTCTGTTGTTCTTATCCCCCACAATATTCTTATCATCCCTTAACTATTTATATTCTACGCTAGATGCTATGCTATATACATTAACTAGCCATCTACGCTACATTACAATGCATTACTGTTGAATAGTCTCTATCCAACTCTACTTTACTTTACTATCTTCATAACCAGATCCTTCAGATGCTCCCTTAACCCAGGCTTCATTGCATCTAAAGCAGCGTACCTTACCCTTGCTACTTGCTTGTTTATCCTCAACCTCCTTGTTATATCTGCAGGTGTAGCAAGTATTATAGTATCGCAATCAACCGCATTTATAGTTGCCTCAAGTTCAAGCATCTGCTCCTTACTGTAACCCATCGCTGGTATAACCTTGTCTATCCATGGATACTTGCTGTAAGTATCCTTTATAGAACCTATAGCATATGCTCTAGGATCTACTATTGTGCAGTTGAGCATCTTAGCAATGTACAAGCCGGCTGCCTCTTGAACCTCTCCATGTGTTATGCTTGGAGCATCCTCCACTATAACAACCCTCCTTCCTCTAACCCTATCTGGATCATCCACATATGCTTCAGATCTCATAGGAAAGATAACTGCATCTGGGTTTACAGCATTGCACCTCTCAACTATACCCTTAACTATGGAGCCATCGACAAGGTTGATCTTGTTTATGACTATGGTATCTGCACTTCTAAGGTTCGCCTCTCCAGGATGGTAGAGCAGTTCGTGCCCTGTCCTTGTAGCATCTGTAACTACTATGGTATGATCTGCCCTATAGAATGGCATATCGTTGTTTCCTCCATCCCATACTATTATATCGCCATGCTTCTCAGCCTCCTCAAGTACTCTAGCATAATCAACCCCAGAGAGCACATCGTATCCATGCTCTATATGTACTATGTACTCTTCCTCCTCCTCGAGCGTAAGTTCATACCTTGCCAGATCATCCATCTTCTTGAAGTGTTGTACAGCATAGAACCTACCATATGGCATAGGATGCCTAACTATCACTGGCCTCAGATTCTCCTCCCTTATTGTATCTGCTACAAGCCTTGTTATGGTGCTCTTCCCTGCACCTGTCCTAGTTGCAACCACTGCTATAACTGGCTTGTTTGCCTTGAGCTGGGTATCATTTGGCCCTAAGAGTGTGAATGTTGCCCCAGAAGCAAGTACTCTAGATGCTATATGCATTACATACTCATGCGAGACATCGCTGTATGAGAAGAATACATCATCTATGCTATTCTGTTCTATAAGTTCTTCGAGCATATGCTCAGGGTAGATGGGTATTCCTTGAGGGTATAGAGAGCCAGCAAGCTCTGGAGGGTATACTCTATTCTCTATATATGGTATCTGTGCTGCTGTGAATGCAATAACCCTATAAGCCTGATTATCCCTGAAGAATACGTTGAAGTTGTGAAAGTCCCTTCCAGCAGCGCCCATGATTATCGCCTTCCTAACCTTCATCATATGCTCTCTTCCTTACCATGTATATCTTTTTTATAATACAAAGTTAATTGACCTCTATATGAATGGAATAGGCGTATAATGATAAAGGCTTACCGAATTCAGAGCAGAGAGTTGAGAAGATACCCAAAGGTAGCCAAACAGAATACCAAAAAGAGAGAACTAAACAGAAGGGCTGATATGTAGGTGCCAAGTGTAGTTTGAGATCCAATGGATAGAATTATTGCTAACACACAGAAAGTTATAGGAGGTACAATCAGCGATCTGTAGATGTAGTAGCAACAGATATAAGACGATAAGATAGAGCATAACAGTTATCAGATGATCAAATAAGCACAACGCCCTGATCTTCTCTATATAAGCAACTACTTTATCACTCAAATATGAGTCATCTGTTGAGAGGTTCTACCACTATCTTGGTCTTTATAGGCAACTTGCTCGATGCTATCCTTAACGCCTCCTTTGCTATGTTTACATGTTGCTCATTAACATGAACCTCTATTATCGTTTGACCATTATCTATCCTTGCTGCCAACCCAACTGGTTTACCAAAGGCTCTCCTCATCCCCTCCTGAAGCCTATCTGCACCCGCTGCTGCTATCATCTTATTCTCCCTAAGCACTATATGCGGATAGACCTTTAGTACACTAAAGAAGGAACTCTCGCCTATGCTCTGGAGTATCTTATTGGCTGCAACTCTAGCAGCCTCTAGAGCGTTATGCCTTACCTGCGCTCTACCATCATCAGATACAAGCATAACCTTATGGCTATAGTTACCAGCAGCACCCCCAGTGAACTTCGCTATCTTTGGCTGAGGTACTCCTGCTATATACTCCCTTCTAGCATATGCCATGCCTACAGCAGCCCTATAGTTCCTACCCTTCATGCCAATATCTCCTATAGCAATGAATTTAATCTTATCGTTTACCTTTAAATTATCACCCTACTCTACAGGTTAAGGTCTATGAAGAGAAGGAATATGATAGGAGAGGAGAAGAGAGGGAAGGAAGATGAGGAGAGCATAGCGGGTTCTATTAAAGCTAGGATCAAGGGTGATAGGGTAGTGGTGGATGATCCTCATGCCATAGAGGAGTTGAGGAAGCGAGGTTATGGGGATAGGGATGAACATGATGGTAGATACTTCCTCTACATGTATGAGGCACTCTACCTACTCTACACAAAGAGGATGAGTATAATCAGGAAGGATGATAGCGATAGTAATAGCAAAAGTAATAACAACAGAACAGAGACACTAAGTTTCGATGAGTTGGTTGGTGAGGCACTCAGGTACGATCCAAGCATATGGACCAAGTTTCTCATCTATAGAGATCTAAGGAGTAAAGGATACGTTGCTAGGGAAGGCTTCGGGTTTGGTAACGACTTTAGGGTATACGATAGGGGCGATTACAATATAAAGTCAGCAAGGTACATTGTATTTGGGCTTAACGAGGGTAGAGAGGTCAAGATAGATGATCTCAACAGGATGGTTGAGCAGATAAGCAACATGGGTAAGGAGCCTATAATTGCTGTTATAGAGCGTAGAGGTGAGGTCATATACTATAGTGTTGAGAGGATGCGCTTCGTTGAGCTGAAGAGATCTCCATTGACCAATTAGATTAGTAGTAGTAACAGTAATAATTATATTAACATATTTCCATAGTTAGGAATCAATATAACGATTTAAATGCTTGCCAATGTAATTATCATTATGGTATCAAGAGAGAGTGAGATAGGCTATAGTCATGCACCAGTGATACTCTCTGTTATTGCTGGAGCATTGATACTTACAGGAGCACTACTACCCCTAATGTATACGCCATGGGGCATGATGCATGGAGGAATGGGTATGATGAGTGGATGGCAATGGTACCAATCTGGTATGCCATCTATACCATCTATAGTTGGATTAATCTCAGGCTCATTAATAATACTTGCCTCTATCATGCTTGGTAACAGGATACATGAGCGGAGGGGATGGGGCATACTCATACTCGTAGCATCTATAGTGAGTCTGTTGAGTATGGGAGGCTTCATAATAGGCTCTATACTTGGCATAATAAGTGGCGCTCTGATACTGTCTAGACCAAACACCTAATAAAATATAATTTTCATTCTTAATAGTGAAAATATGTTTAACATTTTAATATTTCTACTAGAGATAGATAGTTATGAGAAGGGTTGAAGAGATTATTGAATTGGATGGCAATATAAGACTTGGGCTTAGCATACCACTCTTCATAGCAGCTGTACTCTCACTTGCAACTGGTACCCTTGTAGGGATGCTGGGTATATGGGGCGCGAGTGCATGGGGAAGGCCAGTACCTGAATGGGAGAAGGTTGGGCATGCACATACAGCATGGTGGAGTATACTTATAATGGTCGCATCCCTTCTGATGCCCTACGCAAGCCTCAGACCAATGGTCAAGAGGCTGATAACGTTAGGTACGTTCATAGGTCCAACACTCTGGATAGGTATGCTTGCAACGTACTATGAGATAGGAGGTCCAAAGATACTGCTCTTCCTTGGAGAGGAAACAGTACAGACATACTATGAACTGCCTATACTTGGTGCTTCAGCATCTATACTAGAGGTGTTGGGATTCGCATCGCTTCTACTAGTTGGTCTATCTGCATCAGGGATAAACATACCATATCTATACCATAAACCTGAGCCATCAAGGTTTGATATTACATCTGATGTGTATGTACCAAGGAGGATCTTCCTTGTACCAACACTAACCATATCTGCAGGCGTATTCGTGGGGTTTGCAATAGCTGGGTTATTCAAACTTACACATACACCAATCGAGCCTGCTGCCCTAGTTCAACTACATACCCATCCTGCTATGATGGCCACTAGTGCAATGCTAATACTCATTGCAATGAGCATCTTTAACGTTGATTCTAGAATATTCAGATTGGCATACAACCTTATGCGCATATCACTCCCTTCAATACTTGTTGGACTACTCCTATTCAATATGCTAGCATTGCATAGCATTGTATGGGTTGCTCCTGCAGGGATTTATTACATCTTATTACTGCTATCTATACCTACAATATTTATGACTGGTAGAAGGAGTAGCATCAGCGGTAAGGGTTATTGGCATGGAGGGAAGGAGGTATCATCACCTATATCATCACTAGATCCATCTACACCACAGGCTATTACACTAGCATCATTGACTAGGCTTCCTCTAGTTATATGCCTCTCTATACTTGCGATACTCGTTGCTACTGGTGCCTATATAGCACTAACCTATGATACAAGCCCATACACTACAGTGACGTACAAACAGCCAGAGGATTCACAGTACCCAGGACCGTATCCATCTGAATATATAGGTACTGCCCCTGTCAAGGGTACGCCTAGAGGATTAGAGAATGCACACCTCAGTCCTGGGAGCTGGTTCCATGTCGCTATAGCATGGCTTATAATACTCACCATATTTGGTTATAGACTGTTTGGGGATAGGATAGGTCTACTCAACCTTATCGCATTCACTATACCAATGGCACCGCTCTTCAATACAATAGGTAGATACCTTGCATGGCTTGGGATACCTAATGGTATAGGCGCACTATGGTTTGCTGGGCATCCGTTGAAGGGCTTCAACATAATAGTACTATTCATCATAGCATTAACAGCGATGTATGCTATGGCAAGGGAGAGGAGGTGATTTAGTAGCATGGAAGGGATCATCAATCTATAAATGAATAAATAGAGAATGGAAGGCAGGAACTAAATCTAACATATATAGAATAGAGATTATAGTGATAAGTACACAGTTATTAAGCACCTTTATTATATCATATCATATCATATTATATGAGTTGGCATCTGCTGATTTTTATTTATAGGTTATGGGTAAGGTTGATTAATATAATTAACCTAGTCGATGGATTAAAGGGGCACTACCCTTACCTTATCTACCCTTATACTTGGGGTTGTGCATGGTATAGCATGCCATTGGAGCACATGCCTGCTCTCTTTGCCTATGGCTGAGATATTGAGCATAAGCCTCTTCAGATTATCTACCATCCTGAGCATCCTCCTTGCACCTATGATCTCTCCATTACTGACCTCAAATATCCCACTCCTTGCTGTACATGAAAAGTCTCCTTGCTCTGGGTTGACAGGGTATGTATACCATAGCCTGCTGACTAGAATACCATGCTTTGTATCCTTGATGATCTCATCCCTACCAAATTTACCTTCCCTGACCACTATGTTATGGAATGATGGATATGGTAGTGCTACTATACCCCTTCCAACTGGATACCCTGCCCTCAGAGCATTACCTGTGCTCTTTACCCCATCCTTGGATGAGTAGAATGTATCATATATTATACCCTTGAAGATTCCATCCTCCACTACATGTTTGTTGTAGGTCTCAACACCCTCATCATCGAACACCTTGCTACCTAAAGCATCCTTCCTCCTAGGCTCATCTGCGAGTGAGAACCCATCTACCGCAATCTTATCGCCCATCTTGCCATGGAAGCAACTCCTCCCATCCTGATATGCTTTTGCATTGAAGTTGTATGCAAAGACGAAGGATAGCAACTCCCCCAATGCATAAGGCTCGAATATTATGCTATACTCGCCCTCCTCTGCCCTGCTAGCACCCTTTGAGTTCAGCGCCATCTCTGCTGCCTCTCTTCCTATAGCATCTGCATTGAATGAGTTGAGCATCCTTGCTGCCCTGAACCCAACACCACTGACCCTCTTCTCATAGTTGCTAGAACCTTGCTCTTCTAGATCGGCATTTATATTGCCAACTATGTATGTAGCCTTGTCATTCAACTCTAGGCCGTTGCTGTTTGCTATACATACACGCTCCTTCACAACATGTAAGGTTCCAGATACAGATACTGATACTGATAGTGTATCTGCTCTAGCGGATTCGAGCATTACATATGCAAGTTCAACTGAGTCATCTATGCTCATGGCATCTAATGCAGGATCGTAACCCTTCTCCAAGATGCCCCTTGGTATACTCTTTACTGGTAAGCCCTGCCATGCAACCCCATCTGTATTGATGGTACGTGCAGAGGATAGAGCGTGCCCTGCAACCTTCTCTATACTATAATCATCGATCAGTGATGTGCTTGCCCCAGATACCCTCTTATCCTTGACTACTCTAAGAGCAAGACCTTTATCACCTATGCCCTTTGCCTCAACTATCCTTGATCTTGCAAGCCTAATCGTTATTATCTCCTTATCTAGCATGTATGCCTCAGCCTCATCTGCACCCATTCTCAATGCTTTATCTACTGTACGCTTACATCTATCTAGCATGCTCTCTACTGTGAGCATAATGCTCTGCCACCATCCTCTGATATTTATCTTTGTACTTATTGTATTGCAGCGTATATATCTTCACCATATATCTTATTCGCCATCTTTATTTAGTTAGGGCCTCCGCGGGGAATCGAACCCCGGCCAAGGGGTCACTACTCGCATAGTATGATATGCGAACCACAGCCCCCTATACTACCACTATACGACGGAGGCCACATGGGGTATCTTCATATTCATAGAGCACGTTAAATAATTATTTCTACCTGTTAGTAACCTAACCTTGTAACCCCGCTCATAAGCCTCTTGTATAACTCATCTATGCTGGTAAGATGCTCATCTATAATACCCCTAATATTATTACCATCTATGGAGTCTGCTGTAACCTCTACAACTACCGCTATAGGTTCTCCAACAGGTTTGCCTATCTTGTTGTACATCCATACTAGTACCTCATCATCTTCACCAAGCATCTTATACAGATCCTCAGCTATCTCAAAGCATAGTGCAGTATATACCTTGCCTATATGGCTCAACGGGTTCTTCCCAGCATAACTCTCTGAGCCTGCTGGTCTCATGAGTGAGATGAGCCCGTTTGCTCTATTGCCCCTCCCTACTTGACCAGAGTCTGAACCATCGGCAGATGTGCCTAGCACCGTAAGGTAGAGCCCTTCTATCCCCTTGCCCTCTCTATCAAGTGTATTTATCTCGATGCTTAGATGCTTTATACCAAACTTCTCTCTAATATGCTCATCTATAGCATTCAGCATCTCCCTCTTCCTAGCAAAGTACTGCTCTTCAGACTCAACATAAGCATCTATGAACGCTACTGCAATGGTAAGTTCTATGCTATCATCATATCTGAAGCCCATCACCTTCACATCCTCCCCAGCCTCTGGGAACTCGGCCTTGAACCTTGCAGAGTTTATGAATAGTTCTGTATCACGCACTACCTGCTCAAGTAGGGTCGATGGTGCATATCCTACCAGTGCAGATGTATCATTTGATGGTATTGATGTTGTTGATGTTGATGTTGTTGATGATGTTGTTGATGATGGTTGTGCTATCATGAAGAGAGATCTCAACTCTGCAGATGCTGAGCCTAGCATGGGTTCTATATGTATATGCTCATCCTTGACGTGCTTGAGGTTCTCACTGAACCATCTACTTGCTGTTGCTCTTACTATACCATCAACATCCAAGGAATTGAATGTTGCCCTATCCCCTACTATGAGGCGTATCGGTCTCTTCATAACGCCTCCTCCAAACCTATTCTCTACCTCTCCAGCAGCAAGTAATGCCTTGTCTACATTGAAGTGCATCAACTGTCCATACTCTCTCATATACTGTTTTGCTAACTCTACACATATGCTATCAACCACAAGGTCACATATGGTATCTGGATGACCCAGTCCTTTCCTCTCAACTATCTCAAACCTTCTCCTCTGAGTTGCTACCCTCTTACTCCTCTCAACCTCTACAATCAATATGATCGCCTTCTTTATTTAATACATCACCATATATCAACCCATGAGTTTTCATTGTATAACATGATGTACATTTATCTTATCCTTGTAAAGGGTAGATAAGGGAAAGGGAAGTATATGTGTAATCATCCTCTTAAAGGTAACCCTCAATCTACTGCTCATATGACTAGGCTAATTACTCTGCTGTTGCTGTACTCAGTATACTTACAAGATCGTAGAGATCATCTATAATATACATTGCCTTGCCTCTAACGGCTAGGCTCTTTGGCTTATATGTTATGCTTATACTTGCTTGCTCTAACATGCATATATCGTTGTCACTATCCCCAACTGCAACAGTACGATCCATGCCTATGCCTAATACATTCACAATACTCTCAAGATGGAACCTCTTGCATACTGAGTTCATACATCTACAGCCTATCCTCTCCCAGCCTAGAGGCATCACCAACTCCCCTGTAAGGATAGCACTGCTATCATACACAAGTCTGTTTGCTATACCAAAGTCCATATTCAATATGGATGCTAGATGCTCTACTGCCACATCATAACTATCACTTATTATCCCTACAGTATAACCATCTCTCTTTAGAGCATCTACAGTCTCCTTTGCATTATTGCTCAACTCTATGCTCGATAACGCTTCTAGCACATCATCCTTGCTTAGACCCTTCCAGAGTCTCGCTATAGCACTACTCTTCTCATAACCATACATACTAGTATCGCTCATTATGCTGATAACCTGCTCTCTAACATTACATCTATCTGCCAAAGCAAATACAAGCCTACCATTGAGTAGTGTACCATCCATATCGAATGCTACTACTGCTCTCCTCCTCTCTACACATTCATCCATCTGCGTGACTCGTTACTCTAGTAGTTATCCCTTCATTTATTCCCTACCATAAATAGACAGACAGACTCAAACTTTTAAGAGGGTAGATTGGAAGGTAACGTGGTGATATCCTTGTCTAGCAAGAAGCAGCAGGAGAAGCAGGAGAAGGAGAGGGAGAATAAAGAGAAGATAATGAGGGCAATATCCATACTCATGAGCGTAGCAGATAACACGATGACACCAAAACAGGTTAGGCAGAGCATAAAGGATATAGTCAATAATCTGAAGGATGAGAAGTTGGATGCTGGGGTGAGGGCTGCAAATGCTATAAGTATGTTGGATGAACTCACACAATCTCCCAATGTACCCTCACATATGAGAGTAACATTATGGCAGGTAGTATCGGTACTTGAAAGTATAAGAACATGATAAGTTAAGTTATTATAGATAATTAAATTATTTGATTTATGATCAACTCTTTCTAGAATATATTATAGTGCTAAAGGTCTATTGTAGGGGGAATATTTTATTAGTATGTTACAACATAATAAGATAGGATGGGGATGGCGTACAACGATTATGGGAGTGAGGGTAATGATAGCGAGGGCGAGATGGTTGAGATACAGGTTGAGGCCATAGACTTCAAGAGGGAGTACGATCTACTCGTTAAGGTTATGAGGAGGATAGAGGCTATGGTACACTCTTACGACTCATTCGTTATAGGCGACCCTGATAACCACATGGGCTGGCACTTCTTCACCCTATATGTAAGCAAGAGTCTGATAATCAGGCTTGCAAACCTTCTAGGCAATGAGTTCCTTAGCATCAAGGGCAAGAGTATGGAGCACAAGTTCGTGAACCTTCTTGCAAGACACCTCAAGCAGGCAGGCTCAAAGGCAAGGGTAGTACTCATGGCTGATTTGATGTCGTCCAAGTATGGACTATTCTAGGATGTTAACAGTTAATTATGTTAATGTGAAGGTATAGTATAGCATAGCATAGTAGTTACTTTTATCTATAATTGATGCTATCTTACTTGTAGTGAGGGTATCACTCCACTACGATAAGGGTACAATAATAGTGGATGGGTTGGCACATGTACCCTATACTATGCTAGATCCAAAGATCAATAAGTATAGGGCATTGGCTATGCACTACTCCTCTATAATAGATTATCTTAAGGCAAGTGGTGTAGAGTATGAGGATCATGTCCTAGACCTTATACCTCTCAAGAGGATAACTTCAAGGTTAAGGTTAAGGGATTACCAGAGCAGAGCGTTGAAGCAATGGATCAATGCAAAGATGAAAGGCTGTATAGTACTCCCAACAGGTTCTGGCAAGACGGTGATAGGAGTAAAGGCTATAGAGAGTGTCAACCTTCCATCCCTTGTAGTAGTACCAACACTGGATCTTATGGAGCAATGGACCTCATCCCTTACAAGTATGCTCTCACTAAGCGAGGATGAGATAGGGATGATAGGAGGAGGCAATGATAGGCTCAAGGCTATAACAGTGATAACATACGACTCTGCATACATTAGGGCACCGATGATAGGTAATAGATTTGCTCTTGTTGTGTTCGATGAGGTTCATCATCTCCCAGCACCAGGGTATAGGAGTATAGCAGAGTTTATGGCAGCACCATACAGGCTTGGGCTTACAGCAACCATAGAGAGGGAGGATGGCTTACATCAAGATATACCTCTACTGCTAGGTGCTGGTGTTGTATTCAGTGTAGATACTAAGGAACTCGCAGAGAGGAGTTACCTTGCCAGATTCACCATAGAGAGGAGGTACGTGAGGCTCTCAGAGGATGAGATGGATGAGTATAGGAAGAACTATAAACTCTATATGGAGGGATTGAATGCACTAGGCATAGTGCCTGGAATAGATGGGTTCAAGAGGTTGATAATGCTATCAAACAAGAGCAAGGTTGCAAGAGAAGCACTGCTAGCAAGGAACAAGGCTTTGAGCATAGCACTCAACAGCAGCGCAAAGATCGAGGAGTTGAGGGAGATACTTGCAGAGTACAATGGTGCAAAGATGATAATATTTACACAGCATAACGATCTAGCATACAGTATAGCAAGGGAGTTCCTCATCCCGTTGATAACACATAACACAGGTAGGGATGAGAGGGCAGATATACTCAATGGGTTCAAGGAGGGTAGGTATAGGGCGATAGTAACATCGAAGGTTCTAGATGAGGGGATAGATGTGCCAGATGCTGAAGTCGGTGTTATAGTTAGTGGTACGGGTAGCAGCAGGGAGTTTGTTCAGAGGCTTGGAAGGCTGCTAAGACCAAAGGAGGGTAACAAGAGCGCACTCCTCATCGAGATAGTCTCTAGGGAGACGAGAGAGATGCTCATGAGTAGCAAGAGGAAGAGATCTGTAAGGCGCATGGGAAGCATGAAGATGCAAGATCAGAACTAGAGAACTAGGATTAAAAGGGAGTGTGATAGTAGTATAGTTATATGCTACCAACATCTCTTATAAGAGCAAGGGTTAGAAAGGGTAGATTAATACCTATATTCGCTTCACAAGATGATCTAGGGTTAGCATCCATTATGATAGATGAGGTTAATAAGGCTTATGAGAATAGGGAGAGGAAGGGTTCTCTCCTAGATAGGATTAAAGGTTTAGAGGACTACAACGATTACAGACTGGTTAGAGGATTCTACACGATACTGGAGAGGAGGTGTGTATTCAAGCCGAGGGAGAGTACTATACACCCTACAGTATTGAGGATGGAGGTATTCAAGGAGTCGAGCAGAAGGGGTTACGCACTAACTGAGGGAGAGAGGAAGCATATAATGGAGGATGTAGCATCTAGACTAAAGGTAGACCCATCATATATAGAAGAGATGATGTGGAGTGATATGGATGAGAACCTTATCATTGAAGAGTTTAGATCCATAAGCCCTGAATCATTGATAGTAGAGTACAACATAGCCCTTATTCAGGGCATACTCTTGAACTGTACCAGGATGGAGTGTAGTGTATCACAAGGTGTTGAGTGGAAGAATCTGCTGCGGGATGTGAAGAGGCTAGGCCTGATGTATATGCTTGATGACTCTAGGCATGAAGATGATGATATACCCTCAAACATAGTATGCATTATAGATGGTCCAGCAAGCATATTCAGGTTGACAGATAGGTATGGAGTTTCTATTGCAAGGTTGCTACCAACACTGCTCAGATCTAGAAGTTGGTGGATGAAGGCATCTATAGTAAGAAAGGGTATGAGTAAAGGTGTAGATGCAAAGAGACTCTATGAGTTCAAGCTCTCATCCAGGGACGCAACTGGAATCTATCTGCCTATGAGTAGTAGCAGGAGCAGCAGTGTAGATGGCAGGGAGGATGTATACGATAATGCGCACAGTAGATATGATAGTAGTATAGAGGAGAGGTTTGCTGTACTATTCAACCAGTACAATACAGGATGGAGGCTGAGGAGAGAACCTGAGCCTATATCGCTCTCAGGGCAAGCATTCATACCAGACTTTGTGTTAGAGAAGTATGGGAAGAAGGTTTACCTCGAGATAGTTGGTTTCTGGACAAGGGAGTACATAGAGAGGAAGGTTCAGAAACTTATGAAGGTTAAGAGTAAGGGCATGGATGATGATATAATCCTACTAGTTAACAGAGACCTTGTATGCTCTGACCCTATACCTATGGACCATCTCTCAAATTTGAAGATCAAGAGAGTTGTTACCTATGACGGTAAGAACCTGCCTATAAAACAGATCATAGATCACCTTAAGAGCATAGAGGATGAGATAACTATTAGGAATATCAACGATGATGCTCTGCTCATGAAGATTAAGGCTTACATCAAAGGCTTGAATGATACTAGCCAGGGTATAATAAGTGTGAAGGGCATAGCAGAAAGGTTTAACATAACCTATGATGCTGCATCATCTATCATAACGAGTATGGTACAGATGAATGAACTCCCTTCATATGAGATTGTTATGAATACATTCCTAATCCAAAGGGAGGTACTGAAAGATATAGGGATGAAGATAAGTATGCATAAAAGGTTCGTTGATGTATGTAAAGTACTGGAAGGTTATGGCGTGCCTGAGGAGTGCTACTCTTCACTCTTATCTATGCTAGGTTACACCATACTCTGGAATGGTATAAGCGTTGAGGATGCAGTTATAGCAAGGAGTTAATGATAATAGCAGTGATGGTTATGATTACAACGATGAGATGGTATAGGATGATAATAGACAGTAGATGGTAATGGAGACATGAGACTCAATAAAAATGGAGAGGGTTATACCTCCTATGTAAATACATATGCATTCTATCTATCCGCCTATCCACTATTCTAGCATCTCCATCATACTATTCCTTCATCTCTATTCTCTCTTATTTGCTGATCTTTTTGTAGCCTTTCTACCTCTCCTCCCTCTACCCTTCTTCTCCTTACCCTTACCCTTACCAGCAACCTTGAGCCTATTCACACTCTTCTCTAACCTCGATACCTGCTTAGTCAGATCCTTGACCTCCCTCCTCAACATTCTGATAGTACTACTATCCTTCTCTATCCTCTTTACTGGCTCTAGTCTATCCTCTATTTTGTCCAGTATCCTCTCATACCTTTTAAGCACTGTCATGATCTGCTCAATGCCTTTGTATGTATACTCCACCCCTGCTGTAGATATCTCTTCCTCTTCCTTTATCTTTGCCTTAGGCTTCCTCCCTCTCTTCTTCTCTATCACCCTCTCTTCTTCTCCTCCCTCTCTCTTCTCCATGATTGCACCCTCTCTTCCCTTAACCTCGCCCTCACCACCTATTTCTGATTCGGACCTAGCCTCTTCATCTGCAGACATTGTGATTACTTATGTATAGGTTATTAAAATTATTTATGCTTAAGTATAAATATACATTCTAAACTCAGCCCATCATCCCCTTTAGTAGGTTAAAATTGATCAGATGAGATGGTTAAGATCATTCAAAAATAAAATTTGATGGGTTAGCGAGTTATTACTCCATGCCCATTCCGCCCATTCCGCCCATGCCAGCCCCTTTACCGCCCTTCTCCTCCTTTGGCTTGCTTGCTGCTATTATATCATCTATGCGTAGTATCATGCATGCAGCCTCTGTTGCAGATGCTATTATCTGCTCCTTCACTACCAATGGTTCACATACACTACTCTTGCTCAGATCCTCAATCTTGCCTTTTAATGCATTAACACCATATGTTGGCTTCGTCGATTTCTCTTGCATAGCTCTCAACTGCACCTGTGTATCTATAGGATCCATGCCAGCATTCTCTGCTAGGGTCAATGGTATAGTCTCTAGGGCTTCAGCGAACCTCTCAACAGCTAGTTGCTCCCTCCCAGAGAGTGTGTTTGACCACTCCCTTAGCCTCTGAGCAGCAAATGCCTCTGGAGCTCCACCTCCAGCAAGTATGTATGGCTTCTCAACAACATCCTTTACAACCATTATAGCATCATGTATGCTCCTATCTGCCTCATCAACAACCCTCTGAGACCCTCCCCTTATCAGTATAGTGACTGCTCTAGGATCCTTGCACCCCTCTATGAATACCCACTTATCA
>CALHIV010000013.1 GCA_938030895.1 uncultured Nitrososphaerales archaeon | reverse complement strand
CAGTATTGTAGCACCATCGTTGGTTATTGTAACATCGCCTAGGGTATCTACAAGCATCTTATCCATGCCTCTAGGACCTAGGCTTGTCTTCACTATCTCTGCTACGAGCTTCGCTGCTGTTATATTGTTCCTCTGCGCTTCCCTACCCTTAGTCTGTGCTGTGCCCTCCTTTAGTATCAGGACTGGTATCTGACCTGCTTGTTGCATAGACAACTCAAACCACCAGAATGCACTATACTCATGGGATATTTTATCCTTGCTAAAGAAGATTTAATAATTAGCCTACTATCAACTTATATAATATACCACTTCATACCAAGCTATAGTTACACTCGTACTCAGCATATAGAGGGTAAGGCTGGTATATGACATGTTACGTAGGCATGTTCTATACCTCAACAGACTAGCACGTTGGCTTCTATATAGTTAGACCTATAGGAGCAATGAGCAGTAGGCTCATAACTATAGAGCAGGATGTATTAGTTTAGTTTGCTTTGAATTAGATAACATATTATTAATATCGCCTGTTGATCTTTGATTAACCCATTTATCAAGATCTACTGTTAGTGGTATATTTAGCATAATCCCCCTCCTCCTCATCCTCCTCACCTCTCTATCATATCCATTGTAATTCATACTAGTATGTGTTATCTTCAATCCAACAGTAAGGCTTTAACAACAAGAATATCAGTATCAGTATCAGTATCAATAGTACTCATTCTTGACCTTCTCTATTGCCCTCTCAAACTCTGGACCCTTCCTCCTAGCATACTTCTCCATAGCAGTAAGGGGTATCCCTCCCAGTGTCCTTGCTAAGCCAGTGAAGAAGTACCTCCTTATAGGATCGTTCTGCCCAACCTTATGCATGAACTTCATTATCCCATACTTGAAGTTATGCTGCCAGCACTTGTACATGACAGCAACCTTTGCAGGGGTCATGCTATTCCCTATATCGTAGAACTTTGACTTGCTAAGCAAGCCTATAGGTACAAATGTTAATGGCGTAACAGTGAACTTCGACTCTGGCTGCTCATGCTCAAGTTCATGTATAAGCATCACAGTCTCCCAACTATCCTCCTCCTGTTCATTGTTATCTAGACCCATTATTAGTGTGAATGCAGGAACCCAATAGTGTTCATTGAGGACCTTAACGGCATGCTTCACTACCCAGTGCCACTCGCTAGGCTTGAATGGCGCCAACTTCCTATCAGCATACTTCTCTATAAGCCTTATACTCCCCGTCTCAAACCCGCATTGTACGCCTATATGGTTATCTGGTCCAGCTCTTATGATCTCTGATAGCTTTGGTATTAAGCGTTCATCCGCTATTGCTCCAGCAAGTGTACCATGTGTAGGGTTTGTATGTGCTACCCCTGTACTCATAACAGCCTCAAAGAGTTCTATGAGCGCTTCAGTATTTGGCTCCATATTCTTGTTCTTCCTAGGGTTAAGACCATAAACGAATATATCATCACTATGTATCCATGCATTCCTCAACCCTCCCTTCTTTATGTTGACCTCTATCTCTTCTTTGACCTTCTCTGGCGGATAGTATCTCAACGGCCTTAGTGTAACCTCACAGAACTTGCAGCCTCTACCACAGCCTCTCATCACTTCTATCATTCCATGTATGCTAGGCTCAACTATGTTAGGTATCTCATCTATGCTAGGCTCATCGTTGTAGTGTATGAACCTACCATAGTACTTCCTACCATCCATATCAAAATCCTTTATGATGACCTTAAAGTCGCTCTTCTTGAATGGGTTTGCAACATCGAACTCCCCATTCATCAGTGCCCTAAAGAAGGCTCCTGTTACACCAACGCCATCCAACTCTGGTGCAGTACCTCCAAAGTCACCCTCCACTATAGCATAGATATCATACTCCTCGATCTTTGCTGGATCGTAGTTGTACTGCCATGTGCCAGCAGCACCAACAACAACCTTAGCCTTGCTCCCTGTCCTCTCCTTCGCTAACCTTATCCTTTTATGTAGTTCAGCAGAGTAGAACTCATCATAAGAGATCATCTTCCTACCATAGGTGAATGTCATTGTGACAGGACCCATCCCTAAAGGATCCATCTCGTATATGCCTACAACCTCCGTCTCAGGACCTATGAACTCCTCAATATGCTCTGGATGCACTACAGCAACCTCATCCCTTGAGAACCCATCCCTTAGGAGCCCAGCCTCTATCTTCCTTAGCCCGTAAGGGGCATACTTGGCTATACCATGATAGTGCTCTATTGGATTACAGATGAAATCAAAGAGTATTCTGGGCGTAACTTGGTTCTTGAATATCCAGTACCAGAACCCATCATGCCTGTATGGGTCTAAGGCTGGGGCACAACCAAAGAACGATGCCAATGAGATTCCCCTATATATGGACATGAGCGTTCTATCCGCAGTAAGTACTATCTTTGGCTTCCCCATCTAAGGGAAGTGTATACATGCATGATATAAACTTACGCTAGCTATTGATAAGGTGTAATGTTGTAAATAAGCATATAATATAATAATAAAAATAAGGGGATGTAAGACTTTCTATCGTCTCCTACTATAATATCTGTAGCCCATGAATGCTGCAACTGCTGCTCCAACTGGTGCAACTGCCCCTATTATGCTCTCTGGCACTACGTTAAAGCTTATCCAGAAATAGTTCCAGAATGCTGCAGTTATAGGAGTAGCCTCTCCAGGATCAGTGCCTTGAGTTGGTCCACTCCATAGATCACAGAATATTGTATACACTCCAATTGTAGCTGTTGAAGCACCAGGAAAGTCGCCAGGGAAGGTTACTGTCAAAGAGTCATCTGGTATGCCATTGCCATTGACATCACCAACTGTGAACTGCTGTATGGGTGTAAACCAAACAGCACCATTTGGATCAGTCACCCTTATAAACCCCTTTACCCCTAATGGATGGCTAGGTTCGCTATAGCATGTTATGCTCACAGATCCATTTGGTAGCACAGTTGCAGGACTCATTATACCCTGTGTATAGGCTGTCTGCGCACCTACAGGCAAAGTGCTATTTACTGCTAATACTCCCATCAGTAATACTGCTACTAAAGTATATAAGGCTGTCTTATTCATCACCATTCCTATAGTGTATATATATAAACTTTTTGTCTAAATTAGTAAAAGATAGTAGATCTTTTATAATAAATGTTATAGAAAATATATTCAGTAAAACATATTATAGAATTAAAGAGCAGTCATCTAATCATTCAATATACCATCATAGTAGCATCCCATACCAGATTATATCCTTTTCCCTCTTCCTCCTCTTCCTTCTCTACTATTATTTTCAAGTTCGGCCATCTTCATACCCTAAGGAGCCTACCGCTCTTATCCCTCACATATACTCCAAACTCATCACATGCTAGGATATCTCTAGCACTCATAACTGGACCATCCTTGCATAAGATGTATCTGCCCATACAGCATGAGGAGCATAAGCCTATACCACACTTCATGATCCTCTCTAGACTAGCTTGAGCCTCTATCCCATACTCGTCTGCCATCTTGAGGACCTTAAACATCATAGCCTCCGGTCCACAGGTGTAGATCATATCAACCCTCTCCTCCCTGCTTCTATAATCCTCAAGGAGAGCCTTGAGTATATCACTAGCATAACCCTTGAGGCCATAACTACCATCATCTGTGCATACAATAACATTACCATCAGAGCCTACAAGCCCTCTAGCAAGACCCTCAAAGATCACTTCGTCCCTGCTCCTAGAACCCATGATGAATGTTACCTTTGCACCTGTTGAGTTGTATAGCATCTTGCATAGCCTTAGCAACGGCACAAGCCCTGTACCTCCCCCAACCAATACAACATTCCCATTGCTAACAGTGAAGGCCCTCCCGTATGGACCCCTTACTCCTATAGTACTACCCTCATGCATATTATACAATGTGGTAGAGGAGTATCCATGCCTCCTAACTGTTAGTGCTGCATAGCCCTCTCTATCATATGGGTCAAGCATGATACTCATAGGTATCTCATCCACGCGTGGTATCCAGACCATGAGGAACTGCCCTGCTCTTGCCCTATACGCATGCTCATCCCTGAAGATTAGTGTCCTTACAGTAGGACTCTCATCCCTAACCTCCTCTACCCTTACAAGCCTCATCCTATCCCTATCCCTATTCATATCCATCTCTATATCCATATCTATATCCCTATCCATATTCATATCCATATTAGCATCATTATGGGCATCAGTACCTATGTGCAACCCCTATCAACTCCCTTACACTCTTCAAGCCCTTCCTTGCTAGATACTCCTTTATACCATCGTTAATCTCTTTGAATACATCTAGCCATCTATAGCCTATAGCACTACCTATCTGTACCGCTTGAGCACCAGCAAGGATGAACTCTAATGCATCCCTCCAATCATATACACCTCCACACCCTATCACTGGAACTCCTGCATTATACAGTTCATATACACACCTTACCGCTATAGGCTTTATAGCTCTCCCAGATAAGCCTCCAACCCTGTTGCTAAGAACTGGCATGCATGTCTCAACATCTATAACCATTGCCCTGATGGTGTTTATTGCTGTTACAGCATTGGCACCAGAGTCTATAGCAACCCTTGCCACTTCAATCATATCCACTGCACCAAGCCCTAACTTTGCTATTATTGGCTTCTTTGTAACTGCTCTAATACCCTTGATTATACTGCTAACAAGTTCAGGATCATCACCAACCTCTAGCCCAACCCTCTCAACATGGGGGCATGATAGGTTAAGTTCATACCCTATGATGCTGAGGTGATCTAACCTCTTAACCATAGATACGAATTCATTAACGCTAGAGCCTACAAGGTTCACTATTATGGGCACACTATTATCATTGCTATTACTCTTATCATCCTGTTGTGTAGCATCAACCCTCTCCCTATCATAACCATACCTACTCAACTCCTGCACAAAGTGATCTACTCCAGGATTTGCTAGACCAACTGCATTAACATATCCAGAGTCAACCTTCACTATTATTGGACCCCTATACCCTTCCCTATGCTCTACACTTATGCTCTTGCTTACCACTACCCCAGCCCCAGCATCATACACACGCCTCATAACCTCATAGGATATACCCAGTATGCCAGATGCTAGCATGGTAGGATTCCTTGATTTGATACCAGCGAACTCTACACTAAGGTCCATACAGCATAACCATTGATTGCACTATATAATGCTACATTTTTAATAGGCCTTGTAGAAAGAAGATGGTATGAACAGGTGTAATCTACTCCTGCTAGAGAATGGAGTAGTAGCTATGGATTATACCAATGGATCTATCAAGGTTATAGATGCGTTGAGGTTCAACAGGGAGAGGATGGCTAGAGAGTATAGCATGATCAAGAACGGACTAGATGATCTGAGGATCTCATCACTATTCTCATCACTCAAGGAGAAGGGCTACACATCACTCGTATGCAACGATCCCATACTTGTAGATATTGCTACAAAGCATGGGTTCTATGCAGTAGAGATGAGTACTGATGATAGACTGAGGGTACAGCATGAGAAGATCGCTATAATGGTTGAATCAGGACTTGTTGAGGATGAGGATGATGCACTCTTTGTACTCCACGAGTTTGCACTAAACCTATCATCGCTCAAGGTTGCAGAGGCATCTGCAAGGCCTGATCAGCACATAATCCAATGTATAAATACAATAGATGAGTTGGATAAGATAATAAATATCATGGGGGCTAGGCTTAGGGAGTGGTATGGTCTACACTTCCCTGAGCTTGAGGGTATAGTACAGAGCCTTCAATCATACTGTGATATAGTGATAAGGCTTGGTAAGAGGGATGCAATAACTGTAGATGCATTAAGAAGCATAGGACTGCAGGATGAGAAGGCAGAGGTAATAACAAAAGCAGCATCAACAAGCAAGGGAGGTATTATAAGCGATGAGAACCTCATCCTTATCCAGAGGCTTGCTGAAGAGATCAAGCGTCTATCGAAGCAGAGAGAAAGTTTAGCAGGTCATATGGAGGCTGAGATGGCTAGGGTAGCACCTAACCTGAAGGATATACTTGGATCAACTATAGGCGCAAGGATGATAGCAAAGGCTGGAGGGCTTGAGAAGTTAGCACTCTTACCTGCTAGCACTATTCAAGTTCTAGGTGCAGAGAAGGCACTCTTCAGAGCATTAAGGACAGGTACTAGGCCACCAAAGCATGGCATAATATTCCAGCACCCATCAGTTCATTCAGCACCAAGATGGCAGAGAGGTAAGATAGCTAGAACTATAGCAACAAAGGTTGCTGTAGCAGCAAGGATAGATGCATTCACAGGAGCAAGGGATGATACACTGCTAGCAAAGTTGAATGAGAGGATTGAGGAGATAAGGGAGAAGTACAGGGAGCCAAAGCATGATGATGAGGAGGAGAAAGAGGATGGGGGAGAGGAGGAGAGGAGGAGAGGAAGAAGGGTGAGTATTAAGAGGGGAAGGAGATATAGAGAAGATAGGAGGAGGATTAAGAAGAAGAAAAAGTAGAGGATGATGTATATATGCTTGAGGTAGAGGGGGGAGAGGAGAAGGGAATAAAGGTTGTGGTTATAGAAGGAGAGGAGAGGCTCTGCACCAGAAACCTAGTTAGAGGCTCACAGGTGTATGGGGAGCAGTTGATAAGCATAGATGGGGTAGAGTATAGGGTATGGGATCCATTCAGGAGCAAGCTTGCTGCTGCAATAATCAAGGGCCTCAAGCATCTACCTATAGATAGAGCAAGTAGTGTACTCTACCTTGGTGCATCTACAGGCACAACTGTAAGCCATATCTCAGATATAGCAGAGAAGGGTATAGTGTATGCAGTAGAATCTGCACCAAGGGTTGCAAGGGAGTTGATAGAGAGGGTTGCAAAGCGTAGGAGGAATGTTATACCTATAGTTGAGGATGCTAGAAGGTATGAGCACTATCCTGCAATGGCAGGGAAGGTTGATATCATCTACTGTGATATTGCACAGCAGGATCAGACAGATATAGCAGTAGCAAATGCAAAGGCTTACCTTAAGGATGGAGGTTATCTTATGCTTGTTGTTAAGACTAGGAGCATAGATGTTACAAAGGAACCAAGGAGCATCGTGGAGGATGAAGTTGCAAAGTTGAGGAAGAACGGATTCTCGATAGAGGAGGTTATATACCTTGAGCCGTTCGATAAGGATCATGCTATGGTTATAGCAAGATACATGTTATGAATCACTATATGTTGTTTGCAAGTAATGATCTTACAGGTCTCCATGAATATCTTATGAAATCGAACCTGCAGTCTGTGTTTATGCGTTTACTGTTATTCATACCATTCCTATCATGATCATACCCATAACCATTGTTACCACTGCTACTGCTGTTACTACTAAAGTTAGTACCATCTAGGTATGATACATCTATGCCTGCTAGGATAGTGTAGGATTCATCTCTGTTAGATAGTGTAGTATGTAGTGCAGTATCATAATCCTCCTCTTCCTCTATCTCTACATCACCTCTCCCCTTTCCTCTTCCTCTTCCCCTTCCTCTCACTCTCCCCCTCCCCTCTCCCTCTTTCCTTATAGTGCCATCAAGTAGATCTCTTATGAACCTCCTAGTCCTGATATCTGAAGGATAGCCCGATCCAAAGTCTCCATACCTTCTCTTAATACCATCTACCATGATATCTCTAGTAACCTTTGCTATTATAGACGCTGCTCCAACCACCACATTATCTCTATCTGCTTTGTGTGCTGAACTTATCATCATAGGTGTATCACCCTTATCTAGCAGACTTGCTATCATTGCACTAAACCTCTCTGGTTTTGTATCACACGCATCGACATATGCTAGCAATGGTCTGAGTCTTGATAGTACATGTGCAGCCATCCTTGCCTCTAGAAGGTTCAGAGCATGTCTATACACATACTCATCTATAACTTTAGGCTCTGCTATACATACCGCAGATGAGCCCAACTCAAGTATCTTGTTGTAGAGCATAATCCTACTCCTCCTATCAAGGAGCTTGGAGTCCTTCACCCCTAATTCAATAAGTCTATCTATGCTATCTGCTTCTATTGATACAGCAGCAACAACTAGAGGGCCTATGACTGCACCTCTACCAGCCTCATCCACTCCTGCTATCTTATTCAATTCAAGACTAGTTTAGAGAGGATTAATAAATCGTTTTTGTATGAATGTATGCATGTATACATGTAAGGAGTATTATATGTAAGGATGGATTGATGGGTGAGTATCCAATATATTATATATAGCATCTCATATTATGCTACTAACTGTTATCAGCCCTCCTCCTATCACTAACTATGGATAGTATTATCGATACCCCTATTATGCTTAGGGTTGATGCTACAGCAACCTCCTTTGGAATGTCTATGTGGAAGCCTTCTAGCATGAACTTTACACCCAGTAACGCTAGTACTACTCCCAAACCCTTGTTGAGGTACTTGAACTTGAATAGCATATGATCTACAAGGAAGTAGAGCGATCTCAAGCCCAAAACTGCTGCTATATTTGCTGTATAGACTATTGTAAAGTCTTTTGATATTGCTAAGGCAGCAGGTATTGAGTCTATAGCAAACATAAGATCACTAGCCTCTATAGCAGCGAGCACGAGTATTAGGGGGGAGAGGAGCAATGGACTCTTTGTTAGAACGAACCTATTCCCATCATACCTGTCTGCTATTGGTAGATAACGCTTGGCAAATCTAACTATAGGGTTCTTCTCTATACTGCTTGACTCCATAGTATTCCTCCATATCTTCACTCCACTATACATCAGTATCGCAGCAAAGACGAAGACTATCCATGGTAATGCCTCAAGTGCTGTAATACCAGCGTATATGAATACTGCCCTCATCGCTATAGCAGTTATAACCCCTACATATAGTACGATAGGCCTTGCTGTAACTGGGGTTGCAAAGTAACTGAATATAGCAGCGAAGACGAATAGGTTATCTATACTCAAAGACTTCTCAAGAACGAATATTGTGAAGTAGTCTATGACATCGGATGCTGGATACTCATAACTCAGGAATACTCCAAACGCTACCCCAAACCCTATCCATACGATGCTCCATATACTAGACTCTCTTACACTCATCCCATGCCTTCTCTTCATCCCTATGAGAAGATCGACCGCTATGAGTACTGCTATTATTATATGGAACTCGAGTAGTGTTAGCGTGCTTAACAATATATCATCACCAGCTTGCTTCTAACCATCGTCTTATACCTCTTGTACCTTACCAATTTATCTCTTATTTTTTATAGCATCTAGCAGTATTAGAGGAAGAGAATCTCTATTCTCCTTGTTAACCTCTACTAGCATGGATGCATTCTCCCTATACCTGTTTATCATCCAATGCTTGAACCTCTTATGTATAACTGCAAGAACTATGATACCTTCTCTACTGCTCTCATCCAGTAGATACTGTAGAGACTCTAGGATATGGGGGGAGAGTAACTCCATAGGTCCTATCTCATCGAATACTATAACCTTGCTATCCATACTCTTGAGAAGCATATTAGCAGCAACCTTGCATCCATCCAGATCGATGCTATACCTTCCTATTCTAGGACCATCCATATCTATTGATGCTAGCCTAGCCCTTGAATTATTGGTGATATCTATGAACTCGAAGCCTATCCTTCTTCCACTAGCCTCATCCCTAACCTCCTTGGCTATAACACCTCTAACACCTATACCCTCTTCCTTTAGGAGATCTACCAGCCTAAGGAGTACTGTACTCTTCCCTACCCCAGGCTCACCAGTTAGCAGTATAAGCATAGATCTATTTATCAGATGAGCTCTAATAAACCAATATGGAAGGGTTCAGGGAGATAGTTGAAGGCATTACAAGGTTACTTGTACCAGAGGTATCACTAACTAGCAGTGTACCCCCAAAGCAACCAGCATTCTACAATCCAGCAGCAAGGGTTAGCAGAGATGTATCAATAGTAGCATATAATGCGTTCATTACCAGTACGATGGAGCATAGCTTTGCTGATGCGCTTGCAGGGATAGGAGCAAGGGCATTGAGGGTTGCTGTTGAGGTTAAGAGCATGGATGAGGTTTACATAAATGATGTGAACCCAATTGCTATAGAGATAGCAGAGGAGGCATCTAGGCTCAACAGGGTTGAGAGGATCTGCAGGTTCAGCATAGATACGGCATACAGGTTCCTTGCAGAGCACTCAGGGAGAGGCTCAAGGTTCGGTATAGTAGATATAGATCCATTTGGTACCCCTGCACCCTATGTAGACTCTGCTCTAAGGGCGGTTGTAGATGGAGGAATGCTTAGCATGACAGCAACAGATACTCCTATCCTATATGGCATATATCCAAGGATAGCATTGAGGAGGTATCATGGTAGATCGATCAGGTGCGAGTATGCCAATGAGATAGGACTTAGACTATTGCTAGGGATGCTAAGTATTGTAGCATCTAGGCTAGAGATGGGTATAGAGCCGTTATTCGTGCAGAGTACTAGGCATTACATGCGTGTATATGCTAAGATCAACGTAGGATCTAGCAGTGCAGATGAGATGCCATCAAGGCTAGGCTATGCATACCATTGCAACTCATGTGCTAATAGGTTCATAGCATGTATTGATGAGCATAGGGAGGAATGCAATATATGTAATAGTAGTAGGCTAATAAAGGCTGGACCATTATGGATCGCTAGGGTAATGGATGAAGGCTTTGTGTATTCTATGAGCAGAGTTATAGATGATATGGGATATGATCTCAATCTGGATAAAGAGGCAGTGAAGATAGTAAGGATAGCAAGGGAAGAGAGTATGCTAGGGGAAGCATTATACTATACGGTCGATGAGGTTACAAGCATGCTTAAGGTGAGGCCTCCAAGCACTGCAAGCGTACTCGATATGTTAAGGAGTAATGGGTTCAAGGCATCCAGAACATCATTATCATTGAGAGGTTTCCGAACCAATGCTAACATAAAGGAGGTATGTGATATAATAAGGGCATTAACGACTGATGGCTGATCTGTATCTACCCATCCCATCACGCCAAGTCTATCAATCATCCCACCTGTAATACCATCACACTCTATACAACATAACTCTATTGACTGCTCGATCTGAAGCCCTTGCATACTAGATATAGTTCGCTACTCTCCTTCCTGCTAGCCTTCGGCTTGTGTATATAAACCCTCTTGAAGTGCGTCTTAACCTCATCTATAAACTCCTTGAGCAGATCACCTTCAAAGATCTTTAGTACTGCACATCCATCATCTCTGAGCAGTAACCTTGTTATAGCAAGCACCCTCCTGCTCAAGTGTATCTGCCTTGCATGATCTAGGCTCCATATGCCAGAGAGGTTTGGGGATACATCGGAGAGTATGACATCTAAAGCATTATCCCCTAGAAGTTCTCTAACCCTTAATGCCAGTGTATCATCCTCAACGCTCATGCAGAGGAACTTTACGTTAGCAAGTCCATCATCATCCTTCCCTCTATCTATCTCTTTGACATCAACGCCTATAACCAAACCATCAGAGCCTACAGCATGGCTAGCAACCTGCAACCAACCACCAGGGTAGCATCCTATATCAAGGACTCTATCCCCCTTACTAAATATATGGAAGGATCTGTTTATCTCTAGCAGTTTGTATGCAGCCCTACTCCTATACCCTTCATCCTTTGCAAGCCTCCTATAGTAGTCACGTTTAGCCTCCTCTAGCCTCATCACTTACTCATTCCTATACGCTCTCTATTTGTATCTTGGTACTTGTATCGTATCAGCAGTATCATGCTCTCTCTTATCATCGATCCTTTTACTCATCTCTACTAGTACCCAGTTCTCTATCAGCCTGCACGTATTTGGGCTCACACTACCATCTTCAGTACACATGCTCTCAAGGTTGCATGTAAGACACGGTGCACCCTCTATGCTCGTTGTATCCAATGGGAGCCTTAGCGCTATCAGCCTGAAGGTCCACCTGCCATTCTCCAGAACCCTCTGCCTTCTTACTAGTCCTCTCTTCTCTAACCTCATTGCAATCCTTGAGCCATCCCTACTTGTAAGGTTGAGTTCCTTCCATAGCCTGCTCTGTAGTATACCTTCTTTGCCCTGTTCAACTATCAACTTGAATACCTTGGAGGTTAGATCCTCAATACTCTCCTCTCTACCCTTATTATCTTGCTCTATCAATCTACTTCCACCAACATAATAATATGTATAAACTGCTAAATAATCGTTTATAATAATCTTACGAATTATGCAATATACGATATGTTCGAGGTATCGAACTCCTTGACGAGTTCATACTCCCTCCCAAATGTCAGCCTCATGAGCATCTTCAACTCAGGGAAGTATGAGGTGGGATCACTCTTAGCCATAATGGTTGCTGTATGCTCATCCCCTAGAAGATCTCTACATAACTCATAGGTCATAGTCCTAACTCTATACTCATCTACCATGCCTAGGCTATGCAGATACTCATGCGCAAGTACAACTAATACATATGAGTTATACTCCTCCTTACTCCTTGCTATACTCTTAACAGTATTTAGTAGATACCTATTGACTACTATAGAGTTGGAGCCTAATACATGGTATGCACCTACGAAGGATGGCATATCTTGAAGTATTAGGTTCAAGCCTGCCCTCCTCATCCCAAACCTATACTCTACAGCATCCTTCACTATGGCAAATACATCATTAAAGTCAACCGCATCTCTTAACCTCTCCTTATACCTTTCATTCTTACAATTCATCTTCAATCTATAATTGACCAGTATAAGATATAAATTTACACTATCGTAAGTACGCTCAGTAGTGAACTTGAGTTTATTATTAAGATGAACTTGCTACTATAGCCTAATAATATGCCTAATAATAGATCTGTTATGACATTCAACGTTATTATGAAGTACTAAGAGAAGAATGCGCCCCATGGGTGGATGAGGATGTACCGTGTATATTGAACTATGTCAAGGCATAAGTTTGGGCATTGGTAGCATCTTAACATACTTCTAGTCAAGATCTATCATATACGCATCCTCTAGATACCATAATAGATGTATTGCTATAAGATGTATTGCTATAAATACAGCTATAAATACAGATGATAAATAAATACAGATGATAACTCATCTGAAGGCTAAACAAGATACGTCTAGAAGGAGGTATGCTGGAAGAAGTAGGTATGGGATAGAATGGATCATCACCTTATGCTCTATACCACCATCTAGGTACCTAACCCCATCTAAAGATCTAAAGATCTAATCCAAAGGCCTCTGCAACACTCTTGAACGATTCGTAGGATCTGAGATACTCCATACCTTTCTCGGTTATTATATACTTATGTGTACTCTCATCGATCCTCTCCTCTATGAGTCCAGCCTTTATGAGTTGCTCAGCCACCCTCGTGAATCTATTGTATGGAATATTTGCATGTCTTATCAAGTATGTTATGTTAACACCATCCCTACCGAACGCCCTTGCTACATTCAATATATCCCCTATTATCCTAAAGGAGTTCCTATGCTGTTGCACCATGATACATACACCACCCTACCATCCTCATATTCATTAGTCTATAAGGGCACTTACTATAAATAATTTTATGTTAGAGAGTTTAACACAACATGTAATTTGGGTAGACCAAGCGTAGAGGAAGAGAGGCTCTACTTTCTAGTTTCTAATGGGAGAATACGATTGGTAGTTATAAGATCTTCTATCTACAACATGGATCTGTTATGCACCCTGTCTCAGCCTCAATATGACATGGACACTCACACTCGTCTCTGCTAACAACCTTATCGTATATCAGCCTATGCTCTGTACACTCCAAGCATACATTCATACTATATCTTACTTACATATCATAATAACCTTTTCTATCCTGATCAGATTTAAGAGGTGATGACCCTCATCCGGCTTAGATTTTAACCATAGCTTAAAAAAGATTTAAATTCTAATAAAATATTACGGTTCCTATGAGAGGAAAGAGGATAGTGCTTACTGCAGATAGATCGCTGCTATCAAACTACAGGGATAACATGCTCTTCGGCTTCGTAGCATGTATGCCAGTAGAGAAGATATCGAAGCAGTTGTACTACAGGGTCTTCTGCCCTGCAGTACCAGCAGATAAGGGCAGTGGAGAGGCATTGTTTGCTCCATTAGGGTTAAGGAGGATAGAGTCAAGCCTTATAGATGGATTTGGTAAGGAGAGTGTAATAGTTGCACACTGTGACCATCTAGAGAAGGCTATAGGAGAGGATACAAGGGTTGTAGGCGTTAATGTCATGGACCCCCTAGGTATAGGACCGATAACAACATCTATCTCAGGCAAGCCTTACACGCCATACACCAGATACACATTCGAGGAACTTATGAGTAGAATATCAAGGCTCAAGTCCAAGTATAAGTTCAAGGTTGTGGTTGGGGGGGCAGGGGCATGGCAGCTCTACAAGAGGGAGGATAGGGAGAGGCTAGGCATAGACCATATAGTCTTTGGTGAGGCTGATAACCATTGTGTGGAGATGTTCCAAGATATAATGGATGGTAGGGCAAGAGAGTTCATGTCAACACTAACAAACAGGATAGGCGAGGTGCCATACATAAGGAACCCAACATGCAACAGCACAATAGAGGCTATGAGAGGATGCGGTAGAGGCTGTGACTTTTGCGACCCTAATAGGAGGATGAAGAGGGACTTCCCTGTAGAGAGGCTCAAGGAAGAGGCCATGGTAAACCTTAGGCATCATACATGCATCTGGCTCCTATCAGATGAGATAATGCTCTATGGCTGTGATAACAAGGATATGTATCCGAATAGGGATGCGATAGTTACACTCTACAAGGAGTTGAAGTCCTTGGACAATGTTGATTATATAGGCGCAGTGCATGTTACACTATCCTCAGTAGTAGCAGACCCAGAGTGTATAGCAAAGATAAGGGAGATAAACAACTTCAATGCTAGTAGGTGGAATGGCATACAACCTGGTATAGAGACTGGCTCAGTAGAGATGTTCAAGAGGCATATGCCGTTGAAGGCAAAGCCATTCTCTCCAGAGGAGTGGCCAGAGGTTGTTGAGGAGGGCATAAGGATACTGAACGAGAACTATATATTCGCTGCATGTACCCTCGTCATGGGTCTTCCAGGGGAGCAGGATGATGATGTCAAAGATACTATAGAGTTGGTGAAGAGATTGGATGGTTCTGCATTCGTTGTTGTACCATTGTTATGGACTGATTACTTTAAGCCAGAGAACTCTCTAACTACAGATAAGTTTACTAAACTGCACTGGAAGCTCTACTACCTCTGCTGGAAGATAAGTACCAAAGCAATATACAACTGGATATGGTATGCTACTGCACACTTTCCACCATTGGTAAGGCAGATAGCAGGGCTTGTAGGCAAGTTTGGTACAGCATATCAGTTGAGGTATGTTAGGGATAAGGCGAAGAGCATACTTGGAGAGGATCCCGACTTTAACGTATGAACTTCTTTATCCTCTAAACTATATCTATATCCTTTAATTATTCTTGTTCTTATCTTATTATTAATGTTCTTATTATTAATGTAACACACCAACCGTCTAGCCTACAACATTTTATCTATTTATTCATCGATTTTAATTGAAAGAATCATAAACATATACTAATCTTCATATCCCCATATGCATTATATAATACCTTAATGATGCTAACCATCATTAAGCAGGTTACTCAAGGATAATGTCGTTTGTATTTGAATCTATCAAGCTTTATAAGTTCATAGTATGAGCCGAATATAGATGGATCCTCTACCATATCAAGTGGATCTTGATGCTCTTGCTCTTGCTCTTGAGTATTGAATACCTTCAACCTTCTATAGAGGGTATCTCTCTGCACAGGTATCCTACCTATACTCCTTATTAACGCTCTAATCTCTTTGGGTCTGAGCATCTGTCCATTCATCGCACCTGCTGCTGTTGATATGCTCTCATTCATTAGAGTACCTCCAAGATCGTTTGCTCCAGCATTAAGCAGTACCTTGCACATATCAAGCCCTTCCTTAACCCATGAGACCTGGATGTTTGGTATGTAGTTATTCAGCATTATCCTTGCTATTGCATGCATCTTTATCACCTCATCCCTACTTGGTCCAGGTCTCAAACCCTTGACAAGTCCATATCTGTACATCGGTGCCTCTCTATACACAAAGCTTAAGGGTACGAACTCGGTAAAGCCTCCAGTCTCTCTCTGTATATCCCTTATGGTTGATAGATGGATTGCCTTATGCATAGAACTCTCTACATGCCCATACATGATGGTAGAGGTGGATGGTATCCCTAACCTATGGGCAGTCTTTATTATATCTATCCAATCCTTGACCTTTATTCTACCAGGAGAGATGGCATCCCTAACCTCTTGAATGAGTATCTCAGCAGCAGTACCTGGGATACTCCCAAGCCCTGCATCCTTCAGTGCCTTCAGATACTCCTCTATACTCATCCCTGCCCTAAGAGATCCATACATTATCTCTTCAGGGGAGAATGCATGTATGTGAATATCTGGGATAGCCCTCTTTATTGCTCTGCATATATCGATGTAGAGCATACCATTCATCTTTGGCATCAGCCCTGCCTGTATGCATACCTCGCTGGCACCAAACCTGTATGCCTCATCAGCCCTCCTAACTATCTCCTCAACTGGAAGAAGGTAACCTTCCTCTTCCCTAAAGTCTCTAGAGAATGCACAGAAGCCACAGCGCTTTATACACACATTTGTGAAGTTTATGTTTCTATTCACAACATAACTTATATATTCACCAACACGCCTCTTCCTTAGCATATCTGCAACCCTTACAAGGGCGTTCATCTCCTCGCTACTGCACTCAAACAACTCATATGACTCCTCAACACTGATATCCTTACCATCTATAGCCCTGTTTAGTATCCCTGCTACTACAGGGTCTATATCATGCATAATCCTCTCTATAGGAGTTGGATCTGTATCATCAACATCGATCGACCTAATAACCCCTCACCAACCCATACTCATCGCTCATCCTATTTATAACCTCCATCACTCTACCTGCTAGATACCCATCACTTATATACTCAGGGTATACAGGGAACCTTGCTCTAAGCCTGAACCCCCTTGCCTCTGTTACACTTCTAACATAGTCTATGCTTGGCCATGGTGCCTCTGGATTTATATGATCTATGGTTAGGGGGGAGATGCCTCCCCAATCGTTAATCCCAGCATCCAAGAACTCATCAAACTTTGGGTTAAGGTTTGGGGGAACCTGTATGTTCATGCTAGGCATGATGAGCCTTGCTAGCGCAGCAACTCTAAGCATGTACTCCCTTGATGGCCTAGCCCAATGTGCCATAGGTGTATCTGGCTTTGGGTTGAAGTTCTGTATTATGATCTCTTGTATATGCTTGTACCTTGCATGCATATCCCTTATGGCAAGTAGAGAGTCTAAAACCTCCTCCATACTCTCCCCTATGCCTATAAGCAGGCCTGTGGTGAATGCTACCCTTACCCTACCAGCATTCTCGATGGTCTTCAACCTTAACGATGGATGTTTGCTAGGGGCATGCTCATGTGCCATCCCATTGCCCATAAGCCTAGCGCTTACATTCTCTAGCATGAGACCTATACTTGCATTGTACTCCTTTAGCATCTCAACCTCATCCAGTGTAAGGTTACCAGCATTCGTATGGGGCAGAAGCCCAACCCTCTCGAGTATAAACCTGCTCATATCTGCAATATACTCTATAGTGCTTGAGTACCCTCTAGCCCTCAACCATTGCCTAACCTCACTGTAACGTTGCTCTGGCCTCTCACCAGTCATAAGGAGCGCCTCTGTACATCCCATCCTCTTCCCTTGCTCTGCCAGTGCAAGAACATGCTCAGGTTTAAGCATTATATCATCAGCGCTGCTAGGCTCCTTCCTATATGTACAGTAAGAGCAGCGATCTCTGCATAGATATGTTAGTGGTATGAATACTTTCCTAGAGTATGTTACTACCTTGCCTCTCATAGAATCCCTTAGCAGTGATGCCTTTGCCATCAACTCATCTATAGCCATATCATCTGCAATGCTGTATGCCTCTTCCCTGCTTATCCCATCCATCCTATCCATTCCATCAATCCCATCCATCCCATCACTACCATAACTTATCAGCATGGCTCAACTAGCGATGCATTCAATAATAACCTTTTCCAAGCTCAATGATTATGCAGATGTATGTATTCAAACCATCGGATGAGTTTGCATGTAGCACTAACATTGCAAGGTTCATGGATCTTCATGGTATAAAGGACTACAGGGAGTTGATCGAGCGCTCATCATCAAACATAGAGTGGTACTGGGATGCTGTATGCCATGATCTAGGCATAGAATGGTTCAAGATGTACTCAACTGAGAACATACTCGATATATCAGATGGTATAGAATGGGCTAGATGGTTCACAGATGGGAGATGCAATATAGCATACAACTGCTTAGATAAGCACTTGAAGGCTGGCAATGGCAATAAACCAGCAGTGATATGGGAGAATGAGCAGGGCTCGAAGAGGGTATTGACATACAGCGAACTCTACAGTATGAGTTGTAGGATAGCAAATGCATTGAGTGCTATAGTAGGCAAGGGGGATGTTGTATGCATATACATGCCCATGGTACCTGAGGCTATAGCATCCATGCTTGCATGCTCAAGGATTGGAGCAATACACTCAGTCGTATTCTCTGGCTTCAGTGCTAGAGCGTTGGCAGATAGGCTTAATGACTCTAGAGCAAAGGTGCTGATAACTGCAGATGGTTACTATAGGAGAGGAAAGCCAATAGAGTTGAAGAAGAGTGCCGATGAGGCTCTAAGCATGAATGATACTGTAGAGTGTGTTATAGTACATGAGTACTCTGGGATGAGTTTCGATGAGAGCAGTAGAGATATCATGATGGATAGTATAATGAAGGAAGAGTCATCGTATGTAGATTGCGTTGAGATGAATGCTGAGGATAGACTCTTCATCTTATACACATCAGGTACAACGGGGAAGCCAAAGGGTACTGTACATGTCCATGGCGGGTTCATGGTATTTGCTGCACAGCAGGCAGCATACCTAATAGATATGAAGAGGGATGATCTGCTCTTCTGGCCAGCGGATATAGGTTGGATAACTGGACAGACATGGAGCGTTTATGGTTCTCTCATGATGAATGGAACGTCAGTAATATACGATGGTGCTCTCGACCATCCTTCACCAGATGTAGTGTTTAGGATAGTTGATGATTATAGCATCACAATACTTGGCATGGCACCAACAGCGCTTAGAGCAGTGATGCGCTCTACAGATGATACTATCGATATGTATGATCTTGATACGCTTAGGATACTCTCATGTACTGGGGAGGTTATCTATGAGGAGGAGTGGTTATGGTACTTCAGGAAGGTAGGTCGCTCAAGATGCCCTGTTATAAACCTCTCTGGTGGTACTGAGGTTGGGGGAGCGATACTCAGTGTTCTTCCAATAATGCCGATAAAGCCTTGCACTGTAGGTGTACCTGTACCAGGGTTCGATGCAGATGTTGTTGATGACTACTGTAACCCAGTAAGAGGGAGTAAGGGCTACCTCATAATAAGGAAGCCGTGGCCCTCAATGACAAGAGGTATACTCAACGATCCTTCTAGATACATCGAGGCTTACTGGTCAAGGTTCAAGAGCATATGGTTCCATGGAGACTATGCAACTATAGATGAGGATGGGCTCTGGTATCTTCATGGGAGGGTCGATGATGTGATCAAGGTTGCAGGGCATAGACTATCAAGCGCTGAGTTGGAGGCTGTACTTGCAACTCATGGTGCGGTTGCTGAGTCTGCTGTTATAAGTCTGCCTGATGAGTTGAAGGGTGAGAGGATAGTTGCGTATGTTGTACTCAAGCAAGATTATAAGGCTAGTTATGAGACGCTTAGGCATGAACTGGCTACGTATGTTGAGAGTAGTATAGGGAAGATAGCAAGGCTCGATAGCGTGCTTTTCGTTGAAGAACTCCCAAAGACTAGGAGCGGGAAGGTTATGAGGAGGCTAGTCAAGGCAAAGGCATTAAAGATGCCCCTTGGGGATATATCAAGCATAGAGAACCCTGCATCGATAGATGCCTTGGATAGGGCGTTGTAGCGCTATAGGCTATAAATAATTGCATGCCCAACATCTAATCATAACTAGTTGTAACATAACTAGTATAATCATAATAATAATCATAATCATAGTCCCTGAAGGCTTGCCCTATTACCATATCTATTCAGATGCACCACCTGCTCCAATTGGAGCCTCTCATACCTTGGAGGCCTCTCAGCAGGATAGCCTATAGGGATTATACCTATGGGCCTTACATGTGCAGGTAGTTCAAGTATCCTCGCTACCTCATCATCCTTGTATGCTCCTACAAAGCATGCCCCTAACCCTAGATCCCTTGCTGCTAGCAGTATCAGTAGTGAGGCATATGAACCATCTATTATGCTGTAGAACCTCCTCCCTCTATCTCCATATCTTGATGCAGATCTCTCAGTATCTACACATGTCACTATAACTACTGGTGCCTCTGCTATGAACATCTGCTTGAGCGCTGCCTCTGCAAGACTCCTCTTAACCTGCTCATCCTTCACTACTATGAACTCCCAGGGTTGTAGATGACCAGCACTTGGTGCTCTAACAGCACTTGTAAGTATCTTAATCAACTTCTCATGCTCCACTGGTCTCTCCTTGAAGCTTCTAACCATACCACGTCTCCTTATAAGATCAGAGAACTCCATATCATAGCATGGGGCTGCTGGAAGATAAGGTTATTTATTATTGATACCATATTTTTATCAGTGATATTTTCCGAAAAACGTAAATATTCTTCCTTCTATAATAGAAGGTGGTGATGGGTATGAGGATGATGGTATCACTACCCATAGGCAAGTGGTTCAAGATAGGCTTGGGTTTACTTGCTGGGGGTATAGCACTGCTAATCTACAATATACTGAATGTTAGATGGGAGCAGTACATAACTGTAACAGGGCAGGTTGTACCAGAGCTTGGTACCATTCCAGTATTCAACCTTGTACTTGGACTACTCACAGCAGGGCTCATAGTCGCTGGCATAGTTATAGTGATGAGGGAGTTGGTAAGGGGTAGGAGAGAGGAGGTTAAGCAGACATAAACTAGTAGATAAACCAACCCAAGCCTATCTACTTCCAAAAGTTAATATTTTTATCTCTTGTTAGATCTGTTATGGGTTGTTCAGATGATGGTATGCAAGATCTTATACAGATTAAGCCTATTATAACTAGACAGCTCAGGAATGCAAAGTATGGAGTATATAACCATTCTACTGTAGAGTTGTGCCACTGGACCAAGAAGTCGTTCATGGATAAGGGTTCGTGCTACAAGCACAGGTTCTATGGCATAGATACACATAGGTGTATGGAGTTCTCACCAGCAGGTATGTTCTGCGAGAACAGGTGTGTATACTGCTGGAGGCCAATGGAGTTCTATGAGCATATAGAGATGCCTAGTAATGCAGTAGATGAACCTCAAACGATAATAGATAATCTTATGAATGAGAGGTTCAGGCTTATGAGTGGGTACTTTGGCAATCAAGATGCAAACAAGGTTAAGTTAAGGGAGGCTATGAGACCAACACACTATGCAATCTCACTCTCAGGGGAACCAACTATGTACCCTAGACTACCAGAACTGATAAGGTATCTTAAGGGACTCAAGGATACAAGATCCATATTCCTTGTAACTAATGGGCAAGAGCCCGAGATGCTCTATAGGCTAGAGGAAGAGGATGCGCTCCCAACACAGATCTACCTATCTACAAATGCTCCAAACAAGAGGCTCTACTACCTAATAAACAGGCCAAGGTTGAGGGATGCTTGGGAGCGATGGCTTAAGAGCCTAGAGTTTCTTGCACTAACTCGTGCAAGGACTGTAGCAAGGATAACACTTATCAGAGGCTATAACTATGGACTTGATACTGCTAGTGAGTTTGCTGAGATCCTAAGGATAGGTAACCCACACTTCATCGAGATCAAATCTTATATGCATGTTGGGAACTCTATTAACAGGTTATCTGCAGATGAGATGCTCAACATGGATGAGGTTCTTGCATTTGCAGAAGCGCTAGAGCATCATCTTGATGATTACACTCTATATGATTGGAGTATCCCATCCAGAGTTGCTGTCCTTCAGAATATGAAGAGATATGTAGATCCAATAATCCATTGATTCTCTGGGATTTGAAGTTGCAATGGCTAGATGAAAAGGGGATTTAGAGTATATGATCTCTTATATCTTCTAGAATATGAGTTATGTAACCGGTATTATATAGCAATAATTACATAAATTTGCACCTATATAGGAAAAAATAAATATTAAGTTATTAATGTATTGATATGGCTGGTAGATCGCTGAATTCAACAATAGTTACTGCTACCCTACTAATAGTGCTATCTATGACTGTTACAGAGGGTATTAGGATGGTATATGCTCAGCAGATAATAAGTGGTGAATGTGTTGGCTATACAATAGAGAGAGGTGACTTTGATAACGATGGTGTGGATGAGGTTAAGGTTAATGGTATAGTGTATGAGAATGGTGCTATGATAATACTCACTACTCCTCTTGGTACTAAGACATATACTGTAATGATTGCCACTCCAAGTACATTGGATAATCCATTTCTAGGCACAGATGGTAATGACTTTATAGTTGGTACCAATGGTGGTGATTACATAAGAGGCAAAGAAGGAGATGACTTCATAGTTGGCTTTGGAGGTAATGATACTCTTTTTGGTGATGGTAGAGAAGGTACAATTAATGCAGATAATATAAAAGGAGGAGATGATATATTATGTGGTAATGATGGTGATGATGTTCTTTTTGGAGATCATATATTTGGAGGAGAGGGTAATGATACAATAACTGGAGGTGATGATATACTAGATGGAGGAGAGGGTGATGATTGGCTTTCTGGAGATGATATATTTGGAGGATTTGGTATAGGGGGAGGAGATGACGATGATACAATAACTGGAGGTGATGATATACTAGATGGAGGAGCTGGTAATGATGTTCTTTATGGAGATTTGATAGGGGGAGGAGATGGTAATGATACAATAACTGGAGGTGATGATATACTAGATGGAGGAGCTGGTAATGATCGTCTTTCTGGAGATTTGATAGGGGAATGGGATGGTAATAATACAATAACTGGAGGTGATGATACACTAAAGGGAGGAGAGGGTGATGATTGGCTTTCTGGAGATGATATATTTGGAGGAGATGGTAACGATATACTAACTGGAGGTGATGATACACTAGAGGGAGGAGCTGGTAATGATTGGCTTTTTGGAGATTGGATAGAGGGAGGACGTGGTAATGATACAGCTTATGGTGGCAATGATATAATCAATGCTCAGGATGGTACTACCAACAATGATTATATAGATGGTGACGATATATTTGTTGATGTTGAGTCACCTACTCTAGGAGCAGAGGATGTATGTGCAAGCGATCCAGATACTGAGGTTAACTGTGAGTATGATGATATATCTGCATTAGCAACTCGAACAACTTCAGATCGATCCTCTATACCTGTTGGAGGTTCAGCAACAATAACATTCAACTCAAGCGTTGATAGTCCAGTAAAGATAACCAGCGTTACAGTAACCACTCCTGATGGGTATATATGCAACTATGCTGGTGCACCAGTAATAGTGCCAGCAGATGGATCGTGGTCTGCAGTATATCCTGATGACTTTAGTGGTGATAATTGCAATACAAATACTATAGGCACATATACAGTAACAGCATATACAGAGGTTGGAGATCCAATAGTAACTACATTCTATACACCATTTAACGTTATACCAGAGACCATTGCAGGTGTAGCAGGTATAGTTGGTGCAGGGTTCCTCTCAATGCTCTTGTATAAGAGAGGTAAGAGGCAGAACTAAAATACCCATTATTTATTATTTATTCACTTATCTACTGCAATGGCTAGTGTAAGGAGATTGATATTACTGTCTCTCCTTTAACCAGCTAGCAAATTGTGCAAGTGCTAACCTCCTATGCGATACCCTGCTCTTCTCATCACCCATCTCAGCATATGTTCTACTACTGTTATTGGGTATAAATATAGGATCGTAGCCCCAGCCATTGCCCCTTATTCTATCTGCTATCATACCATCAACCTTACCTATGAATATTATAGGCTCAACACCATTACTATAGCAATATGCGATAACTGATATGAACGATGCCCTTCTATCATCTATGTTATGCATAAGCCTTATTATTCCTTCATTCCCTATGGTCTTGAATACATAGGATGAGTATGGCCCTGGGAAACCGTTCAGAGCATCTATGAGTAGGGCATCATCCTCAACGATAACGCTCCTCTGCAGCATCTCATAAGCACTCTTTGCTTTTACAGATGCTATATCCTCTATCCTCATCGCTTGTATCTCTACTATATTGAGTAGTGAATGTTCAACCTCTATGCCATACTCCTCAAGTATGGCCTTGACCTCTCTGAATTTTTGGTGGTTTGATGTTACAAATACTAACCTCTCCAAGATACTAGCCTCTCTATCTTGCAATACCTTACTCACCTATCTATCTTGCTACTACTGCTACTGCTTCTACCTACTCTTGCTAACTCTGCAAGTAATGCTGCCAACTGTATATCTGGATGTGCACCAACAACAAGCCTATAATCGTACTCTGCAAGCACCTTGAGCAGTTCTATATTCTTGCTAGATTGCTTCATGATCTCTTCCCCAGCGAACTTTATAAAATCCCTCTCCGATAAGCCATGTACTCTAGTAAGTTCTAGCATCCTCAACCTTGCATCGTTGAAGTTCCCTTCAAGTGCAAGCCTTATCACTTCCCCAACCTTTGCCTTGTATGATATGCCTAGTGCAGATCTAACGCTAGCATCGTTAACTATGCCATGACTAGATGCTGCCTGAAGTATATTTATAGCATGCCTTAGATCTCCAGAGGTGAACTCATATATCATATCCAATGCCTTATCCTCATATCTAACCCCTTCAAGTTTGCATATGTTTGCAAGGTGGTTTACAACATCATCCCTAGCAAGGCTCTTGAACCTAAATATCACGCATCTACTCTGTATAGGCTCTATTATCTGCGAGATGTAATTACAGATAAGGATGAACCTACTTGTAGTAGCACTATCCTCCATTATCCTCCTCAACGCTGTCTGTGCTTCAGAGGTCATCTCATCAGCCTCATCCAGTACAACTATCTTGAATGGTATGCTGATGCCTATACTTGTGTATCTAGTGAACATCTTAACCTTCTCCCTGACCATGTTTATACCTCTCTCATCTGAGGCGTTAAGCTCAAGTGTGTAATCCCTCCAGTACTCTCCAAGCACCTCTCTAGCAATGCATAGTGCAACAGTAGTCTTACCAACACCAGCTGGACCAGCGAAGAGCATATTTGGCATACCTGCAGGGCTTGCAAGTATCCTCTTTATCCCCTCGACTATCTCCTTCTGGTTAACAACATCATCAAGCCTCTTAGGTCTGTACTTCTCTACCCACATCAACTGTTCTATGCTCATGCTCTGCTCTATAGCAGAGATGAATAAAATGCTAACTCTATAGTTCATATACTTGATTTGCATATCGAGTAGAGGTGTATAGAGGATGGATGTAAGCACTGTAGCAAGGGTTCACACCCTAGCCTACATGTTAGAGCCTATAAAGGTTAGGTTCAGGAAGAGTGTGAAGATAAACCTACTCAATATTGCAATTGAGGGTAGCGAGGATGAGGGTAAGATGCTCCCAAGATGGCTTGCAAGGATACTCCATGCAAATGGTATTGTAGAGGTACAAGAGCAGGATATGGGCATAGAACTGATTAGAGTATTGAGCAGGGAGAAGATAGCGGGGGAGCAGTTAACTACTATAAGGCATGACTTCTACATAGGCTTGAAAGAGTTCATATCAAGGCAGCAAGATGCCAGTAAAGATAGGCTTATGGTATCACTCCAAGATATAGTAACGCTTAGACTCAAGAAGATCATGGACTACTCCAGTAGGTTAAGGAGTACATCATCGAGTATAATGCCTGAGATAGAGCAGAGGCTTAGCGTTGAGGAGAGGGCACTATTTAGAGCATTATATGATGCTGTGAGTGAGTTTAGAGGCTATATGTTTGGTAATGAACAAAGAGGCTAGTTAGAGGAGGGGAGAGTGATGGCAATGCTCAACGATGATGTTGTAAAGAGTACATATGATGAGATTATAGAGTTCATCAAAGGCTTCAAGGATGCCAATGGAATATACAGGTATAGAGAGCAGATCGAGATGTTGAAGATAAACAATACCAGATCCATAACTGTGGATCATAACGATCTTGCATCATACAATCCTGATATAATAACTAGACTTAATAGGGAGCCTAGCGCTATATTGAAGGAGTTCAGCAGAGCAGTATACGATATACTCAAGGAAGTAGATGCAAGGTATGCTGATGATATAAAGGATGAGCTTATGGTTAGGATATCCAACTATCCATACCAAGTTAAGATGCGTGATATAGACGCAGAGCTTGTAGGCAGGCTAATAAGTACATCTGGTATGGTAGTTAGGGCATCAGAGGTTAAACCATTCATATCCAGATACTACTATACGTGTGTAGATGGGCATGAGGGTTATATAAGTAGGGATGAGTATTATAGGAGTAAGAGGAAGGGTGCAGGCGTGAGTGGGGGTAGGGGTGGGAAGAGATCTAGCAATAGTAGTAGAGATGAGGAAGGTGAAGACAATAGTTATGGCGAGAGGGGAATAAGATGTAAGGTATGTAAAAAGGAGGTAAGCATAGAGGCTGAGAAGAGCAAGTTCAGTAACATACAGATGATAAGGTTGCAAGAACTTCCAGAGGACCTACCTCCTGGCCAATTACCATACCATATAGATGTTATGCTCATGTATGATCTGGTTGATAATGCAAGGCCTGGGGATAGGATAATACTTACAGGTATAGTCGATGTTGAGAAGGATGTTGAGAGTAGTAAGATGGATATACCATTGTTCAGGATAAGGGTAGAAGGCAATAACATAGAGTTCTTGGCAAGCAGAGGAGATGGTAAGGATAGCAACGCTGCTGCTAGGAGCAATAGCAGGTTCGTTATAAGCGAGGAGGATGAGAGGGAGATCAAGAGGTTAGCAGCAAGAGCAGATCTATACGATCTACTCATCTCCTCATTTGCGCCTCACATATATGGGCATGAGATAATAAAGGAGGCTATACTCCTCCAGATAGTAGGATCCCCTCAGAGGGAGCTTGAGGATGCAACGAAGTTGAGGGGAGACATAAATATACTACTAGTTGGAGACCCTGGTACTGCAAAGAGCGAGTTGCTCAAGTATGCAGCAAGGATAGCACCTAGGGGATTATACACATCTGGTAGGGGGAGTACTGCTGCTGGCTTGACTGCTGCTGTGATCAGGGATAAGAGCGGGATGATGATGCTAGAGGCAGGGGCAGTTGTGCTGGGGGATCAAGGTCTAGTCTGCATAGACGAACTAGATAAGATGAGGGCAGAGGATAGAAGCGCACTCCACGAGGTTATGGAGCAGCAGACATGTTCTGTAGCAAAGGGGGGCATAGTTGCTACACTTAACGCTAGAACAAGCATACTTGCAGCAGCAAATCCTATCCTAGGCAAGTACGATCCATACAGGAATATAACAGAGAATGTTAACCTTCCAATACCATTGCTTACTAGATTCGATCTGATCTTTGCTATAAGGGATGAGCCGAACAAGGATGGCGATGCCAACCTTGCAAGGCATATACTTGGCATACATAGGCGTATAGGCTATGAGCATCTCCCACCAATCCCAATAGATCTACTACGCAAGTATCTAGCGTATGCGAAGAGGTTTAGCCCTGTACTGAGCAAGGATGCAGAGGATAGGATATTTGAGTACTATATGCAGATGAGGGCAAATGCAAGCCCAGACTCAATAACAATAACTGCTAGACAGTTGGAAGCGTTAATAAGGCTTGCAACTGCAAGGGCAAGGCTCATGCTTAGAGATACGGTAACTGTAGAGGATGCTGAGAGAGCCATATACATATTCAACGTTATGCTCAACAAGGTTGGCATAGATGTGAAGACTGGGAAAGTAGATCTAGGTGTACTGCATGGTATGCCATCTAGCGAGAGGAGCAAGATGCAACTCTTCCTTGATGTATTTAATGCATTATCTGGCAAGGATCAGAACCCGGTCGAGGAGCAAGCATTGATAACAGAACTTGCAAAGACTGGCAAGTTCACAGAGGATGAGGCTAGAGAGTGGATAAGGAAGTCCAATGCTCAGGGCATAATATACGAGGTAAGACAGGGCTTCTACAAGAGGGCTTGATGAACGAATAGATAGGTATAGCATGGTGTAGTGTGACATGATATGACATGATATGATATGGACCATAGCATAGTATAGCATAGCATGGTATAGCATTTATCTATATGCATAATTATGATGATGTGATGACTCGATGAATTATACAGATACTGGTCATAGCATGCTCATAAGGGATCTACCAATAAAGAGGGAGTTCAAGGAGTTACTGGAAGGGTTAGGCTATACAGCATTCTATCCTCCACAGCAGGATGCGATAAAGGCAGGACTCCTAGATGGGAAGAGCATGCTTATAGCAACACCAACAGCAAGTGGGAAGACACTCATAGCAATGATAGCATCAGTTAGAGCATTAGAGCATGGTAGCAAGGTTGTATACATGACCCCATTAAGAGCACTAGCAAATGAGAAGTATAGGGAGTTCAAACTACTAGAGAACCTTGTATTCAATGGTAGAAGTGCTAAGGTAAAGATCTCGACTGGGGACTATGACTCCAATGGCGAGGAGTTGAGCGATGCAGATATAATAATAACTACAAATGAGAAGATCGACTCGCTCTTCAGGCATAAGGCATCATGGATTGGTGATGTTGGACTCTTTGTGTTCGATGAGGTACATCTACTGGCAGATAGGGAGAGGGGTGCAACCCTTGAGATGATGCTTGCTAGAGCATCTATGATGAGTAGTGTACAGGTGCTTGCTCTTAGCGCTACCGTAAGTAATGCTGAGGAGATAGCATCATGGCTCAACTGTATGCTAGTAAGTAGTAGATGGAGACCAACTAGACTAGTTGAGGGTGTATACTCCCATGGTCTGATACATTACAGCGATGGTACAACTGCAAAGATAACAACCAGTGCTTATGGTGCTCCAATAGACCTTGCTATAGATGCCCTCAAGGATGAAGGACAGGCACTGATATTTGCTGAGAGTAGGAAGAGGAGTGTAGCACTGGCATCAAAGGCAGCAGAAGCAATAAGTGCTAAGATTGGTGAGGGTGAGAGGGCTAAGGTGAAGCCATACATAGATACACTCCTTGAGAGTGATGGTAGCGAGCTTGCAGAGAAGTTGGCATCTCTAATGAATAGATGTGTGGCATTCCACCATGCTGGTCTAAGCCCTATAGCGAGGAGGGTAGTTGAGGATGCGTTCAGGGATAGAGTATTGAAGATACTTACTGCTACTCCAACCCTTGCTGCTGGAGTAAATCTACCAGCAAGGAGAGTGATAATATCAAGCATAAGCAGATACGATATGGAGTATGGTATAAACACAAGTATAACCATCAATGAGTACAAGCAGATGTGTGGTAGGGCAGGTAGGCCAAGGTATGATGCCTATGGGGAGGCTATAATAGTTGCAGGTTCACATGATGTCGATGATCTTATCGAGCGTTACATAAAGGGTGAGCCAGAACCATTAAGATCTACCCTTGCAGATGAGAGGCTGCTAAGGATGCATATCCTAGCATCTATAGCAATGAGCGATGGTATAAGCCTTAGAGACCTGAACGGTATCTTTGCACATACACTACTGGCAAGGCAGTATAGTACAAGGTATATAACCCCAAAGTTCGAATCAGCACTAGAATACCTCTTGGTTGAAGGGCTCATTGAGTATACCAATGATGATGGTACGATCTTGAGGGCAACAAGATTTGGGAGGAGGACTGCCATGCTATACATAGATCCTGAGACAGCGATACTCATGAGGGATGCACTCTCTAGAGTAAGGAGTAGCAGAAACAGAGATCTAACTTTAGGCTTACTTCATATAGTGAGTGAGTCTCCTGACTTTTATCCTAGACTACAGTTAAGGAGCAGTGATGTGGATGAGGTTAAGATGCTTGTAGATGAGCATTTGGATGAGTTCATATACGATGTCGATGAACATAGCGTATCGAGGAGCCTTCTAGCACTATACGCATGGATAGAGGAGTATAGCGATAGACATCTGCTCGATAACCTTAGTGTTGAGCCTGGGGATATGTATAGGATGGTTGAGAGTGCCGATTGGTTGCTATACTCGATGCATGAACTTGCATTGCTACTTGGCAAGAGGCACCTTCTCTCTACAATAGATACGCTTAGGAAGAGGGTTAGATATGGTGTGAAGGAAGAGTTGTTGGAACTCGTAAGGCTTGAAGGTATAGGGAGGGTTAGGGCAAGGGCATTGTACAATGCTGGCTTGCATGATCTGAAGAGTGTAGCCAATGCACCAGAATCTAAACTAGCTTCCATAAAGGGTATAGGCCATACTCTAGCGAAGAGGATAAAGGATGAGGCATCAAGGTTATTGAATTAAGAGTGTAGAGGAGTGGAAGAATGAAGAGGAGGGATTCTGATAGTTAATATGGTATAGGCTTCTGGGTGGTTTATCTATCCATATATCTATACTCTCTACAAGAGCATGATATACTTGTCTTTATACCTATCACTCGCTGTATGGTCGCTGTAATCCATCCATATATCTATCTATATAAACCAGTATAATTATAATATTCCATGATGCTGAAGATCATATACTCACTCTATCCCTCCATCTTGTGAAGAACTCCTCCTCAACCTTCTTGTCCCTCAACTCATCTGGTAGGAGTATTGGTATGCCCTTAATTATAGGATACAACCTCTTGCATAATGAGCATATGAGCACGCCCTCCATTATCTCATCCTCATGCTCATCAAATACTCTTAACTCTAGCCTACTCTTATCGATTGGGCATACAAGTATGTCTAGGAGCCAACGCCTCAACACTCCTCACCCTATAATTAACTCATCCAAATCATGCCTCACGTATGTACACTTGTGATCCAAGCCTACTCGATAATAGTGATGCATCAAGAACCCTCTCAATCATCAGAGCATCCCTGATATCTATCCTTGGCCTATCCTTGCCGTTAATAACATCTATAAAGTTGCTTAATGCAAGCATGAGAGGTTCTACGCAATCCTTTACTACAGTATCCTCGCCCTCCAGATACATCTCCTGCCTAATAAGGTCGCATCTAACAATTCCGTGCTCCATAGTTACACTCATCCTCCTAAACCTTCTGGTGTAGTTTGAGGTTATACATACTACTACACTATCCTTGAATCCAAGTGCTATAATTATAGCCTTCTCGCCCTTGCTACTGATGGAAAATACAACATCTGGATGAGTAAGTAGATACAATGCAATATCTACATCATCTATTGCAACATCGTAGATAAGGCTAGAATTGGCAATCCTACCAATACTACCGCTCTGCAATTCAAGCATCAGCAGAGTACCATACCTTCTACTATCTATAATCTCCTTAACCCTGTTTACAATGGGATTAAACCTGGCAAGATAACGTGGCATGAGCATGACCTTACCCTTCTCTACCATGGCAGCTATCTCCATGCATTCCCTGAACGAGCCTCCAAGCGGTCTTTCAACTAACATGTTCTTACAATGCTCTATCATGCTTGATAGAAGGCTTAGATGTGTATATGCTGGTGTAGTGATTATGATACCATCGGGCCTTGATCCAAGCATCTCTTCAAGCGTGGTGTAGTATGGCACACCATATCTGGCTCCAAACTCCTTTGCCTTCTCTAGATCAGCATCATACACAGATGCTAGGACACCAAACCTGTTTAATACCCTAGCATAATCATCCCCTCCTTCAGCACCTACAATGCATATCCTCAAGGATGTATCACCAGACCGGTGTGAGCCACTCCATGTATGCCTTGACCTCTGCCCTAGTGGTCTTTGCATACATCTCCCTTATGCTTCTGGTAACAGTGCCTTCATTCCCATCCCCTACTACATGATCATCTATGCTTAGTACAGGGGTTATCTCTGCGGCAGTGCCTGTAAGGAATACCTCATCGGCTATATACAACTCACTTCGAGGTATGTTCCTCTCCTCTACAGTATAACCCATATCCCTTGCTATCCTTATTGCAGTATCCCTTGTTATACCCTCAAGGACACATGATGCTAGAGGAGGTGTAACTATCCTACCATTCCTTACAAGGAAGACATTCTCTCCAGGTGCTTCACTAACCATACCATTGTTATCGAGCAGTATAGCCTCATCATAGCCCCTTCTCCTGCACTCCTGTGTTGCAAGTACTGAATTTAGGTAATTTGCGCCAGCCTTTGCCAATGGAGGGAGTGAGAGATCGTTTATCCTCCGCCATGACGAGATGCACGCCCTTATCCCTTTGGAGTTGAAGTATTGATCGAACTTGAATGCAATGATTGCTATATGTGATGGAGAGTCTTCCCTAACGTAGAGGTCTATGCCATGTAGACCAACGAATGCTATAGGCCTTATATAGCAGGAGTCTCTAACACCGTTCTTTCTCAGTAGTTGCACAACAGCATCTACAACATCCTTTACAGAATGCCTTAATGGGATGGAGTGTATGCTTGCAGATCTGAATAGTCTCTTTATATGATCCTCAAGCCTGAATATATACAGATTATCCTTTGCCTTGTATGCCCTTATACCCTCTATCACGCTTGTGCCATAGTGCAACGCATGGGTCATCAATGGTATCTTTGCATCTTCATACTCTATCAACTTACTATCAAACCATACATATGGGTACTCCTCAAGCTTCATTGCTCTTATGCAATATAGATGGATATAAAAGGATATTGAAGTAGAAGTGGTGATATGGGATGGTGTTGATACTAAATTGTATATTAAGATAGAGTAACGATATGTGAATGTATGTATGGATGGATGGGAGCGGTGGGATTTGAACCCACGACCTCCAGTGCCCGAGACTGGCACCATTCCATGCTAGGCCACGCTCCCAGTATCATAAGATGGTTCAACACAAACCTAAAATAATCTTCCTATGATAAGAGTAGAGAATAGGAGTGAAGAAGTTAGAGATAATACTAGGTAGAGACTCTTTACACTACGTCGTTGAGCGTCTAGCACTTATAGAACATGTCAGGAGCGTACATATAACATCATCGGAGATGGTTAACATGCATGCAAAGGAGGATTCTAGATCTCTAGTATCAATCAAGATAGAGTTTGCGATAGAGGATGAGTATGTTGATGAAGTGCTACAACTACTCCTTGGGGATGATAAGATAACCTTTGGTAGGATATATGTGATTGCTATAGATAGGGCATTTGAGCTTGGCTATAAAGAGGGATACAGGTTTAGATTAGCGCTATCATCGTTAATAAGAGCATCAAGGAAGGATGTATTCGATACCGTTACTGATTATGAGAACCTTACAGAGTTATTCCCATCATACTTTAAGAGTATAATCATAAGGAGTAGTAGTGATAATGTTACTGTAACTGAGGAGGAGATTACCATAGATAACCTATCGATAAAGCAGATAAGTAGGCATATAGTGTATCCTCCAGCAGTGCATGAGGTGGAGATACTCTCTGGATACTTGGAAGGGAGTAGGATAACTGAGACGTATACTGAGGCTAGTGAGGGTACACAGCTGATGGTCGTTGCAGATATAAGGATAAAGGAGCCATTGGCAAGGATCTTCGGCTTCCATGTAAGGCATAAGATTGAACAGCAGATAAGAGGACTCATGAAGGAACTGACAAGGCTGGTAGAGAGTAGGTATGAGAACTTGCAGTAGAGTAAGTAATAAACAACAGTATACTAAATTCTTAGCCTATAATATCAGCTATATCAGAATATAACGAAATAAAAATTTGATGTTATAGGATAAGGATAGTAACTACTCGCCTAGCCTATGTTACCCTATACTTCTCCATCTCCCTGTCTGGTATTGAGATATATATGTAACTACCATCGAAGTTGGTGACTAGCGACTTGGGTATGTTGTACTTGCGTACTCTCCATGTACCCTCTATCAGCACCAACTCCTTATCTGTCTGTCCAACTATATGGCCCCTAAGATAACCATCGCTGGTAACTATTGGCTTGTTCAGTATATTCTTGCTATCCAGGTTTACCATGGGTGCAGACATCTGTCTCACCTTGTATAATAATACAAGGAATTGAATTAAAAGTTTTACGGATTTTCCTGACTTGAGTTATAGTCTACAGCCATATGACTTTAGCCGTATGACTCATACCTCACATCGAATGTCTTATCTGCTCTCTTATTCTTCTCCTTCTCCTCTATGAAGCCTAGAGGCTTAAGGTACTGTAGTACTCCATCAACCGTGCCTTGCCATCCACATACATAGAACATGGTATTCTCTGGCGTTATCTTCTCCCCAACCAGCTCCTCGAGTGGTGATCTTCCTGTAGAAGGATCGTTCTTGAGGAACGTCTCTACCCTACCCTTATGCCCTCCCCAACTCCTGTTCAGGAACTCATCTGGTCTGCTTATGCTTGCCCTGTACCTGAACCTCCACGTACTATCCTTACCATCTATGCTCTCCTCTTCCAACTGTGTTAACAGTTCCTTGTAACCCAGCTCTGTAACGTAACTTGCGCCATGGAGCACTACTATCTCCCTCTTATCCCTAATTGCCTTCAGGTGTAGTGTCATACTTATGAATGGTGCTAGTCCTGTACCTCCAGCAATCATGACTATACGCCTCTCCTCCTTCCTACCATCTGGCCATGTATCCACTAACCCAAACGGTCCAGTAGGTTTGAGCCAGAGTATCTCATCCCCCTCCTTCCTCTCGAAGAGTTCTGTTGTGAACCTCCCTGGGACTGGCTTCCTTACCCACCTTATATAGAGTTCGAAGTACTTCTTCTGCTCTGGAGGCGAGGCTATTGAGTATGCTCTTCTAACTATCTTGCCCCCTTCACTCTTGACTGGCAAGCCTAGGGTGACGAACTGTCCTGCCTTAAAGTCTGGTATCTGACCTTCAACCGGCTTTATCCTGAATATCCCCAGATCCTCGGTGTATAGCCTTATGAATGATATTATGCCTCTGTTATCTGTAACCAACTCCTTTCCCCTAAACTTAAGAGAAAGGGTATTTAAATATATTGAAATGGATAGAAAGGAAGATTATTAAGAAGATGGATCAAACTCTATCTGGATCGGGCCATGGTAAAGAACGGGCCGGTTGCTGTATAGCGCCAATAGATGATACGGCAGGCCACTCGTCTAGCCTGGTAGGATATTCCCGTGGCATGGGAAAGGTCGCGGGTTCGAATCCCGCCCGGTCCACCATATAATCGATTGATTAGATTGGTTTATGATTATTATACCTACATGTAAAGAAATTATTCATCTAATCCATGGTCATTATAGAATCTGCTTTTATTATATAGAGATGCAATTACTCATGATTATTAGCATAGAATTACCTGTAATATTTATAAGATATTAGGTGAATACTCAGCCTATGAGCAAGAGGATAGTGCTTAGTGCTGATAGAACGCTCATGTCACACTATAGGGATAACATGCTATTCGGGTTCATAGCAACGTTCCCTAAAGAGAAGATGCCATCATTCATATACAAGAGTATCTTCTGCCCAAGCGTGGAGTTCAACAAGGCTACTGGAGAGGCTATGGTTGTACCTCTAGGCTTGAGGAGGGTTGAGGGTGGACTATTAAAGGCATTCAAGAGGGATGAGATATTTGTAGCGCACCCAGACTATATAGAGAAGGCTATAGGCTATGATACAGAGATTGTGGGTCTAAATGTCATGGATCCTAGAGGTATAGGTCCAGTCCCATCTGCATTAACGCAGGGGAAGATGACACCTATAAACAGGATCTCGTTTAGAGATCTATGCTATAGGCTGAAGGGTCTAAGGGAGAGGAGGGGTTATCGCTTCAAGGTCGTTGTTGGGGGCTCTGGTGCATGGCAGTTCTCATTCAGTAACAAGGAGAGGGAGGATTATGGTATAGACCATGTTGTGATAGGGGAGGTGGATGATAAGATAGCCGATATATGCAATGATATAATAGAAGGAAGGGCCAAAGAGGTTATATTCACAAAGACAAATACGATAATGGATATACCTTACATACCTGGGCCTACAACCAATGGATGTATAGAGGCTATGAGAGGATGTGGTAGAGGCTGTGACTTTTGCGACCCCAATAGGAGGATGAAGAGGGACTTCCCTATAGAGAGGCTCAAGGAAGAGGCCATGGTAAACCTTAGGTATGGGATAACTAGCATATGGCTTCAGTCTGAGGAGATACTCCTCTATGGTCTCGACAATAGCGAGATGAGACCGAACAGGGATGCTATAGTGCAGCTGTTCAGTGAACTTAAGATGCTTCCAAATACCAACTATGTTGCTGCTATACACTTTACATACTCATCCGCTATGGCAGATCCAGAGTGTATATCAAAGATAAGGGAGATAAACAACTTCAATGCTAGCAGGTGGACTGGGGTGCAGATAGGGCTAGAGACGGCATCCCCTACACTAATAAGGAGGCATATGCCATACAAGGTCAAGCCATTCTCTCCAGAGGAGTGGCCAGAGGTTGTTGAGGAGGGCATAAGGATACTGAACGAGAACTACTTCTTCGTTGCAAATACGCTCATAATCGGTCTTCCAGGGGAGCAGGATGATGATGTCAAAGAGACTATAGAGTTGATAAAAGGGTTGGAGGGTAGGGCAACGGTAGTAGCACCGATGTTCTACACAGACTACAATGATCCTAGTGGGTCTCTTCAGGGTGAGAGGATGAGTAGAGCGCAATGGGAGCTGTACTTCAGATGCTGGTACCTTAATGCGAAGACTGTAGCAGAGTGGATGCCTTATGGTACGTTACACTTCAGCCCAGTAGTAAGGATGGTAGCAGATACATTTGGAAGACTGGGTACGTGGTATGTTCTAAGGCTCATAAGGGATGGGGCAAAGAAGTATGCTGGTGTATACCTGAACTGATAAAGCGTAATAATATAATATAAATAATATATGCAATATCTACCAATTTACATGGTCCAAGCCAAGACTGCCCTTGCAAGTAATCTTGCAACCCTTATGGGCTCTGGCACAGAACCCTGTAATAGGAACTTGTTCAATGCTCTCTTTGCAATCCTTGTATTCATTCCAACACACCTAACGTATACATGGTACCCAGTCTTGAGCATAACCTTGCTCCTTGCCCCTAACCTCTTGTATGCCTGCAACTTCCTCTCCATCTGCTCTCCTTGGAATACACGCATTATATGCTCTTCTAACCCCTCTGACTCTTCGAATGTAACACCTATAACTGGTACTGATAGCGTAGTGTATAATCTATCAAGGTCTATTATGTTGTACATGCTTATCACAACACCACCAAGCATGATCATGTTTATATCGTTCCTATTCAGAGCCTTGTAGAGTTGTATGATAGCATCTGTGGCATCATCACCTCTTATGGTTGTGTTAGAATAGGCTATACCATCTATAACAGAGTCGCTACGCATAACAACTCCAGCAAGCACAGCCTTACTCCTACCCTTCCTGAAGCTCTCTGCTATGCCGAGTGCCCTTATAGCCTTCTTCTCAAGATGGAGCCTCATCACTCCATCACTCACACTTCATCACTCGCACACTTGTTACATCATTCAACGATCAGACAGACGATAAGCAATTTTACCCAGCATTGATACTTCTACCCTTCCTAACCCTTGAGTATGCGAAGCCAGTAACTACCATGAATGTTACTGTTATTATGAACCAGAGTGCAAGTATATGCAGATCCATAACCCATCAATCACTAACCCTATCTATATTAATAATATTTGTGGATATATGGTATGGTTGGTTATGACCATGAATAGGAGGAGAAGGGTTGGGCTGATAGGCTGTGGTGCTATAGGCTCTGAGATAGCAGTTGCAATAGACTCTGGCAGGGTTAATGCTGAGTTGGTTATCGTATATGATATCTATAGAGAGAGGTGTGAAGCACTCGTTAATAGGCTTAACTCAAAGCCATCTGTAGCAGATGAGATCGATGCTCTACTTGCATCTGATGCCGAACTTATAGTTGAGGCTGCATCACAGCAAGCAGTAAAGGATCATGCAAAGAGTATAGTGGAGCATAGCAAGGATCTGATGCTCATGAGTGTTGGCGCACTATTAGATGATGCATTATATGCTGAGTTACACTCTCTGCTTGAGAGGTATGGTAGGAGGCTCTACCTTCCAAGTGGTGCTATAGCAGGTATAGATGCTATAAGGAGTGTTAGGCATCTACTAAAAGAGGTTACTATAACTACAAGAAAGCACCCAAGGGCACTCATCGATGCACCATTCTTCAAGGAGCATAGAGTGAGTCTGAAGGGTCTGAGGAGGGCCAAGGTGATATACAGGGGTAATGCGAGAGAAGCAATAAGGTTATTCCCTGCAAACGTTAACGTTGCTGCCATCCTTAGCCTAGCAGGTATAGGTGCTGATAGAACTATGGTTAGGATAGTTGCAGATCCTAGGGCAAAGAGGAATATACATGAGATACAGGCAAAGGGCGAGTTTGGCGAACTCTACTTCAAGGTAAGCAATATCCCAAGTCCTAACAACCCAAAGACAAGTTATCTAGCGGTTCTATCTGCTATAGAGTGCCTTGCTAGAGCATGTGATGATATGGTGAGCATCGGTACATGATATATTGAGATGGCAAATCTTGCTCTTATCTAGATATATAAATGCAATCGGTGCATCTATTGTATCCACTTAAATAGAAATATGGTGAGATGATCATGGAATGGATGAAGCTGATCTTAAGCAAGAGATAACGAGGCTGAAGAGGGAGAGGGATGCCATCATACTTGCACACAACTACCAGCTCCCAGAGGTTCAGGATGTAGCTGATTTCATAGGCGACTCTCTAGCATTATCGCAAAAGGCAGCAAGTACTGATGCAAAGGTTATAGTATTCTGTGGAGTGCACTTTATGGCTGAGACAGCCTCCATAATATGCCCTGATAAGAGAGTGCTTATACCAGATTTAGAGGCTGGATGCTCCCTAGCCTCTACCATAACGGTTGAGCAGTTAAGGGCATGGAAGAGAGAGCATCCAGATGCGGTAACTGTATGCTACATAAACACTAGTGCAGATGTGAAGGCTGAGTGCGATTACTGCTGCACATCGAGCAATGCGGTCAAGGTAGTTAAGAGCATACCAGATGATAAGCCTATACTCTTCCTCCCAGATATGTTCCTAGGAGCATATGTTGCAGAGGTTACGAAGAGGAGGAACATCTACATATGGCCTGGGGAGTGCCATGTCCATGCTGGGATAAGACCTTCTCTAGTGCTTGAGATGCTAAAGATGTACAAGGATGCTGAGTTCCTTATACACCCAGAGTGTGGATGTACAACCTCGATGGTGTACTACTTTGGTAACGGTAACGGTAATGGGAATGGGAATTGGAGTAGGAATGGGAGTGGGTATGGATGTGTAGTAAGTAATAGCAGTGGGAATGGTAGTAGCAGTAATGCATCATTGGTGAAGTTCCTATCAACAGAGGGTATGATGAGGTATGCAAAGCAGAGTAGTGCAAAGAGGCTGATAGTTGCTACAGAGATAGGTATACTCTACAGGCTGAAGAAGGAGAACCCTGAGAAGGAGTTCATCCCTATAAGTAATGATGCTGTATGCAAGTACATGAAGATGATAACACTCGATAAGGTGTATAGATCGTTAAGGGATATGGTCTATGAGGTCAAGGTTCCAGAAGATGTAGCAACTAAGGCAAGGAGAGCAATAGAAAGGATGCTCGCCATCAATTAAAAAGTTAGCCCAATATTATATGCTTGTGATTCAATCATCTTAAATATGTAATGTATAATACTTATTTATGCTCCTAGCGAACTGCCTACCAGCACTATCTTCCTATAGGTACTTCTGTATAACCATGAACGCAATCTGCTGTTAAAGACTCGTACATCCCTTTCAAAAATGGATAGCATCTTCCCATGCAATTCATTTAATATCTCCATTAGATGCTACTCATACTACAATCTCAAGGCTCATATCTACTGCCTTCACTGAATGCGTTATCCTCCCTATGGAGATCATATCAACACCAAGTCTGGCATAATCCCTTATATTCTCCTCATTTATACCTCCAGATACCTCTACCATGACCTTATCCCTTAACCCTCTAGCCTTCAACTCCTCTACTATCAACTTCACATCATCAACACCAAGGTTATCTAGCATTATAATATCTGCACCATTCTCGATAGCCTCCAACGCACCTTGAAGTGAGCGTACCTCTACCTCTATCCTATACCTGTTGCCATACAACTCCCTTGCAGTCTTTACAGCCTCTGCTACAGAGCCTATAAGCGCTATATGATTATCCTTTATGAGTACCATATCATAAAGGCCTAGCCTATGCATATAGCCTCCTCCTAGAGCAACTGCCTTCTTATCTAGAAGCCTCAACCCTGGAGCTGTCTTCCTTGTAGATGCTATCTTCACATTTGGGTTGACACTCTTTGCAATCTCAACATACCTCCTTGTGTATGTTGCTATCCCACTCATACGCATGAGCAGGTTCAGTGCTGTGCGCTCAACAGCAAGTATAGATCTAGCATTGCCATGAACACGCATTATTACCGTATTTGGCTCTACACTACTGCCATCGCTAACCATACCCTCAGCCTTGCAGTTAACAAGATGGAGTAGAAGTATAGCCTCTTCAAGCCCCGCCACTACAGCATGCTCCTTGCATATTATCTCTGCCTTGACCGGTCTATCATCCACTATAGCACTTGTTACATCACCAGTACCAACATCCTCCTCTATGAATCCTCTGAGCAATCTAGTTAATGATGATGCATCGTTATACCCTTCCTTTGGCATTCTTCATCCATCCATCCATTCCTTATCAGAAATAGATTAAATTAATAGATTAGGTTAAGGTTAGATTGATGCCATAGCCTCTAACTCACATTACTAACTCTCACATTACCTTCATAGCATACTTACCCTTCTGTGTTATATTGAGGAGCCTTGCTATCCTCGACTCCTCAGGGTTAACTATCAACACTAAACCCTCCCAGTCAGCAGAGAGGTCTGCTGACTTGCATACAGGGCATACCTTACCTCTCGTTATTGCCTTACACCTTCTGCATGCGTACTCCTTCATCACTGCTTTGCCTCCTCAACTCTTGCTCTTTGCCTTTGCTGCTCAGCCTTCTTAACATCCTCCATTATCCACTCCTCAGCACCAAGGAATGGCTGCCTACATGTTACGCCTATCTTACCCATAGTCCCTCCCTTGAGACTAACGGCCGTTATCCTTGTCCTAACTGTTGAGCCTATCCTTAACACTCTACTGCTCTTGCTTGCAACTATCATCCCTTGCTTGACATCAACGTTCAGAAAGTCATCTATTATCTGGGAGAGATGTAGCAATGCATCTGTAGGCCCTATCCTAACGAAGGCACCAAACTCTGTAACCTCTACAACCTCTCCTTCGACGATCTCCTGCAGGTTGGGATAGAAGGTTAGCATGCTGAACCTAGTCTTATGATATGTTGAACCATCTCCATGTACTACCTTGCCTACAGGGTTAACATCTGCATCAATGATCATTATAACATATCCCAGTTCAGTGCTTATCATACTCTCATACTTCTCCTTCAGTATGGCTAGAGCAGCATCCTTTAGGTTTGTGTTGAACCTATGGGGAGGTATCCTAACGACATCTACCATCTCTACAATAGCAAACATTCCATATACTATCTCTAGCATACCCTTATGAACCTTTTGATCCAAGAAGATCGGTGCTTATAACTTGGCCAAAGATATATAGGGCGATCATAGCATATAAAGCATGGCTATCATTACATGCTGAATAATTTAAATAGCATAGAAGGGTAGAGGGCTCATGGTAACAGTAGATGAGGTTATCAATGCATTAAGGAGTGTAAAGGATCCAGAGTTGAACAAGGATATAGTCTCCATGGGTATGGTAAAGGATCTGAGCATAGAGGGAGGTGAGGTTAAATTCACATTAGAGCTGACTACACCTGCATGCCCATACAATAGCGAGATAGAGCAAGAGGTTAGGGAGAGGATTAAAGCATTGGGTGTTGAGCCTGTGATAAGGGTAACTGCAAGAGTGATGGAGGGTAGGGCAGTTAATGCTAGCGAGATACTTGCTGGTGTAAAGAATGTCATAGCGGTTGCTAGTGGTAAGGGAGGTGTAGGTAAGAGCACCGTTGCTGTAAACCTAGCATATGCATTAGCAAGCACAGGTGCAAGGGTTGGACTACTAGATGCTGATATATACGGGCCTAGCGTCCCTCTAATGCTCGGGCTTACACCAGGGTTGATGGTCAATAGTGAGAATAGAATAGTGCCTCAGCAGATACATGGGATCAAGGTCATCTCTATGGGTTTAGTAACGACTAGAGGAGAGGAGAATGTTGGAATATGGAGGGGACCAATAATCTCTGGAATAATAAAGCAGTTCCTTACAGATGTTGAGTGGGGGGAACTAGATTACCTTATAGTTGACCTCCCTCCTGGTACTGGTGATGCGCCTCTAACTCTTGCACAGACCATACCGATAACTGGTGTTGTTATAGTAACTACTCCCCAAGATGTTGCAATGAACATAGCAAGAAAGTCGGCACTCATGTTCAGGAAGCTGAACATCCCAATAATAGGGGTTGTGGAGAATATGAGTTACTTCATATGCCCACACTGCAACAAGGAGAGCAAGGTATTCGGCTATGCTGGAGAGGAGAAGATAGAGGAGAGGTTTGGTGCTCCACTGCTTGGAGATATACCACTTCATACATCCATCATGGAAGGGAGCGAGACAGGCAAACCAATCATGCTCTTAGAGCCAGATTCACCATATGCTAAGGCTGTTGAGACCATTGCAAGGAGAGTTGCTGGCAGAGTTAGTGTTATAGCAGCAGAGATGCAAGATGCTAGCGTCATTCAGCAGTGATGAACTGAACTCATTGAAGAGGCCTCTAGGTCTGCTCATAGAGGATGGCAAGGTAAGCAAGGATACCCTTGAGCATATGCTCAAGGGCGCAGGTATGGTGATAAGTGTGGGAGATGCTACAACTGAGAGGCTAGTCTCACTAGGGTTGGTACCAGATATCCAGATAGTGGATGGGAGGGAGAGGAGATATGCAAGGGATGAGGTTAAACGTATGCATAGGAGTGAGGTTAGATGCTCAAACCCTGCTGGTACTGTTAGCAAGGATGCTATGGATGCAATAAAGAAGGCATTGATACTAGAGAAGCCTGTAAGGGTATATGTTGATGGTGAGGAGGATCTTCTAGGCCTTGCTGTACTAAGGCTTGCTCCAGACGGTTCGATCATCCTCTACGGCCAACCATTAGAAGGGATTGTGCTGCTAAGGGTTGATGAGGAGAGTAGGGGTAGGTTCAAGCATCTCCTGAGCAAACTACCTATATAGTTGGTATGCAGAGTATTGATGGGGATGATGAGGCGGTGGCTATATGATACGTGATTATAGTAGGAAGTCTGACCCCAAGATACACCTGATCTACTGTATAGATGTAGGAAGATATGTAGGAGCAGGTTCATATTGCAGTAGGTAGATATGATATATGCTTCTGCTGATAAAGGTTCCAAGAAATAGAGTACAGTATTAGATGGATGGATATGCCAGTAAATGAGGGAGCTATACGCAGCGATTAGATGCAATCTGAATGGAGAGACCATAGTTTATATAACCTTCCTCCTTCCCTTAACTCAAAATGAATCTAGATTCTATGCTATCGATAGGAGCATCAGTAGCATCATTGGGCATAGCAGGAGCAATGGCATTATGGGTTGGGAGGCAGAGCATTGGGAATAAGAGCATGATGGAGATAAGCTCCGCTGTCAGGGCAGGGGCATCAGCATTCTTGAGGCGTGAGTTCATAACCATAATGCCAATAGCTATAGGTTTAGCAATAGCCATATCATTCGCATCTGGAGTCTCAAATGGGATAGCATTTGCGGTTGGTGCTGCGCTATCTGCTATAGCAGGGCTCATAGCCATGAAGATAACCGTCAAGGCTGCCGTTAGGACCGCTCAGGCAACAACCAAGGGCTTAGGTTATACTCTAGTGACAGCGTTCAGAGGAGGAGCGACTGTAGGCCTTGCAATACCTGCAATGGCACTGATAGGTGTAACACTACTCTACATCTTCTATAGAGAGCCTATAATGATAGCTGGTGTAGGAATAGGAGCAAGTCTCATAGCATTGTTCATAAGAGCTGGAGGAGGAATATTCACAAAGGCAGCAGACCTTGGTGCAGATCTTGTAGGCAAGATAGAGGCTGGGATACCAGAGGATGATCCAAGGAACCCTGCTACAATAGCAGATAATGTTGGGGATAACGTTGGGGATGCAGCGGGTATGGGCTCTGATGTTTACGAATCATATATAGTTACACTCTTGGCTGCAATGCTCCTAGGTGCATTGGTAGTAGTTGACCCATTAACAGCAGGATTTGATCAGACTATGCTTACTGTATATCCCATTGTGATAGGGGCATCTGGCCTTATAGCATCGATCATAGGTGCATTGACTGTAACACCTAGAAGGATAGATGATCCTATGAAGCCCTTGAATATAGCATTCATAGTGAGTGCAGGGATAGCAGTAGTACTCAACCTTATCTTCACACAACTGCTCATGGGCTCAAGCATATTAGCAATGGCACTCTTTGCTACCACTGTCGTTGGTGTAGTGCTAGTACCAATAATACAGAGGATAACAGATTACTATACAAACTACAAGTACAGGCCTGTTAAGGAGATAGGGGAGTCAACGAAGTGGGGCTATGCAGCGAATATGCTTGCTGGAATAATCTCTGGCCTAAGATCTACGATGCCCTTCATGATAGCCATAGTTGTTACCCTAGCCATATCCTACTCGATAACGTATGCTGTTACTGGAGATCCCTTGATGGGTATATATGGTACTGCTATAGCAGCTATGGCTATGCTCAGCCTTGCAGGTATAGTGCTCAGCATAGACTCATTTGGACCTATTAGTGATAACGCTGGAGGCATAGTTGAGATGACTGGCATGGGAGATGAGAATAGGAAGATAACAGATCAGATAGATGCTATAGGGAATACAACGAAGGCTGTAACGAAAGGCTTTGCTATAGCAAGTGCTGGTCTTGCAGCATTAGCAATGATACAGGCATTCCAGCATGAGGCAGCAAACATATTCATAGATAAGGTCCTTGATTACAGTTTAGCGAATCCAAATGTTATAATAGGCTTATTGGTTGGAGGACTACTCCCATTCTTCATCTCAAGCCAGTTGATCGCAGGGGTTAACAGGGCAGCTATGAGGCTAGTAGATGAGGTTAGGAGCCAGTTCAAGAGTAATCCAGGCATACTTGAGGGGAAGGCAAAGCCAGATTATGCAAAGTGTATAGATATTGCTACTGCAGCAAGCATAAAGCAGCTCTTCCAACCTGCAATAATAACTGTAGCAGCACCTATAGTGCTTGGTGTATTGTTAGGCCCAAGTGCAGTTGCGGGCATACTCATGGGCGCTGTTGTTAGCGGGATATTCCTTGCTTACCATATGGCAAACAGTGGAGGGGCATGGGATAACGCAAAGAAGTACATAGAGATAATAGGGAAGAAGCATACACCAGAGCATGAGGTTGCAGTGGTAGGTGATCTTATAGGCGATCCATACAAGGATACCGCAGGTCCTGCTCTTAACACTGTGATAAAACTACTTAACACAGTAGCGATAGTCTTTGTACCGATATTCGTTGGTATAGTGGGCATCTGACCTGCAGTAGCGACCAGTACACTAATCCGATATAGACAACCTCAATTCTTTAACGCCCTTCCCTTCATCTATGATGAAGGCTCTCATCTCACCATCCTCTCCCAGTATTATCCATGGCACAGGATTGATCTGCATGTACCTTAGATCCTTGCCAGATGGGTATGCATTCGAGAATGGATGGGTATGGAATATCCCGACCAACTCCATGTTGCTCCTACTAATCATCTCATAGGCATTGATGAGGTCCTCATCCCTTATACTGAAGCTTATGCTAGATCTATCTGAGTTCTCAACCTCTATTATCTTCATTATCTTGTATGTATAGGATGAGCCATCAGCCTCTATACTCCCAGCAAGTAATGCACATCCTTCGTTAGGATAAGCCTTCTCTGCTATCTTCCTCAGTGCTTCCAACCATCTATGTGTTATAACTATTCTATCGACCAACATACAGTCTCTGTAATGGAGGGATATAAGTATAAAATGTGGTTAGGGTTAAGGTAGATTGCTTTGTTACATAACTATATTGATTATCAAGATATCATTCAGTTTGATATATTGCTGCTCTTATATCATCACTTATACTATATAGAAGTTCCTTTAACGCGCCTATCCTCCCTCTCTTATATATTAAAGAGGTATGTTATGCCAATACTTGACTCAAACCTTGCTTCGAATCACTAATTATTCTATAGGAATGGATAAGGATAGTGCAAGGATAGAGATAGAGACATATATGCTAGAGAGAAGAGACTACAATATTGGCTAGAGAGGGTTAATAGCAGTACCTAAGGAGGATAAGGAGGATATAATGAGGTATGTACAGTGTCATTTAGAGAAGGAGACCTCTGCTCTACACATCATACGTTGCATAAACTCCTTATTAGTGATTAGAGGCTCTTAGATCTAGACCTAGATTAGATATAAGGAAGCCATTCAGACAATACTAAAGAGGATATACGCAAGTTTATAAACATGTTAAAGAGTAGCAACTATACACAAAGAGTACACATTCAGGATCATACTTGAATTCTTTATAGTTTATGGCAATAATAAGTACTATCCTCAGCAAATAGAATGGCTAAAGATCAACATAAGTAAGGATAAGCGTAGAGAGTGAAGAGTTGGACTAGACTATCACTAACAGAGAAGTGCCTTATAGATACTGCAGGTACATTGCAGAAGCCTTTATAGCAGTAGCGTATGAGACAGGGCAAGAGCTGAAGAGCTCTTAAACATGAGGATAAGGATATAGCATTTAGTAGTATGGCTCTACTATAATCAAGAGGTAACATGAAGTCAGATTTAGATGTCATAGACTGCAAGATCATAGTAGGATATGAGAGCAGAGAGGTTGAAGAGCAGACTACAGATGGTATCGTCATAAGAAGGAGGGTAGATGAGAAGTATGAGGATCAAGATGTATCACTGGTCTTAAGTAAGACTGTACTCTACAGCAAGTTCAAGAGGTTGCAGGAAGAGTTAGGGAGTCTAGAAGGGGAGAGGATAGTAGTGATAGGGCTATATGTTGGTATATATGTATCTGTTCACATCCAGTAATATCCTATTATACTATAACAGGAGTAGAATATTACAAGCTCTCTATAGGTGAGGGAGTAGTTAGTATCTTTGAAGATAAGAAGAAGAGCAAGAGATAAGACTATACCATTATAGATTTCATACCATTGCTAAGGATATCAAGCATAAATAATACCACTATGATAAAGGCTAATAGCAAAGCAGATCCAAATCTGTTATATATCTGGATGCTTTCTGTAAGCATAATCCCTGCTAGGTATGAATGTATGAATGGATAGATGAATGTATGGATGAATTAATGGATGAATTAGTGGATGAACGAAGATGCGTCAATATAGAGCATATGGCAGATATAGGAAGATGAAGAGGAAGAGTAGATTCTACATTTATACTACGTTTATACTACCAAGGAGAAGAAGAATGAGACTATATACTATTCATGATAAAGGCTATTTGGAGAGCGTAAAGAGCAAGTTGTTAGGATGCAGAATAGGGTTGATGTTCATGGTAGATAGGATAGGGTAGGGTATGGTAGGATAGTGTAATTGCCTACAACATGGGTAGTTGCCTACATGCATAGATTAACTGTATTTATGGTATGGTCTCTACAGAGCCGTTGCTAATTGTCTAATTCATTTCAGCTAGCATATCAGTAGATTCTAAACTTGACAGTGTACATTAAGCCTACATTGTCATATAACGATAAAGATAGAAGAAGAAATAACAGTAAGAAAGGCAGTAGCAGAAGAAAAGGAGGTAGGAGTAGGGCAGGCGGCGGAAGCAATACAAGGTGCTTTATATCGCTAAATAAATAAATAGAAGTGATTACGACTACACTGTACTCCTTTTAGTTTAGTTAGTTAGTCTTTATGCTGTAGTATTCTATGCATTCTCCAGTAACCTAATACTGCTAGAGATGTTGCTATCAGTGCTATAATGCCTATTGAGGATTCTGGTATGGCTATAAATGATACATCAAATGACTTTATTATAGGATCCCCTCTACTTGTAAATATATATACAATATAAATGCCTATATTATCTGTGTCACATCTATTGTCTCCACTATTTTCATCATCTAATCTTGATAGTATAAAGTCGTCTGGGTAGGTCATTGATATAGAACTGGCTAGGTTCAGAATAATAGCAAAGTCTGTAACTGTAGTACATATATCCCTATCTGACTCTTCAACGTTCAATACGAGTATACTTGCGTTATCAAATCCTTCGTTATCCAGAGTTAACGTGGTTATCTGATTCATAGATAATATCTCTCTACTTATATCAACAGTGCCGAAGCTACAGCCAGCATTTATCTCTAATGACAGATAAGTCAATTACTGGCGGTGGAATACTAACAGGATCACTAAACTCCGTTATATAACCTTCCTTTTCTACCATTATCTTCCATTTTCCACTTGTAACTTGCCAACTATATTTACCATCACCGCTTGTGATCTTAGGATTTTCTTCAGGTAAGAAACCTGATGTTGCAACTACAAAGTTATTTGATCCTTCTGGATTCTCTACTAATAATGTTACCTTTGCCCCATTCAAAGGAATACCTGTATAAGATTCGAATATAGTTCCATTAGGATCAAAGAACAACATATCACCTATCTCAAGTATATCTTCGCCCCCCAACTTATTAGAGAAGCCTTCGGTCTCTTCAAGGCAATCAATGAATATACTGACTGCAGTTATACCAATTTCGTGTGGCGATGCAAATTCTGCTTGCCATATATCATCAGCAGATATATTACTCATGCTTACCTCTCTTATTTCTCCGTTTATATATACTGCCTTAACCAACACTCTAATTGGTTCACAGATGTCTATCTTTTTCTATATAATTGAGTACTATTAGGCAATAATGCTAGTAAACCATTCCTAATTGCGGCATCTACAATTGTTATATCTGCTGGCATCTATTGCATCTCTCTAAATACCTGTACATCTGTTTTCCTGCCTAAGGTATCAGTTCTCAGAACTAGTATTCTATCATGAAGATCTATTTCGATATCCTCTGGGAATGGAAGAGTTACGCATCTCCCAAACTTTGTTAAGAATTCACCGCTACTATCAAATGCCTGTATTCTATGGTTCCAAATATCAGCAACAATTATCCGCCCTTTACTATCCACTTCTAGATCAATTGGTCTGTTGAACTCTCCATCACCTAGCCCAGTCATCGAATTAAACCAGCCAGCAGGAACACTACTCCGTAACGTGCCTATTGTGAATAAGAAATTGTTCCTTATACCATAGAAGATTTACTATTGTAAAGGCAAGTAGGATGAAAGATATGTTATTCATCGTCCCCAACAGCAACATCATATTAGTATGTCTTGCTATGGCCCTATGCTACCTACAGTCTTCTCAACGACTATTAACTTGCCCTGCATGTATGCATGAAGGGTACAGAAGTAATCATACTCCCCTGGCTCTAGGGTAGATGTATCTAGTGACCATGTTGAGTTCGTGTTTATAACTGGGGAGTTGAAGAATCTAGCAAAGTTTGGATCATCGAAGCCTCTTCCACTTGCAACTGTATGAACTGCACTATCGACATTCCTCCATACCACTACCGTGCCTCTCTCTACGCTCACCTCATCTGGATCAAAGTCTGGATTGCCTTGTATGGATGAGTCAAGGAGTATGGTTATCTCTACCACTGGCCCAGTTGGTTGAGGCTGCTCAACGCTAACCTCAGCCCCAGGCTTAGCCTGCTCCTCCTCTTCCTCTAATGCTTGAGTAGGCTGCTGCACTATGCTGAATACTGAGAATGCTATGAACCCCATGAGGGAACCTCCTATGAATATAGCTGCTACAGCCTTGACATGCTCACTCCCTTTGTGAACAGCATAGGCTATTGCTGTTGCTGGTACGAATATAAGCAGTAGTGTACCTATGAGTATGGGTAGAGTAGACACTGTCGATAGTCCAGCTAGCAGCCCTCCAAGTGCAGCAAGTATCCCTGCTATGAATATGGTTGCTGCCTTTGCCTCATTGCTCCTTGGAAGTCCATCCTTGAGTATACCAGCAGCAAGCAGTATCATCCCGAATACCATGGCTATAGCACTTATCGCATGCATCCCTTCAACGAATGTCCTTGCTATCCCTGCTAATGAGAGTATGACGCCTAACATCCCGATAACTGTAAGCCCCAAGCCTGGTACCATTAACTCCCAGTCACTCAAACTGCCATCATATTGCACTCTACAATGCTTAAATAATAACCTTTGCTCAATACCCCCAAGTATAGAGAAGGTTATAGATCTACTCGAATAAATTCCCCTTTAGTTATGAGGGTCATGCTCAGAGGGTTGTACTAAACCACAGCGCTACTTATATGCCAGTGTGTTAAGAGCCTCGGGCGGGATTTGAACCCGCGACCTAGTGCTTACAAGGCACTCGCTCTGACCAGGCTGAGCTACCGAGGCTATATCTACAGTCCAGCAGTCCAGCAGCATTACTTGCGTAATAACCCCTTTATCTAGATTTAAATCATCTAGGTTTAAATCATCCTTGCCAGAATGCATTTTATGCCACTCTACAAGGTTAACGTGCTTATAGAGAACAAACCATACATAAGTGATCCTGAAGGAGATACCATACTCAAGGATCTTGTAGTTAAAGGAGGCTACGATAACGTAAAGTCCATAAGGGTTGCCAAGATGCTCAAGGTTGAGGTTGAGGCTGGTAGTGTTGATGATGCAAAGGATATGGTGAAGAGGATGTGTGAGGATCTAAGGCTCTACAACCCTGTACTCAGCATATGCAAGATAGTAGAGTCTATAGATGCCTAGACTTAGCCCATCCAGCTACAGCATAGATAGGGTAATAATTCTTGTATATCTCATAAGCCAAATTATCAAGGTATAATAATAGGAGGCATATAGCATACCATGTGTCTCTAATAGGGATAGTTGTATTCCCTGGGAGCAACTGCGACAGGGATATATACCATGTCCTCAAGCATATAATGCGTGTAGATGTAGAGTTCATATGGCATAAGCGAGAAGATCTTAGCCATTATGATGCTATAGTTATACCTGGAGGCTTTGCATATGCAGATAGGCTTAGAGCAGGTATAATAGCAGCGTTCAGCCCTGTTATGCAGAGCGTGAAGAGATTGGCAAGGGATGGTGTACCAGTTATAGGTATATGCAACGGCTTCCAGATACTTGTAGAGTCTGGGCTATTACCTGGGGCATTCATGCGTAACAACTCACTAACATTCACATGTAGATGGACTAGGCTAAGGTTGAATGTAAATGGTAGTAGAACACCGTTTACATCGCTCCTTAAGAAGGGTACAAGACTGAATATACCTGTAGCAAATCAAGAGGGCAAGTACTATGTTGATGATGATACACTTAAGGAGATGGTGATGAATGAGCAGATAGTATTCAAGTACGAGGAGAATCCAAATGGCTCCCTTCATGATATAGCAGGAGTATGCAATGAGGAAGGTAACGTTCTAGGGATGATGCCACACCCAGAGAGGGCATGTGAGATGATCCTTGCCCCTCACTCTACAGATGCTGGTTATGGTGATGGTATTCTAATCTTCAGATCCCTGCTAGGATATCTTCAGGGCAAGCAGAGGGTGAGCATATGAGCCTAACGGATGAGGAGATCAGGTATCTACATGATGCCCTTGGAAGAGAGCCCAATATTGTTGAGTTGAGCATGGTATCTGCTGAGTGGTCTGAGCACTGCTCATACAAATCATCTAGGCCATATCTCAGCATGTTTAATACCAAAGGCAAGTACGTACTCATAGGCCCTGGATATGATGCTGGAGTTCTAGATATAGGTGATGGAATCCTTCTCACAGTGCATATAGAGAGTCATAACCATCCATCTGCGGTAGAGCCTTACGGTGGTGCAGCAACTGGAGTAGGAGGAGTGATAAGGGATATACTCAGTATGGGCAGTAGACCTATAGCACTGCTAGATGCACTAAGGTTTGGGGATATAAGGGATGATAACCATGCGAGATGGCTCTTCAGGAACGTCGTTAGAGGCATAGCAGATTATGGTAACTGTATAGGCGTGCCTACGGTTGCTGGAGAGGTAGAGTTCGATGACTCGTTCAAGGGCTATTGCCTAGTTGATGTTGCATGTATAGGCGTAGCAAGGAAGGATAGACTTGTAACGCTCAAGGGTGATACAGGTGACCTTCTCATCATTGCTGGTAATAGGACTGGAAAGGATGGTATACATGGAGCCTCATTTGCATCAAGAGCATTTGAGGGGGAGGAAGAGGATAGGTCTGCTGTACAGATACCAGATCCATTCATGGGCAAACTACTCATAGATGCTACCATGGAGTGTGTAGACTCTGGATGCGTAAAGGCAATAAAGGATCTAGGAGGAGGAGGCTTAGCATGCTGCTTATCTGAGACTGCAGACAAGTTAGGCAAGGGCATGATCATAAACCTAGATGCTCTACACTTGAGGGAGGAGATGAGCGCTGAGGAGATCATGATATCCGAATCGCAGGAGAGGATGCTATACATAGTCGAACCTTCAAGGTTCGAGGAGTTCAAGGCTATAATGGATAAGTATGAGATACAATTCTCAGTCATTGGGAGGCTAACCGATGATGCCCATCTTCATATATACCATCAAGGCAGTGAGATGGCTAGGATAAAGGCTAGCATAGTTGCAAATGCCCCAGTGGTGAAGCGCAAGGCAACAAAGCCTCCATACATGGAGTATATAGCAAGTAACTCTAGGAAGCCAGAGATGCCAGAGTATGATGATATAGCAGATATACTGCTACAACTACTCTCTAATCCAAGCATAGCGAGCAAGGAGTGGGTGTATAGGCAGTATGACCATGAGGTTGGGTTGAGGACCGTTATCAAGCCTGGATATGCTGATGCTACACTACTGAGAGTATCTACTAGCAATGGTACAGAGACAGATATAGATTATAAGTATATAGCAGTAAAGGTTGATGGCAACTCGAAGCACTGCTATATAGACCCATACAATGGTAGTATGGGCTGCTTCTCTGAGGCATGCAGGAATGTTGCATGTGTTGGCGCAGAGCCAATAGCAATGGTTGACCATCTGCAGTTTGGGAGCCCTGAGGATGAGCATGTATTCTGGACGTTTGTAGAGTCTGTTAGAGGCTTGGCAGATTATGGGAGGTACATGAATATACCGTGTGTTGGTGGCAAGGTGAGCTTCTACAATGAGACAAGGCAAGGAGCAATAAAGCCATCTCCTCTGGTATGTGTTGTAGGACTCGTCAGTGATGGCAAGGTTATGAAGGGCCATGCTAGAGATGGTGATATGCTAATGATCATAGGCTTAACGAAGGATGAGATGGGAGGTTCGGAGTACTATGAGTATATACACTCTATCCTACATACTGATGTGCCAAAGGTTGACCTAGCATATGATAAGAGTGCGAGGGATGCAGTACTAGCACTCATAAAGGCAGGGCTTGTTACATCTGTGCATGACTGCTCCAAGGGTGGGTTAGCTACTGCAATAGCGGAGATGTGTATAGCGTCTGGTATATGTGCTAGAGTTGAGTTGGGCAATCTTCCCCATAGGTGTACAAGGTTAGATGATATACTATTCTCAGAGTCGCACTCGAGGTTCCTCTTATCCATCAAGAGAGACCATCTAGATGCTGTTGATAGACTACTTTCAGATTACCCTGTAGATAGAGCGGTTATAGGCAAGTTCACAAGCAATGGCAACCTAATGCTAGAGTACAATGGTAGTAGCATCAGCATAAGCATGGACAGCATGCTAGACTCGTATAATAGCATATCAAGGTTGATGGGCCATGGATGCTAGAGAGAACTGTGGAGTGGTAGCAGCATACTCCCTCTCTGGTAGAAATGTTGTACCAATAGTGATAGAGTGCCTAAGGGCATTGCAGCATAGAGGGCAGGAGTCTTGGGGCATAGCAGTGCCTAGGATGATACCATACAAGAGGTATGGGCTTGTATCAAAGGCAGCACCATCATTCACTAACATAATAGACAAGTATGCATCCAATGCTGCAATAGGACATGTTAGGTACTCAACCATAGGCAAGAGCAATCTAAGGAATGCTCAGCCTTTAAAGGTGAAGGATCTGTGCATTGCTCACAATGGTACAATATCTAACTTCGAGGAACTTGCTAGTATTACAGGGTTATGCTCGTTCACGCCCCAAAGTATGAGCGATACACTTGTAGCGGCAAAGAGGCTTGTGGATCTACTCAACAGTAAGAGGAAGGATATGCCCTCCGCACTAGATATACTTAGGAGGGAGATAATAGGCTCATTCGCATTCACCTTCCTCACCAACGATGGCAAGGTATATGCTGCAAGGGATCCAAAGGGCTTCAGGCCTCTAGTGTTAGGCTATCATAAGGAGAGCAGCACATATATAGTTGCATCGGAGTCATGTGCTCTAGATGCTGTGAATGCTGAACTGATAAGGGATGTTGAGCCTGGAGAACTCATAACCATGGATTACTCTGGCTTGAGTAGTGATATATTTGCTGTTGAGAGGCCACACTCACACTGTGCATTCGAGTACACATACTTTGCACATCCATCAAGCATAATGGAGGGTATAAGCATATACTCAGCAAGGAAGAGGATAGGCAAGTTACTTGCTAGGAAGTACAACCTTGATGCAGATATAGTAATACCGGTACCAGACTCTGCTAGGCCAGCTGCCCTAGGCTATGCTGAGGAGATAGGCATACCATTCGAGGAGGGGCTCATGAAGGATCGCTATAGTAGGAAGGGTCCAATAAGGAGTTTCATAGAGCCCTACCAGCGTGATAGGATAGAGATAGTTAGAAGGATAATCCCAATAAGGAGTGTTATAGAGGGCAAGGATGTAATAGTTATAGATGATAGTATAGTTAGAGGGACCAGTTCCACATCCATAATCAGTGCCCTAAGGGGTGCTGGTGCCAGAAGCATAAAGATGCTTGTATGTTATCCACCAATAAGGTTCCCATGTTATGCTGGGATAGACTTCCCATCGCAGGAGGAGTTGATAGCATATACTGTAACCAATGGTAAGGAGTGTAGCGAGGATGAAGTTGGTATGCTAGTAGCAAAGGCCATAGGCGTGGATTTCGTTGGTTACAACGATATGGATAACCTTGCGAATGCGATAGGTCTACCAAAGGAGGAGTTGTGCTTCACATGCCATACAGGCAACTATGAGAACCTCAAGATACAGCCGTTATTCAGGAGCAGACAACAGTTGAAGGGTAGCAGTGAGTGAGTGAGTGAGTTAGTATGGCCTATAGACATAGGAATAACTAATATACTGATGAGGATGCTGGTAGGTAGGTGCTGTACTATGCTCTACAGCATGAAGGACCCTATAAGGATAGGGATCGTTGGAGGGGGTCAACTAGGTAAGATGCTTGCTATGGAGTGCAAGAGGCTGAGCATGAGGGTTAACATACTAGATCCTTCCGATGAGTGCCCAGCATCCATGTTCGCAGATGAACTGATAGTAGCAAGGTTCAATGATGCAGATGCTATGAATAGGTTAGCAGAGATGAGCGATGTTGTAACGTATGAGATAGAGTTGGCAGATGCAGATATACTCGAGGGTATTGAGAGGAGAGGGCATAAGGTTAGGCCTCCAGCACATACCCTTAGGATAGTACAGGATAAGTTCATGCAGAAGCATCTGCTCCATAAGAGCGGTATACCAGTTGCAGAGTTCTTCCCCGTTAAGAGTGTGGATGATATACACTCCATCGCAAGTAGCATAGGCTATCCTGTAATGCTCAAGGCAAAGAAGGGAGGCTATGATGGTAGGGGCAATCTACTGGTCAAAGGCTGTGATGATACCATAAACTATAGGATTGAGAGGTTCGTCGATGAGAAGGGTGGATGGAACTCTGTTTACGTTGAGCGCTTCATAGACTTTGTAAAGGAGGTGTCTGTTATAGTTGCTAGGAGTAGAAAGGAAGGAGAGGTAGTAGTGGCATACCCTGTTGCTGAGAATATACATGATGATGGTATACTTGATACAAGTATAGTGCCAGCAAGGATACCAGGGCAATTAGCAGATAAGGCAAGAAATATAGCTATGGATGTTATAAAGGCCTTTGATGGGATAGGGGTCTTTGGGGTTGAGATGTTCATTGCAAGGAATGGTTTCAGTAGAACCGATAGAACTGCAGTAGATGCTGGCGATGATGGGTATATGATACTGGTGAATGAGGTTGCCCCCAGGGTTCATAACACAGGCCATTACAGTATTGAGGCATGTAATATATCCCAGTTCGAGCAGCATATAAGGGCTATATTGGATCTACCCCTAGTTGAACCTAGGATGGTATGCAAGGCAGCTGTTATGGTGAATATACTGGGGGATGAGAGGGTGAATGGTTACTATGCTATAGATGGGATGGAGGATATCATGGGCATGGATGCAAGGCTCCATATATATGGGAAGAGGAGCAACAAGGGTAGGAGGAAGTTAGGGCATATAACACTGCTTGGTGATGATCTTGACGATGTGATAAGCAAGGCATTACTCATCAAGTCAAAGTTGAGGTTAGTAAGCATATGATGAGATGATGGGATGAGCGTGTATATGAGTATGAATGCAAAGGTTGCTGTTATAATGGGTAGCGATTCGGACCTCGAGGTTATGAAGGATGCATGTTCACTTTTAGATGAGCTCAACGTTGCATATGAGGTGAGCATAGTATCTGCCCATAGAACCCCAGAGCGTATGTATGATTATGCAAGGAATGCCAGAGGGAGAGGTGTAGAGGTTATAATAGCTGCTGCTGGAGGCGCTGCCCATCTACCTGGGATGGTAGCGTCCCTCACAACCCTTCCTGTGATAGGCGTGCCTATAAGATCCTCAAACCTCAATGGTCTAGACTCACTACTCTCGATAGTGCAGATGCCTCCAGGGGTGCCAGTTGCAACGGTAGCCATAAACGGTGCCAAGAATGCTGCACTTCTAGCATGTGAGATACTTGCACTAAAGTATGAGGATATAGCAGCAAAGTTGGATGAGTATAGGAGGAGGATGAGAGATAAGGTGCTTGATGCAGCAGCAAGACTAGAAGAGATGGGTTACAAGGCTTACCTTGAGGGGAGGGATAAGGCTAACCTATAATATTTAGGCACTATTTATGATAATGCCTAAAAGTTATATACAGATCTATGCTATATCTACCCATGGGCAGTGTATCGTCAAGCGTTCATGTCAATGTTGATAAGGATACTGCGTTCAGGTTCGTAGCAGACCCAAAGAATATAGAACTCGTCTATCCAGAGAGCCTAAGGTTTAGGGTACTCGAGGCTCCAGAGCATATATCTGAGGGCTCTACCATAAGGATGGAGGCTAGACTCCTAGGCCAGAGGTTCGAATGGCACTCAATAGTAAGGGATTACAGAGATGGTATAGGGTTCACAGATGAGGCTATAGGCTCACCATTCATGCTATGGAGACATACGCATACTGTAAGGGATTCAACGGCTAATGAGGATGGAGATGTACATGGTAGAGGCTCTAACGAAGGATGTATAATAGATGATAGAATAGTGTTCAGAACTGTACTAGGTCCGATAGGCGATATGTTCGCTGAGAAGATGATATCAAATATACTCGAGTATAGAAACCATAGGATCAAGGAGGTGCTGGAGGGTAACAATAGCAAGGTAGAGGTTAAGTATAGAGATCCTACAGTCATAAGCCTTGCCAAAGGAAGCGCATTATGCATAGCAATGACCATGATCGGGCTACTGATCCCCATCTATACCAACTTCAACGATAACATGCTACTCCTGATCTCTAATGCTCTAGCATGGTTCCTCCTATGGTTCTTCACGCATGACCTACTCCACCTGATAGTTGGGATGCTGGTAGGTGTAAGATTCTCCCACTTCTACATAGGCATATCGAACCTCGTCAAGGCATTGAGGATAGGCCCAAAGTATAGGATGCTCTTTATAGCATTGGGGATAAAGATAGATAGAGAGGGTAGCAGAGCGTCCAAGTATGGGTACGCTTCCATGTATATAGCAGGTCCATTGGCTAGTATGCTCATCCCATTCTATGTACCATTGTATATGATCTCTTCACAAGGTGTAAGCACTATAGCGGTGTTCTTCCTCACATTATCTGTAATCAACCTCGTTGCAGATGCTATAATGAGCTCAAGGCATGGATGTATAAGGAAGGGGGTGAGAGCATTAACGAAGCCCTTATAGGTTTTATAGCAGGATGTATAGCGACTGGTATAATAAGCATCATCCAATACCCATTCTGGAAGAGATGGGGGATGATGGGTATACTAGAGTGGCATGAGAATCAGTGTCTGATGTCCATCCTCCTGAAGAGGAGTCCAGAGAGATTAACAAGGGAAGGGTTTATACTACACTTCCTGAATGGAGGGCTTGCAGCACTCTTCTATGCAGTCGTAGTGAAGGGCCTCTCTCTAATCGATTTGGATGCGAATCTACTAGGACTATCATTCGGGTTACTGCTCTGGATACTCACCCTTGCACCTATACACAAACCTATAACGGGGGTATCGATAACGAAGCATCCTCTAGGCTACAAGCCTACACTGCTAAGCCTTGTAGCACATGTAGTCTATGGCATAGTGGTTGCTCATCTTGTAGTGATATGGCTTGGTTAGGGTTAACCTGATCTACCCCTTATATCTAACAGATCAGCATCTCATAGCAGAGTATAACGAGATACTTATGCTAATCTCCTATCTAAGAAGTCATCCCCTTAGGGATCATGATCTGACTAGAATACCAAGGAGGTTCACACTAGGCAAGGGGCATATGATCTTCTTCAAGGATAAGGTACTCTACCTGAAGAGGAGGCACGACTCTCTAAGGTATGAGATGGCAAGGAGGGGCTATACAAGTAGGAGAGTAGTAAGCACAGATGGCTTCCCTAACATAATGTTGGGTGATTGGAGACCAGATGAGGATGATGTCAGTTTGATCAAGTCGAGACTCATAGATAAGGTTAAGGCCAAACCATGGTTCTACACATATTATAGGCGTAAAGTAGGTGTTGATGAGTTGATACGCATCATCGAGTCTGCTACTTGGCACTAGTTAAACAATTTAGCACTAGGTTTATTTATAAGAGCTGTGTAGATCGATCGTGGCCTATATAAGGATGAAGAACATAAGGGGTATAAGATATGCATACCTAGTCGAGAGTGTATGGGATAGAGAGAGGAAGCAGCCTAAGCAGAGAACCATAAAGTACCTCGGCAGGATAGATGATATAAGTATGAGTGATATACCAGAGGAGTATAGGAGCGATCCAAATATACTCAGGTTCCTCAAGATGGTCGATGAGTCGAAGATAGGCAAGGGTCATGATGGGGGTGAAGATGGAGAATATGAGAGGCATGATGAAAGAACACAGGATCATAAGAGTAGGATGGTATTGAGCAATGATAGCAAGGGTATAATAGAGATGCTCTCATCTGGGGATGTGGATAGGCTACTGGATATATACAAGGTATTCGTGGAGAAGTATAAGAGGAAGGATCTAGCCCTACTAGAGTTCTATAACAATATCATTATCCCTGCACTTAATGAAGTAGGCTATCTCTGGATGAGGGATGAGCTTGGGATAGCAATAGAGCATGTATGCAGCAATACCACTCTAGGTCTAATACAGGTGATAGAGAATTATAATGCTCAGAATATGAATAATGATAACAAGAAGGGCGATGTACTTATATGTACACCGTATGGGGATCTACATAGTATACCATGCAAGATGGTGGAATCCATACTAATGAGCAAAGGATACAAGGTATACAATATAGCGCCATCAACCCCAAGAGAGACTGTAATCAAATACGTGCAAGAGGTAAGGCCAAGAATCATTATACTCTCTGTAACTTTATCATCTAGAGTAAAGGCAGCTGAGAGGCTTGTAAGGGAGCTGCTCAAGCGTTATGGTGATAGCATAACTATAATCGTAGGTGGTAGGGGTATCAGCGAGATGGGCCTTGATAAAGAGGTCATCATTGTAAAGAGTCTACAGCAACTAGCAGAGTTGCTCTAACTTAGGCACTAGTTAACAATTACCACTATTATTTATATAACTGGTTGTCTAACGCTTCCCCATGTACTCTATTAGGATCAGAGGCAAGGATGAGAAGGTGGTTGTTGCAGGTGCTGGGTATGCTGGGATCACAGCATCTGTTATTCTAGATGGTAAGGTAGATCTAACAGTGATAGATAGGAAGAGTTACCATGAGATACTGACTAGGGCACACCTAGTTGCTGGAGGATTGGAGGATGTACAAGAGAATATAATCCCTCTGAACGAGGTACTCAAGGGAAGATATACTAGGATAGTAAGATCCACGATAAGATCTATCGACCTTAATGAGAGGAGGATTAGTATATATGCCGATGATGGTGTTGAACATATACGCTACGATCACCTCATACTCGCTTTAGGAGCAGAGGTTAACTATGGTGTAGATGGTGCTAGGGAGCATGCTATAGGGTTCAGGAGTATGGAGGATGCGCTGAATATACGCAAGAGGCTCAGGTCTGTTAAGGATGGAGGTAGCCTGATAATAGTTGGAGGGGGAGCAACCGGTATAAGCCTTGCAGGGGCTCTCTCAGAGGCAGGAAGAACCTTAGGGAAGAAGTTCAAGATAAAGATAGTTGAGGCCCTAGATAGGATACTGCATGGTTGGGATGATTATATAGTTAAGAGCGCTACGGATCTGCTCAAGGATAAAGGCGTTGAGATACTAACAGGTAAGAAGGTTATGAAAGTGGATGATCGCTCTCTCACCATGGATGATGGTGAAGAGATCAGGAGCGATCTTACAATATGGACTGCTGGTGTAAAGGGCTCCAGCATAGAGATTACTCCAGATGTAAGTAGGGTTAAAGGGTATAGGATAGAGGTTGATAGATTCTCGAGGATAAAGGGTTACGATGATGCATATGCTGTAGGCGATATCTCAGCCTTTAGGCTAGATTATGATGGTGGTAGTGGTTATGCTCCCCAACTTGCACAGACTGCTGTAAGGCAGGGCTACAAGGTAGCAATGAATATACTCAATATGATGGAGGGCAAGGGAGTAATACCATTATCGATAAAGAAGCAAGGATCAATCCTCTCTCTAGGGGATGAATGTATAGGCGTGATAGATGGTTTAAGGTTAGAGGGCGAGTTGTGCAGATATGTTGATGAGTTCATCACATACAACTATAAGAGGATGCTTTATGGCGATAGCTCTGCAAAGTTTGCATATGAAGAGGATCCTATAGCAGGTATGATAACTCTCGGTAGAGCATTAACCTATGTATCTGCACGCTACACACTCGCACTACTGACCAGATTCTATACAATACTTGGGATGGGTTATCATCGGGGCTCTACAAAGGAGGCTGAATACCCTGCTCACTGTATCATGATGCAGATGATGACTAATAGGTTGAGGAGGTGAGTATCATGCCCCACGTAGTGCTAGATGGTAACCTTAACCTGAAGGATCTTCTAAGGAACTTCAAGAGGGTATCTGTACGCATAGATGATGCAATAATCAAGTTGGATGAACTATTCATAAACGCTGCTGAGAATAGATTGCTAGCAAAGGCTGTGGTGGTTGAGAGTGGTAAACCAAGATCGTTCTACTTGGATGTGATGCTCAAGGGAAGCAGTATAACCGTTAGACTGGATGATCTTACAATGCCAGAAGAGAAGAGCGATGGTGTAAAGTTGTCTATAGCGCTCGTGGCCAACCTACTGAAGAAGCATGGCGATCTGAAAGTATCCAAGACCAACATCGTTGACCAACTCTCAAAGATAAATATAGATGTTTAGTATCTGTACAATAATAACACCTTTATTCCGTTACCTATCAGAACTCTATTACCATAACCCCTCTAGTACTCTCATCCGTCAGCATCCTGACCATCTCTCTAGGCATGTCTATGGCTGAAGCACTGCTCATTACTGCTAGTGTCCTTGGGCAGATATACATGCTCTTCCTTATCACTATAGAGCGATCATCTTGAAGGGTAAGCAACCTACAACCTTTAGCAGAGAACCTCCATTCCATGCCCTTAACCAGTATAGTGAATCGGATCTCCCTTCCATCCTCCCTCACCATATCTCCTATCAGCGTAGCAAGGTCCTTGCATGCCATATCTGCCCCAACCCCAACTATGCAATCTCCCCTAGGCGTGAGATGCTCATCCTTTGTAATCTCTATCGTTCTTCTATGCAATGCCCTAACATTCCTATGCCCATGGAATGCTATAGTTGCCCCTTGCACTCTAGCAATTACGAATAAGAAACTTTTAAATGCTGGCATATCTGCAAGATCAATGTGTTACCAGCAGCAGCAGGATATGATAGAGCGATAACTGTATTCTCCCCAGATGGCAGGCTCTACCAGGTTGAGTATGCTATAGAGACTGTAAGGAGAGGTACCCTAGCAATAGGTATAAAGAGCAAGGATGGTGTGGTCCTTGCAGCAGAGGAGAGGACTAAGAAGTTACAGGTTCATACGATGACTCAGAAGATATTCCAGGTTGATGAGCATATAGGTGTTGCAGCAGCAGGCTACATCCCAGATGCTAGGATACAAGTAGATCATGCTAGGGTTATGGCCCAGAGCAATAGGCTAGTTTATGATGAGGCAGCAGATGTTGAGACTATAGCAAAGAACGTAGCAGATCTTGCACAGCAGTTTACGCAGTATGCTGGTGTTAGACCTTATGGTGTCTCGCTTATAATAGGAGGAGTGGATAGGAATGGAGGGAGCATATTCGTTACAGATCCAAGTGGTACATACCTAGCATACAATGCAATTGCTATAGGTGCTGGTTCAGATCAGGTTAATGATATGCTTGAGAAGGTGTATAGGGAGGATATGAGCATAGATGAGGCATGTATATTAGCAATACAGGCTATATACCATGTAAGCGAGGATAAGAATGGTACAAAGCATATAAAGATGGCAGTGATAGATAACAAGACCAAGAAGATGCGTAGACTAACGGAGGAAGAGGTGGCAAAATACGCAGAGATTGCAAAGAGCCGTGGTCCACCAACTCAATAATAATCATAATCTAGAGAAATAGAATAGTAGAATAACAATAATAATAACATCAGGCGATGAGGGAGAAGATATCAGCGGAGTACTCTATTCTATTGAATCTTAGCGCTAGTTCCTCAACATCCCTCCTGATTTTATTCATCATCTTCTCCATCTGATCTTTATCTGCTGTATCATCACTCGTTGCATGGTATATGCTTGAGATCATCTCTGCTATATGCCTCATCTCCCCCTCCTTCATCCCCCTTCTTGTCACCTCACACGTACCTAGCCTAAGCATATCATCAACTATTATGTTAACATCTTCTAGCATCTTAACGAACCTAGCCTTGTACCTATGCCTCAAGAGTACTTGATGCGTCTCAGTATGCTGACCGTCCATTACCCTCTTCCTAACCTCAACGCCATTGTCATCCAACGCTCTAGCAAGTACTCTAGCATTCTTCACCACCTGCATAGCATAATCCTTGCCATACTCCTTCATCTCCTCCAAGGCAACTGCTAGTGCTGCTATCCTGTTAAAGTGTGGATTATCCATTATCCTTAGAGGTATGTAATCTCTCAACCCATAACCATCCTCTCTATCAGCAAGTATGAGCCCTCCTTGGGGCCCTGGGAGTGACTTGTGTGTACTGCCTATGAGTATGCTAGCGCCTTCATGCAAGGGATTTGGGAATGCATTGCCTGCTATAAGACCAAGCACATGGGATGCGTCGTAGATCAGCATAGAGCCTACATCTTTGCATGCCTCTGCTATACCATGAAGGGGCGTATGGAATGTTATAGTCGATGGCGCTATAATCACTAGCCTAGGCCTCAGCTCCTGTATCTCTGCTATAGATGCATTAACATCTATACACATATTGGCATGATCATAAGGTATTGCATGCGTATTGAGCATCAGCCTAGATGGCATATACTTGCTCGTATAGCCAGGATACCCACCATCATCTATGCTTAGAGCCATTATCGTATCATCACTCTTGCTCAAGCCCATGAGCACTGCTAGAGAGCATATATGCCCTGATATGGCCCTTGTATCTGCATACCTAGCGTTGAATAACTCCTTTGCAAGTGTATCTGCATACTCTACTACCTGCTCTATGTACCTCGTGCCCCTGTAAAAGTTATCATCGGCAGAGAGCCTAAGGGAGTATCTATGCATCAGATCGCTTGTAAGTAGCACTCTAACTGCATGGCTGGTTACATTCTCAGAGGCTATTAGGTTAATACACCTACTCCTGTATCCTTCATGTCTTAGTACCAGATCTATTATACTACTCCTGTTACCATCCATACCATTCCTGCTACTACCAACAGTGCTATTATATGGCATAATGATTACAATGATTAATCTGTTAATTTAAGTATAGTTCATGCTAAGTGTAGCGATACCCGATTCTAGTCTTGCTGAGGAGAGTACGCTGAGAGAGAAGAGTATCAAGGCAGCTATGATGGCAAGGGCTATGGCTATATTTGGAGTAGAGACAGTTCTAATCTACAGGGATGTAACGGGAGATTACAGAAGGGATGGTGCACTCTTGAGGTTGATCCTAGAGTTCATGGATACGCCTCAGTATATGAGGAAGAGGCTCTATGGTAGAATGAAGGAGTTGAGGTATGCAGGGTTATTCCCTCCATTGAAGGCTCCACATCATAAGCCATACATGAGGTTGGATGAGGTTAAGGTCGGTGATGTGAGAGAGGGTGTAGTGGTGAAGGGCAGGTATGTAGATGTTGGCCTAGATAAACCTATAGCACTAGAGCATAGGGATAGGGCTAGGGAGGGGGAGAGGGTATCCGTGATCTTCACATCCCCATACCCAGATGTAAGGTGTAGGATAGCAAAGAGGGATGAGATAGAGGGATACTGGGGATATAGAGTGAGGTATGCTGATACTCTTGCTGATCTTCTACGTTTTACCTATAGGAGGGAGAGAGGGTGCCTTACCATAGTAACATCCAAGCTAGGAAGGCCTGTGAGGGAGATAGAGCAGGATATAGCATATGCAAAGGATATATTGCTGATCTTCGGCTCTCCGTATAGAGATGTGTATGAGATTATTGGTGATAGAGATATGGATACAAGTATAGATACAGATATCCCTGCGTACAACTTCTTCCCTGGGCAGAAGGTTGCAAGTGTAAGACTTGAAGAGGCGATACTCGGATGCCTAGCAGTTGTAAATTACATAAGATCTCGATGACTCGATAAGAGGTCTAGAAGTTCAAGATGGCAGATAATATAGATGGTACTAAGAGAACGTACTGCTTTTACACCCATATCCAAAGGTGTAAAGAGAATAAAGAAGAGGGGAGGAGGAGACTAGAGGATCCAACCATTACCTCTGCCCTTAGGTTTATAATAGAGTATCAGGTTAGCATGAGGAAGTATGGGTCATAGAAAGCATAGCGCACCAAGGAGGGGTAGCCTAGCATACTTGCCTAGAGCAAGGGCAAAGAGTATAGAGTCTAGGATAAGGACATGGCCAAGTATAGATGGTAAGGAACCTAGACTGTTGGGCTTCGCAGGGTTCAAGGCAGCAAATATCCACCTGATAAGTATAGATGATAGGGAGAGGACACCAAACTTCGGTAAGCCACTCATGAGTAGGGCTACAGTTATAGTTACTCCTCCGATGAAGGTGATAGGTATAAGGGCCTATGAGAAGACCGTTTACGGGTTAAGGTCACTATTCGATATATATGCTAATGAGCTGCCCAAAGAGCTATCGAGGAAGGTTAAGATAAAGCCTAGAGAAGGTAATATCAATGATATTAGGCTAGATGATGTTCATGAACTGAGGGCAATAGTTGCGGTAACTCCAAGGAGAGCTGGGCTTGAGCAGAAGAAGCCCTTTGTATTTGAGGTTGGTGTTGGTGGAGGGGATATCAAGGCACAGTTCGAGTACCTGAAGAGCCTACTTGGCAAGGATGTGAGGATAAGCGATGTATTCAAGGTTGGTGAATATATTGATGTTAGTGCGATAACCAAGGGCAAGGGCTTTGAAGGTCCGGTCACAAGATGGGGTATAAAGAGGAAGCAGCACAAGTCGAGGAAGAGTGTTAGAGCTGTAGGTACACTAGGCCCAATAAGTCCTGCTACGGTGATGTACACAGTACCTAGAGCAGGGCAGAGGGGATTCCATCAGAGGCTTGAGTATAACAAGAGGATACTGATGATTGCAAGTGCTGATGAGCATAATCTGACACCCAAAGGAGGGTTCATGCATTTTGGTATACTCAAGGGGGATTATATAGTGGTTAGGGGTTCAGTTGCAGGAGCAGTAAAGCGATTGGTTAAGTTAAGATACGCTATAAGGCCAAAGATCGAGAAGGTCGTTGAGCCCAAGATACTAGAGGTCGTTGTATGATGAGTAAGAGCAATATGATTAATGTTTACTCTCTAGATGGTAGCAAGGTTGAGCAGGTAGAACTGCCAAGAGTATTCTTAACACCATACAGAGCAGATATTATACGTAGGGCATTCGTACATATCCAATCAAGATTCTTCCAACCACAGGGAAGGGATCCATTGGCAGGGATGAGGGTGAGTGCAGAGTCTAGAGGTACAGGGCTAGGTATAGCAAGGATGGCTAGGATCAAGGGAGAAGGTATGAGGAGGGCAGGTCAGGCTGGAGGTGTTGCCGGTGTAGTGAAAGGTAGATTGACCCATCCGCCTAGAGTAGAGAAGGTTATAGTTAAGAGGTTGAACAAGAAGGAGAAGAATCTAGCGTTATGTACAGCCATAGCAGCAACTGCCATAAGGGAGGTTGTCAAGGCTAGAGGACATAGGATACAAGACGATGTAGAGTTGCCGTTGATAGTCACTGATGATATTGAGAGTATAAGCAAGAGCAAGGACCTGCTCAAGGTTCTCAACGCACTAAGGCTCTCAGATGATCTTGAGAGGGCAAGATCAAGCATAAAGAAGAGGAGTGGCAAAGCAAGGATGCGTGGAAGGAAGCAGTATATAGCAAAGAGCGCACTTGTAATAGTGAGGGATGAGAAGAGTAAGGTAGCAATGGCTGCAGGTTCTATACCTGGTGTTGAGGTCGTTCCAGTCAGTAGGCTCAGTGTTATACATCTAGCACCTGGAGGTCACCCTGGAAGGCTCTGTATATGGAGCAAGAGCGCACTTGAGAGCATAAGGGATATGAGTAACAGTGCAGTAGAGTTGATGGAGGTCATGGCAAGATGAATGTTGAGCAGGCAAGAAGTATAATAGTAAGACCCTATATAACTGAGAAGGTCTACACAAAGATGGATAAAGAGGATATACTAGCGTTTATAGTACACGACAAGGCAGACAAGGCTAAAGTGAAGGAGGCGATAAAGACGCTTTACAATGTTGATGCTATAGATGTTAATATAGCAAGGACCATATACGGGAAGAAGGCTTACGTGAAGTTTCAGTCTGGAACTGCTAGGGATCTAGCAACAAAGTTAGGACTCGTCTGATCCAATCTTCCTTACTTTATTTCTCTACACGATCACTATTCAAGTATGTGTTAACGCATCTAAGATAGGCACGTTAGATTTAATAGAGGCTAACTTACATGCATCCAGATATGGTGAAGGAGTTCAGATATAGGGGTAGAACTCTAGAAGAGTTACAAGGTATGAGTATGGAGGAGTTGATGAACATCCTACCCTCTAGGATAAGGAGAACCCTAAGACATGGTCTAGGTGAAGAGAGGCTCAATCTATTAAGGGAGATGAAGGCTGCTAAAGATGGCTCTTCAGGCCAGATAAAGACACATTTACGTGATATGGTTATCCTCCCAAATATGGTTGGTCTTACTATACATGTCTTCAATGGCAAAGAGTTTCTACCAGTTGAGATAAAGCCAGAGATGATAGGCCATTACCTTGGTGAGTATGCTATCCCAAATAAACCTGTCAAGCATGGTACTCCAGGCATAGGGGCTTCAAGATCAAGCCTCTACGTACCATTGAAGTAGTAGTGTAGGTGAGGGCAATGCCAGAGTTCGATTACACATTCAAGAAGCAGTACGATAAGAGCAAGCATGTTAGGGCAAGCCTAAGGGAGGTTGATATCTCCCATAAGCATGCGATTGAGATATGCAAGGCAATAAAGGGCATGAGGCTTGAGAAGGCTAAGGAGTATCTAGAGAAGGTTGTAGCGATGGAGATGCCTGTGCCATTCAGGAGTTACCATACAAAGGTTGGGCATAGATCTGAGTTGAAGGGCAGGAACTCATTCCCTGCTGGGAGGTACCCTGTCAAGGCAGCAAGGGAGATACTACGCTTACTTACAAATCTAGAGGCTAACAGTGAGTATAAAGGCATGGATCTGGATAGGGTAACTATAATACATGCATGTGCATACCCTGGAGTCAAGATAAGGAAGTTCATGCCAAGAGCCTTTGGAAGGGGTAGTGCAAGGTTCAATACATTAACGCATGTAGAGTTGGTTGCTTCTGAGAAGTGATGTGATGGATATGCCAGAGCAAGCATACAGTTCATCAACAAAGGCCATAATGAGGAACTACTTCAGGAACTCAGAGTTGGATGAGTTCCTTGAGAGAGAGTTAGCACATGCTGGGTATGGTGGTGCAGAGATACAGAAGACACCGCTAGGCACTAGGATAACCGTATATGTTACCAGACCTGGGCTGATAATAGGGAGGAAGGGCTTTGGTATAAGGGAACTTACAGAGAAACTAGAGAAGGAGTTTGGACTTGAGAACCCTCAGGTATCAGTTCTAGAGATAGAGGTCCCAGAACTCAACCCTAGGATAATAGCCAATAGGGTTGCACAGATGATAAACAAGGGTACAGCATTCAGGAGGGCAGCGTTATGGGCATTGAACACAATAATGGGTGCTGGTGCCATGGGCGCAGAGGTCGTGATCTCTGGAAAGTTGAGGAGTGAGAGGGCATCGTTTGAGAAGTACACCGCAGGCATACTGCCAAAGAGTGGGGATCCAGCGGAGAGGGCTGTTAGAGAGGCCGTTACCCATGTACTCTTGAAGATGGGACTATATGGGGTGAAGATAAAGATAGCATACAAGGATGCTCTACAGCCAGAGTTTGAGTTGAGGGATGATCAGAGTACAAGTGGTAAAGGAGTCAACATCGAAGAGTCTAGGGCAAATGAAATCAAAGGTGATGAGTCATGAGAGGAGAGGAGAGGATAAGAGAAGAGAGGAGGTGAGTTACTGATATGGCAAGACTTAAGTTGAAGGATTTGAAGGCACTAAGCGATGATGATCTTAAAGGCAAGTTATCCGAGTTGAGGTCAGAGTTGAGCAAGATCATGGTAGATAGAGCAAAGGGTACGATAAAGAAGGATAGTGGAAGGGTTAAGTATATGAGGCGTGATATAGCAAGAATCTTAACTATACTTAGGGAGAGGAGGGTGAAGGGAAGGGAGGGTAGTTAGTTGGAGGTAGGTGAATTATGAGGATAAACAAGGATAACATACATGCACATGAGCTGATAGGCCTAGATGTGGTAGTAGAGGAGAGTAGAGATCCAACTCTGAGAGGCTTGAACGGTAAGGTAGTCTTTGAGAGAAGGAATATGCTCTATCTTATGAGTGGTGCTGAAGGTTATAGGATCAAGGCTATACCAAAGGGAGTAACAAGGCTCCTATTCACACTCCCAGATGGGAGTAGATGTATCGTTGAGGGCAAGGATTTAATTGGTAGACCAGAGGATAGGATTGAGAGGATAGAGAGGAGGAGGGTGATTAAAGATGGTAGAAGGTAATGTAAGTAGTAGCAGCAAGGTTAGGAGTATAGGGTTACAGGTTACCCTACCCTCCAGATCATGTAATGATATCAAATGCCCATTCCATGGTACTTTAAGTATAAGAGGCAAGTTATTAACTGGTATAGTTGTAAGCAAGAAGGCTAAGAAGATGGTAGTCATAGAGAGGTACTACCAGCAGTATATAAAGAAGTATAAGAGGTATGAGAGGAGGAGGAGTAAGATACACGCTTACCTTCCAGAATGTATCGATGTTAAAGAGGGTGATGAGGTGCTAATAGGTGAGTGTAGACCATTGAGCAAGACTGTAGCATTTGCACTCCTTGAGGTGAGGAAGAGCAATGGCGGGTAAGAGTAGAGCGGTCTCAGCCAAAGGGGTTGAGGAGTTCAAGCCCCATATAACCAGAGCTATACCTGTCTATGCAAATCTAGTATGTGCAGATAACACTGGTGCAAAGATAGTTCAGGTTATTCAGGTGAATAGATACAAGGGTAGATTATCAAGGTATCCATCTGCATCAGTAGGCGATCTGGTGACGGTAGTTGTGAAGAAGGGTCCTCCAGAGTTGAGGAGGCAGATATTCGGTGCTGTCATAGTACGCCAAAAGTATCCCATCAGGAGGCCCAATGGGCTCAGGATATGCTTTGAGGATAATGCAGCAATACTCATAACACCAGAGGGCGATGTGAAGGGTACAGATATAAAGGGTCCAGTCGCTGCAGAGGCTGCAGAGAGATGGCCAAGGATAGCAAACCTCGCATCGATGATAGTGTAGTTAGGGAGGTGTTGGTATGAAGGCATCACTTGCTAGGATGAAGCAGATATACACAGCTCCTCTACATAGGAAGAGTAAACAGGTATCTGCGACGCTCTCTGAGGAGTTGAGGAGGCAGTATGGTAGGAGGAGTGTCAGGGTAAGGAAGGGTGATACCGTGAGGGTTATGAGGGGAGAGTATAAAGGTATCGAAGGGAAGGTGCAGAGGGTTCATGTTAAAGATTGTAGGCTAGAGATCGAAGGTCTACAGAGGGAGAAGGTTAGGGGCGATAAGGTCCCAGTGCTTATACATGCATCAAAGGTGATGGTCATAGCATTGGATATGGGGGATAAATTAAGGGAGAGTATATTGAGGAGAGGTAAAGGGTGATGGTATGATCGGTTGCTATACCATAGGTGAGTATGATGGGTAAGAAGTCTGGTTCTAATAGGTTGAAGAGGCAGGTTATGCCGGCATTCTGGCAGGTACCTAGGAAGGCGTATAGATTCGCTGTAAGACCAATACCAGGACCCCATCCTATAGAGAGATGTTATACATTAGGCATACTGCTTAGAGATGTGCTCAAGGTAGCAAAGAGTATGAGAGAGGCTGAGAAGATACTGCATAACGGGTATGTGTATGTTGATAGTGTGAAGAGGTTCGATATTAAATTCCCTATAGGTTTAATGGATGTTATAGAACTCCAACCATTGAAGAAGGTATACAGGTTAGTTCCAAGAGATGGCTTTATACTCAAACCTATAGAGATAGGAGAAGGAGATAAGGATGTGAAGATCTGCAAGGTTATACGCAAGTCTGCTGTTAAAGGAGGTAAGATACAGTATACCCTCCACGACGGGAGGAATATACTCGATGGATCGTCAAGCAAGTTGGATGGTATAACAGTCAATGACTCTATCCTGATAAGTATTCCAGATCAAGAGGTGAAGGACGCTGTGAAGATGGAGAGGGATGCTCTAGCAATGATAATAGCAGGGGAGAATGCTGGTACAATCGGTAGAGTTGTAGAGGTGAAGGAAGGTACCATGACACTCTCGAAGAGGATTGTATTAGAGAGTGATACTAAGAGGAGGCTGGAGATACCAGTTGAGATAGTCATGGCTGTAGGTAAAGAGAAACCATTACTCAACATAGGATAGGATAGCTTAAATGGGGTATAGGAGGTTGGGTTGTGTATGAGCCTTACATTACAAGAGGAGGGGAATGTTATGAAGAGTATAAGGATAGGTAAGGTGGTGCTGAACGCTGCCGTAGGCAAGTCAGGTGAGCCTATAGAGAAGGCTAAGAAGATACTGGAGGAGATAACTGGAGAGGTACCAGCAGTAAGAAGAGCAAAGAAGACCATCAGGGACTTTGGGATCCATAAAGGAGAGCCTATAGCTGTTATAGTAACATTAAGGAAGGCTAAGGCTATACAAGTGTTGAAGAGGCTGTTAACAGCAAAGGGTAATAAGTTAAAGGCATCATCATTCGATGAGTATGGAAATGTATCCTTTGGTATAAGGGAACATATAGATATACCTGGCGTGAAGTATAAGCCAGAGTTGGGTATAATAGGCATGGATGTGTGCATATCTCTTGAGCGCCCAGGTTATAGGGTTGCTAGACGTAAGATCATGCCCTGTAAGATAGGCAAGGAGCAGAGGATAGGCAGGGAGGAGGCGATAGAGTTCTTCAAGGCCCTTGGTGTGGAGGTGGTATGATGGGATGAAGGTAAGGGACTTTGCATCAACAGGTAGAAAGGTGAGGAAGTATGGCAAAGGTTCTAGATGGTGTAGACGCTGTGGCCAATACACAGCGATAATACAGAAGTACGATCTCTTATTCTGTAGGCAGTGCTTCAGGGAAGTAGCAAAGAGGATAGGCTTCAAGAAGTATATGTGAGGAAGGTGATATGAGTATGCCAGCACTCAATGTAGTTGCAAACCTCTTCTCAACTATATATAACAATGAGATGAGGAGGAAGAGATCGTGTATAATAGCGCCAGTCTCCAAACTTGCGCTAGAGGTGTTAAGGGTCATGAAGGATTATGGGTTCATAGGTGATTACCAATACGTTAATGATGGGAGGGGAGGGAAGGCAGTGGTACAACTGCTCTCAAGGGTGAACAAGTGCAATGTTATAACTCCAAGGTTCAGTGTCAAGAAGGATGGGTATGATGAGTGGGATAGGCAGTATCTTCCATCATACAGTAGAGGTATACTCATAGTCTCAACTCCTCTAGGTGTCATGTCCCATCATGAAGCACAGAGCAAGGGTACAGGGGGTGTGCTGATAGGGTATGTCTATTAGCAAGGAGAAGAGCACTCTAGAGGCTACTGTAGAGGTGCCAGATGGTATACAGATCAGCATGAACGGTAGGGTACTCGAAGTTAAAGGGCCTAAGGGCAGAGTGAGCAGGGATCTTAGCAAGATACATGTTGATATAAGCATAGAGGATTCTAAAGTGGTTATAAGACCATTATTAGCAAGGGGTAAGCCAAGGCGTAAGGATAAGGCTATAGTTAATACTATGCAGTCCATAATAAGGAATATGATAGAGGGTGTACAGTATGGCTATACATACAGGTTGAAGATAGTACATGCGCACTTCCCCATCTCAGTGAAGGTTAAAGGCAAACAAGTACTCATAGAGAACTTCATAGGAGAGCGATCTCCTAGAGTTGCTGAGATAGTTGGAGATTGCAAGGTTAGCGTAGAGGGTGAGGATGTTATAGTCAAAGGCGTGAGTCTTGATGATGTAGCACAGACCGCAGCAAATATAGAGAGTGCTACTACAATAAAGCGGAAGGATATAAGGGTATTCTTGGATGGCATATACATATATGCAAAGGATAAGGGTATGTAGGTGTATAGATTAGCAGTAGCCGTAGTGCTATATACAGCTGTCCATTCCATCCAGTGCAATTTTATCCATCCATATATACATCCACGTATACATCGGTTCTTTCACGTTATGAGTAGAAAAGATTAAATCGACTAACTAGTATTACCGCTCTAGTGCCGCCGTAGCTCAGCGTGGTAGAGCGGCTGGCTGTTAACCAGTCGGTCGTCGGTTCGAGTCCGACCGGCGGCGCTCTCCTAACCTACTTCCGTACTATATCTGAGCAGTTATACATAGTTCTAGAGTCACTGATTATAATGATTTTTATATCACAGAGGAGTAGAAGAAGAGATGGAGGTATCATATAGAACATTGGTGCTGTTCATAGGTGCACTTGCAGCAGCGATATTAGGTATATGGATAGGCTTATCACCAACTGGCGTGATCCCTGTTACTGTAACTGAAGATGTTACTGTTACACACAACCTTGATGATGGCTCCTGTATAGTTGATACAAGTGATACTGTGTTATCTGCAAAGACGGTTAAGAACTGTAATGTAGAAGCAGGTACAAAGATCAAAGTAAGTTATGAGAAGGGTTCAGTAGAGGCTAGGATAGTTCCATGAGAACCGTTGTCGGATAGTTAACTTTTTATAACTAACCGTTCTGTTATCGAATAGCTGACTATCCGTTCCCTCTCAACCATCGTTTCATTGAGGGCATTCAGGGGCAACGGGGCTCCCTTCATCCTGCTGAGTAGATTTAGAGCTGCTATTATATCTCTATCATCTTCATAGCCACATCCACACCTTAACAGCCTATACCCATTCGGTGCTACTCTTCCACCACATATCGGGCATAGGCTTGAGGTATGCTTTGGGTTAACGTATTCTACTGGTAGACTGTTCAGTTTAGCCTTGTACTCGATGTAGAACTGTAGCCTTCTGAAGTTCCATGAGTGTAGTCTGCGGTTTAGCATCTTACCATAGTTGATCCTTCTTCTTATATTCTTTAGATCCTCCATTATTATGCCCATGTTATGCTTATGCTTGTGCTTATGCTTCTTTGCGAACTCCACTATCC
>CALHIV010000012.1 GCA_938030895.1 uncultured Nitrososphaerales archaeon | reverse complement strand
CAGTATTGTAGCACCATCGTTGGTTATTGTAACATCGCCTAGGGTATCTACAAGCATCTTATCCATGCCTCTAGGACCTAGGCTTGTCTTCACTATCTCTGCTACGAGCTTCGCTGCTGTTATATTGTTCCTCTGCGCTTCTCTTCCTCTGGTCTCCTTCGCGCCCTCCTTCAGTATCAGGACTGGTACAGTACCCCCTGCTGTTGTTACTGGTATAGCCAATCAGATCACCAATCCTATCTCTTCCCTACTCCAATTTATAACTTTTGTAGTGTACTTTAAATAAGAGTATAGGGGAGGATTACCCATGAAGGTACCGAAGGAGATAAACACGTACTGCCCTAGGTGCAAGAAGCACACAACACATACCATCTCGCTCTACAAGAAGGGTAAGGAGAGGGGTACAGCATGGGGTGTGAGGAGGCATGAGGAGGAGAAGAAGGGCTATGGAGGCCAGAAGTATCCTGAGCAGAAGAGGACCGCAAAGACTACCAAGAAGCAACTCCTCAAGTTCAAGTGCAAGGACTGTGGCTACACACTACAGAGATATGGTATAAGGCTCAGGAAGGTTGAGATCGCTGCCTAAGGTGATAGGTATGGGCAAAAGGGCTCATATACTTATACCTAAGCCTAGGAGTAGTTTCATACTCGTCAGATGTGGGACCTGCAATACAGAGAGGATAGTATACTCTCACTCAACAACCAACATAAGGTGCAGAGGGTGCAACTCACTGCTGGTTGAGAGCACAGGGGGAAAGGCAATAATCAATGCTGTAGAGGTCAAGAGATTCGAAGCCCCTTAATACTTGCTGCTAACCGATTTTGCCAAAAGAGACCCGTCCTTGCTCAAAAAGCCTTAATACGCTTAATACTTGCTGCTAACCTCAAATCCTCTAACCTGTTCACGTTCACCGCTACCCTTACATCATCCAAGATTAGATGCTCCTCCTCCACCACTTCTGGCATCCCCCTTACACCATCTGAATTAACGATGCTTATGCCTGTGTAGCAGAGTGTTGAGTTGTGATTCACATTGCAGTCACTGTTAGATATGCCTAGAGAGTCTAGAAATCTCTTGCTTGTTACAACTGCTATCCATGCCTTGCTGTACCTTCCCTCGTATACCGTTTCAACTATACTCCTAACTATATACTCATCCAGCAGTGGAAGATCTGCTGGGGTTACAAAGAGATCGTAGAGTTCGTTCCTATATCCGCATCCATATCCATGATAAGGATGGTTATCTCTAACCTTTAGTATGATTGAGTTGAGATCCATAACATAACCATCCCCAGATGTATCGACCAGCATTATCCTGCAGTCATTGTAACCTTCACCTATAGCCTTGCTATTCTCATTATCAATACTATACTCATTCATAATATACATCCTAGTCCTAGGTGTATTCTTACTCACCCCAACTATCACTGTATTAAAACATTTAGAGTGTAGTAGTGCATCCATTACATATGAGATCATTGGCCTACCATCCAACTTGGCTAGCGGTTTCTCCTCATCTACTGCTAGTCTAGAGCCTCTCCCTCCAGCCATCAAGAGTGCGATCATGCCCTACCCTATCATATCTCTATTGTAATGATGCTATTATAAGTAGAGATGCTAGCCTAGATAGCTCATTAGTTGCACCAAAGAGGTCTCCAGATGCGCCTCCAAAGTTCTTATTTGCTACAGCAAGGAGCAGAATTGTTACTGCTAGAGAGCCTATCAATGCGTATACGCTTAGATGATCCAGTATAGCATACGCTACACCAACTGTTATAATCGTTGCTATGAGTAGTCTCGGCCAGTTAACACCCTTGCAATCTCTGCCCTTCATCGCCCTTACGAATGGTGCGCCCATGCCCTCCCATGCTGCCCTACCGATAGATGCTTGCAGTACCATAGAGTATTTGGCTATACACTCACTGACCACGATAGCCTTTAGCATGCTCACCCCATTAAGCATGTTCAATGCTACAAAGAGTCCAAGCAGGTATAATATTAGGACCGATGCGCCAGCAGACCCTATGGCTGGGTCTCTCAATGCCCTGATCTTATCCTCTCTACTGCCCTTAGCCATAACCCCATCAGCAAAGTCCGCCAAGGCATCGGTATGGTGCATACCAGTAAGTAAGAGTATAATTGCTATCACGACCAATGCTACTACCATACCATTCGGTACTGTAGATGAGAGCAAGAGTGCTATGAGACCTATTATAATGCCCAAGAGTATACCAACCAAGGGGAAGAGGAATGCATACCTTGCAATGTACTCTATCTCATATCTACGTGTAGGTATTATGCTCAGAAATGAGATCAATGCTGAGAAGATATCGATTATACCCATGGGATCATCTTACCAATCATGCATATATTCTAGTTTCTAGTTTATGCAATCCCCATGACCAATAATGGAAGCACTACGATCGCTATGAATATCATGCTACTCAACTTCATAACCCTAAGGGCTATCTTACAGTGCTCTATCGTTATAGCATTCTCCCTATCCCCAAGTGTATAGTAGCCTATCTTCTCTAACCTTATCCTTAAAGATCCAGCCATAACAGACATAGGGTAGCCAGAGTTCAAGCTCTGCGTGTTATGCCTATCCCTGAGCATTATCCTCAAAGCATTCCTCCAATCCAGCCTTAGAAGCATCGCTGCTAGTATCATGGTTAGGGCTGTAAGCCTAGCAGGTATGTAGTTTGCTATTGTATCGAGTTTGGCAGATGCATAGCCTATATACCTATGGTACTCATCCCTGTATCCTATCATGGAGTCTAGTGTGTTTATAGTCCTATATGCAAGTGCACCAGGTACCCCTAGTAGTGCATAGTAGAAGAGTGGTGATGTTATACCATCTACCGTACTCTCTCCTATACTCTCTATAGTTGCTGAGAGTATATGCTCCTCATCTAGTCTAGATGTGTCCCTTCCAACTATCATTGAGAGATTGGATCTAGCGGTTGCTATATCGTTGAGCCTAAGTGAGTTAATCACTGCATATGCATGCTCTTCCATCGCCCTTATTGCGAATGTACTCTTCAACAAGAATACAGATGCTATTATCAGTGCTATCCCATTAACTTCTAGAATTGATAGCGTGGTATATGCTAACAGATACACAGATGCGATGAGTGCTACAGCAGATATGAAGCCATTGGCATATTCCCTGATCTTAGATCTATGCTTAAGCCTAGCCTTGAGTAGCGATATTGCTCTGCCAATAAAGACGGTGGGATGTAGCCTTGCTGGATACTCTCCAAAGAGTAGATCTAGCAATAGCGCACCAACAAGTATAGTAAGATGTATAGTTAGAGTTAGTTGTGGCTGCTGTTGCTGCTGTACCATCATCCCTTGCATCTGCTGTAATAATTCTGATAACTCCATATCAACAGGAGAGACTTAGACGAGCATCTCCATTATCTCATCTACTGCTATACTATCCTTAACTACCTTGCTCAATCTATCTATCATACCATCTAGCCTAGGATTAAGTGTAGTAGCATCATAGCCTCCGCCTCCGCCTCTACATCTACATCTATAACCTCCCTTGCTAGATAACGAGTCCTCTTCAGGTAGTGCAAGATCATCTATGAATGGTACAACCCCAAGTACTCTCTTACCGCTCATCCTCTCAAATCTCGATAGTGCTCCAGCAAGTATGGATCGGTCCCCTCTGAATTTGTTTATTATGAATCCTTTTACAAGGTCCTTCTCCCTCCTCTTGAGGAGTGTAAGAGTACCTATCATGCTTGCAAAGCAACCCCCCCTCTCTATATCTGAGACTATCAGTACTGGTGCACCTATCGCCTCTGCAAGTCTCATATTCGCTATATCATACCTTGCTATGTTGATCTCAGCAGGACTACCAGCACCCTCTATAACTATGATCTCGCTCTTGGATGATAGATGCCTCAATGATGATAACACTATACCAAGACCCTTGCTTATTGCAAACCTGTAATAATCTCTAGCATGCATTATCTTGTACTCCTTGCCTAGGATGATGACACTACTCATATAATCTCCCATAGGTTTGAGGAGTATAGGGTTCATATGAACATCTGGCTCGACTCTAGCAGCGAGTGCCTGTAGTGCTTGAGCATTTGCCATCTCTAACCCATCATTCGTTATGTATACGTTTGAGGACATATTCTGTGCCTTGAATGGTGTAACCTTATAGCCGAGATCTGCAATTATCCTGCAGAGTGCAGTTGTTATTATGCTCTTACCAGCACTCGATGCTGTGCCCTGTACCATTATGCACCTTGCTAGTCTAGCATCTTCCCTGTTCATTCAATATGCCCTCCATAGCATCTATGAGCAGTTCATTCTCTGCTCTAAGCCTAGGTGCTATCCTAATGTATCTCCCATCCTCTAGCCCATGGAAGTTACTACAGTCCCTAACTAGCATACCCTTATGCAGTAACTTATCCCTTAGAAGAGTGGAGTTCATACCATCGTGTATCCTAACGAGGAAGAAGTTCACGCTCGATCTCAATGGGTAGTAGCCTATCCCTTCAAGCATCCTATGCATATAATCCCTCTCCCTAGAGAGTATAACCTTGCTCATCTCTATATACTCTCTATCATTTAGGGCCTCCACACCCGCTGCCTCTGCTAGGGCATTCACACTCCATGGCACCTTTGCATCTGCTAGCACACTTGCAAGCTTGGAATCTGCTAAGCAGTAGCCTAGCCTCAGCCCTGCAAACCCAAATGCTTTAGTTAACGACCTTAACACTATAAGGTTATTGAACTCCTCAACATATCTTGCAAGTGAGCAATCTACGCTAGAGAACTCCATGAAGCACTCATCCAGCACCACCATGACACCCTTATCATATGCTCTCTCAACGATCCTCAATAACATCTCCCTCTCTATAACTGAGCCTGTAGGGTTGTTAGGATTGCATATGAAGAGTAGTCTTGCACCATTCATATGCTCATCCAGCATATCAATATGCTCACCTTTGAATTCAAATCCTAAAGGCAATGATAGATGCTCAACCTTTGCAGAGTTCTTAATTGATGCACGCTCATACTCTGAGAATGTTGGTTGGATTATCAAGGCTGTATCATCCTTAGCAAGGAAAGCATCTGCTATAAGGTATATCAACTCGCTACTACCATTCCCTACCACTATACATGAATCATCCACACCAATATACTCTGCAGCTGCCCTCCTGAACCTCCTACAACTGTTATCTGGGTACTCTGCTATAGCATCTATGCTCTTCACTATAACCTCCTTAACCCTAGGTGAGGGGCCCAGTGGATTAACGCTTGTACTGAAGTCTATTAAGGTATTGGATGATTGCAGGTAGTGTTTGCCGCCATGAACTATGCTCTTCATGGCTAGTATACTGGGTTTGATATTGGCCAAACTATCCAACATATACTCCTCTTTATCACTAGTATTTAGGTTTGTTCGAGCATGAAGCAGTGTATAAAGCATTAATAATAAATAATGCCCCTGCAGAGAGATACCATGCTAAGTGTGGCGATTATAGGGGCAACTGGGGTAGTAGGACAGGAGTTCATAGTAGCGCTAGATAAGCATCCATGGTTCGAGGTTAAGGCAGTTGCAGCATCTGAGCGCTCTGCAGGTAAGAGGTATATAGACGCATTAAGGGATAGTAGTACAGGAATACTGAAGTGGCATCAACGCACGCCTATACCAGAGTATGCTAAAGAGATGGTAATCAAGAGTGTTGGTGAGATAGATGCTAGAGATTACGATCTCATATTCACAGCAGTTGAGAGCGATGATGCTAGGGTTATAGAACCAAGGTTGGCTGAGCATACACCAGTGATAAGCACAGCAGCAGCATTCAGGTATGAGCAGGATGTGCCTATACTCATACCAGGGGTAAATGATGCACATGCAGAGCTCCTAGAGGTGCAGAGGGAGAAGAGGGGTTGGAATGGGTTCATAGCCCCCTTACCTAACTGCACAACCACAGGTTTGGCTATAACACTCAAGCCCATACAGGATGCGTTCGGCATAGAGAGGGTTATAATGACCTCTCTACAAGCGGTATCAGGTGCAGGGAGGAGTCCTGGGGTTTCTGCCCTAGACATATTCGATAACATAATACCTTTCATACCAAAGGAGGAGGAGAAGGTACAGGTAGAGGCAAGGAAGATACTTGGCAAGTTCAGTGATGGGAGAATAGATGATGCTAGATTCAGGGTTAGCTGCACATGTACTAGGGTGCCAGTGATAGATGGGCATACAGAGTGTGCATTCGTAGAGACTAGTAGGGACTGTGAGCCAGATGATGTGAAGCATGTAATGCTCAAATACTCCAGAGGTGTTAGCATAAAGGATCTCCCATCCGCTCCAGCAGATTACATAATAGTGCATGATGACCCAAGTAGGCCACAGCCTAGACTCGATAGGGATGTCAATGATGGTATGAGCACTATAGTTGGGAGGATAAGGAAGGATACAGCATTCGAGAGGGGTATCAAGTATGTTCTATTATCACATAATGAGAAGATGGGCTCTGCAAAAGGCGCAGTACTCTTAGCAGAGATGCTCAAGGTTAGAGAACTCCTCTAACCATCTGCCCTATGTATAAGAAATAAGTTTATTAACGAGTACTCACTAAATAATTTAGATAGCTATGCCCAAAATAGATGAATTAGATATGCAGATAGTGAGTGAACTTATTATGGATGCTAGTATATCAGTACCTAAACTGAGCAAGAAGATAAATGTCAATGCATCCGTAGTCTATAGCAGGATAAAGAGGCTGATCAAGATAGGGCTGATAAAGAAGTATACCATCATCCTAAATGAGGAGATGCTTGGTTATAATGTTAAAGCTATCACGGGGATAAACATGGACTCAAAGATGAGGGATAGCATAATCTCAGGGCTTATGAAGATACCAGAGGTTAGAGAGATAGCAGAGGTTACAGGCAGGTTCGATATGCTCGTTACATTAACTGCAAAGACTCTAGATGAGATCCATCATATAGTATCAGATAAGATCGGTAGATTAGAAGGGGTGCAGAGGACAGAGACGTTCATAGAGATGAAGAGGACTACAAAGGAACCAACGTTCTCAGAGGTTGTTCTACCGCTAGTGACGAAGTAGAGGCTAAAGATTACAATGATGCTAATGCTAATACTAATGCTAATAGTAGAGAAATACTATAAATAAGATCTAGCAGCCATAAGAGTAAGAGTGAGGATAGTAGTTGTTGCTTAAGAGCAGAGTAGGATATAGCATAAGAAATTACTGGGAGGTGACAAAGCCAAAGATATGGTACTTGCTAGTCTTCACTGCATTCGCATCTGCTATAATAGCATCCAATATAAGTGGTGTTGATGCTGATATCATAATCTGGATACTACTCCTCATATCTGTAACCGCAGGTTCTGCTGGTGCAAATACGGTATCAAGTTATATTGATAGGGATATAGATGCGATAATGGAGAGGACTAGGCATAGACCAATTCCAAGCAAGAGGATAGATGCTAGGCATGCACTATATTATGGCTCTATACTCATAGCGATAGCATTGGTAACATCAGCGATGATAAATCTGTATGCTCTCATGCTAATGGCGTTTGGTATATTCGATTATGTTGTAGTTTACAGCAAGTTACTGAAGAGGAGGAGTAGGGCGAATATAGTGCTTGGGGGCTTCTCTGGTGGCATGCCAGCATTGATAGGTTATGTATCAATTACGTTAGCAAATATAGAGGTCGGTGTGATGCTTGCTCTACTTGTCTTCCTGTGGATACCAATGCATATATGGAGCCTAGCACTAAGGTTCAAGGGAGATTACTACAACGCCAATATACCTATGCTCCCAGTTGTCAATAGCGTGAGCACGTCTACAAGGGTTATAGCTGCTACAACACTGCTCATGGTGGTATTCAGCATCACATTAACATATACAGGATACTTCGGGTACATCTACCTTACAGTAGCAGTTGTGATAGGCGCAATTGTAGCTGTTATGAGCATACAGCTACTGTGGAAGCCGGATGAAGATAAAGCATGGAGGCTATTCAAGTTCTCAAGCCCATATCTTGCTGTATTGTTCATAGCTATGATAGTTGACCTACTTTTATAAATATAAATTAGCTAAAGATAAAATAAATAAATAAATAAATTGGTAGATTGAAGGCCTGTAGTTGCTTGTAGTTGGTTCACTTCGCATAGAACTGTTGTGTCGGGATCGCCAATGCAGCTATCGTTACCATCACCGCCATCCATGTAATCATTATCCGCTATACCGTCTCTGCTATCAAGCTTATCATCTCCTTGTCCACCAGTCATGTAATCATCCCCATTGCCTCCTTCTAGGTAATCGTTACCATCACCACCATCAAGAATATCATTGCCATCGCCACCATAGAGTCTATCATTGCCTACGCCTCCTACAATTATATCATTACCATCGCCACCATAGAGTATATCATTGCCAAAGTAATCTTCGACCCTATCATCTCCAGCATCGCCATGCAATTCATCATCGCCCCTACCGCCTGTTAGCCAGTCATTGCCATCGCCACCATAAAGCTTATCATTACCATCACCGCCATCTATCTTCACATCATCACCATCATTTCCGTAGAGTTCATCATCTCCATTATTACCAAATATATAATCTGCCCCTTCTCCTCCATCAGCATAGTCATTCCCATCGCCTCCTTCAATATGGTCGTTACCAGCATTACCATACAGCTTATCATCTCCTGGCCCTCCCATAATATGATCTACTCCATTGCCACCATAGATAGTATCATTACCACCCTCACCGCTAAGCCAGTCAGCATCATCGCCACCATAAATTATATCATCACCAGGCCCACCAAATATCATATCCATACCCATACCTCCTATGAGTATATCATTGCCATTACCGCCGAATATCATATCATCATCCATACCTCCATCTATGTAGTCGTCACCATCCCCACCAACTAGAAAATCTGCGCCATGATCGTCTATGAGCTTATCATTGCCAGCCTGACCGAATAGATGATCATTACCATTACCTCCATAGAGCTCATCATCGTTACTGCCACCCTCAAGCCAATCTCTTCCATCCTCTCCATATAGTATATCAACACCATCATCGCCATCACTAAATCCGCCACTGAGCCAGTCATTCCCTGCACCACCATAGAGTTTGTCGTTACCTTTTACACCATAAAGCTGATCATCACCATCTCTTCCGTAGATCTCATCATCACCATCACCGCCATAGAGGTAGTCATTACCGTTGCCACCATCTAGATAATCATTACCATTACCAGCGTGAACTCTATCATCACCATCCTCTCCGTAGATCTTATCATCGCCATCACCGCCATTCAAGAAATCATTGCCTGGCCCTCCATATATGGTATCGTTACCATTACCGCCATCTATCCTATCATTGCCCTCATTACCGTTCAGGAAGTCATCCCCATCGCCTCCACTCAACCTATCATTACCCTCACCGCCCTGTATGGTATCGTTGCCATTACCGCCATAAAGCATATCAGCCCCTAAACCACCATTTATGGTATCATCGTCATTACCTCCATATATTGTATCATTGCCGTCGCCTCCAAGCAATGTATCATTGCCATCACCGCCATTGATTAGGTCGTTGTTAGGCCCACCATCTACAAAGTCATTCCCTGCACCTCCATATATCTCATCGTTGCCATAACCACCATAGATCTGATCATTCCCGTCTCCTCCATAGATCTTATCATTACCTCCACCACCACATATTATATCGTCTCCTCCATTACCATATATTATATCATCGCCATCGCCAGCAAATATTATGTCATTGCCATTTGTGCCATAAATTATGTCATTGCCATCGGTACCCTGCTTAGTAGGTGTAAGATTAGGAGGACAGAATGGATCTGTTGCATATGCCCACTCCGAGACCGATAGTACTGGTGATAGCAGAGCCCATATCAGTATACTTACCTTCAATCCTCTACCAGGGATTGCAAGTCGCCCATCTCCATCTCTCTCTATATGATTGTCCGCCATAGTCTGATATATAGCCTAATATGTAATAGCAGTTTGTACGTATCTAGTATTTCTACGCTAATCCTTAAATATAGGTAGTAGAAAGAGGTGTTTTTGTTCTTTAATTTATATTTAACATAGATGATACATATTGACGGGAACTAAGGTATTAGTAAAGAGTATCACAGAACAGACAGAGATAGATTGAATAATAGATGGATAGATGGATTGATAGATTGATTGATAGAGCAAGGTAATCTCTATGCAATGTAATCCTCTATCTTTACATCATCAAGCATTGGTATCCTTGCTATCTCGAATCTAGATCTATCCTTAAGGAGTGATGCAGTTGCATCTATACCAAGTTTTGATGTCAACAGATGCTCTTGATCGCTCGATGGATCTAGACTTGAACCCTTTGCATCTCTGATGACTATCAAGCCTCTATCTGCTTGGAACCTAGTTGCTAGAGCATACTCCACAGCATTTGGATCGTTTGGATCTATATCATCATCAACAACTATTGCAAGCTTCAGTGAGGGATGGGCTGCGAATGCTGCTATCAATGCATTCTTTGATTCTCCTTCAAGCCTCTTCCTTATCTGGATTACAGCATGGAGCCAGTTACATCCCCCATCTGTTAGCACTACCTGCCTTGTTGTTGGTACTACACTCTTCACAGTATTGAATATCTTTGATTCAACAGGCATGCCCATCAGCAGCCTATGCTCAGAGTAACCAGCAAGTATATCATGGTATATTGCACCATCCCTATACCTCAATGCCTCTAACTCGAAGACAGGCTGCTTCCTCTTATGATCATAGGTTCTTAGCATCTCAACCATCCACTCCTCAGCGTACACATCCTTCAATATCTTCCCCTCAAGTACGATCTCTGCATCAGAGGGTACTAACAGACCATTGCCAGTTCTGCTAACCTTGAGTCTGTTACTGAGTATAGCATTTGCTATATGGAGTTCATCGACGTTGTAATCTGCTTGGTATGCTGCTGCTATGAGTACTGCTGGATGTACACCTACTACAATACTAACCTTAAGATCTTCTCCACGCTCCTTAGCGTATTGGTAGCATCTATGCAGATGCCTCCCCTCAACCATCCTCACTGCCATATGCCTCTCATCTAGGTAGAGTAGTCTATGCACAGATGCATTCTGCCTATCATTCTCCTCATCCCTAGCAAATACTATGGACGAGGTTATGAATGGTCCAGCATCCTTCTCAAAGTGCGTGACTATAGGGAGTATATCTAGTGTATCTGAGGTGTTACTTGCTAGCATCCCATCATCCATGCTGGGCCTAATAGGTGATGTTGTAGCCTTTGCTATAGTGCTATGTATGCTCTTCTCATCGCATCCTAATGCATATGCAAATCTCTTCCTTGTGCCACATAGATTTGATACAACCTTTATTCCTTTATCTCTATCTTTACTATTACTACATCTCTCACTCCCATAACCATAATCCTTCTCATTCTTCACATTCTCAAAGAGTAGAGCTTCTCTCCCATCGAACTTTGCTGTTAGTGCCGCTATCTCAAATACTGTAGATACTGCTTTAGATATACATACAAGCTCTCCTCTCTCCTTTAGCAACTCTATGTAATCACGTAGCATTACTTCTATCACTCAGATACGCTACTATATTATTCATTATGGACTTCATAACCGCAGCATCCAGTGGTGCATTTATGCTCATGGATATTATGCATATACCATTAAGCATAGATGCTATCCTCTGCGATAGCATGTCTAAGAAGATGCTATCATACTTGCTTGGTATAACCCTTGCTGTACTAGCACCTACACTACCTACGACTGATACACTCAATGCCCCTAGCCTATGAGTAATGCCTTCTGAGATCGATACAAAGCAACCGTTTGAAGCCTTTAGAATAAATATAGTGAACTCTCTATTATCAAACCTTATATTATATTCTACCTTATTATTTTGCACAAATATTACTAGCAGGTTGGGTTTATTTATTTACTTCTACTGTACTTAACTTCTATTACTGCCTACTTGATCTGGTTGGTATCTGCTGTGCTACCGCTACCTTCTTATCCCTCAGCTTTGCCTTGTACTTTAGGTTCCTTGGCTTCGTCCTAAGCCTGTACCCACAGCAGGGGCACCAGAGCCCATCCCACTTTATGAATATCTCGCATATCTGGCATCGCTTCTGCCCAGATGCGTACCTTCCAGCACCCACAGGTTTCTGTGCCTTGTATCTTGAACATATACCTTTGCAGGTCATGTTATCCCCCTATACTATTCTTCACAAAAGTATTTAAGGATTATTGAAGCGATTTCTTATCAAATATAAAAAATTTCAACTCTTTCTTATAAACCCTTCCTATGCTGGATATCAAAGTTTCCTATTAGGACAAGTATGAAATATTATTATTTAATCCTTTTCTTGATAGAGTATATAGGGTAGTTTACCTCTATAAGCTTTATGGGGAGGCTTAGCAAGATACTAAGCCTTGATGCAGGAAGTGTACTGCTATTGAAGGGAAGGGCAACTGCAAGATGTAGGGGTAGTGTAACTATACTTGGAATGGATGTTGATGGAAGGGAAGTGAATGTTAGGCATGGAAAGATACTACCCCTAGAGGCTCATGGACCTGCTACCGTATCATTGGTTATAGAAGAAGGGGTTGGAGACTATATGGTAGAGAGAGGTAGTAGTAGAGTTGGTACAGGTATATGGCAAGAGGTTATAGATGCTATAAAGGGTTCAAGACCGAAGAGGGTTATGCTTGTAGGGGCAACGGATACAGGCAAGTCAACGCTTGCAGCATACATATCTAACATAACAGTAGCAGAGGGGCTTACAGTTGGGATAGTGGATAGCGATATAGGGCAAGGGGATATAGCACCACCAGCATGTATAGGCTCATGCACCACAAGGGAGCAGGTGCTGGACCTTAGAGACCTGAAGGCAGATGATTACTACTTCATAGGCAAGGTCACTCCTGCCGGTGTAGAAGATCATATCCTAAGGGGGGTTACGCACCTCATCAACTTGAATGCAGATATTGTTATAGTGAACACTGATGGTTATGTTAACGAACAGGGTTTAAGGTACAAGGCAAGGATGGCAGAGAGTGTAGATGCAGATATGATAGTAATGCTAGGTGATTTAGATTGCAAGATGGATATATTCAAGGGTAGGGCTATGGTAAGGGTAGATACCTCATCAAGTATACAGAAGAGCAGAGATGAGAGGATCGCAAGAAGGATAGAGCAGTATAAGAGGTTCCTCGCAGGGGGTAGAGAGGTCAGGTTCAGGGCAAAGAGCAAGAGGTTCGTGATGTTATGCAGGAGGGCTACGCTCATACATGATAGCATAGTTGTAGATGATATACTGATGATACCTGCTGATATGCTTCATGGGATGTTTGTAGCATTGGCAATGATGGATAGAGTCATGGGTTTTGCTATACTGGATAAGGTCGATGGTGGTATTGTAAGTATGATGACCAACTATGAGGGTGAGTTCGATACGGTGATGTTGAGTAGTATAAGGCTTACAAGGGATATTAGTATGGAACATAGGCTGGATCTCATCTGATCTACTATAATCCTCATCATCCTCTTCATATAGATATGCTGCTAGGATATGATGGTATCTCTACCAACTATACCACTACGTTGTATGGCTTGAACTGCTTACCTCTCCTCATCGCTATTACCTTTGCAGATGCCTTATCCCTTGAACCCCTCTTATTGGGGCTCCCATTGGATGATGTAGTACCATGCTCATCCACAAGTTCTATCTCTATGCTATTAACCAGCCTATCGTACAGCATAGATGCGATGCCCATTGCTATCCTAGGCTCACCATAGCCTATCCTGACTATGCTCCTACTTGCAGATACACCATGCACAAGTGCACATACTGCATCTACCACATCAACAACGGATAAGAGTACTCTGCTCTCAAGTTCTGTACGCATATACAATGCTGTCAGGCCTATCCTCCTCCCAGGATCTATGCCTATTATAAGTACATCATCATGGTATGCATCCTTTAACATCCTAAGTAGCCTAGCCTTAACTATTGCCTTATCACCATCCAACTCCTCATCCAAGATGATCTTACCATTAGCGCTCTCCCTACCCAATCTGATATATTGGTACTCATCCTTACTGGTTATTATCAGTGCATGCTCAAAGAGCATATGCTCCTCTGGCAGTATAGATGTGAATCTAAGGCCTATAGACTTGAGGATGCTTACTATCTTATAGTATGCTCTACCATTCAGTGTTGCTACAACCACCCTTGGAGCTCTAGGGGGGCTCCATCACCCTCCATCACCGTATCTACCCTTGCTAGTTTATTAAACCTTGCTCATCGCCTAGAGTGAGAGTATCCTATCTATGACCATCTCCACAGCCTTGCTAGAGCTCTTTGATATCCTCTCCCTTATTGCATTGGATACATGCTCGCCCTCCTGCACTATCCTTGAAGACTCTGCCTCTGCTTCTGCTCTAGCATTGCTTATCACTCTCTCAGCCTCTCTATTTGCTAGCGAGATCACCTTCTCCCTTAGCGACTCTATCTCCTTATCCACTAGCGCAACAAGCCTCTTCTTATCATCCTCTATCGATGCTGCTAACCTATCCATCTCACCCTCTAGAGAAGAGAGTCTGCTCAGTATATCTTCTACTATATTTGATTCATGCCTTGGCTCATGTCTAGCCTCTTGACCTTGCTCCTGCAACCCAGATTGGTTGCTGTACTGCTCTATTAAATCATTGCTTTGCTCTGCCTATGCTAATGTCTACAAGATACTGTACTGCCTGCTTTTATAATTCAATACTACTTCGATGTTAGGCTCAGTATAGCCTTTGCTAGATCACCATCAGCATCCTCGAGCGCCTTGACCGCTACCTCTCTAGATACTCCTGCCTGTTGCATAACAAGCATTATATCCTCATCGCTGAAGCTCTTCCTCTCGACTGCCCTCTCTTCCACATCTCCTGCTATAACCTGATATATGGTCGAGTCCTGTGCCTTCAACTCTGCAACCACTGGCTCCCTTATTATTATCTCCTTATCCGCTGTCCTTATTATAACCTCCTGTACATTACTCAACTCATTCATATTCAGACCCATCCTATCAAGCATACGCCTCATCTGTCTATTGCCCTTGAACATGATATAGAATGCAGTAACCTTGTTATTAAATTTAATAGAAGGTCGAGGATTATATGAGGGAAAGGTACGTATAGATGCAATGATATGATGATTGTTATTACCTCTTCCTACTAACAGTACCCTCTCTAACCTTTACTGCAACACCATGCTTAAGATGCTTGAGCAGACTTGATGGAACCACTGCTCTACCTACAGCTATTATATCTCCATCTTCGTTGAGTACAGCAACCTCGCTACCCACATCTATCCTACTTCCATGCCATACTACATGTTTACAGAATACAGACCTTCCTTCAGCAACATACCTTGCCACATCATTACTCACTGCAATACAGTGCTCCTTGAATGAGTCGCTCTTGGCAAGGATCCTCGCGCCATCAACGGTCAATGCTAATCCTCCATCGCTCCTGAATGTGTATAGCAACACAGCATTAAGCATAACATGCTTAACCTTACCCGTACGCTTTGAGAATGTGAACTCTAACCTATCCAGTGGCAAGGCTATAGATGAGCCCTTATCAAATAGCAGATCTATAGTGTATGCAAGCCTCCTCCTAGGATCTAGCATACTATGACAATGATTACGGATAATAAAATACTTACTCTATACTCTATATATCATAGCCCAGCTATTAACCAAAACTATATAGTTAAGTGCATGTAAGTTATGCTAGGATGAGAGAGGGGGAGACTAGGAGGGTACAGATAACCGGCAAATCATCTTATATAGTATCTATACCAAAGCGGTGGGTCGAAGAACTTGGCTTGAAGCCCAAGGATGAGGTCATGATAGTGAGGCATGGTATATCATCCATCCAGATAATGCCTAAACACATGCTCAAACAGCAGCAAAGAGATGCTACTATACATGTTGGTAGCAAGAGTAGTGCAGATAGTGTTCTAAGGGATCTCATCTCGCTCTACCTTCTAGGCTATAGTATAATAAACATAAGGGCTGAACAGGGTAGGCTTACACCTGAGCTCAAGAAGGTTGTGAAGGAGTCTGCAAGGAGATTGCTAATGGGGGCTGAGGTTACAGCAGACTCTATGGATAACATAACCATACAGGTACTCCTCAATGTCATGGAACTCAGCATAGATAATGCATTCAAGAGGATGCTCCTACTGACAAAGTCTATGCTCAAAGAATCGTTGCTTGCAGTTAAAGAATCGAATGCTGAACTCGCTAGAGAGGTTATAGCAGGGGATGATGAGGTTGATAGATTCAGCTTCTATATAGTTAGGCAGTTGAATATAGCAGTTGAGAATGAGTACCTTCTAGCAGATATGGGCTTATCCAAGCTTGCTCATTGCCTAGATTACAGGCTAATAGTTAAGAGCGTTGAGAGGATCGCTGACCATGCTACAGGTATAGCACAGCAAGCGCTTGAGAATAGTGAGAGGGTTGATGATGATATCATGAACAGAATAATCGATGTAAGCAATGAGATAATCAATGTGCTGGATGAGACATCTCTAGCACTCTTCAAGATGGATGCCTATGAGGCAAAGGGTGCTATAACAAAGGCCAAGAGCATAATAGAGAGTGAGAAGGTCCTGATGGATGGGTTTAGGTATAGCAGTGATAGAACGTCATACAAGGTTAGGTTCATACTTGAGAATGTGAAGAGGATAGCAGAGTATGTGAGCGATATAGGAGAGTTGGTACTTAACATGACGATAGAGCAGATACTTAGAGGCAGACCCTAGCAGTATCAATTTATATTATAAAGAGAGCATGATAGGTAGATGTAGGGATAGATTCGTTGGTTGATTGATTTATGTATGTATACATGAATGGATGGATAGATGGATGGATAAGTGAGTGAGTGAATGGTGATATGAACAAGGCATTGCTAATAACTTATCCATATGAAGACTCTATTAATGAGGCTCTAGCCCTAGCAGAGGCAGCAGGCTACAAGGTTATAAATGTTGTAACACAAAGGTACCTAACAAAGTCAAAGTACGGTATAGGTTCTGGCAAACTCATGGAGGTTAGAGCCCTTGTAGACTCTCTAATGCCAGATGTAGTTATATTCGATGAGGTCCTTAAGCCTACACAGGAGTACAACCTCGCAAGTGTACTGAAGGTTGAGATAATAGATAGGGAGAAGCTCATCCTAAACATATTCGAGAGGAGAGCAAGCACTGCAGAGTCAAGGATACAGGTTAAACTTGCACAGTTAAGGTATGAGATGGCTAGAGCAAGGGAGAAGGTTAGGTTGGCAAAGAGGGGTGAGCAGCCAGGGTTCTACGGACTTGGAAGGTATGAGGTAGATGATTACTATAGGGATGTGAAGAGGAGGATATCAACACTCAAGAGGAGGCTTGATGCGGTTGTGAAGAGGCGAGCATTATATAGGAGGCAGAGGAGTAAGGAAGGGCTACCAACCATCTCCCTTGCTGGGTATACATCTGCAGGGAAGACGACGCTCTTCAATACACTGACTAGGGAAGAGCATGAGACTGGGCAAGGTATGTTCACAACTCTATTAACCTATACTAGGGCAATAAGTATAGATGGTAGCAAGTACCTGCTCTCAGATACTGTAGGGTTCATAAGCAAGTTACCAGCATATATGATTGAAGCGTTCAGATCAACCCTTGAGGAACTTACATTCTCTGACCTTGTAGTACTTGTTATAGATGCCAGTGAACCCATAGAGAATATGAGGAAGAAGTACGAGAGCAGTATGAAGATACTCAACGAACTCCAGGTACAAGAGGATAAGATAATCTATGCTTTAAACAAGATAGATCTAGTAGGCAATGATGAGGGCGAGGTGTATATGAAGGCCAGGTCCATTGGGATAGATGTTATTGATAGAGATGCTACAGATAAGTGGAGTAGGTGTGTCGCTATATCAGCTAAGACTGGCAAGAACATAGAGATGCTCCTTGATATGATAAGGAGGTTTGCAGAGAAGGGCTACAAGGTAGGTGATGGCGCAGAGGATGAAGGGGATGAGGATATCGATGAGGGTATAGATACAAGTAATAAGGATGAGCTTATGAGGATGTTAGGGTTGGATCCAGATGAGAGTAGTAGTACTTAGGATAGGACATAGATACGTCAGGGATTATAGGGTTACTATGCATGTAGCATTGGTAGCAAGGGCATTCGGTGCAAGCAAGATGCTCCTAGCAAGTGATGACTCTAGCATAGTTGAAGGTATAAGGGCTGTCAATGAGCGTTGGGGAGGTTCCTTTGAGGTCGAGTGTATAGGGAGCCAGCAGGCTATATGGCTTAATACTATCAATGAATGGAGGAAGAGTGGCAATATAGTTGTTCATCTAACCATGTACGGACTCCATATAGATGATATAATTCAAGAGGTAAGGGATAGGTGCAAGGATGAGGGCAAGGATCTGATGGTTGTAGTTGGTGCAGAGAAGGTACCTCGTATAGTGTATGAGGTTAGCGATTACAATATAGCGATAGGTAACCAACCACACTCTGAGGTTGCTGCCCTAGCAGTATTCCTTGATAGGGTATTTGAAGGGAAGGAGTTGAGGATCGATTTCAAGGGGAGGATGAGGATAGTCCCAAATGCTAGAGGGAAGAGGGTATTAGATATGAATAGTTTGGTAGAGAGGAGTGATGAGTAACATCCAGCCCATATTATATTATATAACTTTCTATATAGAGGAAAGAGGATGCATAATTTTTAAATAGTGTAAGGGGTAATGAAGAGCATGCCTATAAGGAATGGACAGGAGTACATAGAGAGCCTAAGGAGGCGTAAGATAAAGGTATACCTATTCGGTGAGCCTGTAGAGAATCCTGTAGATCATCCAATCATAAGACCATCGATCAACGCTGTTGCAGAGACATACGACCTTGCAGTTAGAGAGCCAGAGCTTGCGACAGCATACTCGCCTCTCATAGGTAAGAGGGTTAATAGGTTCCTCCATATAGCAATGAGTGCAGATGATCTTGTAAAGCAGAATGAGATGCAGAGGAGGCTTGGGCAGTTGACTGGCACATGCTTCCAGCGCTGTGTTGGTATGGATGCCGTGAACGCTCTATACTCTGTTACGTATGAGATAGATGAGAAGTATGGTACAGAGTACCATAAACGCCTCACCGACTTTATAAGATATGTGCAGGAGGAGAACTATGTTATAGGTGGAGCTATGACAGATCCTAAAGGGGATAGGAGTAGGAGTCCATCAGAGCAGGATGATCCAGATGTATTCGTGCATATAGTGAGGCAGGATAGCGAGGGTATAACGATCAGGGGAGCAAAGATGCACCAGACAGGATGCATAAACTCTCATTGGATAGTTGTCATGCCAACTATGAGGCTAAAACCTGAGGAGAAGGAGTATGCTGTATCGTGTGCAATACCTGTAGATGATCCTGGCTTAACATTCGTATATGGTAGACAGTCATGTGATACAAGAAGTATGGATGGTGAGATAGATGTTGGTAACTCAATGTATGCTGGGCAGGAGGCGATGATAATAATAGATGATGTATTTGTGCCATGGAAGTATGTATTCATGTGCGGTGAGACGGAGTTCGTACCAGCACTAGTTGAGAGGTTCACAACCTATCATAGGAGAAGTTACGTCTGTAAGGCAGGGGTTGGGGATGTACTCATAGGCGCTGCTGCAGCAATGGCAGATTACAACGGTGTGCTAGATGCATCCCATATAAGGGAGAAGTTGGTCGAGATGGCATTCCTCAATGAGATAGTCTACGGTACAGGGATAGCCTCATCCTACAAGGCTAGACCAACCAAGGCTGGGAACTATCTGAACGATGAGATGCTTGCAAACGTATGCAAGCACCACCTAACAAAGTTCACGTTCGAGATCGCTAGACTTGCTCAAGATCTTACAGGAGGTATAGTTGCTACCCTACCATCGGAGAAGGATCTGAAGCATCCAGAGATTGGTGCAAAACTTATGAAGTATCTTGCAACTAGAGAGGGTGTAGACCCAGAGCATAGGGTAAGGATGGCTAGGCTTATAGAGAATATGACCATGGGTAGAAATGCTGTTGGCTACCTAAGTGAGTCACTCCACGGTGCAGGTTCCCCTCAAGCACAGAGGATACTCATAGCGAGGTACATGAACATAGAGGAGAAGATGAGGTTAGCAAAGAGGATAGCAAAGATAGATGATGCTTCCAATAATAAGCAACAGACAAAGGCCTCTATACCATCATCTGCTGCTTAGGCTTACAGTAAGCTCAAAATCTATACCCTATTATCCTAAAGTAAGGATTAAATTCTAGGTATAGAATGGTATCTTATGCCATTAAAGACCCAGGAAGAGTTCATCTCTAGCCTTAGAGATGGTAGGAATGTATACTACAATGGGGAGAGAGTGAGTGATGTTACAACCCATCCAGTGCTTAGAGTATTCGTTAACCACTGGTCACTGCTATACAAGGCTAAGCACGACCCTAAGGTTAAGGATATCTTCGTTAAGAGACTGGATGAGTATGGAGAGGCTAGTGCATACTTCAATATACCAAGGGATGCCAATGATCTTCTTGCAAGGGCCAAACTCATAGAGAGTACTACAGCATACTGTAACGGTCAGTTCAACATAGCACAGGCAATAGGCACAGATGCTATATTTGCACTCATGAGTATATGCTCAGAGGTTGATAAGAGGCATGGTACCAATTACTATAGCAACCTTCTAAGGTTCTACGATAGATGTGTTAGAGAAGATCTTGCGATGGCAGTAGCACAGACAGATGTTAAGGGTGATAGGAGTAAGAGACCGCATGAGCAAGATGACCCAGATGCATACGTGCATATAGTTGAGAGGAAGAGTGATGGGATAGTTGTTAGGGGTGCAAAGGTGCATACCACAGGCACACAGGCAGTTAATGAGATAATAGTGCTGCCAACAAGGAATATGCTTGCTGAGGATAAGGACTATGCTGTAGCCTTTGCTATACCAGCCAATGATAAGAATGTGAAGATAATAAGTAGAACACAGGCATCCAAAGAGTTGGGAGAGTTCGATTACCCCATGAGCGTTAGAGCAACTGCTCAGGAGACGCTAACAGTCTTCGATGATGTATTCGTACCTAAGGAGAGGGTATTCCTTGCTGGGGAGTATGAGTATGCTGGTGCATTGGCAAGGTTATTCGCACTCTGGCATAGATTCACAGCGATATCGTACAAACCGCCTATCGGGGATCAACTGCTGGGTGCTGCTGCTCTAATAGCAGAGTACAATGGTATAGCAAAGTACCCCCATGTTAGGAGCAAGATAGTCAAGTTGATAAGGTATGTTGAGACGATAAGAGCATGTATAAGGGCAGCAGCGGTAGAGTATAAGGTGTATCCAACTGGCATAGCTGTACCTAACCCAGTCTACGTTTATATAGGCAAGTATCACCTTGCGGATAACTTCCATGAAGCAGCAAAGACGGTCCAGGATCTAGCAGGAGGGTTGATGATAACACAGCCTACAGCCAAGGATCTGGAGAATCCAGAGACTGCTAGATACATAGAGAAGTATCTGAAGGCTAGGCATGATGTACCAACAAGGAATAGGCTCAAAGTACTCAACTACATAAGGGATCTCACAGCAAGCACCTATACTGGAGGGTACAACTACGTACTCTCAGTACATGGAGAAGGTTCTCTAGAGGCGCAGATAATAAGCACTTACACAGAGTACGATATAGAGAGATGTGTAAGGTACGTTAAGAACCTTCTCTCTATAGAATAATTTAAATACTATCTTTTATTTTAGCGATTTATGGGTGATGATAACTACTATCAGATGGATTATGAGTATTATTATGACGATCATTATAGGATATACGGCAAGAGCGCTCTAGATGTTGAGTATGGTGAGCCTTGCATCTTCTGCAGCAGCAGGATAGACGAGTTCGGCCTCTGTGCATGTGGCGCAGGTGGCTCCTAAAGAGATATACATATGCTTGATTCTCTATCTATATTCTGTTTGGGCTGTAGATCATCTGTGTATATAATTTATCTATCATCTCCTAGTAAGCATTACAAACCTCCTTAACAGATCTAGGCCATAAGCATTACTAGCCTCAGGATGGAACTGTGTACCAAATATAGGCTTGTATAGATGCATTATGATCTCGTTACTACAACTCCTAGAGTATGCTACAGATTTAAGTACTGATGGTAACGTTGCTATACTGTAATCATGGCTCTCATAGACCATCATAATATCATTACTTGCGATAGGGTTATCCTCACTCACATAGACCTCCTCCTCCCCTACTACCTTCTCCCCCTTCCTTATAGTTCCACCCATAGCCAATGCTAGAATCTCAGCACCATAGCATATGCCTAGCAAGGGTCTATCCTCTCTATACGCTATATCCACAAGGCGCATATTAACAACGTTCATACTTCTATCATTCTTCCTTCTACCAGAGAGGATTATACCATCATACTCCTCAATATCCATACGATCAGGATATGAAGTAGCAAGATCACTATACTTCTTCACATCATAACTAGCATCAATCATACTCAGGGAATGTATGAGATATGGCATAAAGGATGAGAGGTTATCCACGACTAGTAACATTGCTCTACCATCCTCTACCTATAATCTCCTTTCCCTTTATCAATTGCCTATCTTTACGGTTATGTAGTGGAGTTCAGCTATACCATCAACCACGCTAACGGCACCAAAGTTTATGTTATCCTGCTCCTCCCATATAATAACTCTAGATAGGTTTCTTGCCTTAACCTGCGCTGCTATGAACTCCTCCATAGCACCCTTCACACTCTCAAACTCATCCTGCGTCAAGTACGATAACTCTCCCTCTTTGAATGTCAATGGTATGCTTATACTGCTGGGTTTAACTACTGCTATACCATTATCCTCGAATACCTTGAGCAGGTTGTTTATCTTAGCATTCTTATCAACACCAACCTGATCTTGAGCAAGCCCTGCAAGCTTTGCTAGATACGCATTGAACGCCTCAACTGGTGTATTCCCTAGCCCAACATAATAGGCGCCAGTGAACGCTGCCCCAACTGCAGCTATCTTGCCTATCTGTGCTACTACCCCTCCAGTACCTGCAGTGTAGATTGGGATGAAGTAGACATCCTGCTCCCCTATCCTGTAGAGTATATTATCCCCTATCCTTGGATTCCTGAGCAGCGTCTTGAGTGTAGCAAAGTCTGGATCTCTATCAAGTGCCTCTTGAACAGCGCTTGGGCCTAAGAGTTGTGTGCTAGATCCTATGGGTACCTTGTAGAAGATGAGTTGGCCATCGTTGGGATAGTCATTCCTTACAATCAGATAGCCTGCAAGGTTCCTACCCGCAGCGCCCCTCAACTCTAGGGAGAGCAACCCTATATACTCTATATCGTTTATGTTTGGAGGCTTAGCATATATGTAGTATGGTTCAAGCCCCCTAGGTACCTCATAGAACTCTCTAGCAGTTATGAATGTTGGTATATCTGTAACATGGTAGAAGTTATACATCTGAGTCTTCCACCAGAACAGCTCTACTGGGTATCTCAACTGGTTATGGAGCCATTGGGGCACTTCCATACCCATGTTATCTGTATCTGCATACTGTTGCACGAACATCTTTGTGAAGAAGTCATCGCCCCTAACTATTACATCTATGGTACCATCGTAGGTATTTATGAGCGCATAGCCTACAAGCCTATACAGTGGGTTATTAGCACTCCATGGCACGTTAGATGTATCCAATCTAACTATCAATGGCATGAGCCAGTAGGTATTATTACCATCTGTAACTGGTACAACATCAACCTTCTCATTACCGAACCTATACTGGAAGTATGGATAGACTAGGCTTACCCTATCGTGTATATCCCTGTACCTCAAGAGGTGTATAGCCTTATCTGGGTATGAGAACATAAAGTTAGGCTCGAATAGCCATGTTAGGGGAGGGTTAACAGTAACGCCTCCACTCCCAGAGTAGAAGTGACCATCTACCTCATCGCTAACCTGCCTGTCTATAGGAAATGCTGCCCATGTAGATGTGAATAACCTGCCTTCACCATAGTATACCCTCCTCTGTGCAAAGAAGTTGTTGCTATCTACCTCATTACCATTGTGAGCATCCAGCATCAGGAAGCCATTTGGTACATGCGTATATACGAAGTGCTCAGCGAACCACCTATTCTCTATAGGTATGCTCTCAGGCAACTTGGGTGTCATTGCTGCACTCCAGTAGAGGTTACCGTTGAACCTTATGATATCTGAATCAGCAAAATCAACATATGGTATAAGACCTATTGCAGGCTTGAGCTTTGCAAACGCTGCATCCCAATCCCATATGCGTATCTTGCTGAGAATATCTGTGTGCTGAAGGGTATACTGGGGTATCCTCGATGGTGTTACAGCGAAGAGTTTCACATCATATGAGTACTCTGTCACCTTATCAAGTTCAGCAAGGTACCTGTTCACTGCTATCTGCTGTGCTGTATAAGGCCCTAACCACTCTATCTTCCTTGAGTCTGCTATGCTATTATTAACTGCCATTATAGATGCTATAATGACTGCTATAGATACTATGGTTAGTATCCTTATGTATATCTGGCTCCTTGATGGCAGTATTATAACCTTAGACATCCTCCTATCCATTATGGAGAATGCTATGAATGCTAACCCTACCAGTATGGTACCTATTATAGCATATTTGGTGTTGTAATCTATATTGTATGTGAAGAACATGTTGAATGCAGACCAGAAGAGCCCTATACCTATTATCATCTCTATAGTTGCTATATAGAGAAGGTATCTAGGTCTACGCTCTACTACATCTGCGATATATTGTGTTATTACACTTATTATGTTATGTAACCCAACATACAGTACCAACCTTATCCCTATTACAGCAAGGATGGGGGGTATGAAGAGTGTTAGTGCTGGTATCATTGGTATTACAAGCTGCTCTGCTATGCTAGGATCTGGGGATACTATGAATGGTAGAGAGAATATGTTCTGTACCGATGCTAAACCTATATCATTGCCATCAAGCATATATGCTAGAGTTAGACCAAACATTATATTGCTGAAGAGAGGTGCAAGGAGCACAACCTTCGTTGCCTGCCATATTATGAAGTTCACCCTGCTGAGCTTGAAGTCTTGGTATCTTAGGAGTTCACCACTACTTATATAGGAGAGGAAGAGGGATACTATCCACCACACCATCGATCTCCTATTCCTTATATCAACCCTTATCAGTGCTATAGAGGCGAGTATGAGCCCACTAAGTATGGAGTAGTAGAGCGGTTTGGTGAAGAGGTTACCAAACTCCTGTATATTTAGTAGGATGGTAACACTCTGGCTACCAATGAGTATGAATATTATTACACTTATCAGTACTATAAGTCCTAACCTTATATAGGATGAGATATCACGCTCCCGCCTAGGTCTATCTTGTGCTCTACTCCACAACTCCTATCTAATATGATAGGGAGGACTTATATTTTAATTTACTATAAACTATACAACTACTGCTAACTATAAACGATAGCATATCAACAGTACAATCAACGGTACGGTACTGTATTATATTATAGTAGCAGTTGCATACTATTAACCCTTGTGTTTAGCATATGCTATGCCCTTACATATTAGGTATGATGCAGCGTAAAGCGGTAGTTTAACCTCCTCATGTATGTAAGGCCCAAATGAATTTCCCCTCAGTGTGAACCTTGGGGCATCTATCACATAGACATAAACCTCTCTATCGCTTATAAGACATGCATCTACTAATGGATTGAACGAACCTATATCAGATAGCTTGAGTGGTACCTTTGCTAGACTACTCTTGCTGTTGAGTGTACCAGGGAGCCTGAATATCCTATGCATATCTATGGTAACATTTGGATCTACCTTTGCAGATAATGCTAGTATAGCATCCTCAACACCCTTCATACTTACATAAGCATCCTCACCAGCAAGATACTTGCCTATCCTTCCCACCCATCCATATACTCCGTTGAAGATAGACCTTGGGATGTATACACTGCTACCATCAACGCTGCCATTACCATCACTATTCACATCATCCCTCCCATCTTTACCCTTAAGACGGGTGTAGTCCTTACCACTCTTACTCTTACTCTTACTCTCCCTACCCTCTCTGCTCATCTTCTTACCATACCTCTTCCTTAGAGCATCAATAAGTCCTCTACCTAGTATGTAATTAACAACCTCTAGCCTTGCTGCTGAATCTAACATGGTATACCTACCTTTAACATATACATGGAATCCATAATTGCCAGAGAAGTATACCTTGATGTCATCCTCATCAACACCAAAATCATCGACTAGTATCCCAACGAGCTTCTTCACCTCCATCTTGCCTAGGGATATACACTCATCACATGGTATGATTACATGATTGACCTTCCTTGAACCACATCTGTTACATGTAACTGCGTACGATTGCTCTATAGGCTCCGAGCATTCTTCACATATGCTGATATCATGCTTGCTGGAGCATCTAGGCTTGAGCTCCTTCACATCTATATCGAAGATGAGATCTGCAGCCTTTAGACCCTTCTCCTCCATGGGTCTGCTTGGGCTAGTATAGTATGCAGCTGAGCAGTATACATCTGCAGGTACATTCATTATGAGCAGCGCTATCAACTCGTTCCTATCCTTAATGCTAAGATGCCTTACCATTGTACCATCGAATCTGGAGTATCCAAACTCCCTCTCCTGTATGGCATCTGGCACCTCTACCATCGCTGTATTCTTAAAGTAATACTCCTTGAATGCCTGCTTGAGGAGTCTTGTACTATATAACCTTACATCATCGCCCTCTCTACCATCCATCATTCTACCACCGCTTAGTAGTAAGCCATCACCTCTCTACCAACATCATCCTACATCTTCACCTTCGCCCTTCTTCCCTTCTCCTCCTCTTACTACTCCTACCCTTCTCTTCTCTCTTCCAAACTGCAGTGGATTGCTTATACCATCACACTCATCGCTCCTAAAGCATAATCCTTGGCTTGCTACCTTCGAGCATGATGGGCATGAGTACTTTACCCTATTCCCTCTCAACCCTGCCAGATGCTCCACCTGATACCTTGTAATCCTCTCATTGTAATCTGGTGCGTTCCTGAATAGTTCACATACCTCTTCCACATCCTTACCTATCCCCAGCATATACGTTGCAAGGAGTATCCTTGCTGTATGTGATGGATTATTGCCTTGTTCAAGGGCCTTCAGTACGCTAATTATGCATGGAGGATGGCCTTTCCTGTCTATTATTACAGGTTCATCCCCCATCAGATCATTGCCAAGCTCAAGCATCATGCTCTTCAATGCGCCTACACGCTTCTGTAAAGCCTCAGGTAGATCTCTAGGATCAATATTCAGCCTCTCCAACCTATTGATTATTAGAGTGTATATCTCATCCCTTATGAGCCTTACCGTATCCTTGATGCTTAGATAGACATAGCCCTTATGAACTATCCTATTAACAAGTCTCCAATGATCATCGTGGAAGCGTGTAGAGTATCTGAGGTAATCCTCAACAGTTATCATATAGGTTGAGTGATCATTACTACTGTAGATTGCATCTATGCCAAATACGCCCTTGAATACCTTGTTAAGAATATTGCCTCTATCTACACTTTTAAGATCATCCACAAGGAATACCTCTGCCCTCTTCGCCTCGCTAAGAGCAAACCTCCTGTAGAGCGCTTTGCTCCTAATAGCCTTTACAATTATACATGCAAGTATGAATGATACTAGCTCCTCATCGGCACTTGCAATATCCTCTGGATCATATACGATGCCTTTGATGGCAGAGATAACCCTCTTAGTTGCTCTATCTACGATGCTGCTCATATAAGGCTCATCAAACTCCTCAAGCCTGTAATCAAGTAGTCTAAGGTAGTTACCACCATCCTCTATGAATGGGTACCTTGCAAGTAACCTGCTACCAGTGGTACCATCACTCATACCATAGATAATAACAAGCCTAAAATTAAAGTTTGAATAGAGGAGGACCATGCCCTCAGATGTACGCCTTGGTGTACATGTATCCATCTCAGGTTCTATAGATAAGGCTGTGGATAACGCATTGCGCATAGGCTGCAGTGCATTCCAGATATTCACTAGAAACCCTAGAGGATGGGTAGCAAAGCCCCTACAGGAGGAGGATGCTGAGAGGTTCAAGATGAAGTTGGATTCCTCCGGCATATATAGGGATGCGGTATTTGCACATATGCCCTATCTACCAAACCTTGCATCGCCAAAACAGGAGATATACAGCAAGTCATTGGCAGTCCTGGTTGAGGAGGTTAGGAGATGCTCTATGCTTGCTATAAAGATGCTTGTCATCCACTTGGGTAGTTACATGGGCTCAAGCAAGGAGCAGGGGATGAAGAACATAGTTAATGCTTGTAACGAGGCCCTTGAAGAGAGCAAGGATGTTACAATACTGCTAGAGAATATGGCAGGGCAGAGGAACAGCATAGGAGCAAGGATAGATGAACTAGGAAGGTTATTCAATATGCTGAATGGTAAGAGGGTTGGTATATGCATAGATACATGCCATCTATTCGCTGCTGGCTACGAGTTGAGGAGCAGCGATGCACTGACTAAAGTTGTTGAGGAGTTGGATAGACATCTAGGGCTCAAGAATATAAAGTTACTACACCTCAATGACTCAAGACATGCTTTAGGCTCTAACGCTGATAGGCATGAACATATTGGCTTAGGCTATATAGGGGAGGAAGGGTTCAGGAACATCCTTACTAGAGAGGAGTTCAGACGCATCCCATGGATACTGGAGACCCCAGTGGACTCGAGGAGGGATGATGTAGGCAATATAACGAAGGTTAAGGAACTTGCAATGCTTATATGACTCATCGTTAATGCTAAGAGCATGAACTATGATGCAGTGACGGATCTAGCGTTGAGCAGGGGGTTCTACTTCCCAAGTTGTGAGATATACGCTGATGCACAGGCAGGGTTCTGGGAGTATGGGCCTCTAGGAGTTGCTCTGAAGAATAGGTACATAGAGCTATGGAGGAGGGAGTTGGTTAGGAGGGATGGGATGCTTGAGATAGATGGTAGCCAGATAATGAGCAAGAGCGTATTCATGGCCTCAGGGCACCTGAATAGTTTTAACGATCCCATAGTTAGATGCTCCAAATGCTCATCCGTATACAGGGCTGATAGGCTGGTTGGTGAGGCGATTAATGCCATGGTGCCTGAACGCATCGCAGATGAGGAGTTGGATGCCCTTATACTCAAGCATGGTATAAGGTGCCCAAAATGCAAGGGAGAGTTGAGCAAGGTGAGCAGGTTCAACATGATGTTCAGGGTAAGTATAGGGGCTGATGGCTCTGAGGCCTATCTTAGACCGGAGACGTGTCAGAGTATATTCGTTGACTTTGCTAGGCTCTTCAAGATCATGCGCTGCAAACTACCAATAGCGATAGCACAGGTAGGCAAGAGCTTCAGGAACGAGATAGCTCCTAGGCAGAGTCTGATAAGGTTAAGGGAGTTCTATCAGGCAGAGATAGAGGTATTCTGCAACCCTAGAAGGTTGGATGATATAGATAAGTTTGATGAGGTCAAGGATGTGATGCTCAGGATTCAGGATAGCGATGGTATTCATGAGGTTAAAGCATCAGAGGCAGTCAGTAAAGGCATTATCCCAAATAGGCTAATCGCATACTATCTCTCACTACTAAACGAGTTCTACAGCAAGACTGGTATAGATATGAGTAGAGCAAGGTTCAGGAGGCTTGCAGATGATGAGAAGGCATTCTATGCTACTGTTGCTTATGACTTTGAGGTAGAGACGAGCGTTGGATGGTTAGAACTTGTAGCATGCAACTACAGATCAGACCATGATCTGAAAGGGCATATGCAGGCTAGCAAGGAGAATATGGAGGTTATGGATATTGATGATAGCGATGGTAGTAGTGGTAAAGTACTCCCTCATGTATTCGAACTCTCCATGGGGATAGAGAGGAGCCTATACTGCATACTGGAGCATTCATTGTATGATGATAGGGAGAATGATAGGCTGGTGTTAAGGCTCAAACCCTATCTAGCCCCTATACAGGTTGGAGTACTACCAATAGTTAAGAAGGATGGGATGGATGTAAAGGCTAAGGAGATATTCAATATGCTGAAGAAGGATATCGATGCATTCTACGACGACTCTGGCTCTATAGGGAGGAGGTATAGAAGGCTTGATGAGATAGGTACGCCATATGCCATAACTGTAGATAGGCAGACGCTGGTTGATGGTACTGTAACTGTGAGGGAGAGGGATACCATGGAGCAGATTAGGGTAAGGATAGATGATCTAAGGGAAGAACTCATGGCAAGGCTTAGGTTACCTAGTTAGTTGTATATAGATCGATGGTTGATCTGTTGGTTGATCATGGTACTGCTGCAATATAGTTGAGTTCTCCTTGCTTTAAGATGAGCATAGTTAACCTCTTACCCTGCTTTAGAGCATGACCATCTACACCCTCTAGTAGTAATCCTCTCCCATCGTCTTGAACTGTAAGACTCCAGTTCCTACTAACCTTTACCTTGATCACCTTACCCTCACTGATCACTATCCTTAAAGAGTCTATATCGTTCTCATTATTCTCTACATGTATTATGAGAAGCCTCTCCCCCACTGTAGCGAGTGTATGAGGGTAAGATATTGAGTGCTGGTGCCTCAAATACTAGACCTCTTACAAGCCTCATTTCATTACTCTCCGATGATTGGAGGTAGAGATACCTTATGCCTTGATTGGTATACTCAACCCCATAGAATGTTACTACAGCCTTTATTACAATCTCAGCACTATTTGGGGCTATAACACTGAACAGCTCCTATTGGTATGGCAGATCTATACCTTCCCTCTATCATGTTCACACTATCCCTGTATGTTCTTGCTGTATCTGAGGTATCTGCTAGGGTTATGTTTAGACTTGTATCGAACAGGATTACACCTTCTCTATCCATGATGAAACCTTCTACAAGTATGGTATCGTTTGAACTGCTGAGATCTACAGTTATGAATGTGTCCCTTGCAAGTACTGTACCGCCAGCACCTCCTCCCTGCGAAGATTATACCATCGTGTTTATCAGAGCAGATAGACTATCCACTATGCTTGTGAAGTAGTTCATATAGCTATTGAGTAGATCGCCAATTTGGTAATCCTCTACTAGGGTTAGTTCTAGTACTCTTCCAAGGGTATGATCAGCACTTATGCTCTAATCCAAGAATTACAAATTCAGTGTACGGTGATGGTAGATCAACTACATTCATACTTTCCTCTATACCTTTAACTACATCTACACTCCTATCCAAAACATCTATAATCCTAACATTCTCCAAGGAGGTTAATGTGCCTATATCCCTCTGGAGGCTTGTAACATTGCTTAGTATATCAATTGCATAGATCGGCTCTATTAGAGATCTGCTCATATCACTCACTATTCTAGATAGATCAGAAACTATGGTGAGAGGCTCATCGAGTGTTCTCGAGATCTCGATCAACCTACTAGTCTCATCAGTAACAACTATACCATCTACTAGAACCCTTATGGTGATGTTGATCATATGATTAACAAGAACGGAAGAGCTGAGAGAGTCCTGCAATGCTCTTACAAACAAGAGATGAACACTATATCTACTGCATTTATAGAATCTACGATAAGCCTTGTGTATGATATGCTAGAGTCTATAACCTCCGATATCTATGCCTCATCGATAAGCCTTAAGAGAAATCCCCTACCCATACTATCAGCAATAGCAGAAAGATCCAGAACATCCCTTGAGATATCTAGCATCCTTGCTATCTCATCTGATATTGTAGAGGGAGGAGATCAACCTTGCTAAATCTATAGATCTTGTAAGGGTATCTGTAGCATCAAGTGTATCATCAACAAGCCTTGGTAATATAATGTATCTTGCTATAGTATCGCTTATGGATGGCAGATCTACAAGTAGCCTTGATTGATCCATGCTCCTTGTCTGTGAATCTGAAGGGTTATAGTCATACCTCGTGTTGATTCTATCTGCCTGCTCAGCAGATCATGCTCGGCCAACTTCACCAGCTCTCTGACATCACTTGCAAATGCCAGAGTATACTCTACTCTATCCTTGGAATATTATTAGTCCTAGAGTTACTTGTATAGAAGTGCCAACCGTCTGCCTTGTTGTCAGTACCATTAGCGGTTCTTATCATGTATAAGTCCCTTGTATTGTTTATATCATCTTGCCTAGCATCTTTTAATTATATGCTTACAGTAGCAGAAGGATTTATGCTTGCTCCTATAAGACTATAAGAACCCAGGATCATTGCCTATTGATTGCACATTGAAATCACTAGCGAAGTGTGCCATAATCGTTAATGTATAATAAGCGTATTGCCTAGCCCTGGATTGTTGAACGGTGGAGGATTATATTTAGAACCGTCGAAGGGATTTCTGTATGACTAGCTTCAATTCTGCCGAATTGAGTCTTGCCATATAATAGTGAGATAGGGAATTTTACAAACGATCTATACTCACTCTTATAATTATCATCACCAACCCTCATATCTGCAGCAGTACTACTCACTCGCCCACTCCCACTATCATTACGCACATATACATCATTACACTCATCTATGCTAGGATTATTGCAGTTATTAATTATTACTGATAATGCTTCAGCACTCTCAATCTGCAATGGATAGAGTATGTAAACCCATTCATGCCCATTCCAGTATCTCTCTGTATACTCATCAACCTTGTAGAGCATACTTCTACTATACTCTAATGATGGTATTACCAGAATAGATGAACAAAAGATTACAATGAGTAGGGGTTTGTAGAGCATACTTGCTATGCCTCCTAACATACAACAAAAGACAAAGCACAACAAAACACAGTGCTACTATACGCATACTTGCTATACCTCTCTCCAACTAATCCAGTATTATGCTAGTTTATGTTTATCTGCCAGTTTATAATTATTGAATCACCAGCCTGTAAGGTTGGAGGATTGTTTATCAATGCTACAGCAACCAGTGTACCACCACTTGAAGCGTTGAATAGCCCAGCCTTGTTTATGGTGAAGGTTTGGTTTTGGTCAGATGTCATGGTGAACGTTTTACTTATAGTTATCTGCCCAGCCCCTCCACTACTTGCTGTACCTAGAGCCCTTTCAAGCCCTTGCCCTGCTATCCTGCTAAGGCGTATCACTTGCACTAGGTGTAGTAGAGTCTGTGCTCAATGCTATGTACTGTGCTGTACTAGTTGATGCTGTACCAAATGCCTGCTGCTTTATAAAGTCCTTCCCAGAATCTGTTATGGGGTTATGGGTCTCATACCTGTATATTAACTTGCCTACTCACAACAGCTATGAGTATATCATAGAACCCTGTACTCTCAATATTATTGCTGACATTATCGACTATGCCTATTATGGTGCCATTTATGGTGTATATTGCCGAGAATATTCCTATAAATAGGGTATTTATTCCAACTAATAGCCATATCTTGGCCATAAACTAACTCTATTGCAGATATACATCAGTTTTATGATCAACTCACCTACTTGCAAGGATGGATGGGATGAGTTATATTACAAAACTACCAGATTAACAAACAAACGATAAGAGCAGGATATGAGAAGGCCTATTCTACTCATCATAGCAATAGTATCATGGCTAGCCATAACCTACATCAACGTACTCTTCACTATTAGCGTACCAAAGCAGTATACAACTAGTGATGAAAGTGTTATACCCTCTGGCTCTAGATGGGTTGATAACGATAGCAAGGAACCTCAGCCTTGGAGGTTCAAGATATGGAAGTGGCGTGAATTCCTTGAGTGTAATAGCATAACGTTGGATATGCATAATGATGGCGCTGTATACAACTATGTTAGGTCTGATGGCTCTAGCATAGAGATGAGTCTACTCACCATGCCAGAGATGGATTATGTGTATGTCGCTGGTATAAGTGTAGGTGATGTATGGGAGGAGAATGGTGATAACAATGTATACCAGCCAGAACCACTCAGAGTAGCGATGCTAGATAGCCTAGTACTTCATCTTAACATTCAAGAGTTCAGGGGTGCACCACTCTCACCGTTCATACTCCCATCATGGTATGCGCTGCTTACAGATATATGGTTCAAGGTTGAGAATGTTACGATAGAGGCTGATGGTACAGTAAAGCATTACAAGGAGAAGGTTCTAGGCATAGATGTATTCCATCGCACAATGAGTGGAGGGCTCAACATAGTAATGGATATGGGTATGAAGGATGAGTACTCTAGGATAGAACCATGTAACAAGAACTTCATATACAGCATAAACCTACCATCCCATACCAGTATAGATGTGCTTGAACTGCTTAACAAGGCTCAGGAGGCTGCAAGGAAGAAGGGCTGGTACTTCAGCACCGATGACGTTGAACTCGTCATGGTTGAGACTGTGCTTGAGAGTTACTGGTCATACACATACGCAAGGATAGAACCTCCAAGCATAGTGTATAGCATGAAGGGTACTGATTGATTGATTGATATATTGATAGAGGTGATGATTATAAATCTACATATAAGAAGTATAGTATTCCAAAATGATACAACTATTTCATGATGACAAGGAATGGATCATAGTTATTATCAAGGTATACTATGAAATATACTTAAATAAGCTGTACCAGACCTATACCGTTGCAGAGGAGTGATGGTAGTGTAGTAGGTATAGGTTATGGTGGAGATGGTGGAGATGGTGGAGATAGAAAGGATATAGTACTATCCATCCTAATACCTACATACAACGAATCGGAGAATATACCCCAACTCCTAAGATCCATAAGGGATGGTCTACACTCATTGCTTAAGCAACTCGATGCAAAGGCTGAGATAATAATAGTTGATGATGATAGCCCAGATGGTACTGCAGATGTTGCAGAGGGTTACTCTACAAGCATCAGAGATGAAGGGAGGCTGAGCGTTAAGGTACTGCGCAGATATGGTAAGAGGGGCTTGTTATCTGCTGTACTTGATGGCCTAAAGACGGCTCAGGGTAGCAATGTAGTTGTTATGGATGCTGACCTCTCACATCCTCCAGCACTCATACCTGTGATGCTCGATGAGCTTATGCATGATAGGTGTGACCTTGTTATAGCATCAAGGTATGTAGATGGTGGCTCTGTAGAGAACTGGAGTATGAAGCGCAAGGCGTTGAGTATATCAGCGAATATGATTGCAAGGATGATCCTTAACCTTGATGTGAAGGATGCTGTATCCGGCTTCTTTGCATGTAAGAGATGGATACTTGAGGGTATAGAGTTCACAACCTCAGGCTATAAGATACTGCTTGAGGTACTGGTCAAGGTGGATAACATAAGGGTGAAGGAGATACCATACACATTCGTTAATAGATGCCACGGGAAGAGCAAGTTCAGTACAAAGATAGCCATAGAGTACTTGAGAGCGGTATGGCTACTTTACAGGTATGGTAGGAAGAGGAGGAGGGGAGAGAGGAGAGGATCCGTACTCTTCCTCTCAAGGGCAGCAAGGTTCTATACCGTAGGTGCGACTGGGCTGCTTGTAAACTATGGTAGTGCTTCATTAGCTAGCATGCTTACAAATATGCATATTGCAACATTGGTAGGTATACTCTGCTCCATAACATCTAACTTTATACTGAACAAGCTATGGACGTTCGAGGATACAGATCTTGCTGTTATATACACGCTTAAGCAGTACTCATACTACATGGGTTTGAGTTCAGTGGGTGGAGCACTACAGTTCCTCCTAACATATCTACTGAACCATATCTATGGGATGCAGTATAACCTTGCACTACTGATAGCCATAGGATTGGCATCTACGTGGAACTTCCTATCAAACAAGAAGTGGACCTTCAAGGAGAGGATCTGGGGCTAGACTAGATTAGGCTAGTGTAATAGTATAGTGTAATAGTAGTTCATACCAGATTTCTCCACAGATAGAGTTCTAGCACAGCCATAGCACAACAAAGAGCAGATATATACAAATAGAATCTCTGCAGCATAGCTCACATGTTTGATAGTCTAGATTTGCTCAACGAGGCTATAGTATCATGCAGAGCATGTGAGAGGCTTGTAAGGTACAGGGAGTATATAGCAAGTATAAAGGTAAGGAGGTTCAGGGACTGGGAGTACTGGGCCAAACCAGTCCCAGGGTTTGGAGATACCAACGCTAGACTGTTGATAATAGGGTTGGCACCTGCTGCGCATGGAGCAAATAGAACAGGGAGGATGTTCACTGGTGACTCATCGGGTTCATGGCTTATTAGAGCACTCTATGAGACTGGCTTTGCAAACAAACCTACAAGCATAAGTAGGGATGATGGTCTAACGCTGAGTGATGTGTACATAACAGCAGTGCTTAGATGTGCGCCCCCAGATAACAGGCCAAGTAAGAGTGAAGTGAATAACTGTATACCATATCTAATAGATGAGATATCCCTCCTCAAGAATGTAAGGATAGTACTTGCTCTAGGTGTGCTAGCATTCAGTGCGTACTGTAGTATCAATGGTATATCTGCAAGGTTCAGGCATGGTTCATGCTATACTGTAAAGCATAGGGGAGGAAGAACCATTACACTACTCTCATCATACCATCCAAGTAGGCAGAATACACAGACAGGAAGGCTGAGTTGGAGTATGTGGATAGATATATTCAGGAGGATTAGGTTTATGCTAGATATGCTAGATGGGTCTGAAGATAAGCCCTAGCCTCTTAAGTGTAGAAGCAAGATGCTCGTCCTTATCCACATCCACATCCACATCCAATACTCTCAACCTCACATCATCTGCACTCTTAGTGAGCATCCCATGCTCCTCTAGGTATGCCTTGACCCTTGCTACTGTATCGACTACAGGGTTCATCATCCTAATATTGGGGTAGAGTTGGTGCAGTGTATCCTCTATAAGTGCAATATGTGTGCTACCTAGCACTAGAGTATCTATACTTGCATCCTTCAGTAACCTTCTACACGTATCGGCTATAACCTGCTTAGCATCATCCTCAAGGAACCTGCATGACTCTACCAGATCTATGAGTTCTGTAGCATCAACAAGCGTTATACTTGCTCTACTCATGTATGCCTTGAATACATCCTGAAGATCAACACTCCTTACAACTGCTCTACTTGCAAGTATAGATATGCTCTTGCTACTTGACTCCTCTACCGCTCTAGCAAGGGAGTGGTGAAGGTATACACCAAATAGAAGTGTACTGCTCCTCAACCTAAGATCATTCAAGACAAGCATGGATGGGGTTATCGATGCAACCACTATGCACTTTGGATTATACTCTTCAAGCCTGCTTATTCCTCTTGCTATTATCTCCCTTAACTCCTCTCTACTCTTCAAGCCATATGGATAGTTCCTCCTATCAGCAAGGTATAGTATATGCTCATCTGGTAATGCGTTCATAAGCTCCTTTACAACAGATATGGAGCCTAGACCAGAGTCAAACACCCCTATAGGTTGCATGATAAGCATCTAACCTAAATACAACTAATAACCATTTCTTTCTTAACCATGTCAAGAACTATGCACATACAATGATAATAATTGCTATAAGCATTCTTAGCATGACAGAGTTTAGTAGCAAGTGGGTAAAGAAGGACGATAGGGGAATGGGTAATAGAGTTAAGGAGGCTCTCAAGCCACAAGGACCACTGAGGCCAAGGGTTGAACAGGCTATGAATAGGATACAGTTACAGATACAGAAGATAGACTCTATGCTAGCGAAGATGCGCGAGAGGGATGCCATGCTCTTCAGGAGGATAGTTGAGGCTGTACACAAGCATGACATGGAGACTGGTAGGATGCTCTCTAATGAGTTGGCTGAGGTGAGGAGGGTAAGCAAGACGATGGGTAATGCGAAGATGGCGTTGGAGCAGGTGCACCTCAGGCTAAGTACTGTGCATGATATAGGTGATCTTGCTGTATCACTTGCGCCTGCTATAGGTGTGATGAAGAGTGTGAAGCAGGGTATAAGTAGGTTCATGCCAGAGGCTGAGGGTGAGATAAATGAGATGACAAGTACGTTGAGCAACCTCATGGTAGATACCATGCAGGGAGGCAACTTCAACTTCGTTAACGATGTTAGTAATGAGGAGGTTGAGAGGATACTTGCAGAGGCTGCAGCAGTGGCAGAGAAGAATCTTGATAGCAGGTTACCATCAGTCACCACAGCCTCTACAGAGGAGCTGCCAAGGTTCTAATAAAGATTGATGGAAGTCCTAGTTGCTACCTATAATTTTTATTTATCTATTTATTTATCCATCCATCTGTCTTATATTTACTAGATCTCCTCTATTCTCCCTACTCTACTTGCACTCCTATATGTATGTGTGAACCCAGCATCGTATACCCTTGAGAATTCATACCCTCTTGGCTTTACTACATCTCCTACTATTATAACAGCAGTCTTGTTTATCCTAGCATCCCTAACCTTCTCCACTATATCCCCTAGTGTACCAACCACAACCTTCTCATCGCCCCATGTTGCCCTATATACTACAGCAATAGGAGTATCCTCGCCATAACCAGCAGCGATCAACTCCTTAACTATATCCTGTATCAGATGAACGCTAAGGTAGAAGGTCATAGTACATCTATGCTTTGCAAGTTCCCTTATGCTCTCCCTCTCTGGTACTGGGGTTCTGAACTCTGCCCTAGTTATTATAACAGATTGTGTGACTCCTGGAAGGGTGAGTTCTGTCTTGAGTCTGGCAGCTGCAGCGAATAGAGCGCTTATCCCTGGCACTATCTCAACCTCTATCCCATCCATAGCAAGGGCATCTATCTGCTCCCTACTAGCGGAGTAGAGTGAGGGGTCACCGTCATGGAGCCTTACAGTGATCCTTCCCTTCAATGCACTATCTTTTAGCACTGAGTATATCTCCTCTCTACTCATGGATGATGCATCGTATAATAGTGCGCCATTCTTGGCATATGCAAGTATCTCAGGGTTCAGCAGAGAGCCAGAGTATACTATAACATCAGCCTGCTCTATGAGCCTCTTTGCCTTAAGGGTTAGGAGCTCTTTATCCCCTGGACCAGCACCAACGAAGTATACCTTGCCCTTACTATTGCTATCTGCATAACTGCCTATCTGCTCCTCCATAAGATCTTCACCCATGCCCTACCCTACCCTACTCTGCTACATCACTTCTACAACGAGTATTGTTATGTTGGCGATGCTCACGCTTCACTACCATCATTGAGAAGTACTTACTCACCTTACTAGTATCTATATCCTTGAGTCTAGTCGCCTTTATAACCTGTCCTTCAGACCCTACATCCTGTGCTATAGCGACGTATGCATCGTCTGGCATATACTCCCTCATTATCCTTATCACATCATCAAAGTACCTACCATCCTTCAGAAATACTATGGTATCACAACTGCTGGCTATCCTCTTCACCCTCTCGAGGTCATAGCATGCTGGTACTACAGCCATTATCTGCTCACCCTCGACCAGATTCATCTTTGCTTGTGATGCAAACGATGTAAATGATGTTATCCCTGGCACAATCTCAACCTCTATCTCTGGGTATCTAGAGCTCAACTCACTGTATATGTATGTAAATGTGCTGTAGAGTGAAGGGTCTCCAACGCATAGATATGCTACCATATTGCCTCTCAAGCATGTACTCGCTATCTCATCAGCGTTACTCCTCCACACATCCACTAGCCTACTCTTATCCTTCACCATTGGGAATATGAGGTTATTAACCTCAACCTCTCCACTCTTTATCCTTGATTCTATGAGTGGTCTAACTATCTTGAATGCCATGCTCTCCCTCCCTTCTCTAGATGTTGGTGCAAAGATCACATTGCAACGGTTAAGCACATCAAGTGCTTTAAGGGTTAAGAGCATCGGATCCCCTGGACCACATCCTATACAGTAGAGTTTATACCTGCCAGCATCATCAACACTCTTATCCTTCATACATCTTTATCCTGAGCAAGGTGTGTTATAGTGGTATTTAAATCGTGAGAATCTATACGTGCTATGTATTGTATTGTAATGCTATATTTAATAATGTGCCATGTTTACTCTGCTATGGCCTCTCTGCTGAGATTATTAGCACTGGGTTCCTTGCTATCAACATTGTACCAGCCTTTATCCTCTTCCCCTTCGCTATAGTAACTTGGGTAACATCTATATCCTTTAACCCTAGTTCATATATAGCGCTCAATGCACCATTCATGCTCTCAACCATTATCGAGTCTACAACTATCCTACCCTTGCTCTTAAGCCTAGTATATGCCAGTTTAACTATATCATACATCTTGCCCCCAGCACCCCCTATGAATACTACATCTGCATCCTCAGGGATGGAAGCAAGCACATCCATCGCATCCCCTTGTATGACCTCTATGTTAGTTATGTTGAACCTTCTTACATTCTCCCAAAGTAATGCTATAGCATCAGCATCCCTATCTATCGCATAGACCCTTCCACTGCTACCTACCTGTATGGCAGCCTCTATGCTTATGCTCCCTGTCCCAGAACCTACATCTATAACCTTGTAACCCTCTCTCAGCCTAGCCTTACTTAAGGCTATAACCCTAACCTCCTCCTTGGTTATTGGAACGCTCTCAGCCCTAGCAAAGAGTTCATCGGGTATGCCAGGTGTTCTATAAGGCCAGAGATTAGAGTTCATATCCATCACCAATTTTAATTCATCCGCCTAACCTATCTACTGACCCTGCTCAACTACTAACTGCTGATAGACGAATGTGTTGTAGAGTATCCATACTAGGAGGAACATGAATACGTACCCTCCCATGCCTGTAGTAACAAGCTTCCTAGACTCTGATGGGGGTATCCTCTTGCCAAATGAGAATCTAGCGATGAGATAGGTTATGAAGTAGAGTAGGAACCCTATACCTATGCCCCTGAATGCTTGAGGGTTCATACTCAAGAACCCCATTGCCCCTGCTACTATCCCTGCGAGTACAGCAAAGCCTATTCTAAGCCAGAATACCTTGTCTATGGGGCTCATCGCCTTGTATACTCTAATGATGGTTTAATTCCTTTTGGTTATTACGATTACAATTACGATTACGATTATGGTTATGGTTATGGTTATGATCACATGGCTTAACTTATATTGCCATTCATTCTTAATAGATGAAGGGGGATGGAAGGGTATGGTAGCAAGAAGGGATAGGGAGAGTACAGATCCACATGTAACTACTAGGATACTCGTTAAGGATGTGATGAACAGCCCAGTGATAACTGCTAGTCCAGATAGCAAGGTCAACGAACTTGCAAAGATGATGAGCGATATGAAGATTGGTAGTATAATTATAACTGATAATGGTAGAGCTGATGGTGAGCCTGTTGGGATAGTTACAGACTGGGATATAGTGAGTAGAGCATCTATAAAGGATGAGAAGCCCAGTAGTATAAAGGCTAGAGATATAATGCAGCAACTCATAACTATAGAGAGCGAGGCAAATGTTACAGATGCTGCTAGGCTACTACGCAAGCATAATGTGAAGAGGCTTGGTGTCATCTACAAGGGCAAACTTGTAGGAGTTGTATCCTCCTCTGATGTCATAGCAGTTATGCCAGAGCTTGTAGATGTCATATCTGAGAAGGCAAGCATGATGAGAGGAGAACTTGGAAGGAACCCAACCTTGATCTCAGGTTACTGCGATGAGTGTGAGGAATGGTCCGATTATCTTGCATACATTGATGGTAAGTTCCTATGCGATGAGTGTAGGACTGGTGGATAAGGTGAATATAGATACATGCAAGTAAATAGATAAGCAAATAAGCAAATAAGCAAATAAGAACGATGGGTTAAAAGGTGATAGTAGAGATGGACAATAATAAGGATAATAAGATGAGTCAGATAGATATATAGGGTTATGATGGTAAGACTGCTTTTAGATGGTATGCTTGGAAGCATGGCTAGAAAATTAAGGATGTTTGGGTTCGATACACTATACTATAATGGATTGGATGACTCTACTCTTCTTGATAAGTGTATAAAGGATTGTAGGGTGCTCATAACTGGAGATGAGGAACTATTCCATCATGCCTCTAGGCTAGGTGTAAGGAGCATACTCGTGAAGGGTAATGGTATGGATGATATGGCATATCTGTTAAGATCGTTAGGCATAAGATCCATTGGGTTTGATATCAACAATGCAAGATGCTCCTTATGCAACTCAACGATAAGACATGTTAGCAAGGATTCCCTAACTTCAACAGGATTGCCAGATGGAGTGCTTGAGCGGTATGAGAACTTCTACATCTGCAGTAACTGTGGCAAGGTCTACTGGGAGGGTAGTCATATCAAGAGGATACTCGAGTTTGAGAAGGGGGTGAACAGCAGGCTTGCTGATGCTGAGTGATGAGGATGGCTATACACTGATAAGGCTTGCAAGGAGTGCTCTAGAGCATTACCTAAAGCATGGCAAGATGATGGATGTGGATGAGCATACAAGATCTAGATATTCAATGAAGGCTGGAGTATTTGTAACTATAAATGAGTTGATTGGTATAAGCAGTAATGATAGCGCAACCCATGGCAAGGGTGTATACATCGATTATGCAAAGGATGTGAGGGAGGAGTTGAGGGGCTGCATAGGATTCCCACTGCCAAGCAAGGAGCTCTACGATGGTGTTATAGATGCTGCAGTAGCAGCAGGAACAAGCGATCCTAGGTTCAAGCCAGTGAACAGCTCAGAACTGGATAGGATAACATTCGAGTTGAGCATACTAACTGAGCCAGAACTCATAAAGGTTAGAGACCCAAGGGAGTACAAGGATAAGATCAAGGTGGGAAGGGATGGTCTTATGATAGTATGGAGTTATGGCTCTGGACTCTTGCTACCTCAGGTTGCTGTTGAGTATGGGTGGGATGAGGAGAGGTTCTTATGCGAGACGTGCATAAAGGCCGGGGCAATGCCAGACTGCTGGTTCTATCAAGATACAAGGGTTTATAGGTTCGAGGCCATAATATTCAAGGAGATAAAGCCTAATGGCCCAGTTATAAGGGTAAGACTTTGAATAATAATGATTGTATGATTCGACATTTCTATCTCTCCTCCACCATCGTGCTATCGTAAGACTTTGAATAATAATGATTGTATGATGGTCAAGTGTAGGTGCAGATAAGGTAGAGGGGGTGAATGTGCAACCCAATCAAGTAAGTAAGATATGTAGGCATTGCTATTGCTATTGCTATTACGTTAATAATAAGCATAATAATGATGATCAGAGTGGATCAGCGTATGGGCAAGAGAGCATATATCGGAGTGTATGGTGTTGGTTTAGGGCATGCAAGCAGGATGCTCATGGTGGCAGAGAGGTTAAGGGCTCATGGTTATACTTTAGAGTTCTCATCGTTTGGCGATGCTGTAGATTATCTAACTATGCATGGTTATAGATGCAATGTAGTGCCAGAGGTTGAGTTTGGATGGAATCCTATCTCTGGCTTTAATGTGAAGAGGAGTATAATGAAGATACCTGAGAACCTCTTCAACTTTACAAGGCAGTTGAGGCTTGAGATGGAGAGTATTGCAAGGTTGAAACCAGATATTGTGATAAGTGATACTAGGCTCTCTACACTCTTTGCAGGGATCATGCTAGGTATACCATGTATGGTAATACTCAACCAGATCAAACTACTCCTATCCCCAAGGTTAAGAGAGTTCAGGGTAGTTAGGCTATTCGAGGATATGCTTGGTGAGTTGCTTGGGATGCTATGGAGTAGAGGTGATACACTACTTGCCCCAGATCTTCCTCCACCATACACCATATCAGAGCAGAATCTATGGCATATAGGTAATACCTCTAAGATGGAGTATTCTGGCTTCATGATACCGAGAGTAACACTGGATGAGGCTAGGGTTGAGAAGGTAGCAAGGGCATTAGAGATCAATGGGTATAGTGATTATGGTAATGGTATCAACTCTAGTAATGTTGTATTCGTGCATATAAGCGGACCTCCTGAGACAAAATACCTACTCAGGAGCATAGTGGAAGGGCTGAGCAACGTGGGTGGATATGATGGGAGCAGTGGTAGTAATAATATAACTGTGGTGGTATCTGAGGGTAGACCGAGAGGGGATACAGTACCTAGAAGGATTCGTAATGGTTGGTACTTCGAGTGGTGTCCATGCAAGGATGAGTTGTTCACAATGAGCAAGGTTATAGTTATGCGTGGGGGGCACTCAACCATAGCACAGGCTATACACCAAGGCAAACCATTGGTATGCATACCTATAGAGAATCATAGCGAGCAGTTAGGCAATGCAAGTAAGGTAGAGAGGTTAGGTATAGGGATAAAGCTCAGGGAGAAGTATCTAAGAGCAGAGCATGTGTATGAAGCAGTACATAACATACTTGATGATTACAATAGGTATGAGAAGAACTTGGCGAAGGTAAGGGAGATAGCAGTCAATATGAATGGTGTAGAGGAGGTAGTGCATAGAGCACTTCTACTATCATCTTGATCCCATCCACCTATAATATAGTGGGTTTTGTCAGCAGTTCTTAGATAGCTAACTTTATATATCATTTCTAACCATTTATTTACATAATGACAGAGAGGTTGCTGACGCTTAACGAGGCTTGTAAAAGGCTAGGCATTCATCCGAACACACTTAGGAAGTGGGATAGGCAAGGGAAGATACGTGTTATTAGAACTGTTGGTGGCAGAAGGAGGATACCTGAGAGCGAGGTAGAGCGGTTAATGGGAACCATTAAACCAAATATGTCTATCAAGGCTGTAATCTATGCTAGAGTCTCTTCTCATGACCAGAAGCAGAAGGGAGATTTAGAAAGGCAGAAGCAAAGTCTATTAGAGTATGCTAAATCGAGGCGATATGATGTTGTAGCTGTCTTAGAGGATGTAGCAAGCGGGCTTAACGAGGATAGAAAGTCCTTGAACAAACTCTTAGATATGGTTGGTAGAAGAGAAATCGATGTAGTTATAGTCGAATTTAAGGACAGGCTTACGAGGTTCGGCCTCAGGTATTTAGAGCGGTACTTTGCCTCCCATAATGTTAGAGTTGAAGTTATCAATGGTGAAGAGCCGAAAGATGCTTACCAAGAGCTTGTTGAAGACCTGGTTACTTTAGTCTCAAGTTTTGCTAGGAAGCTATACGGAATGAGGAGCCATAAGTATGAGAAGGTTGTTGAAGGGGTCAAACAGCTTGTTGCTGACTGACGTGCAAGTTTAAACTTGAACCTAGTAGAGAGCAAAAGGCATTATTGGAAGAGCTCTTCGAAGCCTATAAGTGCATGGTTAAAGAGTGTCTAGATAAAGCTGTAAAGGCGAATATAACCTCTAGGAAGAGATTGCATGGGATAGCCTATAGAGAGTTGAGAGCCAGATTCCAACACTATCCCTCGCATTACATTTACAAAGCAATAACGCAGGCTTTAGCAATCTTCAAATCGTATAGGAGGTTATCGACGACGACTAAAAAGAAAATGAAAAAGAAAATGAAAAAGAAATATATCACCCCAAGCATTGAAGATTTGAACGCTGTCCTTTTAGACGATACCCATCTATTCTGGTTTAGATGGGGAAGCTTAAAATTAGCCACACAAAGAGGACATATAACCATACCATTCAAAGTCCACGAACACGCTAAGAGATTCGTAAACTGGCAAGTTAAAGGCTCAAGACTTGTGTGGAAAGATGATGGGTTCTTTCTACACATAACATTTAGAAGGTTTACTGAAGAAAGGAGTGCTGAAGGAGTCTTAGGCATCGATATAAACGAGAAGAGCATAGACCTAACGGTGGTTAAGCCAGATAAAGTTAAGTTCATCAAGATAGATATCAGCGAGGCTAAGTACATCAGAGATAGATACTTCAAGAAGAGAAGGAAGATCCAGACCAAGACATCAGGATGGACAAAG
>CALHIV010000011.1 GCA_938030895.1 uncultured Nitrososphaerales archaeon | reverse complement strand
GAGAAGAGCATAGACCTAACGGTGGTTAAGCCAGATAAAGTTAAGTTCATCAAGATAGATATCAGCGAGGCTAAGTACATCAGAGATAGATACTTCAAGAAGAGAAGGAAGATCCAGACCAAGACATCAGGATGGACAAAGGCTAGACTATTAGCATACTCTGAAAGAGAGAGACAGAGAATCAACAATATGCTTCATAAAGCGAAGATTATAGCCAGAATTGTAGTAGAAGAGAGTGTTAAACCTGTCATGGAGAATCTAAGCTATATTAGAAAGAGGATCCGTTATGGAAAGAAGATGAATAGGAGGCTTCACAGCCTACCATTTAGAAAGATCCAATTCTACATCCTCTATAAAGCAATAGAGAAAGGTTTCAAACCAGAGATCGTTGATGCAAAGAATACTTCCAGGATATGCCCGATATGTGGCGAATTAAGCAAGCCGAATGGGCATATCTTTAAGTGTAGATGCAGCTTCCAAGCGGATAGACATTTAGTTGCTGCTTGGAACATAGCTGTAAGAGCAAGAACAAAAGCAGAAGCAGAAGCAGAAGCAGAACTCCCGATGTGCCGTCCTTTACCGTTGGCGGCGAAAGCCCTCAATGATGCCTTCAAGGCTGAGGTGGAACGGATAGTTATAAAATGTTAACTATCCGACAACGGTTTCTAGGTACTCAATCAAGTTTTGATATTATAACTGTAAGCATCCACCTATAATATAGTGGGTTTCTATCATTGCAATCTATGCTTAATACCATCTATTATATCATGTGCCATGTTAGGACCTATGCTGATCTCTAGTGTATGCATGTTATTAATACACTCCTCAACATACTCATTTACACGCTCATAGTTATCATCAACCAATCTTGGTTCAGTTAACTTGCTCATAGCCTGTATCTCTTTCATACAATCCATACCAAAGATCTTTGAGTAGTGCAGGAGATCTTTCGAGAACATCAATGGGAGCATTATATTCTTGCAACTCATCCTACTCATAACACCATCTATGAAACTCATGCTATGCAATGAGGATAGCGGTAATGCAATTCTGCCATTGTTAGCCATATCAGCCCTTGCTAGTCTATCTAGCAGGATCGATGAGATTACTGTGGCATTATAATGATGATTAATAGAGTAACTCTCACCATCCTTGTAGTTAGGGGTGTAGCATGTGTATCTCAACTCTATACTCTTCCTTGAGAGCATCCTTGCTATAGTCTCTATCTTCTTAGCAACCCTCCTCAACATCATATCATCACTATATACTAGGATGATCGATGGATAGAATCCATGCTCTGCTAGTACGTATGCTGCTACTGCAGATATGCAATCGTATATGCTGCATAGAGCATGACCGTTCGAGCCTACAGGGAGCCCTCCAACTCCATTCCTGTATAATCTTGCTACATATGCATTCTCATCAGATATATAAACCCTTATAAGCCTATCATAATCTTTGCTTGATGGTCTCACATTCAGCAAAGATAATTCAGAGAGTAACCCTGCTGTGGCAGCAAACTCTACATCTCTAGCAACAAGACTTGTACTGCCAAGGACCTCTACCTCTACATGGAACCTCTCATTCTTATGCATTATATCCTTACCTACACTAACTATAGCATCAACCAGAGTCTTTAGCATATTCTCTGCCTCATCTGCTATACCTATACATACCTTATCTGCTATACATACACTCTCTATACCAAACACATGATCCAGTGCATACATAGCATCTATAGGCTCTTCAGCATCCAGGATTAGTAGAGATCCATCCTGCTCAATACTGCATCTTATCCCATGGGCATCTAGAGTTCTTATTATGTTAGTTCTAAGGGTATCAAGCCTAGATGGTGTAGATGATGTAGGCTTTACTACAAGTACCATGATAGTATGAAGCATGTAAAGGGGTAATATGTATTACCAGCAGATCCCATTACATTATTATAGATTTAAAACTGGGTTTAGCAGAGTTATTCATATGCATGATAGTACCACTGCTACTGCTGTAAGGGTTACAGTGGATGAGTGTATAACAATGCCGGATGGTAGCATGGTTGAGTTAAGAGGTTGGGTTGCAAACAAGAGCGATATAGGCTCTTTAGCGTTCATACTCCTGCGTGATGGTTCAAGCTATATACAGTTGGTTGGCAAGAAGGGAGTGAGTAATGATGATGTAATGAAGGTTATGAAGGATGTGAGCATAGAGTCTGCTATAGTAGTTAGAGGCATACTCCGCTCAGATGCTAGAGCGTTGAATGGCAAGGAAGTGCTCGTCAAGACCATAGAAGTTATTGCAAGAGCAGAGGAGCCATGGCCAATAAACAAGAGCACTGTAAGATCTGCATCCTTCCTATATGATAACAGACATCTCTCGATAAGGGGTATGAAGAGCAGTTCTATAATGAAGATAAGGAGTGAACTGATCAAAGCTGCTTTTGACTTCTTCTACGATCGTGGGTTCACATTCATAACCGCACCATCTATAGTAGGTACTGCAGTGGAGGGGGGAGCAACACTCTTCGAGTTGGAGTACTTTGGGAAGAAGGTCTACTTGACTCAGAGCGCACAGTTCTATGAAGAGGCAGCGATATGCTCATTCGGCAAGGTATTCACGATGCAGCCAGCATTCAGGGCTGAGAAGAGTAAGACGCCAAAGCATCTTACAGAGTTCATAATGATAGAGGCTGAGGTTGCGTTCAACACACAGGAGGATAACATGAGGCTTCAGGAGGATCTACTGGCATACATTTGCAATAGGATAGTAGAGAAGAGGAAGAGGGAGTTGGATATACTAGGGAGAAGACTGAATACTGTTGAGAGACCATTCCCAAGGATCAAGTACGATGAGGTTAGAGAGACTGCTATTAAGCATGGCATAGACTTTGAGTGGGGCGAGGATGTACCAACTGAGGCTGAGAGGCTAGTATCAAAGATGTTCACACAACCATTCTTCATAACCGATTATCCGATCAGTGCTAGGAGCTTCTACCACATGTGCAGGGAGGATGATCCAAGGATAACATTATCTTCTGATCTCATTGCTCCAGAGGGGTTCGGTGAGATAGCCACTGGGGGGCAGAGAATACATGACTACAATACTCTCCTTGAGAGGATAAGGAGTAACAACCTTCCTCTAGAGTCTTTCAGGTGGTATCTGGATCTGAGGAGGTATGGGATGCCACCCCATGCTGGTTTTGGTATAGGGGTTGAGAGAGTACTCAGATGGGTATGCAACCTCAAGCATATAAGGGCTACATCACTCTTCCCTAGAACCATAACTAGAGTGTACCCATGATATAAAGCAGAGCAATTCCAAACTCATAAAATAAATTTATTTATAAATGAGATGGTATTAATCAAGTTAATGTTCAAAGGTAAACGTATAGAGGTATCGAAACGAAATATAATACTCAAACTCTTATCATTTACTATGGCATTCGTTATAATAGATACGCTGATAACATATTATGGGATCTCACTTGAATGGGTCCCAGCATACCTTGAGACCAGTATAGTGTACAACCTTTATGGACTCGATATCTTCCTGTTGGGCAAGATTGTTATTGGTGCCTTTGTTATATACATCTTCTACAGAAAACTTAACTTGAAGATGGCCGAGGGTAGAAAGGCTTACAGCATACTCTTGTTAATCTTTGCATCTATATCATGGTTTGCAGTGATCTCGAATATACTAGTGATCATAGATCTCAACTATCTTGCTGATATATACTATCTTGCTATAGTACCAGTTAGTGTAGTACTGCTATTCCTACACGGGCTCTGGTGGATGAGGCTCAAGATCTAGGTCAAAGAATGAATAGCATATCCATAAGTCAGAGTGGTATCAATCATACATGCTAATCTCTAACATTTATACATAAAGGCTTAGATTTATAAATAATTGATCCTCATCCTATCAAGATGCAGAGCGTTGAGGCTATAGCAAGAGAGTTAGAGAGTAAGAGTGCTGAGGAAGTACTAAGATGGGCAGTAGATAGGTTCCATCCAAGGATTGCTCTAGCATCGAGCTTTGGTGCAGAGGATGTCGTGCTTATAGATATGCTAGCAAGGATAAGGAAGGATGTTAAGATATTCACGTTAGATACTGGAAGGTTGAATCAAGAGACATACGATGTTATGGATGCAATAAGGGATAGGTATGGTGTAAGCATAGAGGTCTACTTCCCAGATGCTAGGGAGGTTGAGGAGATGGTTAGGAGGTACGGTCTAAACCTATTCTACCATAGCGTTGAGTTGAGGAAGCTATGCTGTGAGATAAGGAAGGTCAAGCCATTGAATAGAGCATTGAGCAACCTAGATGCGTGGATAACTGGACTTAGGAGGGAGCAGGCGGATACAAGAGCAGGTATAGCCAAGGTTGAGGTTGATGCACAACATAACGGGATTATAAAGATAAACCCACTAGCAGACTGGACATGGGATATGGTCTGGGAGTATATAAGGAGGAATGGTGTGCCATACAATAGGCTGCACGATAAGGGTTATCCGAGCATAGGATGTGAGCCATGTACTAGAGCAGTTCAACCTGGAGAACCGTTCAGGGCAGGGAGATGGTGGTGGGAGCAGGATGCATACAAGGAGTGTGGACTACACCTGAACCCCCTAAAGAAGGGTAAACAGTAATAATAGTAGCAATGAGTGATATCGATCTCTATGGTATCGAAAGGTATACCTGAACCACATGGTGGTCGTCTCATAAATAGGGTTCTGGACAGCAGTTCGAGAGAGAGGGTATTGGATGATGATATTCCCCGTATTCATATAAGTGATGATCTAGCAAATGATGTTGTAAATATCGCAGATGGTATACTCAGCCCACTTGAGGGATTCATGGACTATGATGATCTTACACACGTGCTTAGAGAGGGGAGGCTCCCAAATGGGCTTGCATGGACGATACCAATCCTATTGGATGTTGATCACACTACAGCAGTAAGGATGAATGATGCTAGAGAGGTTCTGCTTGTAAGCAACAATAACGTTATGGCACTCATGCATGTTGAAGATCACTTCAATTATGATAAGATGGATATAGCAAGGAGTGTGTACCAAACTACCGATACATCCCATCCTGGAGTAGCAAAGACCCTGGCCATGAATGATACATTTGTTCATGGTAAGATAGATCTGGTTAGTAGGGCAATTGGTAGAGAAGGACTGATGAGGTATAGGCTTACTCCAGAGGAGTCTAGGAGGATTATTGCAGAGAGGGGGTGGAGAAGCATAGTAGGCTTTCAGACAAGGAATATACCGCATCTAGCACATGAGATGCTCCAAAAGTCTGTCCTTAACTTCTTCGATGCGCTCTTCATAAACCCCTTGATAGGCAGGAAGAAGTCTGGTGACTTTAAGGATGATGTTATAATAAGGGCATATGAGGTGTTGGTAGAGAACTACTATCCAAAGGAGAGGGTGCTCTTTGCTACACTACATACTGAGATGCGTTACGCTGGACCGAAGGAGGCTATACACCATGCTATAATGCGCAAGAACCTTGGATGTACACACTTTATAATTGGAAGGGATCATGCTGGTGTAGGCTCGTTCTATCATCCATTCGCTGCCCAAGAGATATTCAAGGAGTATCCAGATCTGGGGATAGAACCTATATTCTTCCCCGCATTCTTCTACTGCAAGAGGTGTATGGGGATAGTTAGTGAGAGGATGTGCCCCCATCCAACGGATTACAGGCTTGAGTTGAGTGGTACAAGGTTAAGGAAGATGATAAATGAGGGTGAGAGGCCATCAGAACTCCTCATGAGGCCAGAGGTCGTCGATGTTATAATGCAGTATAAGGATCCGTTTGTACCATAGCATATAGCATAGCATATAGCGTTGCTAACCAACATTATTGGCATTAGCGTTACATAGAAGAACATAGCATTTTAATTACTCATCCATTTCTATTCTACTCATGCAAGGTAAGAGTGATATTCTTATACCAACAGTCATAATAATACTACTAGTAGTTATGCATCCTATACACGCTCAAGTAGAGAGGGGTGTTGATAGGCTTGTTATACCATTTGATGCAGCAAACGGTACCATAGATGATCCTTACCTCTACAAATTGGAGAGAAGGCATACAGCAAACTGGATAGTGACAATAAACAACAATCTCATCTACAACCCAGAGAGTAGTGATGCTAAAGTGGTCTTGAGGTTCAGGAATGCATTCAATACGGGCGAGTTCCTAGAGTTGGGGATGAGAGGAGAGGATAGGGTACTATGGTTTGCTCTCTCCAAGGAGGGCATCGGATACATGACGATGTACAGGAACAGCAATGCATGGTTCCCTGAGAGAGCAGTGATGATGACATATGCTCAAGGTGAGAGGCTTAGTGTCAACAATGGTCAGAGGGTAGTTGTTGATAGGCTAAACATAGAGCAGTTTGCAATAGATGGGGTAGAGGTGTATGGAAGGGATGGGTTAGATGCCCCATATAGTGCGCTTGCAGGAGTCATAACGATAGAGGTCATGTCAGGGAACCCATTGGATAATCCTATAATGAGCGTACCATTCATAGTTACTGGGGCCGTTGCTGGTATAGTGCTCATCCTCCTAAAGTTCAAGCGAAGGGATAAGGATACTGAGCAATCAAACTGATGGTAGGCATATTTACTTGCTTGGTTGCCATTGACTACACGCTATTCTGTTGGCTAGCTCGTCTGCTATTCCTCTCCATGTAATACCTACAGGTATCTTTAAGCATGCATATGCTGCACAATGGTGCTATTGGTCTACATACATTCTGCCCAAACATAACGAATGTATCGTTTATCCTCTTCCAGTAAGAGATATCAACCTTCTCCATGAGCATATACTCAGTCTCCTCTGCACTCTTACTCGATACTAAACCAAGCCTATTGGCTATCCTATGCACATGGGTATCTACTGGTATAGCAGGCTTATCGAAGGCATACACAAGAACACAGTTTGCAGTCTTCCTACCAACCCCTGGTAGCCTGAGCAGACCTTCAAGGGTGTCTGGAACTCTCCCATCATACTCATATGCAATGATCCTTGCAATCTCCTTTATCCTTCTGGCCTTAACCCTGTAGAAGCCTGCTGGTCTTATGAGTTGCTCTATCTCATCAACACTTGCATCTGCAAGTTCCTTTGCATCGTTGAACCTTGAGAATAGATTCCTTACTGCTACCCTCGTATTCTCATCCCTAGTCCTTGCAGAGAGTATGGTTCCTATGAGTATCCTAAGAGGATCTCTGCCCTCTTCCTCCTGCAACTCCTTCAGTGCAGTTAACCTTGATCTTATCTTTGCTGAGCCAAAGCCCTCAGCCTCCAACCTCTTCATGGTAGAATGCATGAGTTCCAATACCCTCCCTACCGTACTCATAGCAGTTATCATTAGCATAGGCATAAAGGCTTTTAATACATATGGTAGCAAGATCATATATATGCAACTAAGCAGGGAAGAGGAGGATGCCCTTGACGGTAAGTATGGTGAGGCATTGGCAACAGCATACAGGATACTACTTGCCATAGGGAATGCGATGGATGCTGATAGGCTCATACCTGTGAGATGGGCACACATATCTGGCGTTAACTACAACACGATCGGGGATGCTGGGCTAGCATTCCTTGAGGAGATGAGCGAGGATGTGGTTGAGAACAACCTCAAGGTTAGGGTTACAAGCACGCTCAACCCAATGGGCTATGATCCGCTCAAAGGCTACCATGATGATAGGTTCGTTGAGAAGCAGGAGAGGATAAGGCGTGCATATGAGGCTATGGGCATCATTGGATCTTATACATGCATACCATACGAGGTACTGCCAATACCTGCTGGAGGGGAGCATGTATCATTCGCTGAGAGTAATGCAGCGATATATGCAAACTCTATACTTGGTCTTGTAACAAACAAGGAGAGTGCGCTTAGTGCTCTTGCAAGTGCCTTAACTGGTAAAGCACCATACTCTGGCCTAAGGGTTGAAGAGGCTAGGAGCGCTCATACCATGATAGATGTGAGGCATGAGGTTAAGGATGAGTTGGATATCGCACTACTAGGCTACTATGCTGGTAAGATTAATGAGCCGTGTATATCTTTCAGGTTAGGGCTAGAGTCTCTCACTAGCAGAGATGGAATTGCTATCATCCATGCTAAAGCGTTATGCTCAGCCTTGGGTACGTCTGGCTCAGCTGGTATGTTCCTCATCAACCATGCTGGTTCTGATGATGTAAAGCATAGGATAGAATATACAGCAAGGGATGCTAAGACCGTTAAGGATGAGCTGAGCGATGAGGATGAAGGCGATGCAATAGTCTTCGGGAGCCCTCAGCTTGGGATGAACGAACTCAAGATGCTTGCTAGTATGCTTGAAGGGAAGAGGTTCAGAAAGCGCTGCCTACTCTTCTGTGCAAGACATGTTTATGAAGAGGCGAGGCGTATAGGCTACATAGATGCTATGGAGCATGCTGGCGTAGAGGTCTACTCTGACTGCTGCTCATGCTTGACCCCATTGATCAGTAGAGATGATGTTGACTCTGTTATCACAAATAGCGTAAAGGCAGCATACTACCTCAAGAATTGGAACAGGGTTGGTGTATGCTTGAAGAGTATGAGAGAGATAGTCAGGGATGAGTGTATATGAGTATGTATAACATGGAGATGCTATGCAAGAGCATAGTCAAGGGTTATGGAGAAGGTTATGCTATAGCAACCTATGAACCTATAAACCTGCTAAGCATAGATACCAATGGTGTAGTGAATGATTCAGCACATATTCTGAATGGCAAGAGCGTTGCTGGCAAGGTTCTGGTATTCCCCAATGCTATAGGTAGCAGTGTTGGTGCATACAGGTTATATGCTGCAAAGATGAGTGGTAATGCTCCTACCGCTGTTATATGCTCAAAGGTAGATATAATAACAGCATCTGCATGTGCCATATCCAACATGCCCCTTGTTGAGTGTGCTGAGTATGATAGACTGATGGGGTTATGTAGCAGTAGTAGCATCTATATTATAGTTAAAGCAGATGCTACAAAAGCCTCTATAAGCATAAGGATGGAGGAGAGTGAAGGGAAGGAGAGTAAGATTTGAATATAACCCCTATGTATAAGTGTCAGATGGGCGATCTGACCCGAGAGGGGATGAAGAGAACAGAACTATAGGTTACTAATTAATAAATTAGGTTACTAATTAATAAATTATCATTAATATTTAATTATCGATTATGATAGCAGTACAGTAGTGATTAAAAGGTGGTAGTATGCCTATGTATCTTGATGATGTTGATAGAAGATTGATCCTCCTACTCATGCAGGATGGCAGACAATCGTTCAGAAGGTTGGCAAGGAGTTTAGGTGTAAGCACACCAACTGTAAAGGCAAGGTATGATAGGCTTGTAAGACTTGGGCTCATAAAGAGGATCTCTGCAATAATAGATACCTCGATGCTCAACCAGGTTAGTGCACTATTATACATCAAGGCTAGTAATGTGGAGGATGTAGTAGCAAGGGTTAAGGAGATGGAGGAGGTAAACTTGATACTCTTGACATCTGGAGATGCAAATCTAGTGCTTAGGGCAGCGCTCGATGATGTAACATCTCTAGAGAGACTAAGAGCAAGGCTAACAGGTATACCTAGCATTCAACTAATCTCAAGCCAGATAATAACTCAGACAATAAAGGAAGAGCAGATGATACAAAAGTCAGTAGTGGTAAGGCTAGAGTGTGATTATTGTAAGGGCAGTATCGTAGGAGAACCTATAGTCAAGGGTGAGTATCACTTCTGCTGTACATCATGCCTTAGGTTATTCGAGGTAGAGATAAAGAGAGGATGAGATGGGTCATTAAATGTATGTTAATGTTGATTATATTGCTTATTGCTTATTACTTACAACTGTTAACCTAGGCGGTATCAAATCTATCATATGATAATGGTTGCATTTAATTGCCAGCACTACATAATTATTTACAGTATGAGTAAGGATACTAGCATGGATACAGGTAAGAGGGTAGTACTCAAGATAGGGGGTATGCACTGTGCAGGTTGTACAAGAGCCATACAAGGCTACCTTCTAGACATGGATGGTATCAAGGGGTGCGATGTTAACCTAGCCACTGAGAAGGCAGTGATAGAGTATGATCCATCAAAGATAGACTTGAGGAGGATAGAAGAGGCTATAGAAGAGGTTGGTTATAAAGTTGTGTATGAGAAGGCAATCTTTAGTGTAAAGATGCTTACAGATGTAAGCGATGCGGTTAGACTTGAAGGCATGCTTAAGCAGGTAGAAGGTATTAGGGATGCATCTGTAAACCATGTTAGTTCAAGGGTTACAGTAGAGTATAATCCAGCGATACTCTCAATCTCAGAGGTAAGAGCCATCCTCGATAAGCATGGGTATAGGGTTGTGAGTGAGGATATCTACTCTGCAGAAGAGGAAGAGGCTAGGATGCTCAAAAGGCTCTTCATCATTGGTTTGGTACTCTCAATACCAATAATGCTCTACAGTTATCCAGAGTATATAAGTGCAGTACTACCACTACTACCATTCTCCAACTCCAATATTGCTGCATACATAATGCTTGCCTTAGCAGGTATAGTGCAGTTCTTTGTTGGAAGAAGGTTCTACCTTGGAGCATATAGGATAGCAAGGATAGGCTCTGCAAACATGGATACCCTTGTTGCAGTCGGTACCACAGCAGCCTACATATTTAGTGTAGCGAATACATTACCAGAGCCCTCATGGCACTCGATCTACTACGATGTCTCATCCGTTGTGATAACATTCATCATGCTAGGCAAGTATCTTGAGAGTAAGAGTAAGAGTAAGGCATCATCACTGCTAAGGAAGATGCTTGAACTACAGCCTAAAGAGGCAAGGGTTATGAGGGATGGGGTAGAGGAAGAGATCCCTGTAGAATCTATAAGGGAAGGGGATCTGGTACTAGTCCATCCAGGTGAGAGGATACCTGTTGATGGTATGGTAGTCAAGGGTTACTCTGCTGTTGATGAGTCGATGGCAACGGGTGAGTCGATGCCAGTTAGCAAGGGTCCAGGGGATGAGGTTATAGGAGGTACGATAAACAGGGAAGGATCCCTTATCATAAAGGCTACGAGGGTGGGGAATGATACCTTCATTGCACATGTGATAAGGCTGGTTGAGGATGCTATGGGGAGTAAACCGCCAATGCAGATGCTTGTTGATAAGGTTGCTGGCTACTTTGCGTTCATTGTCATGGGTGTAGCATTTGCAACGTTCCTTGCATGGTATACGGTTACAGAAGGTGCTGTAGAGCAGGCAATGATACCTGCTGTTGCCGTACTGGTAGTTGCATGCCCATGTGCTCTAGGACTAGCAACACCAACTGCTATAATGGTAGGTATGAGCAAAGGTGCACAGTATGGTATAGTATTCAAGAATGGCAAGGCTCTAGAGATGCTCAGCAAGGTAGATACTATAGTGCTCGATAAGACTGGAACTCTAACCTATGGAAGGCCAGTGGTTACAGATGTTATACCCTTGAGTAATACAAGTGTAATAGTGGATGCTGGTGGAACCACCAATAACGATCCTATAAGGAACCTGCTTGAGGTTGCTGCATCTATAGAGAGGAACTCAGAGCACCCATTGGCGAAGGCTATAGTTGAGAAGGCTGAGGGCATGGGTATAATGCCTGGCGAGATGGTTGAGGAGTTCAGGGCAATCCCTGGAAGGGGTGTTAGGGCAAGATATAGAGGTAGAGATACTGTGGTAGGGAGTCCAAGGATGCTTGAGGGCATGGGTGTATCGCTCGATAACTGTAAGGAGCAGATATCAAACCTTCAGGATGATGGAAAGACTGTAGTACTTGTATCCTTTGATGGTGTGCCTGTTGGCATAATAGCGTTGATGGATGAGCCGAGGGAGAGTAGCAGGGAGGCTGTGCAGATGCTCAAGGGCATGGGTATAGATGTTGTCATGCTCACCGGTGACAATAAGAGGAGTGCAGATGCCATTGCAAGAGCACTGGGAATAGAGCATGTACTTGCAGAGGTTATGCCATCTGGCAAGGTAGATGCAGTAAGGATGTTACAACGTGAGGGTAAGAGGGTTGCTATGGTTGGGGATGGCATAAATGACGCCCCTGCCCTAATGCAGGCAGATGTTGGTATTGCTATGGGTAATGGTACGGATATCGCAGTAGAGGCTGGGGATATAATACTTGTGAAGGATGATCCCATTGCAGTGGTTACAGCAGTAGAGTTGAGCAGGAAGACTATGGGTAAGATAAGGCAGAACCTAGTGTATGCATTCATGTACAATGTAGCACTCATACCAATAGCCTCACTAGGTCTGCTATATCCAGCGCTTGCAGGGCTAGCAATGGCTGCAAGTTCGATATCAGTTACAATGAGCTCGCTGCTGATGAGGAGATGGGTGCCAAAGAGTAGAAGGTAGAGGTAAGCAAGTAATCCTATCCTATACCCTATCCTATCTCCTATATCCTATCTCTTATATCCTATATCATATATCATATATTCATATAATAATGATAAGGTGATGGTGATGGTGATGACTAGCATACAATCAGATCCTCATGAACCTTACACGCAATATTCCGTTGATATACTGCAAGGATTCTGGTTGCTCATTAACAGGAGTCCTAAGTATAGCTTTACCTGAGTACCTTCTATATCCATCCTCTGTTAGAGCATCTATGCTGACCATAATGTTATCCATCACACTTATGGAGATCGTACGCTCATCTACTCCTGGCATCTCTGCAAGCAACTCAACGTACCTGTTTGTAACTATCCCCTCTATCCTCAATGGTCTAAGTATCTGCTCTCTAGCATGGTATCTCTCACTAGAGTTATGGCTTAGGCTTGGAACCCTTGCCCTTACACTGGCACTTATCCTTATCATGTACCTGTATGCAAGACCAAATGCTAGCCCTGCCACAAATCCCCCTATATGCGCTAGGTATGCTACTCCTCCTCCAGCACCAAAAGCTGCTGCTATCAACTGGTATATGAACCAGAGGAAGAGGTATGCAAATGCAGGTATCCTTGTAGTTGTTATGAGGAAGAAGAATACCAGTGTCACAACCCTAGCATGTGGGAAGATGAGCATGTATGCCCCTAGCACCCCAGATATTGCTCCAGATGCACCAACTGCAGGGATTAGCAACTGCTCCCCTCCAACACTCATAGCCCATGCAAGATGTGCCATCGCAGCAACAAAACCCCAGAATAGGTAGGATGCAAGGTACTTTACATGCCCAAACCTATCCTCTATGTTATCCCCAAATATCCAGAGGAAGAGCATGTTACCAAGTATATGCATTATGCTCCCATGCATGAACATAGAGGTCAGTATAGATATGCTAGCATCGATGTACTGTGCACTACTAACATCTTCTAGGAATCTTGCTGGTACAAACCCATGGTTCAGGAAGAGCGTTATAGTTGCCCTCTGATCAGTGAAGAGCCTAGTTACTATAACCTCCCATATGAAGACTATGAAGTTTGTTGCTATAAGGGCATAGTTAACATATGGGCGAGTGGTTCTAGGGTTCTCATCATAGAGCGGGAACATCCATAATAGTTGCTATGCAGCGCTATTTATAGCATGGTATGGTTATTATTGAAGGTTGGTATTCGAGCATGTATGCCTCTAGTCACCATATCACTATGGCCTGGAAGGACACAGCAGCAGAAGGAAGAGTTGGCAAAGGCTATAACAGATGCAATAACCAAGGTCTTAGGTAGCAAGAAGGAGCATGTCATAATAGTCTTCCAGGATACGCCCAAGGAGAACTGGTACATAGCAGGGGATCCACTAGCATAAATAGCAGGTATAGGCATCAAAAATATATTATCTCTATTATTTTTCTCAGGTTGATGGATGCTAATGCTAGCAGCACCAATGATGATAAGAAGAAGGGTAGAGTAGCTATGGTACAGTTCAGATCCTCAATAAGCAAGGAGGAGAACTTGGAGAAGGCTCTACACTACATAGATGAAGCAAGTAGGCTAGGTGCATCGCTTATAGCATTCCCAGAGTTCACCATGGCTTACTCGCCTGAAGATCAGAGTGTAGATGCACTATACGATTTAGCAGAGAGCATAGATGGTGACTTTGTATCAGCAGTAAGGGAGAAGGCTAGATCATGTATGGTATCTACTGTAATAACAATATATGAGAGGGGTGAAGGGGGCAACAGGGTTTATGATACAGCACTTCTCATAGATGGTGATGGTAAGATAAGATCAGTTTATAGGAAGATACACCTATACGATGCTCTAGGCTTCAAGGAGTCAGCGAAACTTCTAGCAGGGGATGAGATAGCGGTGCCAGTAAGTACACCTTTAGGTAGGTTAGGCATGATGATATGCTACGATGTTAGGTTCCCAGAACTCTCTAGGATACTTGCACTGCTTGGAGCAGAGGTGCTTGTGATACCTTCTGCTTGGGTTCAGGGGAGGATGAAGTACGAGCATTGGCAGACGATGCTTAGAGCAAGGGCTATAGAGAATGGATGCTATGTTATCGCACCAGATCAGGTAGGCAATATATATATAGGGCATAGCATGGCTGTTGATCCCTTTGGTAGCATCCTCGTAGATATGGGTAGCGATAATGAAGGTCTGAGCATGGTTGAGGTTGGTGTGAGCAAGGTGTATGAGGTTAGGAGCAGGTTACCGTTACTGAGAAACAGGAGGGTTGATGTATATGCTAGATATACAGATACCATGCAGATGGGTGTATGATTGGTGGGAGCAAGTTATACTGCCTGATGGTAGTGCTATATACAGTGCAATTATAGAATGCAGTTGATAGATACTACCAACTATCCTTATCCTATCAAAGACCGCTATAGATATGCAAGATGGTCTACTTACATTTTTATATATGGTGTTGAGATAGGTTATCGTGAACAAGGTCTGTGTTATAGGTGCTGGTAGTACAAAGTATGGTAAACTCAACGAGGGCATAGTTGAGTTGGCAGTCAACGCATCCAAGGAAGCGATAAAGAGTGCAGGCATAGATGCTAGGGATGTACAATACGCATTCATATCCAACGTATTTGGTGTTGCTGATAGACAGGTGCACCTAGCCCCTGTTATACTGAGCGACCTTGGGCTCATGGATGTCCCAGGTTTAACTGTAGAGTCAGCATGTGGGAGTGGTTCTATAGCCTTCAGGGAGGCATACGCTAATGTTGCTGCTGGCTTTTACGATGTTGTCCTAGTAGTTGGGGTTGAGAAGGTTACTCATACTGGCACTGCAAGATCAACCACGCTCTTCTCATACTGCTCAGACTTCTTCTACGAGGGGGGAAGTGGAGTGTCTTTCCCAGGGCTATTCGCATCGATGGCTAGAGCGTATATGAACAAGTACGATGCAAAGGAAGAGGATCTAGCCTTAGTTGCTGTGAAGAACCATGAGCATGGACTTCTAAACCCTAAAGCGCATATAAGGAAGAGGATAACGGTTGGGGATGTACTAGAGTCTCCCCCAGTTGCAAGCCCTCTAAAGCTGCTCGACTGCTGCCCATTCTCAGATGGTGCTAGCGCAGTTATACTTGCAAGTGAAGAGTATGCAAAGAGCAATGGCTTAGAGTATATAGAGGTGATAGGATCTGGGAGGGGAGCATCACCAGCAACCTTACAGGATAGGGAGGATATAACTACTATACCAAGTACTAGAACTGCTGCACAACAGGCATTCAAGCAGGCAAAGATAGAGCCGAAGGATGTTGACTTTGCTGAGGTACATGACTGCTTCACAATAGCGGAGATCGTTGATATAGAGGATCTCGGCTTCTTCCCCAAGGGCAAGGGTGTAGAGGCTGTAAAGCAGGGAGTAACAAGGCTCGGTGGTGATCTTCCAATAAACCCATCTGGAGGCTTGAAGTCCAAGGGTCATCCAATAGGTGCCACTGGGGTTGGGCAGGTAGTCGAGGTGTATGAGCAGTTGCTGGGTAAGGCAGGGGAGAGGCAGGTCAAGGGTGCAGAGATAGCATTGACACACAACTTTGGTGCTACTGGTGCTAGTTGTGCTGTGCATATCTTCAGGAGGGTATAGGTAGGGAATAGGTAGGTGCGTAAGGATGAGTGTGAGCAGGGAGGAGTTCGTAGCCAAGTTGAAGGAAGGTAAGGTACTCCTATATAGATGCAAGAGGTGCAACAACCTTCAGTTAGCAACCATCGTATTCTGTAGGAAGTGCAACTCGGATGAGTTTGATGTTGTAGAGGAGAAGGGTGAAGGGAGGGTAGTCACATTCACGATACTCTATGTCCCTCCTGAGGGTTACGAGAAGTATGCGCCATACGGCTGGGCTGTAGTTAGACTCGACTCTGGTGTGAACATATCAGGCTTCATAGATATCAAATCTCCCAAGGATCTACCCATCGACTCTAGGGTTAAGATAGTTGACTATGATGGGAGGGGCATAGTTCTACAGAGAGATGGCGCCAACAATACTAACAATCCTGATAACTGATCTATTATTTATGTGAAACGATCTTGATAAGATTATAAAGTATGGTTGGCTATATATCTTATTGCACTGTATAATAAGTTACTCTATGCCTATAGAGATTATATGCAGCAAGTGTGGTACAGTGATATCCACCATCGCTATATTGAAGCCGGTTAAGGATGTGTTAAAGAACGGTAACAGATGTCCAGCATGTGGTACGCCGCTTTTAACAGATTTCGCTATAGAGATTACTAGATTTTAACTAACAGATGTGAAGATAAGCAACAACCCCAACTGTTATTTCCCACCCATACAACTTTCGTTACTCTTGATCTATTTAATTCATTGTTCATCTATCAACTAACTACCCTTGGAAGCATCACATGAACCTCTCTACCATCATCGCTCATATCAACATGCATGCTCATCCTGCTGGTTATCCTTAGTCCATACGGTGCAGAGTGTATCACTGCAACTATCCTACCACCATCCCATACCTCTACCATATACTCATCTTTACTGCCATACTCTACTGCCAACCTGAACTCTACCATGAGTAGAATTAGATGTGTAGATAGATATATCCGTCATCCTTGACCTCAACCCTATAAACCTTTAGATCATCAGACCTGTACCACTCTGGGTCTTGCTCAGGCCAGTTATTCCCATTATGCCATGGTTTGATCTTTACAAGCCTACCAGTATCTATATCGAACTCGAACCCATGCAGAGGGCAGACTATATTGTTGTCATTGAAGTACCCTCTATGCAGATAGGCATAACGATGGGGGCAATGAGCATCACATGCAAATACCTTGCCTTTATGCTTCCCTACAATATACTCCCTCCCATCAACCATTACAAGTCTCATTGACTCATCCCTAACCTCATCCAACCTGCATACCCTGACAAGCACGCTAGAGAGAATGTGTAAGGAATTTTTAAATGTTGAGAAGATGATGAGGTAATGAATATGGCTATGTATGATGTGATAGTGGTTGGAGGAGGTGCTGCAGGTCTAACTGCAGCGCTATATACTGCAAGACAAGGTATGAGCACACTAGTACTTACAAAGGATATAGGAGGACAGGCTATACTTACACCAAGCATAGAGAACTATCCTGGATTTGAGAGCATAAGTGGGCTAGAGTTTGCTGAACGTGTGAAGGAACAGGCAGAGAGGTTCAATGCTGTCTTCAAGTATGAGGAGGTGAAAGGCATAGAGGTTGCTGACGGCTACTATATTGTTAAGAGTACACTGAATGAGTATGATACAATAGCAGTTATACTTGCATTTGGGAAGACTCCAAGGGACCTTAATGTTCCTGGAGAGGCAAGATTTGTAGGCAAGGGAGTATCCTACTGCGCTGTATGTGATGCCCCTCTATTTAAAGGCAAGAGGGTTGCTGTTATTGGTATAGGTGATCCTGCACTAGATGCTACGCTAATGCTCTGCAGTATAGCTGAGAAGGTCTACCTGATATCCAAAGGTTCAGCATTTGTAGGACATGAGGATCTAATGGGCCTATGTTTAGATGCTAGGAATGTTGAGGTTCTCTTGCGTACCAATGTACTGGAGGTACTTGGCGATAGTAGGGTCAAGGGTATAAAGGTTAGAGACCCAGAGGGGGTTAAGGAGATAGAGGTTGATGGTGTGTTCGTAGAACTAGGTTATGTGGCAAAGACAGAATGGCTAAAGGGATTGGTTGAGTTGAATGATAAGGGTGAGATAGTTGTGAATAAGAACCAGGAGACATCCAGGGCAGGGATATTCGCTGCTGGCGATGTTACAGATACACAGTTCAAGCAGCTAGTAATCTCTGCAGGAGAAGGTGCAAAGGCTGGACTTGCAGCATACAATTATGTGCAGAGGCTCAAAGGTAAGCCCCTTGTAAGATCTGACTGGAAGACGCTCCTAAAATAAATTATTTTTATCATTTATCATTTATCGTTTATAATTTATAATTCCTCTTTGTCTCTCATTGTATTTTATCTCCTTTATCTGAGATATCTCTTATCATGCTCCTAACCGCATTAATCAGAGCATACATCTCAGGACTCCTCATCATGGAGATCAACTCAAATATACTAGCCTTCCTCTTCTTTGATGCCTTTATCCCCTCATACATGGTACCAACCATTTTAGGCACCTTCTCTGCCATCTCATATAGCATAGGTTGATCTATCTTACTTATCATGTAGAGGAGCATCATAAGGTTCCCTATAGCAGACATCAGCTCCGCTCTAGCCATGTAGTTAAAGCCTTCATCGAAGCCCTCAGCAAGGCCTTCAAATGCAGCAAGTATCCCACTCTCCTTTAACCTTGAGATAGTCTTAAGCAGACTCTCTATAGCATCAGAGTTATCTGCTAGCATATCTAGCAGTCTAATTACCTTCTCAGCCTTATCCTCTGGTATGTTTAGTGTTAGTGCCATTCCTCTCTGCTCACCTCATCTATCTACCAAAGATCTCAGCGAACCACATCCTCTCGAATGCCATCTTTATGCCTCTAAACGCCTTCATACCTCCAAGCATCCAACACTCAGGGTACTTTGCCTCTCCAGCAAGTACCTTAGAAAAGTCACAGAATACAGCAGCACCAACATATCCTATATCCATGACACATATCCCGCTCCTATTGTAGCTCATCGCCATATACGTGCCAGAGAGCTCATCTGCTATCTGTGTAGCGATGTAATCTCCTTCAAAGTGTGCGAATACCCCAGCCATTCCTATACCTAGGGTAGGTGCTATTATATCCCCTAGGCCAAAGACATCATCGTATCTAGCATTCCTCAAGTTCTTCCTCGATACACTCATATACCCAGTTGCCTTATCTGCAATCTCACTCTCAGCAACTGCCCTAGATGGCATATGAGGCGGTATAACCACTGCGAGATCGTAATCTAAAGCATCCATATCCTTGGAGATTACCCTCTTCCTCTCACCATCTATATGATCCATCCTCCAGTTACCATGAAATCTTATCTTGTACTCTTCAAGGAAGTTTCTGAATGCTTTCTGCATGAATGGGCCAAAAGGCTCCATTGGAACGCTCCAAGCAGGGTGGAATATACTTATCTCTGTCTTATCATCAACTCCTCTCTGCTCTGATAGATAACGGAGCATAAGTGCTAGTTCGAATGGTGCAGGAGGACATCTATAAGGCATCGATGCTACCCCTACAACAATCTTGCCTCCCTTGAACCTTGCTAAAGCATCCTTTAGTCTAAGAGCATCGTCCAACTCCCATGTATGGTGTGCATACTCCATACCCTTCAACATCTCAGGTCTTAACTCAGCGCCAAGAGAGACCACAAGGTAATCGTATTCAAGTACTCTTGTATTGCCATCAACCTCTACACCAACTCTTCTATTGGCTGCATCTATGGACTTTACTGTACCATTAAGAAAGTTTATTCCCTTCCTCTCTAGCAGAGCAAGTTCCCTCCTAACCTCATCTGGCCCTCTTATACCCATGGCAACCCAGAGATATGATGGTCTGAACTCATGGTATCTACTCTTATCTACAATGGTGATATTGGTCTTCCCTTTAAGCATCCTACTCAGCCTCGATGCTACAACTACTCCTCCAGCGCCACCACCAAGGATCAGTATCCTCTTCATTAAAGAAGATGATATTAACGAACTAATATAATTTGTCAATATTTCTAACTTTAGTAATATCACACAAAAAGAAAAAGGTTTAACTTAGCCGTGTATGGTCCTGAGATGCTGTCCAGCGTGAGGAGACTCGCCTATGAACCTCCTCCTAAAGTGCGCTGATGGTCTACCATATAGCAGTTCTAGGAACCATGCCTCATGCTCGATCTCCTCCTGCATTATCCTCTGTGCAATATCATAAGTCCTTGGGTCCTTACCAAATGTCATCTCGCATACTGCAGCCCATGACTTTATTGCACACTGCTCAGCAGCAAGCAAGACCTTTATTATCTCCTTTATATCCCTCCAGTTCTCTGGCAGTTTGGCATCTGGGCATGCAGCCTTGTTTGCAAATTCCCTTATATCCTCTGGGAGTGAGCCTCCCAACTCGTATATCCTTGGTACCATAGCCTCAAAGTGGTTCCTATCCTCTATCCTTGCATCCTCAACGATCTCCTTTATACCCTCACCTTCAAGACCTACGCAGTGCATCCTTAGGATTGTATAGTAGTAGTATGTTGTGAACTCTGCGCTCACCCCTGCTATGAGAAGATCTAAAAGTTTCTTAACATCAACGCCAGCCTGCTTTATAACCTGTACAGCAACCACATCCTCTTCCTTAACCTGCATCGTCTTTGCAGGATCATCACTCTTGCTCATATCATAGGTAACTATAGAAACGATTTAAACTTTATCATAGGAGACCAACTCAAAGCAACCTCAACTTGGTTAACTTTCATTGTACCTATAGATAAAACTATTTTACATAGGTATTTTAATATGATTGGTGTCACCTTTGAGTAATGGGCTTGACCAATGATTATGTTGAGAGAGATGATGATAATAGTAGTAATAGTATCGATCCAGTCTCTAGGCGTGTAAAGATGATATTCTCTGTTATGGCAAATCCTAACAGGATAGATATACTAAGGATACTCAACTCCAAGGGCTCACTAACCTACTCAGATCTTAAGGCACAGGTAGGCTTCAGATCCAAGAAGGAGAGCGGTAAGTTCGCCTACCATCTAAGGAAGCTCTTGAAGCACTCACTTGTAGCCCTCAACAGGGCTGAGAGGAAGTATGTTATAACCAACAAGGGTAAGTTGATCCTCAATCTTACCAGGCAGATAGAGGAGAGATCTGTCATGGAGAGCGGGAATATCTATGTGAGGACAAAGGAGAAGATGGAGGAGTTCGATACCAACAAGATAACCCAATCACTTGTTAGAGAGACCAACATGCCACCAGAACTTGCACAGAAGATAAGTGAAGAGGTTGAGAACAGGGTTCATAGGATGCAGGGTGTATACCTTACCACACCACTGGTGAGGGATATAATCTGCTCTATACTCCTAGAGCATGGTTATGAGGATTACAGGAGCAGGTTCTCGACCATAGGGATACCATTAGCAGAGATTGCTAACATATTGAGTGATAAGGGTAATGATGTAAGCCTTGTAGTAAGCAGTATGATCGATGCTATACTCAAAGAGTATCATCTCTTCCATGTACTACCAAAGGATGTGGCAGATCTACACCTATCAGGGGATATAAATATAGAGAACGTAAGCCGTTGGGGTATTATTCCAGATACCATATTCGTTAACATAAAAGATTTGCTCGAGAGCAATTGTGGTAATAATAACAGGCTAAGGCTATATGGCATAGATAAGGTGGATGATCCCTTGATCAAAGTAAGTATGTTATGTAGCGTTCTTGCTAGATATACAGCAGAGGAGGTGGTTGTATATGGGATAACAGATGTGCTGAATGGGTCTGATACAGAGGGAGCGAGGATCACAGGGGATAGGTTTGCTAGAATGCTTATACTCACATCCTCTATAGCAGACTCGAGGATATCACTTGTATTTAATGAGTCTGATAAGAGTACGATTAGCGAACTCCTAGATGGTTATGCCTACTATGTGAGGCATGTCCAGTCGCCTAGAATATCCATGGTGCTCTCTAGCAGTAATAATGGTAATAGCAAGGAGATCCTTGCTGAGTATGTAGATAAGATAGTAGATATCTCATCTATGGGTGGATCTATAGCATTAAGCAATATACTTGCAGGATCAAAGGGTCTGGTCTGTAACGATGGGTATAGAGGCACTGTACTACACTCACTCTCGATTAACCTGCCTAGACTTGCCTATGAGTCTAACAATGATGAGATGTACTTTAGGGCTAGACTCGCATTGCTACTCAAACCCATAGTAACAGCATTAGAATCTAGAAGGATGATGCTCTCATCTCTACAGCATACCTTACCAATAATCTCTGATGGCTACATAGATACCATTAAGGTGGTTATAAACATGGTAGATCTACCATCATCCATCTCTAATATCCTCAAGCAGGATGATATAGTAGGTGTTGCAAGGAAGGTTAGAAGAACCATCGTGGATAAGAGTAGAGAGATGGGTCATGATATAGGCATATCCATGATAGATGATGGGAGCGCATCTAGACTTGCTAGACTGGATAGTGAGAGGTACGGTAGACTACCTACAGGCAATAGTGATTACATGCAGGGGATAGAGGTTCATGCTGATGATATACCCAATCTAGATGATAATTATTATAATGAGATCGTGGAGTTGAGTAATATATTTGATGGAGGCATGACTCTAACATTGGATATAAGTAATGTAACCCCTTCAATCGCAAGGAATGTTGTGAGTTATGCTATAGGCAGGTTCAATTTCTTCAGGATATTAAGCAAGGGCAAGGGTACAAGGATATGCAGTAGGTGTGGCTCAAAGTTCAGTGCCATGGTTATGTATAATGATGTTGATACAAACAGATGCCCTAACTGCAAGGCCCCTCTTATAAGTATCAAATAAAATGTAATGATACTCTACTCTAGATGTCCAGTAGGATTCAAATAAGGAAGCGTATAGATATACAATAATGAAGGATAATGCTACTGATGCGAAGCCCCAAGACCTAGCCAGTACTATAGGCAAGATAAGGAAGAGGGATGGCAGCATAGTTGAGTTTCAGACATCGAAGATAACTAACGCTATATACAAGGCCCTTCTTGCCACCAAGAGGCCAGACTACTCCCTTGCTGAGAGGCTTGCGGAGAAGGTTGTACAGAGGCTGATCAAACAGGGGTTCGATTCAAGTAATATACCAGGAGTTGAGGATGTTCAGGATATAGTTGAGACAGTGCTGATAGATGAAGGCCTGGCAGATACCGCCAAGGCATACATACTCTACAGGCATGAGAGGAGGAGGATTAGGGAGGAGAAGATGAAGATACTTGAGAGGAGCAGGTTGGATGAGGTCGATAAGGCATTGAGTACAAACTCTCTACGTGTACTTGCAAGTAGATACCTGCTCAGGGATGAGAATGGTAAGATAGTAGAGAGCCCAAAGCAGATGTTTGAGAGGGTTGCTATACTCATTGCTATACCAGATATGCTTAGAGATGGTAGGGTCTTCGTGCTGGATGGTAGGCTGAAGAGGGATGACCTGAAGAGGGTTGAGGAGCATCTAGAGAACCTAGATGGGTTAGATAGCAAGTATAGCATAGGAATGTATAGGCTTAACAAGTGGCATATGGAAGCACTGCTTAGACTATACAAGGATCTAGCGCTACAGGGGAGTATGAAGGTAGGCATAGATGAACTTCTGAGCATGATGGAGAAGGGTGAGTTCGATGCCTATGAGAAGAGGATTGAGGAGTACTATAGGCTCATGGTCGATATGTACTTCCTACCAAACTCTCCAACGCTCATGAATGCAGGGGCAAGGCTTGGTCAGTTGAGTGCATGCTTCGTTCTCCCAATACACGATGACCTAGCAAGCATAATGAAGACTGCTACAGATGCTGCGCTAATCTTCAAGTCTGGTGGAGGTGTTGGTATAAACTACTCAAACCTTAGGCCAGAGGGCGATATAGTAGCATCTACGAGCGGTGTTGCATCTGGCCCAGTATCATTCATGCGTATAGTCGATACAACCACTGAGGTGGTTAAGCAAGGAGGTAAGAGGAGGGGTGCAAATATGGGCATACTCGAGGTATGGCATCCAGATATAGAGAAGTTCGTAACGGCAAAGACCAAGCCAGGGGTGCTGGAGAACTTCAATGTAAGCGTTGGGGTATGGTCAGACTTTATAGATGCTGTAAAGAGCAATGAAAAGTACGCGTTGAGAAACCCTAGGAATGGGAAGGTAGTAGGCTATATAGATGCTAGACAGATGATGGAACTTATAGCGATAAGTGCATGGCAATCCGCTGAACCTGGTATGATATTCCTTGATAATATGAATAGATACAATGTTATGAAGGATGTTCAAGGACTGATAAGGGCAACAAACCCATGTGGTGAGCAGAGCCTCTACCCCTATGAGTCATGCAATCTAGGCTCCATAAACCTTGCTAAACTGGTTAAGCGTAGGGCAGATGGCGAGAGTTATGAATTCGACTGGCAAAGGTATGAGCAGGTTATAAGGCTTGCAACTAGGTTCCTCGATAATGTTATAGATGTTAGCAAGTACCCCATAGATGAGATAGATAGAGCCACAAAGGCAAGCAGGAGGATAGGGTTGGGGATAATGGGTCTTGCTGATCTACTCTATATGCTAAGGATACCTTACAACAGTAAGGAAGGGTATGAGTTGATGAACAGGCTTGCTGAGGCACTAACCTATTACAGTATGGATGAGAGTGTTGAGATAGCAAAGGCAAGGGGAGCATTCCCACTCTACAATGAGAGTGGTTACATACAAGGTAAGTTGCCAGTAGCAGGCTACTATGAACTTGCAAGGGAAGAGCATACACATGACTGGAATGCTCTTATTGAGAAGATAAAGCGCTATGGTATAAGGAACAGCCAGACTACAACAGTCGCACCCACTGGTACACTAAGCATGATAGCAGACTGCTCTGGGGGCATAGAACCTACATTCGCCCTTGTGTATGAGAAGCATGTAACAGTTGGTAAGTTCTACTACACAAACAGGATATTTGAGGAGGAGTTGAAGAGAACAGGTATATACAATGATGAACTCTTGGAGAAGGTAGCAGAGAACTATGGCTCTGTTAGAGGGCTTGATGAGGTGCCAGAGGAGTTGCAGAAGGTATTCGTAACCGCAATGGATATCCACTGGGCAGATCATATCATGGCCCAAACAGTATGGCAGAGATGGATAAGTAATGCTATAGCAAAGACCATAAATATGCCGAATGATGCTACTGCAGAGGATGTAAAGTGCTCATACCTTCTTGCACATGAGCTTGGATTGAAGGGGATAACCGTATTCAGGGATGGTTCAAGGCAGCAACAGGTCCTTCATATAACTGGTGAGAGTAAGGTGAAGAGGTTCGATGTTGTTCCAAGCAGTTATGTGGTAGAGTATATAAGGAGATACATCAAGGATGGTCCATTACTTAGAGAGATAGAGGGTGCTATACTCAAGAGTAACAGGGTGAAGAGTAGCAGGGGATATGCTCTTACAGCAGTTGGTGATGGAGGAGAGGCTCTATGCCCTCTCTGCAAGTCCAAGCTGGTCTTTGCTGAGGGTTGCAACACATGCATGAACTGTGGATGGAGTAGTTGTATAGTCAGTTGACTAGAGATATAGCATATCCTCTCCATTAGTTCAACCTTCCCTCTATTTCTTTAATTGTCTGCTAGCACTAGGCTGTATGTATCGAGCCATCCTCTAAAAGAACTGAAAGAGTAGTCTATAGTACTATAGAGTATGGATAAGAGGGACAGGTTCACTATAGTTGCAGATATACTTACAGTATTGGATAGGGAAGGAGCTCTCTACAAGACGCAGATAGCTAGCAAATGCAATCTAGATACAAGGATGCTTAACAGGTATATTAACATGCTTCTAGATGCAGGGCTTATAACATACTCACCAAATCTCAAGGTACTCATTATAACCGATCAGGGGAGAAGGTATCTCATGCTTTACAGCAAGATAAAGCGGATGCTATCAGATTATGAATTCAACCTACACTGATTGCTCTTATTATTATTGGTATTTGCCAATCCTATTATCATACAGGGGGAGTAGCGTTGGTGATCAATGCTAGTAGTGCTGCCCTAACATCCTTGCCATAGGATACCTGCTTGAAGTACCTTGCCCTTGGATCTGAATCAACATCGTATGTTATTTCATCTACCCTGGGCAATGGATGGAGTACTATGGCATCACTCTTTGCATCTGCTAACACTCTAGAATCTATGATGTAACTATGCCTCACCTTCTCATACTCCTGCATATCTGGGAACCTCTCCCTCTGTATCCTCGTCACATATATCACATCCAGCATACCTATAACCTCATCTATCGAGTCATGCTCCTTTATCTTCGAGTCTATTGAATAGAGTGATTCCCTCCTTATCCTCAACAATGGTGGTGCTATCAGATGCACATCTACATCGTACTTGCTTAAAGCATAGAGTAGGGAGTATACAGTTCTACTATACTTCAGATCACCAACTATGCCTATCCTAAGCCCATCTATGCTACCCTTCTCCTTCAGTATGGTGTATAGATCTAGCATTGCTTGGGTCGGATGCTCCTCTACCCCACTCCCAGCACTTATCACAGGGTTCTCAGCCACCTCTGCTGCTAGCCTTGCTGCACCATCCAACCTATGCCTTATGACTATAACATCGCTATAAGAGTCGACTACCCTTACAGTATCTACTAGGCTCTCCCCCTTCTCCATTGATGACTCCTTACTACTTGCTATACCTATGCTTCTCCCTCCTATAGATAGCATCGCTGCCTCAAAGCTCAACCTAGTTCTTGTACTTGGCTCAAAGAAGAGATAGCATAATACCTTGCCATTGCATATCTCAAGTCTATCCTGCATGCTCATACTCCTTATCCTATCGGTAGTAGTGAAGAGCATATCCAGTTCATCCCTAGTTATATCCCTGGTTGATATCACATCCCTATTATAGAAGGGGTTCTCCATGAGCAAGAAGATTATAAACCACTATATATGCAATTAGTGTATGTCAACAGAAGAGCAACTCCTAGTTAGGAGGATAAGGGAGGGTACTGTCATAGATCATATAGATGCCGGTAAGGCTCTTCTAGTACTCAAGGCCCTAGGCATAACGGGCAAGGAGGGGAATGTAGTTACTGTAGCAATGAACGTACCGAGTATAAAACTGAGGAAGAAGGATATAATCAAGATAGAGGGGAGGTTGCTTGCTGCAGATGAGACCAACAAGATAGCACTTATAGCACCAAAGGCAACTATAAACATAATCAGTGAGTACAAGGTAAAGGAGAAGAGGAGGGTTGATCTCCCAGATAGGTTCATTGGTGTATTCAACTGCCCAAACCCATCATGCGTAAGTAATGCAGAGAAGAGCATCCCCAGTAGGATAGAGGTACTTGATAAGGAGAAACAAAAATTGAGGTGTTGGTACTGCAGTAGGATGCTAGAGGTCAGCGAGTTGATATCAAGCATCTATTGAGCCCTAATCCTATCCTCTCAGCATAGTACTCCATCATCCTTGCATGCCTCGCCTTCTCTGCGTAGTTGTCTGACTTCTCGAACCTTATCATATGGTATCTTAACTGGCTTAGATCACACATACAGATGCCAGTAACTGGCTTGTACTTGTTGTTAGATATCTCATGCTTCTTCCTATCAGCGTAAAGTGATACCGCATGGGTTGCAAATGGTAGAGCCATTATCGATGCTATTGCAAGATACACCTTCCAGCCTATAGTTATTGGCCCAGTTAGAAGTAGCATCAGTGCTATCGATACGGCGCCTATGGGTATGAGTAGTAAAGAGTATGCAGCAAGCCTATCATAGGGCTCAGCATCATGCTCAAACTTGGAGAGTAACTCCTCTAGCCTTGGTTCCATCCTGTACCTGCTCTTACTCTCAACCAGTAGAGACATCTAACATCTATTCGTAGAACTTGATTAAAAAATTTACTGTATTAGAAGTAGAGGTTATGGATCGAGAAGATGTTACAGGATCATTTGATTATAATTTTATCAATATTCGATACTTAATATATGAGCCATATATATAAAGTTGTTATTCTCACAAAACTGTCCAGATTTACAAACAGATAATGATGATAGCCAAAAGATTACAACCTGATGGGGTTATAATCTATATCTGCTAATATAATTTATTTGTAATTACGATTATTTAGTTACAATTTTTAAAATATGGGTCTATGGTTATGAGAGTAGATGGGTATGCAGCAGATGAGTGCTGGGAGGTTGATGAGAAGAGCGAGGCAGAACAATTTAGATCCTAGCATATTGGTAAAAGGTGCATGGGTAAGTACCATACTTGCCCTCATAATAGTACTGCCTTTAGCAGGGGTTATACTTGCTGTTAATACTCTTACTGGCAATATAATATTGGCAGCGGTTGCAGGATTTACTCTTCATATTATAACATTAGCATTCATTGGGAGGATAAGCGATGCTCTAACCGCCATGCTTGAGTAATAACGCGGTTAATCATTTATCCTTATTTAACCATTCCTTATTTCTCCCCTCTCCTTATCTAGTATAAAGTTAAGTTAAGTTAAGTTAAAATCACCTCTCCCCATATGGATTATGATTAACAGTTGGCACCCATAAGCCTACCAAACAGGATATTCGGTACCGTAAAGTCCTTTGCAACCAAGGGCTCCCTACTCTCTAGGGAAGTGTTGGAGATGCTTGCAGAGTCAAGGGATATGGATGAGTTTATAGTTAGGCTCAAGAATACAAGGTATGTTGATGCTCTATCAAGGCTACAGAGGCCATACACTGCTGTTGCAGTAGAGGGTGCTCTTAGAGAGGATCTAGTTAACTTCCATTCAAGTCTGGCAAATGTTGCTAGGGAGTCTGAGTTGCTCAACACGTACTTCATAAGGTACATAATCTACAACCTGAAGGTTGTGCTGAAGGCAAAGGCACTCAACAGATCCTATGAGGAGATACTCCCTTATGTGAATATGCGTGCAGAGGAGCTCCTAGGTAGGAGGGATGTAGTGGTTAAGGCATTGGTAGCAAAGGATCTGGATGAGGCAGTTGCAACCCTAGCAGGTGATGAGTTTGGTGATGATGTGCAGAGTGCTGTCAATGTATACAAGGAGAAGAGGGATCTGCAGGTATTCGATACCTTCCTAGATCATACATTCTATATGATGCTTGCTAAGGCACTTGCAGCACACTGGCGTGATTCAGATGTAAAGGGTATAATAGTGCCAGAGATAGATGCATATAACATACTTGCCATCCTTAGAGCAAAGTACTGGAACCTTGAGGAGGAGCAGATAAAGAGGTTAGTTGTAAGCAAGGCACCAGCCATAGACCTCTACAAGCCTGGAGGATCGATAATGCCACTCAACCCTGTAAGACTCCCAACCTTAACAGTTGAGAGCATGCAGAAGATGGTATCTGCAGAGAGTGTGAGTAGTGCCATCGCAGAGTTGACTAATACAGCATATAGGAACCTTGTACCACAACCACAACAGTATACAAGTGATATAGACGCTATAGCAGTACTAGAGAAGAACCTTGAGGATATGCTTTACAAGAGGTACATAGCAACATACCGTAGCATGTTCAAGCACTCAACGATAATAGCAGCGCTTAAGTTAAGGGCAGCAGAGGTTAGGAACCTCTCAGCAATAGCTACAGGGATAGAGCAGAAGATGACGCCTGAAACGATAATGAAGAAGTTGTATCTGCTTTACCTTCAGTGATTGCCATCATCTAACTTTTCTTTAAAGGTAACTCCTCTAACTATCTGGTGCTGGCAGTTACTCCCTTCTCTCTCTTCACATCACTCTGCATAGCTTTATCCCTACCCTCCCAGATGAATATCGTGTAGAGCATCCTTGGCACTATCTTCCTGAACTCAGTACCCTCCCCAGAGTACCACTTGGGGAACCACTCGTACAGGTGTAACCTTATAGCCTGTATGTAGACTATGAGCCCTTCAAGCATCATAACACCAAGGTTGCCCCCTGCTAGCACTGCTATACCACCCCCTATATTCCCTTGGCTCTCAAACTGCATATATGCACTGTTTATAGTTACCATCAAGGCAACATGGACTATGAGCATTATACCCAGCCTACTATAACTTATCGTGTGGGAGAGCCACTCCAATGGCCTTATGAAGAATGCCTCCATAACAGCCCCTATCATCCCGCTATCCTCTCCTCCACCATGGGCTGCATGCCTTCTAGCCTCAACCATATGGCCTACCAACTGTATCACCATACTTGCTATTAATGCTGTAACTGCTGCATCTGCAACTATCTCGACCCTTGCCCAATCACCAAGTATAGGGGTTATCCATGGTACTGGCTCCTCATGCTTTATACCCGTAAGGCTGAACATCCCTATGACATCATACCCTGCTCCTATAGCAGAGAGTATCAGTGCGACTACGGAGAGGTAGCCTATCAGCGAGGGTATATGCACCGTTATGGACTCGAATCCCTTGCCTTCCCTGAAGCCCTTTATTATCCTAAGTATGAACGCACTCACAAGGTGTGCTACACCTATAGCAACAGATACCTCTAAAACCCTCAGTACCTGCTCTATGCTCAGTTCTGACACATCCAGTATGCCTATTATGTGACCTAACTGTGTATGGAGTAAGGGCTCGAATACAGCAAACTTGTCTATATGCCAGCCGAACATCTCCCCAGTTATCAGGCCTGCTACTGTGGCACCAAGCCCACTTGCAGCAAGGAGCGTACCCCAACTCCTTATGCTACCAACGCCCCTAACCCTCAAGAGCATACCTAGGAGGAAGAGTAGGAACCCCTGACCAAGGTCAGCAAACATCAGGCCATAGAATACAGGCCATACAAACGCTATCATCGGTGTAGGATCATTCTCTTTCCTTACAGGTATACCCTGCTGGGATGTTATCACCTCAAATGTCTTCATGTATGTTGGGTTCTGCATTAAAGTTGGGGATTCTGGATTATCCTCATCCACCTCCTCAACTATACACACCCAATCCCTGCTCAATTCTCTGAACCTATTCTCCATACTTGCAGGGATGTAACCCTCGATTAGCGCAAAGTTCTTCGTACCCGCTGGTTTACGCATGGTCTCGAGTATCTCCTTGGCTGCCTTTGCACCCTCATGGAGCGAGAGCATGGTTGGTATAACATTCATCTTGAACTTCTCTATCGCCTGCTCTATCTCCTCTCTCTTCTTCTCATACTCTACTATACCCTTCTCAACTTGAGCATATGCCTCGCTTGGGTTCTGTGATAACCCCTTGGGTATAGAGAATGGATGTACATCAAACGTCCTAAAGACCTTAACAACTCTCTCAGCATCTTCTCTAGTAGTTATAACCAAGAGTGCAGAGTTCAACTCTGTTGAGCCTATAACCCTTATGTATGCACCTTCAAGGCTCCTCTCGATCTCTGCAACATCGTTCTTGCTTACTATGAATATGGATGAGTAGAACCTCTTTAACATACCCATGGTACCAGTATTCATGTTTATGCCTGATGCTGCCCTTAGAACCTCCCTTACACCCTTGTACTCCTCCAATACCTTGCCTATCCTATTGTACTCATTAAGTAGCGATCTGGCCTCCTCTATTATGGGTTTGCTCCTAGCCTCTAGATCCTTTATGAGGTCCTCGAGATCAGATATCACCAGTTGGGTTTTAACATTTGGTGCACCTTTGAACATGGTGTCTAGAACTCCAGTCTCCAACTGGATATTAAGTGATTTAACAACATCCTCTATAGATTGGAGTAACCTACTAGCATCTAGTAGGAGATCATCTATATCTGGATTTGTATAATGGGACTCCTTGTTTATAGGATGGAACCACTCCAACTCTGCTAGTCTGTTTATGGCATCTGCAGCCTCTCTCCTAGGTAGGATGAGACTGACCTTGAGCAGTTTAACCAATGGCATGCCTACCTATACACCTCCTCCCCTCATCCCATCCCTCTCCTCTTCCTATATATTAAAGTCTAAAAATTCATTGCTATACTTCTCTACATCTATTACTGCCCTAGTATTATGAAGACTACCACTAGACCGTATATTGCTATAGACTCTACCATACCTATGAATATGAATACTCTAGACTGGATCTTTGGGTTCTCACTTATTGCTGCGAGTGCTGCTGCACCAACATAACCCAATCCCAATCCTGCTCCAAGTGCTGCAAGCCCAAATGCTATCGCTGCCCCAAGCATCTGCTCTCCAACAACCGTCTTTGCTACTTGCTCCTGTGCAAATGCGCTGCCTCCTGCCAACATCGCTACTGTTACTGCGCTCACCACTAAAGCAAGAGATCGATAACTCATTTGGCTATGGGTTAAGATTACCTATATTTAACTATAACTCAAAGAATGCTTAATTCTCATAACGGTTATTGGACCTGTATAGATTAAAGTGTAAGAAGAGATTCTAAGTAAATATAGATGGAATAGGGAGTAGATATATAAAATATATATCGACTAACTCTTAAATACCCTCTGCTTTGCTATCCTCAGTTCATCCCTTATCCTTGCTATCATCCTATCCCTCTCCTGCTTTAGCCTCTCCTCAGCCTCCCTGTATAGGGTATCTATAACATCGCTCATCTTGCTAATGCTACCTCCCCTTCCTTATCTACCCCTTTCTCTACCCCTATCTGTATATCTTTATCTATATCTATATCTTTATCTTTACTCTCCTTGAAGTCTTCCATACTCATAACACCCTTCTTCCTCTCAAGCGTGCTCTTGACCTTCTTGAGCCTTACGAACTCCTCCCTCTCCCTCTCTTCTAGCACATGGCCTATGAACCTTATAGCATGCTCATAGTATGGCACTATAACATACTCTAGTGCATTTATGAGCCTCTGGGTCCTCTCCAACTCCTTTGCTAGGCTGAATATAGCATTCTCATACTCCGCAGCCTTGTATATCCCTGGGAGCAGATTCCTTATCAACCTAGCAGCCTTGTCGACTGCTGCATTCGTATCTGCAAAGCTGTAGGATAATGATCCCTTGCTGTCCTTGTACGCTACCTGTAGGGTTGGTACCTTCACATCTACTATGCGCCTAACGTTAACATCAACCTCCATGGATGGAGGGGTTAGAGATGCTATAGCCTCGACTGTATTTGTTCCTAGTGTAAGATAAGCATCCCTAACAGCATCGTACACATCCTGCAATGGTGCCCATATCTCCTCCCTAGCCTTACTTGCCTCTTCTATCATCTCATCTATCCTCTTCAAGAGCACCTCACGCTTATCATCGAGTATCTTGTGTACCATCCTTGCAACCTTGAGCGAGCGCTTGAACCTTATGAGTTCTATCTTGGTTGGGACTATACTCCTGCTAGAGAATGACATATGCTAGACCCTCTCCCCATCTTATCATTACTACTTGCATCAGCAACCACGCATCATCCCCTATACCTCTAACCTCTAGCCTTGTAGTACTTCTTTATATGTACCTCCTTTATCTTTGTCAACTCACCCTCTGGGAGCGTTGAGAGTACATCCCATGCCCTTCTCAGCGTCTCCTCAAGGGTTCTATTCTCATCGACCGCCTGCTTTAGGAAGTGCTGCTCGAACGCATCGCCAAAGTCAAGATACTTCAGATCAACACCTGTTAGTCCTGCCTTCCCAACTATCTCTGATAATGCCCTAACCTCTTGAGCCCTAGCGTATGCATCATACAACTGATTGCTAACCTCCATATGATCTGCCCTCGTCTTGCCTTCACCTACACCATCCTTCATGAGCCTGCTCAGACTCATGAGTACCCCAACTGGAGGATATATATCCCTCCTGAAGAGATCCCTGCTGAGTACTATCTGCCCTTCAGTTATGTAACCTGTAAGATCTGGTATGGGATGGGTTATATCATCCGCTGGCATCGATAGTATGGGCATCTGTGTTATGCTACCCTTTACATTCTTTATCCTTCCTGCCCTCTCATATATCGTTGCTAAATCAGTGTATAGATAGCCTGGGTAGCCCTTCCTCCCTGGCACCTCCTCCCTTGCAGCACTTATCTCTCTTAATGCTTCAGCATAGTTGGTCATATCTGTGAGTATGACAAGCACATGCATGTTAAGATCGAATGCAAGGTACTCTGCAACAGTTAGTGCTACCCTAGGGGTTATTATCCTCTCTATTGCTGGATCATCAGCAAGGTTAAGGAAGAGTGTACTCCTCCTCAGCGCTCCACTCTCCTCAAGGCTCCTCTTGAAGTACTGGGCCTCACTGTACTGAACTCCTATGGCAGCAAATACAACAGCGAACTCCTCCCCACTCCCTACAACCGTTGCCTGCCTTGCTATCTGTGCAGCAAGGATGTTATGGGGCATACCAGAGCCTGAGAATATTGGCAACTTCTGCCCTCTTACAAGTGTTAACATCCCATCTATAACAGATACACCAGTCTGTATAAAGTCCCTTGGATACTCCCTCCTCTCAGGGTTGATCGGTGCACCATTCACATCCCTGAACTCCTCTGCTATTGGTTCTGGAAGCCCATCTATCGGTCTCCCTAGGCCATCGAATATCCTCCCAAGTAACTCCTGTGATACGGGAACCTCCATGGTCTTGCCGAGGAACCTTGCTCTGGTACCCTTTACACTCAGCCCAGTAGTCCCCTCAAAAACCTGGATGACAGCCTTACCTTGCCCAACCTCCAGTACCTTGCCTAGCCTCTTTATCCCGTCGATGGTCTCTATCTCCACAAGTTCATCGAACGATGCCCTGCTGACACCTTCAACTATCAGCAGTGGACCCCTTATCTCACTAACCCTTGTATACTCAACACCAACCTCAACCAACTACCTGCTTCACCTCCCTAGTAGTAAGTGCCTTGAACTCTCCGATCATCTCATCGTACAGTGCATCTATCTTGCTTATCTCCTCCTCGCTTATCTCGAACTTTGCCTTGATCATCCTAGTTATTATCTGCATCGATCTTATATCTGCCAGTGATATACCTGCTTTAAGTGCCTTCTGTGCCTCCCTATAGAACCCAACCATAAGTTTGAGGAGTTTGAACTGCTTTGTTGGACTACAGTATGTATCTATCTTATCGAACGCTGCCTGCTGGAGTATGCCTATCTTTATCATCCTTGCAACCTCAAGGACTAACTTCTCCTCATCTGGGAGTGCTTCAGGGCCTAGAAGCCTTACTATCTCCTTGAGTGTATCCTCCCTCTGGAGTATATAGTAACCCTCTTCCCTCAACTTGAACCATTCTTCGCTTACACTCTTCATCCACCACTTTGCTATGCTATCAACGTAGCCTGAGTAGCTTATCATCCAGTTTATAGCAGGATAGTGCCTAGAGTATGCCAATCTGGTATCCAAGCCCCAGAAAGTCTTTATGAACCTTATAGTATGTGTAGTCACAGGCTCGGTAAAGTCTGCGCCAGATGGTGATACAGCACCTATGAGCGTTACAGAGCCTATGCGCTCTGGAGTACCTAATGCTATGCCTCTACCAGCACGCTCGTAGAACTCTGCAAGCCTAGATGCAAGGTATGATGGGTAGCCTTCCTCAGCAGGCATCTCCTCTAGCCTACCACTCATCTCCCTCAGCGCTTCAGCCCATCTGCTTGTAGAGTCTGCCACTAGAACAACATCATAGCCCATATCCCTATAGTACTCGCCCATCGTTACCCCAGTGTATATACTTGCCTCTCTAGCAGCGACTGGCATATTGCTTGTATTTGCTACAAGGACTGTACGCTCCATCAATGGTCTCCCAGATCTAGGGTCTGTGAGGTGTGGGAACTCAACGAGTACCTCTGTCATCTCATTCCCCCTCTCTCCACATCCTATATAGATAACTACTTGGGCATCTGCCCACTTTGCTATCTGGTGCATGGTCACTGTCTTTCCAGTTCCAAACCCTCCAGGGATGGCTGCTGTCCCTCCCTTTGCAACTGGGAAGAGTGTATCTATCACTCTTTGGCCAGTTATCAATGGTATCTCTGGGTCCAACTTCTCCTTCAACGGTCTAGGCCTCCTAACAGGCCAGTAATGGTACATCTTAGCCTCATACCTCCTCCCATCCTTCTCAAGCGTTGCTATAGGATGCTCAAGATCGTAATCCCCTTCCTTCTCTACTGCTACAACCCTACCTCCAGGGCTGTCTGGAGGGAGCATTATATGATGCTTGATCAATGGTGTCTCATCCACCTCACCTAACTTGCTCCCTGCACTCAACTCATCACCAACCTTTACAGTTGGTGTAAACCTGTACCTCTTCTTCTTATCTACTGGATCCACTGCTATACCTCTGCTTATGAATGCGCCAGAACTCTTCGCTATATCGTCTAGAGGCCTTTGGATACCATCGTATATCCTACCTATCATTCCTGGACCCAATAGCACGCTTAGAGGATTACCCGTGCCTATAACAGGTTCCCCTGGCCTCAATCCAGATGTCGATTCGTAGACCTGTATGAATGCTGTATCCCCTGTAAGCCTTATCACTTCTCCTATAAGCCTAGACTCCCCAACGTATACCGTCTCGTACATCTTCGCCTCAGACATTCCATCAGCCTTCACCGCTGGCCCGCTTATCCAGATTATCCTTCCCCTTGCTACCATACGCTTACACCATAAAGAGTCTGGCTATATCTTTCTTTAGTATCGGTTTCAGCCTCTCTATCCTGCTATCCAGTGTGTTATCAAGTATTATTGAACCATCCTTGGATCTAGCCCTTATGCCTCCTAAGCAGTCTATGCTATCACCGATCTCTATGCTAAAGTTGTACTTGTGTTGCAACTCAAGGGCTATCCTATCAACCATATCCCTATCCTTATCGTTGCATTCTATTACTGCATCAGTACCTATTGCATCTAGAGCACTCTCTATCAACCTCCTCATCATAGTCTCATACCTCTCATCTGCCCTTACACCATCTATCCTTGATATAGCATCTTTGAGGACATTATTGACAGCCTCCTCTATGAGGAGGAGTTGTTTATTCCTAACAGCGAGCCTACTACTCTCAACCATCTGCCTCTTCAGGTTCTCAGCCTGCTTACTTGCACTCTCAACTATCTTACTATACTCGGACTCTAAACTTGCCTTCGATGCCATTAACCTCTCGAGTGATTGAGCATAGGATGACTCTATCTGTGCAATAAGATCACTCTCAACCTGAGAGACAACCTTGTTAACTATACTCTCTAGCACGTTATCATTAACATGAGCCATACCTTGTACGCTATGCTCTCTCTCACAAGGAAATTTTAATCTTACTGAGATAGCATATGCATGAAGTTCACCAACTCGCTCCTCTTATCCTTGCTCAGACTCATGAAGGTCTCTATGAACTCCAGTTCTGACCTTATACTATCTGCAAGAACATCCCTAACCTTATCTGCTGTAATAGGAGCCATGATATCTATCTCTAGGCTATAGTGCATAACATACTCCCTGATCAGCCTTAACATAAGTGATGGCGCAACCTCTAAGAGGAGAAGCATCCCCTCCCTCAACCTATCCTGCTCTATTGTATCTATGCATTGCCTAAGTATACTTACCTTTGCCTCTCCCAACTCATCAAGGCAAGAGGCTATAAGCATCCCTACTTGTGTTAATTCATAGTATGGTACACCTTCATGCTGTAATGCCCTTGGCCCACGCTTAGGAGGTAGCCTACCCTTCTCCCTTATTATATTTGCTGGTATGAGTATCTCATCTAGATCCCTGAATATACTAGAGTATATATTCTGCCAACGTGTGTTGAACTTCACTGCTAGAGCATGCGCTATTGCTATCCTTGTCCTGAACTCAGGATCCTGCTCAACAGCCAGATACGCTATTATCTCCCTCTGCCTCTTTGCCTCACTGCTTAGCATACCTTTCTTGCTGCCCTTACCCTTGAGTGTATCGAATACTGCTACCCTTATCAAAGACCATCGCCTTCATACATCCTTATATTATATTATATTATATTATATCATTAACTATTTTAGCTTTAGGTGGTGTATTAATAATAGTTGTATTAGGCGAGCATGCTTCTACACAGATATTATGTGTTATATAGCCGCATCGAACTGCTTCTCCGCCCATCCAGTGACTGAGTATGTGCCATTAACCTTCCATCTAACATCACCTTCGAGTGTATCCCATATACCCTCTAGACCTCTACTCTTTGTGATCTTCATAGCATCCTTGAGCAGTAAAGTTGTATTTGGTAGAATGTAATTCGTCTTACCACTACCTGCTACTATACCCTCTAGACTCTCCCCTATCATCGATTCAGCAAGCCTTGTACCATCTGCATAGAGTGTATACTTTATATACTCAAGGATTATAGTCCCCCTCGTTGGGTTGAGCACGCTGAATGTAACCTCTACGGTTACTGTTGTATCATCCTTGCTGATTACATGCACATTATCCAAGCCTATCCTTAGTTCCTGAACCGCTACCGTTGGTTCACTACCTTGCTGCCCCTGAGGGTATTGTATCAACACTATCACACCTATCATCAGAGCAGTTATACCAGCACCTATAGCAATCATCTTGAGATTCAAATCTACCAATAGAACTGCTAGAATCTAACTTAAATGCTTATACCTTGGTTAATACTCATGTAGAGTGTACTGGTATATGCAGTATCACGAGGCTATACAGATAGGGCAGGAGAGGGCAAGGAGGGCACAGTACAGGCTCTTTGAGTACACTGGCTTTGCTTACCTACTCAAGACCGTCAAGCATAAAGGTTCTACATTTGAACCAGTTGGAGAGGAGGATCTGGTTAAGATTGAGAGGGTTGGTGATCAAGGTTATATAATAGCACTATGCGATGCAGATGGTTATATCAAGGCTCAGAGTAGACCTCTTGCATATGAGGAAGCCATGAGTATATATAATAGGATGATAGCAGATGGTTTCAATACATTCAATATGAAGTGAGGTAGATCACTAGACAAAACTTACCATAATCAGTTAATCTACTCTCCAACTACTATCTCTGTACCAACATCATATCCATGGATAGCATCCTTTATGATCTTGGGATCTGCCTTCACAACCCTAGTTGGTATCTTTGATCTCTCTATTATCTTCAATGCCACTATATCCATCAGCTCATAGGTTCCAGCATCGAACCTCTCCCTTCCAAGCATGGATAACAGTTCCTTGGTACTGACCCTCTTGAGTAGCCTTGCCTCTCTATGCATTCTAGGATCTGCAGTATATATACCCTCAACATCTGTAGCGTTTATGAAGAGTTTAGCATTTACCCTCTCTGCTATGAGTGCAGATGTTGCATTGGTACTCTGCCCAGGATGTAAGCCTCCAGCAACGACTATCCTACCTGTTGCTGATGCTATGCTCACCTCCTCAAGGTTCCTTGGTATGCTAGGATATGCAAGATCAAGCCCTATAGCATATACTAGAAGAGTTGCATTGAGTCTTGATATCTCTATACCAATCTCATCTAGGCTAGACTCATCTGCGCCCAATGCCCTAGCAGCATCTATATAGCGTCTAGCCTCATCGCCCCCTCCCGCTATGATTATAGGTTGCATAATGCTACTCATCTCCCTTAGCATGGATGCATAGGGAGTTATGGTATCAACTATGCTATCTAGATCGAATAGACTCCCACTCAGCTTTATAACAACCCTGTCTCTAGCATTGCTCACGATCTACTCTGCTAGATACTGGTAATATAACTATAGTCCTAACCAGTATAGAACCTCTTCTGTTACACCGCTATCCTCTCATACCAAGACTCTGTCTCACTACCAAATACGCTCAGTGCTGCTCTTGCAACCTTCTCCCTATGCTCTTCTGTAGTGTATACCCTTATCATATTCATATAACCCATGATGGAACTTATCAGGGGTATATCCTTCATCTCTATCTTATTTACCATCCTCCTTGCCCCAAATGGCTTACCAACAAGTACTAGATCACTAGGCACCTCTTTACCTGGTGCTCTCGGTATGGATGGTGCCTTTGCACTATCTATATAGACCATATCTGGATCCACACCTGCTATACTTGCTATCTCATTGCACCTATCCCTCAGATACCTTGCATCCGTTAGCCTGTTTATTAACCTGCTACTTGCTTGCAATATACTCTCATAAACAGATTTGAAGAGCCTCCTATCCCTATAATCCTCTGCAAGTCTCTTTGCCAATACAAGTTCCTTTCTGCCTTCATCCTTTAGGGAGAGTAGATTAGCAAGTGTCATATCATCCGTTAACCTCATATAATCATCTACCCTCTTGTAAGCCTCAGACAAGTGCAAGTACTCATCTGCAAGGATCATAGCCTTCAGTAGCATAACCTCTGCTGCCCTAACTGTCTTGTGGAAGTACACAGCCTTGAACATCTGATACCTTGCTATCAGTAGTGACTCGAACGAGTTTAGTGCTGCCCTCTCTATTGCTAGCCTATCATCATAAACCTCCAACGAACTTATTATCCTCTCTGCATCTATTCTACCATAATGGGCACCAGTGAAGTAAGCATCCCTCTGGAGATAATCCATTAGATCTACACTCAAACCTCCAGAGATTATCTCGTTCAAGAACATCTTACTAGACTGCCCAAATGCAAGATCACTAACCTCATCAGCCCTATAGCCATGCTTTGCAAGTATATCGCTGATCATGCTCTCCTTTATCATCGTCCTACCAATATCCTCATGTGTTACTTTGCCCTTCACCTCCAACACCTCCTCAAATAGATGGGAGAATGGACCATGCCCTATATCATGAAGCAATGCTGCAAGTCTAAGCATCTGTATAGTATCATCACTCACATAGCCTTTACCCTTTAGTACACCGCCTGCATAGCCTGCTAGGTGCATAGCTCCTAGGGAGTGCTCGAACCTTGTATGCTGTGCACTTGGATATGTTAGGTAGGCACTTGCCAACTGCCTTATCCTTCTCAATCTCTGGAATAATGGACTATCAACTATATCCTTCTCTACACTACTGAGATAGAAGTATCCATGTATGGGATCGCTTATCTCTGCTACTATCATACTTTAGATTGGTTGTAGTGGTTAAAAATTATTATGTTCATGTATGCTGTAGATGCTTGAGCACTATGCTTAGGACAGCCCTATGGACCTCCTCTCTACCTCTGCTACCATCTACTACAACCCAACCGTATCTCTCTGCCAACTCCAAGTATAGCAAGGATACCCTCCTGAGCATCTCTATATTCTCAAACTCATCCTTATGCATCGAGTTTAGAGATGCACGTTCTAGAGCAGTATCAGCACTAACATGTAGCACTATAACAAGATCTTCCTTTGGTAGACATCTATCAAGCATCTCTAACCATTGTATATCCAGCCCATTAGCAAGACCATATACAAGGTTTGATTGGTAGTATCTATTCAGTATAACTACATCATTCTCTGCTAATAACCTCTCTAACTCATCCTTCTTCTCCCACCTGTTTGCTGATAATAGCATATGCTTAACCCGTAATGGATACTCTCTCTTGCCTTGAAGGAATGCTTCTATCTCCCTTCCTATAGGGGTTGAGTAGTCTGGAAAACTCATGGTTGCACATCTGTAACCCATTCTGGTTAGAGCATCATTCAGCATCCTAGCCTGTGTCGACTTGCCAGCCTTGTCTGGGCCTTCTATAACTAGAAGCAAGTTATGCTCCTCCTTGCCTTAGAACGTATGAACGTTGCGTAAGAGCCTCTCAAGGCTGTAATCATCTATGAGTGCTCTATACTCATCCATGCTCATACTCATGTATGATGCCTTATCATTACCATATGGCTCCTTGCATGAGAATATTGTTAGTACTAGACCATCATGATCAACCTTGTATCCATTGCATGGCTCATGTGCCCTAACTAGTAGCCTTGCATTTATAGTATCAAGTGCATGCTCAGTTATATCCTTGCCGAAGTAGTAGCCGTAGCCCCTTGCTGATGGCCTATAGCCTCTAATATCCCTAGGATCATTCCAGAGTATCTCTTCTAGGTTGCTGCTCTTAGGATGCATCTCCTCTGCATATGCTATATCATCAAGGCTCTTCATATCAACTGGTATACCACCATGCAGTACCAACATCAAACCATCTACTAGTACCCCTGTATACATGATATTGAAGAGTTCTCTCATCCTCAAGTATACCTGGGTTACATCTGTACCAAACTTATCCTCAAGCATAATTGGTAGATCATGGGGGTAGAATGGGAGATCTATTGGCCCTTCATGGTTACCCCTCAGCATTATAATTCTATCTGGATATCTACTCTTAAGGTAGAGCAGTGTAGAGTAAACCTCAACGGACATCATACCCCTATCACCATAATCACCTAGGAGTATGAGTATGTTATGCCCATCCAAGAACTTTACACTCTCAACTATGGAGAGTAATGCGTTAAGATCACCATGTAGATCGCCTATCAGAATAAGTTCCTCGAATGAAGGTATTCTAACCAATCCCCCGCTTACACTGTTATTGCCTACTCTAGAATTGGTCCTCTCCCTCCTAATAGTTGCTATAACATCATCGAGTAATGATACGAACTCATCCTTCCCTATCGATAGAACATTCCTTAAATCTACCTCATGCATGGGTATAGTAGTATAGATGAAGTTATAAATATACTCATAAGGGCGAATGGTAATCTTGCTACAATCAAGATATTACTGCTCATCTCATCCGTTGCATGCCTGCTAGAATCTCCATTAAGGTTTATATTCTATTCAAGAGCAGATTCTATTATGAGCATAACAGGATATCTGATGCGTGAGTTGATGAGGGAGTTTACAAGCAAGACTAGGGAGTTTTATGAGTTTGTCATCCCTCCAGTAGATATGTATGAGGATGGTTCAGATCTGGTTGTAGTTGCTGATATGCCTGGATTCAAGAAGGAGGATATAGTGATAAGGGTTAGTGGGAACGTACTCTCAATTAGGGCAAGTAGAGAGAGGTTAGAGCCAACGGGTATAGTGTACTGGCAGCAGAGACCATTGAAGATAGATAAGAAGATACCCTTGCCATTCAGTGTAGCAGAGGAGGATGTGAAGGCTACTTACAAGGAAGGGATGCTAGAGATCAGAGTACCATTGAAGGGAGCGGTAAAGATAGAGTAGAGTAATGGAGTAGAGAAGAGTAGAGAAGAGTAGAGAGGCAGTAAGAAGGCAGTATGATATTCTGATCTGTAGATATATAGATAGGTTAACCTCTAGATATCAGTAGCATTCTATCAACATATCATGCAATAAATTACTATATCATCATACCTTCCTTGCTATCATTACTACACCTATTACCACTGCTGCAGCAGCAAAGCCTATCTGACCCAGTGTTGGATTTGACTCCATTATTATCGCTGAGCTTATGAGCAATGATGATGTTATTATACTTCCTGCTATAAGTGCGCTACTGCTCAATCTTGCCCTAGATGATCTGCCATTACCACTACTCTCCATAAGGTTCCTCTCAAGGTAGTCTCTTAGCATTGGTGCAACCATTATGTAATCGTTCAAACCTTTAACTATACTCTCTATAGAACTCTTTATCTCCTCTATATATGCATCCTTTATAAGACCCTCTTCTTGCAATAGAGATGAGAGTACCTTCATGAACTGAAAATCAACCTTGAGTGCTAGATATATCCCCTCTAGCAGTGATGCCATCCTCATATAGAGTGCAAGTTGCTTTGGGAGCCTGAAGGGGAACCTTGCCATGGTTCTGTTTGCCAACTCCATGAGAGCCTTGACCTCCATCTCATCAACCTTCCTTCCATGCATCCCTTCTATGGCAAGTGCTATACCCTTCTCTATAACATACCTATTGGCACCTGGAGCAAGTGCGCCTAGACTGAAGAGTATGTTAACAGCTCTAGCAGGATCCCTCTCTATAAGTGCAAGATACAGCCTTATCAGCTTGAGCCTTGTACTCTGATCTAGCCTCCCAACCATACCAAAATCATACAGGATTATTGTACCATCATCCTTGACTGCAATATTACCAGGGTGGGGATCTGCATGGAATATATCATGCTTGAGGAGCATCTTGAAGAATAGTCTGTGTAGCCTTATCACAAGCCTTGCCCTGTCTATGCCTAGAGCATCCAATCTCTCCACATCAGTAACCTTCACCCCAGGTATATACTCCAGCGTAAGAACCCTGCTACTACTCCTCTCATCCACAACATCTGGCACTATAACATACCTCTCGCCCCTCAGATTCTTCTTTATCCTCTTAAGATTCTCTGCCTCTATCCTATAGTCCATCTCCTCTCTTATCGTCTCAACGAACTGATAGTATATCGATTCTAGTGAGAATGCTATGTTAGGATCTAGGAACCTTACAGCATAGGGGAGGAGTAGCCTCATCGCTTCTAGGTCCCTCTCAACTATGTAGTGTATGTTTGGTCTTATCACCTTAACAATGACGTCTCTACCCCTGTACCTTGCCCTATACACCTGCCCCAGACTTGCACCTGATATACAATCTTCATCGAACGAGTCGAATGCTTGATCCAATGGACCGAACTCCTCCCCTATTATCCTCTTAACCTCCTCTATTGGTGCTGGAGGTACATCATCCTGTAGTTTGGAAAACTCCTCAAGGTAAGGCTGTGGAAGCAGATCTGGTCTACTGGAGAGCCATTGACCGAACTTTATGAATACTGGTCCTAGGTCTATGAATGCCTTCACGGCGTTCCTTGCATTCCTCCTCATCCTTCTCTCATCACATCCCTTACCTTCATTCCTAATCCATTCCCTTCTATCACGCCTGAACCGTATGATTATAGGGGCTAGCCTCACTGCTATGTATATGCAACGCCTCCTGAGCCTGTAATCCTTTCTACCTGCTCTCTCTGCTACTCTACCCATAACCATCTCTTCTGTATCTCAGTATATATCGCTCATCTCATCTAATCAATCTATCCTTGATGAATCTACCCAAGAGGTATAAGATGTAACCAGATGCTACAGATGCTAAAGTACCAGCAACTATAGCACTACTCTTGCTCCTAGTTATCTTATACACACTATCACCTAACCTTAAACCAGAGTAGATGCCAAGTGCACTAGCAACCATCAACTCTGGAGCATCAAGTAGTATATGCATCAAGGGATCTCTCCTTGGATCTACCCTATCAACGTGCACCACATATCTATCCTCATACTCCCTTATGTGTAGATTGCCATATCTGTACTGCTTCTTAGCGCCCATAGGATCTCCAAGGAGTGTCTCCTCTGCACCATCAAGCATTATAGGTCTTGCATCCTTGGGTACCTCTATCTCTCTACTCATAGATAAGTATCCTTACTTAAATAATATAATCCTTGATAATACTAGTCTTAGCATCAAACTGTTAGATGCTAGATGAGATCCTAACTGATTGATCGGTTAACCATCCCTCATATAACCAGATTATTAATAAAAACTGCTAATACTATAATGGTATGATCACTCTCCTATTATCTGCAGTACTATACTCCTCTCTCTACTTCTTATATCCAGTTCTATAAGCACTATCTGCTGCCATGTACCAAGGGTTAACTTACCATCTATGAATGGTACTGTCAATGATGGTCCTATCAGTGATGCTCTGATATGTGAGTGTCCATTCCCATCATGCCATCTCTTCTCATGCTCATACTCTATACCCCTTGGTGCTACACGCTCAAGCATGTCAGGGAAGTCCTTCAACAGTCCTGGCTCATACTCTATGGTTGTTATTGCTGCGGTTGACCCCTTTACGAACAATGTCACTATCCCATTGCTAAGCTTACTCTCTGCTACTGCACTGCTAACATACCTACTTATATCGACCATATCACCCTCTCCTCTAGTCCTTATGCTTATGGTCTTTGTTACTATAGGCATGGTTAACGTAATTATATGGTACCCTTTAAGCGTTCAATATGGCAATGGATAAGGTTAAGGGTAGTAGATACGTGTACAGGGGCAAGGTTATAACCGTTAGGATAGATGAGATGGGGAATGGTAAGGTTAGAGAGGTTGTAGAGCATAGAGGCTCAGTAGCCATACTACCTCTACTCGATGATGGCAGAGTTATACTTGAGAGGCAGTACAGACATGCGATAGGGAGGGAGTTGATAGAGGTCCCTGCTGGAATGGTGGAGGAGGGGGAGAGCATCGATGATGCTGCACAGAGAGAGCTTATGGAAGAGACTGGGTATAGGGCAAGGAGGCTAGAGTACGTTGGGAGATGCTACATGACCCCAGGCTACTGTAATGAGTTGATACACTTCTTCATAGCAAGCGATCTTGAGAGGGTCGCTAACACTAGCATGGATGAGGATGAGGAGATAGAACTCATGGTGATAAGCATAGAGGAGGCTGTGAAGAAGGCATTAGCAAATGAGATAGAGGATGCTAAGACACTCTATGCCCTGTTAAGGTATATATATGGTGCTAAGGAGCGACAGTTGTTATAGTGGTTAACTCTCCTACAGATGTTGTCTCCCTATACTTTACATTGACCCTATCTCCTACTGCATGATCCATACAGTTTGATATATTTATCAGCTTATGGGAATCGGTCTCTACTGTACATGAAGAGCCATTGACAGATACAACTCTGGAACTCTCACTAACCTCATTCTTAATCCATGGAAGGTTTGGTACCATTGCAAATAACGCGATAGCAAATACTGCACCAACGAACAATGGGAAGAGCCACTTTGAGTACCACCACTCCTCTTCTTCTCGCATAGATTATTATCTCAAAGGTTATAATTAAACGTTATAAATAATGCCTAATATAGAATTAAAGAAGTCAGCCATGAATAAAGAGAGATATTTGATTATACGAGGGGGATAATACATTACATCTTCTTTCTTATTATATAACTTACACCATCTACAAGGAATACGAAGAGGAGTATCACTATGAAGAATGTGAATGCAGCAGCGTAGTTCAGTATGCTAACATACTGTGTTATATAGTAACCTATACCTCCAGCACCAACTATGCCCAATATACTTGCAGTCCTAAGGTTGTACTCAAACATGAACATGGTATGGCTCACCATCTGCTTCTCTGTATGTTTGAAGAGCGCCTTTGCCATGACCATCCATGGTAAGCCTAGAGAGCCCAAGGCTTCATACTGCTCCTTACCAACATTCTCAAAGGTCTCGTAGAAGAACTTTGAGAGGTAGCCTGCTGTGTAGAGGGCTAGAGCAACTGCGCCAGCAACATTCCCTGGACCAAACATCACAACTAATAGTATGCCCCAGAATATTGCTGGTACTGTTCTAAGCATGTTTGCAACGCTCCTTATCGCTAAGGATAACCATCTAGAAGTTATGCCTTGAGCAGAGAGTGCAGATATTGGATAGGAGATGAGTGCACCAACCACTGTACCAAAGAGTGCTATTATGAAGGTCTCACCAACAGCATATAGAGCATCGGGAAGCAGATCAACCCTGATGTAGAGATCAGATACAAATACTGAGAGGTTCCTTGATGCCTTTAACCATGAGTCAAGGTCTATTAAGCCTAGAAGGTATGCCAAGATTATGGCTATGAGCAGTAGAGCCCATACCATCATCAGCACTCACCATAACCTTGCTAGCCTACAATCAGCAAGCAGATACGCCTCATCAGCATACTCCTCAGCAAGCGCCTTATCATGCATCACTATGATTGATGATCTAGAGTTGCTCTTGCTCATACCCCTGAATATATCCAATATCGAGCATGCATTATCATGATCTAGATTAGATACCGGTTCATCAGCAAGCACGACCTCTGCCCCCTGCATCAATGCCCTAGCAATAGCAACCCTCTGCCTCTCCCCTCCACTCAACCTGTTAACCTTGCTCTTTGCCTTCTCATGTAAGCCTATACTCTTCAGTATCCTCATAGCCTCATCTATATACTCTCTCTTCCACAGCCCAAGGAGTGCCCTAACCTGTGACTCTGATGCCTTGGCAAGCAGTACATTCTCAAGTACAGTTGCGTTCTCAACTAGCCCAAGGCTCTGGGGTATGTATGCTACCTTCTTCCTCAGCCCGTTGTTGTATCTACCATCCACCTTTATGCCAAGGATCCTTACGATACCCTTAGAAGGTCTTATAGCGCCATTTATTATTCTAAGAAGTGTACTCTTGCCAGAGCCACTCCTCCCCATTATTGCTATGCTCTTCCCATGTTCTATAGCAAGGTTAACATTATCAAATAAAATGCTACCATTGTAACCATATGCTACATCTATAGCCTCTACTGCGTATCTACTTTCCAGACTCCCTTCAACTACATCCTCTCTACCTTGTAGGATCATATCTTTATCACATTATCAAGTCCTGTTACCTTTAATGCATCCATCAATGGCCCTAGATGCTGTGACTCATACCTTATCCCAAACTTCACGAATATTGCTGATACGAACTTCTGCACCTTCTCTGGCTCCTCGTTGAGATCCCTTAATGCCTTCCATAACTTCATCCTTACATCCTTTGGAAGGTTCTTTGAGATTAGCGTTACATGTGCTGGGTTAGGTCCATTCTCTCCAAGTATCTTACTATTCTCAATAGCCTCCTTGTATAATTTTGCTGGTACATCCCCTGCAGTTACTGTAACATCAACCTGCCCCTGCTTGAGTGCCTCCCAGCATTGGGCATACCCTCCACCAAACATAACCTCACCAAAGAACTGGTTTGGGAGATCTACCGGTCTCTTACTCGAATCTATTGGCTTAACATAACCTTTCTCTACCAGTGTCTTCATAGGCATCACAAAGCCAGATACTGAGGTCTCGCTTGGGAAGCAGGCCTTCTTACCCCTCAACTCATCTAGCGAGTTATAGGGAGCATCCTTGAGTACTATCCAGTATGAGTAGTAGTAGTTGAGTACCTTCTCCTCATCGCCTATGAACACTGCCCTCCTCTCAACTAGCATTGGTGCAACAACATCTGCCTGCTTTGCTATCATAGCTCCTACTAGTGAGCCAACGCCTAGTGCAACATGTGCATGCCCAAACCTCATACTCTCAACTATTGCAGCATTGTTCTGTGGGAATAGTATCTCAACATCCATGCCAAGCCTATCCTCGAAGTACTTCTCCAACTCTGCTGCCTCAGCAACAACCTTATCCCTTGGTATTGGTTGCACAACTATAACAAGTTTGTTGAGCCTCTGCTGTGCCTCTACCTGCGTACTGCTAACTGTAAGCCCAGTTACTAGAAGTGCCGCTGCCATAACAGCAACTATCTGTATGTATCTCATAGGCTAGCCTAATTAGGCTAACCTATTTAAACATTGTTATAACCCCGTTATAGATCATAATAATGAATAAATCTTCGAGGGGATAAGATACCTTGATGATGATATTGACCTGCACTGATCCCAGATGGGAGATGAGGAGATGCATCTCCCCTGAGTATTGATTGATTGATTGATGATAATATTTTTTTATGGCAAGGGATGATGCTGAGCCATGGATAGAGCAACGAGTAATAGCAAGAGGTTTGAGTTACCGGGTAGCAGACCGCACTATCCGCCATCGAAGCCGTTCCTGATCAAGCATATAAGGCTTGAACTAAAGCCCGATATGAATGAAGGGAGCATATCTGCTAGAGAAGAGATCGAGATGACTGCTAACAGTGAAGTAGTTAGGAGTATAGCGCTGGATGCTGCTGAGCTTAACATAACAAGGGTGATGCTTGGGGATCAAGAGCTAACATTCAAGCATGTGGATGATAAGTTAAGGATCTCTCTACCTAGAGAGCTCAGGGAAGGTGAGAGTATAAGAGTAGTGATAGAGTACAATGCTAGACCAAGGAAAGGGCTACACTTCATAAGGCCTGATGAGCATTACCCAAAGAGAAGGTTACAGGCATGGACGCAAGGGGAGAGTGTGTACTCTAAGTACTGGTTTGTATGCATCGACCATCCAGAGATAAGGTTCACAAGTGAGATCATAGTAGATGTACCAGATGGGTTCATAGCAGTAAGTAATGGGAGGCTCGTTAGCGTTGAGGATGGTGGTTCATACAAGAGGTACCATTGGTTTGAAGAATGCGCACATCCAGCATACCTAACCTCGCTTGTGATAGGAAGGTTCAAGGAGTTGAGGGATGAGTATAATGGTGTAGAACTACTCTATTATGTGCCAGAGGATATGGCCGATTATGCTGAGCTATCGTTTGCAAATACAAAGGATATGATGAGGTTCTTCGAGGAGTATACAGGTGTGAAGTACCCATACAGCAAATACGCTCAGGTTGCTGTTGATGAGTTCATATATGGGGGGATGGAGAACATAAATGCTACTACACTGACAGTAGAGACTTTACATGATAAGAGGGCGCATATAGACTTTACAAGTGATCATCTAGTTGCACATGAACTTGCGCATCAGTGGTTTGGTGACCTAGTGACATGCAGAGATTGGCAGCATATATGGTTGAACGAATCATTTGCAACGTACTTTGAAGCATTATACTGGCTACATAGCAGGGGAGAGGATGAGTTCAACTACTATATTATGCAGTATGCAAATGAGTACTTTGAGGAGTACAGTAAACGGTATGCAAGGGCCATAGTTACAAACGTTTACAAGCATCCAGATGATCTATTCGATAGGCATGCGTATGAGAAGGGTGCATGTGTACTACACATGCTCAGATCCATGATTGGAGATAAGCAGTTCAGAAGGGCTATAAAGCACTACCTAGAGAGGTTCAGGTTAAGTAATGCTGAGAGTGAAGAGTTCAGAAGGTGTTGTGAGGATGCAACTGGCTACTCCCTGCAAGAGTTCTTCGAGCAGTGGTTGTATAGAGCAGGGCATCCAGAGCTTAAGATCAAGGTAGATTACAACCCTGATGGTATGATGCTAAACATCAATATTACACAAGTGCAAGGTATGGATGAAGGTAGACCATTCAGGTTCCCACTAGATATACATATAGTTAGCAGTGATGGGAAGAGGGAGCAGATCACAGTAAATGTAGAGGCTAAGGAGCAGAGCATACATATACCGCTCAAATATGAGCCTATGTATGTAAGCATAGATCCGTTCAATAGACTGCCATTGAAGAAGATGGTAGAGTTGAGGATGGATAAACATATGCTCATAGCAATGCTAAAGCATGGCAATACGGTCGAGAGGATAACTGCCGCAAGGGCTCTAGCAAACTCTCCCATCGATTCTGATGATGTTATAAACGCATTAAGGGATACAATAGTGAGTGATGTGTTCTGGGGTGTTGCAGCAGAGTCAGCAAAGGCACTAGCAAGCATAAAGGGCGAGAAGGCATACAATACACTGATAAGCATAGTAGAGTTGGTGAAGCATCCAAAAGCCAGGAGGGCTGTAGTAAGGGCAATAGGTGAGTTTGCAAGGGAGGATAGCATACCAGTGCTTAACAGGATACTGCAGGGTGATGAGAGTTACTATGTTCAAGCAGAGGCCGTTCTTGCAATAGGGAAGAGTAAGAGCAAGAAGGCAATACCATACCTTATGGGTTCTCTCCAGATGAGGTCCCACAATGAGGTTGTTAGAGCATCTGCGATGGCTGCATTCGGTGAGGTTAGGGATGAGTTCAGCATACCAGTGCTTATTGATCATACAAGGCTTGGGGAGCATAACAGGGTTAGAGAGGCAGCAGTGCTAGCATTGGGCAAGTATGCAAAGGGCAATGAGAAGGTTACAGATCATCTGATACAATTGCTTAGGGATCACTGGTTCAGGGTAAGGATAAATGCAATAAAGGCACTAGTAGAGGCTCAGGAGCAGAAGGCGTTGAGGGACCTTGAATGGGTTGCTAACAATGATTTGGATGCTAGAGTAAGAAGGGCAGCAGATGAGGCCATTGTAGCAATCAGGGAGGCTATACAGATACCGAAGGAGGTATCACAGATGAGGGATGAACTGGAGAGGCTGAAGAGCATCAGCAGGGATATCATGAGCAGGCTAGATATGGTGGAGAGGGAGATCAAGTCAGGCTAGTTAGAAAGGAAGGGATGCGTGTAATAAAGAAAAGATAGATAGAAGTAGAGGTAGAGGAAATCTGCCATTCATCTCCTATTCTATATTCTATGGTATAGGCATAACCAAGTCAGCGATATCCACCCATATCCTTGCAAACTTGTCTAGTAGATACATAAAGTCCAAGGCCTTGGAATCAGTACCCTGTTTTATATTGGATAGATACTCGCTCAGTTGGGAGTACTGCCTCATCACCTCTATAGAGCCCTTCCTATCATGGTTTATGAATGCCTTAACAGAGATAACCTGTATCCTCTCTACCATCATTGCCATCTCCACAAGGCTGCTATCATATACTCCATACTCTAGGAGCAACTCTACAGCCCTTGCGAGTTCAACTGCGCTATCTCCTGCACTCTCTAGCAGGTGTGCTGCTATTCTGTAATCCAGAACCTCTATACTTGTTAGGTTCATCTTGCTTGCTAACCTTGGATCTTTCAATAGGCTCCTCAAAAGTCTCACAAGGAGGAAGTACTGTCGATCGACCTCATCGTCCCTCCTTGCTATGCTCTTCAGTATGCTCTTATCCCTACTCTGCATCGCTGCTATGATATCCCTATACATGCCAGAGACTATAGTGCTTATCCTGTAGAGTATCTTCTCAGCATCTAGAGTAGCTGTGTCTAGGAGGAATTGAGCTACTATATTGGTTGCATCCTCATCTACTATCTCTAAACTCACAAGCCTCTCTATAGCCTCCTTTATCCTCTCCCTCTCCTCATAAGATATTGGAGCATTGGCCTTGATCTTTATCAGATCATAGCCTAAGAGATACGCTCCAGTTATCTTGTTTGCTATCGGTTCATAGTAAGGCGAGGGATAGTTTATAACCACAACATTGCTCTCTTTTACCTCGTCCAGTGCTGGGTATATCCTTAGAGAGTTATCGTTTGTACTCTCTATCATGAGTATACTGCCCTTATCTATGCTGTTACTCTTAACCCATTCCTTTGGGAGCGAGATGAGTATGCTGCTTCCTATCCTCTGCACCTTTCTAGTATATCTCATTTAAATCAGCTTATATTCTTTAAACGCTATTTATATATGCTCTCATCTAGCAAACTAGATGTAGTTATGCATAGATACGCTGATGCTAAAGCAATGGCAAGTGCGTTTGCACCAGGCCATATAACTGGATTCGTTGAGTTCCCTACAACTATGCTAGATGATCCCCTACTCAAGGGTTCCAGGGGCGCTGGTGTATGCATAAGCAAAGGTGTAACCACTAAGGTATATCTCTATAAAGATAAAGATAATGGCCCTACAATAAATATATACATAAATGGTAAACCATGCGAGGATGCGGATGTCTCGCTCTACGTAGTCAATGAGTACCTTAAGTTGATCGATGGATATGGGAGGTTCAAGATTTATGTTATGCATGAGGTAGATATCCCGATAGGGTATGGCCTAGGCTCAAGTGGAGCAGCTGCGTTGAGCCTATCCTATGCTCTCAACAGTGCTCTCATGCTCAACCTTAGTGATGAGGAGGCTGCAAGGATAGCACATAGGGCAGATCTAGTGTGTAGGTGTGGTGCTGGTACAGTTATAGCAGAGTACCATGGAGGGCTAGAGATGAGGCTCAAGGCTGGTGCACCTGGTATAGGAATGGTTGAGAGCATGATAGATAGGGTTGATGATTATAGAGTGCTCATACTCTGCATGAGTCCTTACCCAACCAAGGAGTTCCTTACCAACAGGATAGGGGTGATAAATGGGTTGGGAGGAAAGATGCTCAAGTTACTTGCAGATAGTAGATCTGTGGATACCTTCCTAGATCTATCATTCAGGTTCGCTAGATCTATAGACTTCATCACAGAGAGAGCAGCAAGGGTTATAGATGCTCTGAATGGTATAGGCTACAGGGCATCTGTAGCACTCTTTGGGGAGACTGTATTCACCATAGTGAGTAATGATGAGGCTGGAGAGGTTGAGGGTCTCCTAGCATACTATAGGGATCTATACTCATCTTCAACAAAGTGCCATCTACTCTCATGTGCCATAGATACAAGGGGTGCTAGGCTACTGAATGATACCCATACCAGATAGCCATCCTAGAGCAGAGTCCCTAAGGGTAAGAGAGAGGCTTGTAGAGTGCCTAAGGAATGGGATAGTCGTTGAGCAAGGGTTGATAGCACATGGCAGAGGAGAGGCATTCGATTACCTACTTGGAGAACGTACTACTGTATATGCTAGGGAGGCAATAAGGGCTTCAGTAGCACTGCTCCTCCTTGCTAAGCATCCAGTTATATCGGTTAACGGGAACGTTGCATGCTTATGTGCAAAGGATGTGGTAAAACTGGCATCACTAACAGATGCAAAGATAGAGGTGAATCTATTCTACAGATCCTATGAGCGAGAGAAGGCCATAGAGATGCTCCTAAAGGAAGAGGGGGCAGAGATGGTCTACGGGGTTGGTGAGAGGGCAAGTATGAGCATACCAGAACTCATGAGCGAGAGGAGGAGGGTCGATAAGGATGGGATATACAGTGCTGATGTTGTATTGGTACCGTTGGAGGATGGGGATAGGACTGAGGCACTAGTAAGGATGGGCAAGAAGGTTATAGCAGTTGACCTCAACCCACTATCGAGGACAGCGAGGAGTGCTACCATAACTATAGTTGATAATATAACGAGGGCGATGCCCCTGATGGTTGAGGCTGCTAAAGAGTTGAAGGGTGAACCAAGGGATAAGTTGGATGGTATGGTTAGATCATTCTCCAATGCAATGAACCTTGAGAGATCTCTAGCAGTGATAAGGGGTCTAGATAGAGAGGATGCAGAGACTGGACTAGACTCAATGGATAGGTGATAGGTGTCATCTATGGGTAGCAAGGTAACAGTTGAGAATATAATAGGTATGAAGGGTAAAAGGAAGATAGTTGTTATTACAGCATACGATTATACAACCGCAAGGATATGCGATAAGGCTGGTGTAGATATCATACTGGTTGGGGATAGCGCTGCAATGGTCATGCTAGGATACAAGGATACAGTACCTATCAGCATGGATGAGATGCTTGTACTCTGTAAGGCAGTCTCTAGGGCAAGGGAGCATGCAATGATAGTTGCTGATATGCCATTCATGTCTTATCAGGTTAGTGTTGAGGATGCTCTATACAATGCATGCAGGTTCATAAAGGAGGGTAATGCAGATGCCGTGAAGGTTGAAGGAGGGAGAGAGTTCAAGCATGTTGTTGAGGCTATGGTTAATGCTGGTATACCTGTGATGGGGCATATAGGTCTGAAGCCTCAGACTGCGCCACTCTGGCAAGGCTATAGGGTACAAGGTAAGAGCAAAGAGAATGCATGCAGGCTTGTGGAGGATGCTATAGCACTAGAGGAGGCTGGTGCATTCTCTATAGTGCTTGAGCAGGTTACCTATGAGGTTGCAAAGACCATAAGTGATACCCTAAGGATACCTACTATAGGGATAGGCTCTGGATTGGCATGTGATGGCCAAGTACTTGTACTCCATGATATCCTCGGCCTATACGAGTATAGCCCCAAGTTTGTGAAGAGGTACGCTGATCTATCCACTACTATGCTCGATGCGCTAACGAGGTACAGGGATGATGTACTCAACGCTAGATTCCCAGGAGAGGAGCATACATACCATATGGATGTTCAGGAGTATGAGAGGTTCAAGGAGATGGTTGGGATGATGAGGGAGAGGCTGAAGAGGGAGAGGAATGGTATGGATGATAAGGAGGGATTGGCAGATGAATGATTGGGATATGCATATACATCCATCCAAGGATATAACTGGCTCGTATGGAGATGCGTTGAAGGGAAGGAAGGTAGTGTTATGCGTAACTGCGAGTGTTGCTGCATACAAGGCTGTGGATCTTGCTAGGTTACTGATGAGGCATGGTGCCGATGTATACCCAGTTCTTACAAGAAAGGCTACCAGACTCGTTAGTAGTGAACTACTCTCATGGGCTACTGGGAATAGAGCAGTTGTTGATCTTACATGGGAGTTGGAGCATATACAGCTTGTAGATAAGGGTAGGGCAGATCTGATCATAATATACCCATGCACAGCAAACACATTGAGCAAGATAGCTAATGGTATAGATGATACGAGTGTCACAACCATAGCGTCTGTAGCTCTAGGCTCCAAGATGCCCATTATAGTAGCATTGGCTATGCATGAGGTTATGTACCATAACCCTATCCTTGTAAGGAATATAAGAGCGTTAGAAGGGCTGGTAGAGTTCATCGAGCCTGTGATGGAGGAGGGTAAGGCAAAGGTTGCAGAACCTGAGCATGTACTTGCAAAGGCAGTAGAAGTATTAAGGCATGTGAGGCTCCTAAAGGGGAAGAGCGTCCTTATAACTGCTGGTGCCACTGTGGAGTATATAGATAGCATAAGGGTCATCACAAACCTATCCTCTGGCAAGTTTGGTACAGCATTTGCTAGGGAGGCTATGCTCATGGGCGCTGATGTAACGCTTATCTATGGGCATGGCAGTAGTGAGCCACTTGCTAATGTAAGGCTCATCAGGGTTAATACTAGCAGGGATATGCTCAATGCTGTAACAAATGAGTTGAGGAGCAGACATTATGATCTGGTTATAATGAATGCTGCAGTCGCAGACTTTAGACCTTCTCAGATTAGCAGTAGGAAGATTGAGAGTAGAGGTGATGATATGCTCATGCTTAGACTTGAACCAACGGAGAAGATAGTGGATGTTGTAAAAGGATTAAGTCCAGATACGTTCCTTATAGCATTCAAGGCGGATGACTGTAGTAGGGAGGAGTTGATAGCAAAGGCCAGAGCAAAGTTGCAGGAGTGTAATGGTGATATGGTTATTGCAAACTATGCGAGTAAGAGTATCGGTAATGATACTTGTGATGTTGTAATAGTAAGTAAGGATGGTTCTACAGTAGATATACACGGTAGAAAGGATGATGTTGCTAGGAGGATACTTGCAGATGTAAGTAGTAGGATAAACTATAATGGTTAATAAAATAAGAATAGTTCGAAAGTAATATAATAATAGTAATAATTATCTTAACACCAATGAGTGCTCATCCTTCCATACATTAAGTACTGAGATTACTTGGGTACTGATAACTCCCTCTATAGTCTTGATCTGGTTTGCTAATATGTTTGCTATCTCTTGCATGTTGCTACCCCTAATCTTGAGGAGTAGATCGCCATAAGTATGCACCTCCAGCACCTCAAGTATGTTAGGAACCTTGGCCAACTCCTGTGCAACATGCTTTACGCTACCAGGGTTTACAACCACTATAACAAGTACGAGTGTGCCTAGTCCAAGCATGACCGGATCGATCTTGATAGTGAACTTCTTTATTATCCCATTACTCATGAGCCTCTTAACCCTATGCCTTACCGTACCCTCGTTAACATTTAGTATCTTTGCTATCTTTACGAATGGTGTAAGGCAATCCTCTTGGAGTGCAGATAGTATGCTCTTATCTATCTCATCCAGCAACTTGGGCTTCCTGCCCCTCCTCAACATAGATATATTTACTATTCTAGCCTATAAATATCTTATTTGTTACGAAAAGTGTAAAGATTTACTACTATCATGCGTATATCACGGCTACTATTATAATATTTTAATATTTATGTCAATCGTTAATTATATCTTATAATTTAACCAGATCCTTTGTGTACCTATTCATTACAACCACTCTGCCATCGCCATGTATTGCGATAGAGTCTTCTATCCTAACCCCATATCTCCCAGCTATGTATATGCCTGGTTCAATGGTTATACACATCCCTCTAACAAGTCTATCCTGAGAGTTACGGCTTATCCATGGTGGTTCATGCACATCAAGCCCTATACCATGACCAGTAGAGTGTATGAACATCTTGCCATAACCCTCTCCTTCTATGTATGATCTTGCTATCCCATCTACCTCTCTGCATTGCATACCCTCATGTAAAGCCTCCAATGCCCTCTGCTGTGCCTCCTTTACAGTATGGTAGACATGCTCCTTCTCCCTATCTATGCTACCTAGAGCAAACGTTCTCGTCGCATCTGCTATGTAGCCTTTGTACCTTAGAGTAAGATCGACTGTGATCAGATCGCCTACTGAGACTATTCTATCAGTAGGTTCTGCATGGGGCAGTGATGAGTTAATGCCAGATGCTATTATCAATGGAGAGAGCGTATACCTATATGATGGAGGATACGCTCCTCTTAGCATGGCCTCGTACATCAACAGTGCTTGTATCTGCCTCTCACTCACCCCTACCCTTATAACATACTCACATACCTTGAAGAGCTCATCCAGTATACCTGATGCCTCCTCTATCATCTCTATCTCATCTTCATCCTTAACCTTCCTCGCGTTATAGAATACATCCTTGCTATACTTCAACCTACTACTCTCCACCAATTTAACCTTCATCCTCTCGAGTATGGAATTATCTGTGCAGTCAGTACATACAATCGCATCCTCCCCCACAAGGGAGAGTGCCTTATCTAGCATGCTAGAGCCCCTATCTGCCTCAACGACCTCACATCTTGCAACGCTCCTTGCTCTATCAACCTCTAGCGATGGTACTATAAGCCTTGTATCTGATTGGTTAAGCACTGTTATACCCTCGCCCCAGAAGCCAGTAAGGTAGAATACATCCTCTGGCTCAAATGCTATGATCGTATCACAGCCTATCCTATATGCCTCATCCAGTACCTTCCTGACCCTATGCTCTCTACTCAACATCTTACCTATCACATAACTTTAATATTTATTCTACTGCAGTAGCTAGGGATAAGATAAGATGAGCGCTGCTAACGGTGAAGAGACTAGCAAGAGGGTAAGGTGTGTAGCTCTGCTCTCAGGAGGGCTAGATAGCACTCTAGCGGTTAAACTTATGAAGGATATGGGTGTTGAGGTCAAGGCATTAGCTATAAAGACACCATTCTGTGACTTCGACTGCGGCAAGGGATGTGGTTTTAGGGTTAAGGAGGTTGCAGACTCTCTAGGTGTAGATCTGAAGACTGTATATCTAGGAGAGGAGTACATAGAGATGCTCAAAAGCCCAAAGTATGGCTATGGCTCTGGCATGAATCCATGCATAGATTGTAGAGTAATGATGTATAGAGTTGCTAGGGAGTATATGGGGGAGTGTGGTGCAGACTTTATAATCACAGGGGAGGTACTCAACCAGAGGCCCATGAGCCAGAATATGAGGGCGTTGAGGATAATTGAGAAGGAGAGTAACCTTGAGGGTAAAGTGCTTAGACCATTATCGGCAAAGCAACTGAAGCCTACAGAGGCTGAGTCGAGAGGGCTTGTAAAGAGGGATATGCTACTAGGCATAAAGGGTAGATCTAGAAGGGTTCAGATGGAGTTGGCAAAGCAACTAGGGCTAGATGCACCTAATGCTGCTGGTGGATGCCTCCTAACCGATAGACAGTTTGCCAGAAGGATTAAGGATCTACTTGAGCATGTGCACAGCCCAACACTCAACGATATAGAACTGCTCAAGGTTGGGAGGCACTTCAGGTTAAGCAGAGATGCAAAGTTGGTAGTTGGTAGGAACAAGGATGAGAATGAGATTATAGAAAGTCTAATGCAGGATGGTGACATCATGCTTGAGCCGAAGGATGTGAAGGGACCAAAGGCGCTGCTTAGGTGTAGCAAGGATAAGATGGATGAGAGGATTGTAGCACTTGCAGCATCCATAGTATGCAGGTACTCTGATGCAGATGGACCATGTACAATCGTCATTAGCGATAATATTACCGTAAAAGAGATTAAAAGTGAACCTATTACTAATGAGATGCTAGAAAGTTACAGAATATAACAGAATATAATAGAATGTTACAGAGTACAATAGAATGTAGTAATTAATCGAATATTGCCATAATTAAGCTTATAAATACTCTATCTTTACCAGTGAGTAAATCATTGTTAATAAATAAGGATATATGAAGAGATATGAGTTATACTCTTATGCAGAAGGAGAGTGGTGTATCCCTATACCTAAAGACAGTTACCCTTAGGGATCCTGATGATCTCGATATTATACTTGATGATATAAGACAGCATAACATACTCATCATCAGGGTAACTCCTCTAGCACAGAAGAGTCTTGAGGATCTCAAGATGGTTGTAGAAGAGATCTACAAGTTTGTAAAGTCAATCAATGGCGATATAGCAAGGCTTGGGGAGGAGAGGCTTGTGATAACCCCACCTGGGGTAAAGATATGGAAGAATCTATATGAGAATGTGAAGGATGATAGATGATTAGATAGAGATAGATAGGGAGAGGTAGCTATAGGTTAAATGAGGTTAAATCACTATACATTAGTCCTTAGTCCTATCCTATCCTATAATCCATTATAAATCATAAATCTACAGCCTAAATCTAATACAGTCTTATAGCCTCTCTTACCATTGGTGCTGCCGCAGGTGTCTTGAATATCCTGTAGATCGAACTTGCAAGGTTCTCGACCTTCCTCCTCTCCCCATGATTGACTATGACCCTCCTCAACTTGGGCTTCAACTTGTTCACATACGCCATCAACTGATTGTAATCGCTATGCCCACTGAAACCTTCTATCTTCTCAACCTGTGCCATTATATCTATAACCTCTATCTTGCCATCCCTACCCATAAGTGATACCTGCCTTGAACCATCAAGGACCCTTCTGCCTAGGGTTCCATTGACCTGATAAGAGACGAAGAGTATCTTGTTTCTGGGGTCCTTTGCTATACTCTTGAAGTACTCTATAACAGGTCCTCCCTCAAGCATACCAGATGTTGCCATTATTATCGTTGGTCCTTCCCTTAATGCCTCTTCCCTCTGGCTTGTATGCTCCACAGTTGTAAAGTACTCTGATGTGAATGGGTTATCATCAACCTCGAGTATCCTCTGTCTAAGCTCCCTAGTTAGGTACTCAGGGTGTGCAACATGTATTGCGCTTGCCTCTGATATCATCCCTTCTATGAATACTGGTGCCTCAACCATCTTCCCTGCCTTCATGTGATGGTCTATGACCATGAGTATCTCCTGTGCCCTCCCAACAGCGGGTACAGGGATCAGCACCTTCCCCCCATCCATGAGGACCTTGTTTATTGAACCCACGAAGTTACTCTCAACCTCTTCCCTAGATGGCATGACATCCTCCTTTGCACCATAGGTACTCTCTATTATCAGGGTCTCTACTCTAGGATAGTTCCATGACGCACTATCGAAGAGTTGGCTCCTTCCATACTTCAGATCCCCAGTGTAGACTATATTATGATCCCCATTCCCTATGTGTAGATGCACCGTAGCAGAGCCAAGGATATGCCCAGCATTGGAGAATACCAACTTTATATCTGGAGCGATATCGGTCACTGTCTTGTAAGGCAATGTTATGGTATGCTTTATAACCTCTCTAACATCTCTCTCAGCATAGAGTGGTAACTCGCCTTCACCTGCAGCAACCTTGATCATATCCATCTGGATGAGTGTCATCAATGGTAGTGTAGGCTCTGTACAGTATACAGGGCCCCTATACCCATGTTTGAAGAGCAAGGGGAGGAAGCCAGTATGGTCTAGATGTGCGTGGCTTATCACTATGGCATCTATCTCCTCGAGATCAAAGCCGAGTATATCTAACCTTGGGAATGCGTTTATTGATTCATTTGCGCCAGGGTTTATCCCACAATCAAGGAGTATCTTGCTCTCTCTTGTCATTAGGAGCATGCATGATCTGCCTACCTCCGAGAATCCTCCTAAAGTAATCAGGGTTGCCTCTGTGCTCTCAAAGAGCCTAGGCCTGAATATACTCTCCCCCACACTCCTTAAAAGTCTATAGCGCTCATTTGCAAACAGCTTCTTAGCATAGTTCACCTGCTTCATACTCTCAGATGCTATATGTGATGCCTTCCTTATCCTAACCTTCCACCCAGTTGAGTCTATTAGATCGGTTATGAGCGCTTGTATCTGCTTCTGCTTCTGTATATATGCCTGGGCCTGAGCACTAACCCCAGTATCAGGTATACTTGCCTCGGATGATGCCTCATCCCTCTCTCTAATATCTGCCTCTTCCTCCTCTACCCCTTCCTCCTGTGTTAGTATCCAAGGCTTCTTCACCTCTACGGTAACCTCGCCTAGTGCTGTATCGAAGAATGTTCCAACTATACCAACCTCCTTGGGTATCATCTGCATTATTATCTTCCTTGCATCCTCCTCACTCTTCCTTATAGACTCGTCAGTCCTAACCACTATCCTCTTCTTTATACTCTTCACTATGCTTGAGATTATTGTATTGTTCTCAAGCAGGTATCTGGGGTTCTTGGTGTATATTGCTATCGTTGGACCTTCATACTCTATCTTGGTTAGAGCAGCATCGCTAGGGATATTCTGTAGTATAACCCCTATTATGCTTTGAACACTGTTGGCCTTGACCTTACTCATTTAGCCTTAAACCTACGAACCTCCTACTCAACTCTCTATAACCGTTCTTATCTATTGCAACAACATCTATGCCATCACCAGTACCAGCATTGCGCATTATAGCTGCTGCTATTGCCTTCATTGCAACCTTTGATGCCTCATCAACGCTCATATCTGGTCTGAACTCGCTCTCCAATATGCCATATGCTACTGGTGAGCCTGAGCCTGTGGATACAAAGACCTCTTTGTTAACTGAGCCAAAGAGATCTACCATGTATACTGCTGGGCCCTCGCTATCATAGCCCCCAACCAGTATCTCTGCTATCAATGGATAGAACCTCTGTGCAAAGAATACGTTTGCTGCTAACCTAGCAACTGATCTGGTTGGTATAGGTATCCTATTCTCCAACTTGTAGATGCTTGCATGGTACCTCAATATATCTATCATATTCTGTGCATCAGCAACGCTCCCCGCTATAGTTAAGGCTACATGGTCATCTATCTTTGCTATCTTCCTAACATGCCTATGAGCAATGAAGAGATAGCCAGCAGTAGCCCTTGTATCTGTTGCAAGGACTACGCCATCCTTGCACTGTAGCCCTACAGTTGTTGTCCCATGCAATCTATTTGACTCAACGTATCTATTGTTATGCAAGAACAACCCTCCGAGCATGGTAGATTATGTATGAGCCCTAAATAAGCTTTGCTTTTATGTGAAGGAGGTGTATGATCAATAACTATATTTATGCTTACAAAGTATGCCTCATTTGTATAATCTATCATTATCTACATCTCGTCCTCTCATTCAGATAGATGATCTTTATAATATTATTGCTGCTACCATTTATTTAGAGTAATACTCATACATATAGTTAAGATCTGAATACTCATATAGTTATGAACCCAGACTTTATCACAGTAGCTATTATATTTGCTCCAAGGAGACCAAAGCCTAAAGCATTTATCCCTATCCTTGTTGCCTTGAGCGATCTTGCTGAGATCCTGTTCTCTAGCATGGAACTCACATACTTCTCTCCATCCAATGGTATCATAGGGAGCATGTTGAATATGCCTATGAAGAACGAGAGCATCCAGAGCCAGAGCAGGAACATAAAGACTTCATGTGGCCATGGTATCCAGAATGGCACCTTGGGAGGCATATGGGGGAATATATCCCTTATTATCCCAATCATACCTCTATTGGGATCATCCTCAGCGCTCATAACTGTAACTGTTAGCCTCATAGGCTCCCCATCTCTAAGTATGCTAACGTTTATCTGCTCCCCTGGGACAAGCCTGACCTTTGCCAGATCTGCTGGTGTTCTTATCTGAGTATCGTTTATTGCAGTTATTATATCCCCTGCACGCATACCCCCTTGTGCTGCTCCACTCCCCTCTATGATCTGCACCACTGGCACTCCTATGGGATCGTTGTAGAATATGCTCCTAACTTGTGGGGATAACAACTCGAGTATGTTCCCAAATGCTGGGTTGAACATGAGAAGGGCAGCAACAAGGAATGAAAGTAGTATGTTTGATGTAGACCCTGCTGCTATAACCCTTACCCTGGATACCCTCCTTGCCTTATTGAACTCCTCCTCATCCGGCTCCACAAACCCTGCTATAAGAGCAATTATTATTGCAAACCCTCCAGACTTGACCTTTATCCTCTCAAGCCTAGCAACTATACCATGCGCAACCTCATGGACAACAAGCACAATTGGTGCTGCTAGAAGGAAGTACACAAGGTTTGGCACGCTCCTTATAGTTACCCCAGGGATTAGTAGTGTCACCTCAGAGAACTGCCCGCTATCTACAAAGAAGTGTACAAGGTTGTTAAGCAGAAACCATACAGCAAAGACCATCATCACTGCTCCAGCAACTATGCTCAGATCTGCAAATACTCTAACTGCACTCCTGTTTAATGCTAGAAGTTTATCTAGGGTTGAGGATACGCCATGGTTCTTATAGGTTAGCATGAAAGGCTTGATCTCAAAGCCTCTCCTCTCAAGCCCAAGAGCCTTTGCAGATGCTATTATTATTACCCATGCAAGGAGTAGTACTACTATACTCGTATTATCCCCAAGTACCATAACACATATCTTTAGCCTGTATGATTTAATGGTTGCTATGAAAGGTATGATACTGATATCAACCTATCCAGATGAGGCAAGTGCATTGAAGACTGCTAAGAGTGCTATAGACTCTAGGCTTGCTGCCTGTGTGAATATAGCAAAGATAAGATCGATATACAGATGGGAAGGTAGGGTCGAGGATGCGGAGGAGTATCTAGCATTATTCAAGACTACCGAGGATGCTGTAACGAGGCTTAAAGAGTTTATAGCCTCTAGTCATCCATACACAGTACCAGAGATAGTTAGTATTGCGATGGACTCTGTAAGCGAGAGGTATATGGCATGGATGATAGAGAGCGTCTCCTGAGCCTTATTTTTACAATATTTCTATCTTTAGGACCTTTGTTTATATTTCAATATTGATACCTTTACTTTTAATAATACTTTATTAATATAAGAACAATTAAGTGATGTATGGCAGAGCCATTCATAGGCACGATGTATGCCATGACCGCTGTATTTGCTGCAGCTGTTGCAGTATGGTTCTCCATAAGGGCTTACAGGCATGCTAGGATAGTCAAGGAGGAAGGGGTTAGGGAGGAGAGGGCTGAGTTAGATTAGACTTAGACTGATAGTAGATGAACCGATATCATGTGGGAGGAGATGGTATAATATAGTATAGTGATATGATATGATGTGATATCATATCCCTACATCGGTGTATAGAAAGGATAAAGATCCTGCCTATAGCGATGGTGCACATTATGCTATTGCCATCAGTTGCTTATTTGCTGCTTACTCTCTCCTCAACCCAAATATCTTCTCTAGCGTTGGGTTCTCATACCTCTTATGCTGTATGTAACATTTCTCATAGTATGGGCAGTTCATACACTCTTCAGATGGTTCGAATACCGGCACTCTATTATCCTTGAGTAGCATGTTCAGCACCTTAGCCCTCCTTATAGTCTCATCGAAGAGTCTCTTATCCCTAGTTATGGAGAATTGTATGCTATCACCATCCCTTGTAAGGTATACGAGTGCACCCTCCTCCTTGTTGAATATCCAGAGTGATGCATTGAGCGCAATAAGTGAGGCAGGCTCTGGAGTACTTGGAAGCCTATCCACAATATCAAACTTTATCACTGCATCATCCACTATAGTATCTGCACTTGCTATTAGTGTTAGATCCTCAACATGGTACTCCTCCCTCCTACCCATGCTATTACGATACATAAACCTCTTCATGAGGATAAGCCTCTCTTTTGCTGGTATTGAGCGCTCCCTCCTATTGTAGTATGAGCGCCTAAGGCAGACTGCAACCTCATCCACATATATCCTGTTATCATCCCTCTCTATAGTTATCATGGAGTCTATTGCCTTGTTCACAGTATCCTTTATGCTCCTCTCCCCTAGCATGGGTGTAATAAGAGAAGGTTATAGATAACAGTAACTATAATTAACAGTAACTATAATCAAGATGATGGGCATCCCTCGTAAGCTACTCTATTAGTTGCAATCATCTTCTTATAGCATAACTCATAATAACTGTAGTGCATGTTGCTATATTATGTTGCTTTTATAGTACATCTCCGTTAGGAATTTGATGAGGATAGATAGGAAGAGGGCGATGCATATAGCGATGATGTTCTTCATTGCTGGAGGTTGGGGTGCATGGGTTAGTAGTGTTACAGGTTCATCCTTCATCCTCTATCTAACAGTTATAAATATAGTGCTTGGTATAATATTCTTCGCATACTATATTAAGGGTCGTGCCTCTGGTAAAGGCAAAGGTAGATAAGGAGAAGGGATGAGCGCAACATCGGACCTCAAAGGGGATCATTCGATAGTGAGGAGGATAAGCAAGATAGCAAGGGGGTATGCAGAGGTTATATACTCTAGCAATAGCGTACCAGCTGATGATGTGAAGAAGGTGCTTATACTAATTGAGATGTTCATAGATGCTTACCATCACTGCAAGGAGGAGTGCTCATACTTCCCTCTTGTTAATGGTACCGTGCTGGAGGATGAGGCTAAGGCATTAATGGTAGAGCATGAACTCGGTAGAAGGATTGCAAAGATGCTAAGATCTAACCTTGATCTCTGGCTTAGGGATCGAAGGAATAGTGAACCTATAGCAAGGATGCTAAAGGCATATGCTGAGTATCTAGATCTGCATATGGAGAGGGAGGAGAGGTTCTTCTCCTCATACGATGAATCTGTGGATGAGGAGAGGCAGAAGCAAGTGATTGGTGCATTCAATACAATAAGGAGGGAGAGGATGGATGGTGTAAGGTTGAATAGCATCCTAACCATGCTTGATGAGCTTGAAGGTTCACTTGCAAAGATGATGGCAAAGTAATTTAATCACAACGAAATAGCATATAGTATGAATCTTGATATCATCATAGTTGGTGCAGGAATAGCAGGGCTCTCCGTTGCTGAGGCTATGCTTAGCAGAGATATGAAGGTCTGTATAGTAGAGAGTAGATATGCAGGGTATGGTGCTACAGGCAGATCTGCAGGGATAGCAACTGTACAGATGAACGATGCTCTAGATATTAGATTATCAAAGAAAGGTATAGATATACTCAATAGATGGAGAAGAGAGTACAACCTTGATGAGATATTAAACACTACAGGACTACTGAGCATATATAGGCAAGAGTCAATGATGAACTACACAAGGCTATTATCAGAGTCTGGAGTCGCATACGAGGTGATGGATGCTAGAGAAGTGATGGATAGATGGCCATGGTTAAAGTTGAATACTTCAGATGGTGCAGATGCTGAATGGTGTATATACACCAAGGAGGATATATGCATGGATCCCCTCTTATTTGCTAGGTTATTTGCAGAGAGGCTCAAGGATATGGGTGTTGAGTTTGTAAATAGCAAGGCAGATATCCCAAGCATAAAGGCAGGTGCAGAGCGTGTTACCGTAAAAGGTATTGGTTATGAACACGATATAGTTGGTGATGCCTTAATTCTATGTACTGGTGCATGGACTAAAGGTATGAACATTAGAGGTTATACTCCTACTATACTAAAAGTACCACTAATCTTCTTCATGTATGAAGATGTGGATAATATAATACCGTTTGCAGATGAGGTAAATCAAACATATTGGATACCCTCACGTACTGGGATGCTTGTTGGTGCAGATTATACAGGTTGGAGTGTAGATGATGCTGAGGGTGCATTGGTGGAAGGGTTTAAGATCAAAGGTGTTAGATTATACTATACTGATGATCATTTACTTACGTATCTTAAGCATGTAAGAGAACTCCTTGTAAAGAGGATCGGTTTCAATGTATATGAGAGTAAGATGCACTTTGGACCGATAAGCATAACACCAGATGGTAGGCCTATCGTTGGAATTATTCCAGGGTTCAGGAACCTCTACATACTTGATGGGTTGAAGGGTTACGGTCTCGCAAGGGCACCAGCACTCGCATATATGCTCACAGAGCATATACTAGATGGTACAGATATGATGGGAGAGTTGGAGCCATCGAGGTTCGCCAACGATGCAAGACTCCCAAAGACAGTAGCAGGTGCGGGGGGTGGGATTTGAACCCACGAACCCCTGAGGGACTAGGTTCTGAGCCTAGCGCCTTTGACCATGCTTGGCGACCCCCGCTCGTATATATGACGGTATGATGTGCATCTACTGTATATTTTGGTTTATAGTATATTGTTATCATAGAGTGTATGCTAGCACTCTATGGAGAACTTATGTCGATGCTAATCTTTAGATTGATAAGTGGAATTATTGATTAACGATATTACTCTCTCATACTAACCAATCTATCCATGAGTACTCTCCTTGCATCATCTATACTCTTTACCCTTACCATGTATCTGCCATCGCTGAGATGCCTATTCCATGGCTGATCGTAGAGTAGTACAAACTTACCCATATATGATATCCTCTCTGCATTCAATGGTGAATCGTCTATGAAGGCATCATAATCTAGATCTGCCTTATCTGCCCCCCTTGCAACACTAACATAATCATCGTAGACTATTCTATTATGCTCTAGCCATCTCTTAACGTAATCCTTGGCCATCTGTGCGCTTACTATATCAACCCTGCCTAGCCTCCTAAGCATTGCTATAGAGTTAGCGATATCATCCTCAATGACTGGAACCCTGAACCACTCCCTCCAGCAGGTTGCAAGCTCTGCATAGAACCTCTCAGCACTGTATCCTATACTCTTCCAAAAGTCCCACCTCTGTATCTGCTCCTTGCTAAGTGATGATCTATTCCTCCCATTATAATAGTCTAACCAAACACTTATTATATCTGCAAGTACACCATCTACATCAACTGCAATCCTCATTACCTATCATTTATTAGTTATAGCAGAATGAATAATAAACCTTCCCAAAGTTACCTTTACACCCATTACCAGCCTAACCCTTCTACTCTATCTTTACCTCACTACCCTCAAACTTCTTTGGTAACCTAACCTGAAGTACACCATTCCTGAATGATGCCTTTGCATACTTTGGCTCAACCCTTGCTGGAAGCCTTATACTCTTGCTGTAGTTCTCGAACTCAACACTGCTTAATGTTACACATCTATCCATCCTTGCCCTTATGAATAGTGTATCCTCAGTTGCCCTCAACTCTATACTCTCCCTCCTTGCACATGGTATATCTAGCGTAACTATGACCTCGTCATCCGTCTCGTTTATCTGTGTTAGTGGCTTCAGTTCCCTTCTCTCTATATCATACAACTGCTCATCAAGATCCATACTCATGCTTGGGAATGTCCTCTCTATTATTCGCCTCATCCTCTTATCCATCTCCTCTATCAGATCGAATATATCACGACCTTCTCTCTCATCACTCATAGCCATCACCCGTAGAATGTTGGAGCGGTCTTTAACCTAGGCTCTACTAGTATGTTCTCTGTCTGCTTCATCAGTTCCCTGCTCTTTATCCTTATCATCTCAGCCTCCTCTCTCAATGCATCAAGATCTATACTTATGTTTAGGGCCTTGTTGAGAACATCCAAAGCCTCTATGGATGCGAATGGATCTGGGAAGTTGAGGTGTGATTGTGTGAAGAGCGTTAGGGTTGGTATATCTCTGCTTATGCATGCTTTGAGTATCGCTGCATACACACCAAATATAAGTCCCTCCTCGAATACCGATGCCTGTGTTGATCTCATCAGTGATGATACATGCTCATCCGTTGCTATATAGAATACCTTCGGCTTATCTATGTTGAGTCTATTCTGCACTGGTATGCCTGTCATGTTTATTACCAGTTTAGGCCCTATCTTCTTGAACCAGTCTGCTATACTAGTGGCAAACTCTTGAAGGATTGAATGGTGTATAGGCATCTCAGATATCAATGCTATCATGTTGCTCTCGTTTGAGTAGAGCCTTATGGGATTCTTCACCTTCCCATTCCTAACCAATAGTATTGGAGGGAATAGATCAGACTCTACATGCCCTATCTCTTCCATCTTAACATTATCTATAATGTAGGAGACTGCGATGCTACCAACCAAGCCTACATCTGGTAAACCTATAAAAATATAGGGTGATTCGATCCTTATGCCATCATACTCTACAACCTTCATATTCATACTTACATCACTTCTATCCTCAACCAGCAATGCTAATCACTCAACCTTTATGGTGAACCCTTCCTGCTTTGAGCCCTTCTTCTTGAATGTTATCTCGAGTATGCCATTCTTATACGTTGATCTAGCAGTGGTAGGGTCGACCTCCTCTGTCAGTTCTATGCTCTTACTGTACTTCCTCTCAGGGTTATCAGCCCTTATATTAACTGTCTTCTCGGTTGCTGTAACCTTGATATCCTCCTTGTTTATCCCTGGGAGTTCAACTATAACCTTCAACTCGTCGTCACTGCTCATGATATCAACTAGAGGTTCCCTCTCCTCCTTCAGTGCTATCCTTCCACCTGTAAATGATGGTCTAACATTACCAAACTCCCTTATCACTGGCTTCCCATCAGGTCCTATGGTAAGAGAGTAGCCGTATACGAATGGGCCCCACTCTCTCCTTACCCTACCATCTGGCAGTTTGTACTCTCTTACAAGGTCCTTGGGAACCATCTCCTCTATCTCCTTCATGCTCTTCTCGAACATCCTCTCTATCTCCCTCTCCATCTCACGCATCATCTCCTCTATCTCCTGCCAGAATGCGAATGGCCTTCTCCTCCTACCGAACCACTCCTCCCATGACATACTGATACCTACCATATGAGGGGATAAAAATCTTTTTACAACTATCATACTTGTTAAGTATGGATGGATTATAGATGAGTGTAATTGATCTACCAACTCTACTACTCCCTGAACTCCCTATCCAACTCCTCTATAAGATGCAGCTGCCTCTCACTAAGAGTTGAGGGTGATGGTACCTTAACGACTATCCTGACCAACTGATCCCCTCTATCATGACCATAATAGTGATCAAGCTTTGGAAGACCCTTACCCTTTATTGTGAGTATAGTATCTGGTTGTGTACCAGGGGGTATCCTGAGCGTGTAGTAACCTCCATCGAGGAGTGGTACCCTTATATCCCCTCCAAGCACTAGTCTCGTAAAACTGACCTTTGCATCATACACTATATCACTATTAGAACGCTTAAAGAGTGGATGAGGTCTTATCCTGACCCTTACGTATACCTCTGATGCATCGTTGTATCTACCCTTCCCATGCATATCCAATCTTAGCATAGTACCATCATCCACCCCTGGTGGTATTCTAACATCAACCCTCTCTACCCTCCTAACCCTCCCAGCACCATTGCATGTGGTGCATGGCCTCTCCACTATCTTTCCTTTACCATTACACTCCCTACATGGCTCTATGCTAACGAATGTGCCAAACCTTGACTGCTCTATAACCCTCCTAACCTGTCCTGTGCCCTTGCATACACTACATGTCCTTACCTTACTATCTGGCGCTACCCCTGTTCCTTTACATATACCGCACTGAACGATTGTTGGTACCTCAACCTCTACCCTCTTACCATACAAGACATCCTCTAGCCCTATATTAACATCTACAACAACAGGCTCTCTGCCTCTACTCTCCTGCCAGAAGAATGGAGAGCCCATCTTGAACCCAAAGAACCTCTCGAATATGCTATCAAAGTCAAGACCGAAGCCTAGATCCCTGAGTATCTCATCTATATCTATCTTTGCACCCTTGAATATCTCCTCACTAGTGTACCTCCCCTCCAGCCCAGCATGACCATACGCATCGTAGAGTTTACGCTTCTCATCATCGCTAAGCACAGCATACGCTTCCGATATCAACTTGAACTTCTCCTCTGCATCTGGACTCTTGTTCCTATCCGGATGGTACTTCAGTGCTAGCCTCCTATATGCTTGCTTGATCTCCTCCTTGCTTGCATTCCTAGATACCCCTAGTACCTCGTAGTAGTCTGGCTTGCCCCCATTGCTCATACAGCACCAATAGAAAAATAATGATAGAACCGCTTATTAACGATTGACCTTGTCGATGTAGTTGATTTACTTGCCTTTATCTGAGCCTGCTGTGGATGAAGTGCCTGTGCCAGTACTAGAGCCTCCTACTCTACTGTACACCTGTGCACTTATCTCACCAAGGATGCTCTTCAACTCATCCAACCTGCTCCTTATCAATCCAGTATCCTTTCCTGCTAGGGCATCCTTCAATGCCTGTATCGCCTTGTTTATCCTCTCAACCTGCTCTCCACTAAGTTTATCCTTCAGATCCTGCTTTACCATCCTATCAGCAGTGTATATCAGGTTATCAGCCTCATTCCTCAACTCTGCCTCTTCCTTCTTCCTTCTATCCTGCTCAGCATACATCTCTGCCTCTCTCTTCAACCTCTCTATCTCCTCCTTGCTCAACTTGTTTGTTGAGGTTATGGTTATACTCTGCTCCTTCCCAGTTGCTAGATCCTTTGCACTTACATGCAATATACCATTGGTATCAAGATCGAAGGTGACCTCTATCTGGGGCACTCCTCTTGGTGCTGGTGGTATACCTGATAATGTGAACATGCCTAGAGAGACGTTATCTGCAGCCATGGGCCTCTCTCCCTGCACAACATGTATGGTTACTGCGGTCTGGTAATCTGCTGCTGTAGTGAATATCTTGCTCCTCTTGCATGGTATAGTTGTATTCCTCTCTATTATCTTCTCTGCCAACCCTCCTAGAACCTCAACGCCAAGGCTAAGAGGCGTTACATCTAGAAGCACTATATCCCTTGCTATATCCCCTGCTATTATCGCTCCCTGTATCGCTGCTCCTATTGCTACAGCCTCCATTGGGTCTACTCCCCTCTCTGGCTCCTTGCCCATTATCTGCTTAACAAACTCTCTAACTATAGGCATCCTAGTTGGGCCTCCTATAAGGATGATCTTGTCTATATCCTCAGGCCTCATCTTCGCATCTGCCAATGCCTGCATCATCGGCTGCCTACAGCGTTCAACTATAGGCCTTATCAACTCCTCAAGTTTTGCCCTAGTGAGCGTCATGCTAAGATGCTTGGGCTCATTGTTCTTTGGATCATAGGATATGAATGGTAGGTTTATCTCTGTAGTAAGCAATGATGATAACTCGATCTTTGCCTTCTCTGCTGCTTCTCTAACACGCATCATCGCCATCCTATCCCTGCTAAGATCTATACCTGTATCCTCCTTGAACTTACCCACTATGTAATCTATTATTGCATTATCCATATCTGTTCCTCCCAACTGTGTGTCTCCAGATGTTGACTTCACCTCGAATACCCCTCCACCCATCTCCATTATTGTAACATCAAGGGTACCTCCACCAAGATCAAAGACCATTATCTTCAGATCCTTGTCGGCTTTGTCAAGCCCATATGCTAGGGCAGCAGCTGTAGGCTCTGGTATAAGCCTTACAACCTGTAACCCTGCTATCTCACCAGCATCCTTTGTAGCCTGCCTCTGATTATCGTTGAAGTACGCTGGTACAGTGATGACAGCCTTTTCTATCTTCTCGCCTAGGAAGGCTTCTGCATCCTTCTTTATCTTCTGTAGTATAAGTGCTGAGATCTGTTGGGGAGTATACTCCTTATCATACACCTTGAATCTATGATCAGTACCCATCTTGCGTTTAGCAGCGATCACAGTACCCTCTGGATTGGTTACCATCTGCCTCCTTGCTGGTTCACCTACCAGCAACTGTCCATCCTTGGTGAATGCAACTATCGATGGGAATGACTTGCCATAGAGTGATGTCCCCTCTGCTGATGGTATAACTACAGGCTTACCTCCAATTATCACTGCAGCAGCAGAGTTACTTGTACCTAGATCTATGCCTATTATCTTACTCATTTGAATCACCTCCTCTCTCTTCTTGTGTAGGTCTTCTAGATACCTCTACAAGACTGGGTCTTATTACTCTATCATTCATCATGTAACCCTTCCTTATCTCATTGGTTATGGTTAGATCTGGCAGTTCAGAATTATAGATGAAGGATACAGCCTCATGCAGATTTGGGTTGAACTCCTTCCCTACAGCAGGGATCTCCATGATCCCAGCATCCTTGAGTATGCCATCGAGGTTCTTCAGCACACCTTCTAGCCCCTCAACTACATGCTTATCAACTGCATTACTCTTCTTCGTAGCATCTATAGCCCTTACAAAATCATCCCTAAGGTTGAGCAGTTTAAGTACGAATGACTCTATGCTCTGCCTTACCCTATACTCTGCTTCCCTCTCAACCCTCTTCCTATAGTTATCGTAATCTGCAAGGAGGTACTTGTACTTGCTCTCATACTCCTTCAACGCATTCTTGAGCATCTCAACCTTGCTGGGATCCTCAATGGCCTCATCGTTGCTCTTAGCATCATTCTCATTGCTCATAGTACTCATCTTTATAATGTTGGCTATAAACCTAAACCTTGCTACTATACTGCTATACTATACTGCTACTATACTGCTACTATACTATACTACTATACTGCTGCTACTACTCTACAACCTCGCAGAGTGGGTTTGCCTTGACTATCACCGAATCCCTCCCTATACTCCTACCCTTATCTCTACTATCCTTCAACCTCTCATAATCCGATCTTGAACATGCAAGTATGATTATAGTTCTATCATCATAAATCTCAAAATGGGAAGTACCTTTGAGTACCTCAACGTCCCCTATGTAATCCCTAAGCCTAGATGAGAGTAATGAGAGCATCATTATCTTGCTACTTCTCATCTCATTGCTATCTATACTCCATGCTATAGCTATCTTACACTTGCTCGCCCTAAGATCTCTCCTCTTGAGGAGTAGCCTAACCTCGTCCACGAGATACTTGGAGTATGACTCTAGAGCCCTTATACAGTTATTTATTATATGTGTTAGTGTATTACTCTCTATAGAGTTTGAGAAGATGTAGAGGTCGAATAGGCTTGAGGCAACATCATCCATGAAGAGTTCTCTAAGTCCTTCTTCCTCCCTCAGCATGCCACGTGTATCATTACTTATACCCCTGCATAGTTCGAATGCTGTTATGAGTGGTATATAATGGGATAACACTCTATTTGCATAGAGTATCTCCGCTGAGGGTATATCCATCATACTCATCCTTGCGTTGCTATCTGTGACATACTCGATGATCCTGTATATTCCCTGATCCTCCTTCATAGAGTTTGAGCCTATAACATAGCCTAGGGCGTCTGTCGCTATAGGCATATAGTAGTAGTTTATATCATCGTTAACCTTCATATTTGTAACATGCTCTAGAATATCGATCATCTCCTTGTTCCCTCCTATCCCAGTTGGTATACAGTATATTATTGATGAGCCCCTCCTAAGGTGATTCGCCATACTCCTAAACTTACCTGCAATCTCTACCTTCGCATCCTGAGCAACCTTCCTTATCTTTGGTACAAAGAATACATGATCTGCGTTTGCCATAGCCAGACCTTCAGGCTCTAATCCAAGCAATGGCTCATCCTCCATCAACGCATTTACAGTAGAGTAAGCCATGGCCATCTCAGCCTTCACAGATAAGGCCATGCCCTTTGATTCATCTACCATGGACACATCTAGGCCCTTCAGTGATAGGCTCCTTGCTATGTTGTAACCTTCAGTGCTCAAGCCATACACAATGACCTTCAACATGAAGGATTATGAGATAAGAGTAATAAAGCCTTTGCATCAAGCCTATGATTAAAGATTATTAATGAGAGGATGAAGATGAAGAATAGCCCGGCAGCCCGGTGGAGAGTATAGTATTAGATTAGCGTGTGTAATACAGAATGATGATATCTATACTCGCCGAGTGTAGCGGCCAAGCATGGGGGCCTTTGGAGCCCCAGACCCCAGTTCGAATCTGGGCCGGGCTACCAATATCAATATCAATACCGATATCAATATCGATATACTCTAAGCAATTCGCTATAATATAGTGGAAAGATCCTCTTACAGAGGCTCGTTGAATGATATGTTATGGGTGATCGTTGATACATGGTATGGGTGCGAATCATCCTCTATAGGAATTTGGATGAGTTGAGGGATCGAGTAAGGAGAGGGAGGAGAGGAGGAAGGATATCTAGATATAATATAGATTGCCTTACAAATATTTGCAGCGTTATACCTATGCTAGAGTGCTCTACTACATAGCATACAACCAGCACGCTCCTGAATTGCCACTTCTATATCTAAAGCCTACTTATTCTTAGATTGAGATACTGAACTGAGGTTGGTTAATGGTATGGTAACCTGTACATCTATCACTTGGATGGTTATGTATATGCGTAAATCTAGCACGATTATGATCCTACTATACTAGCATGAGTGCCATTGCAAGCTGTCTTATAACAATAGTATAGCATAATATAATATAGCATAATATAGCATAGTTCTGGAGTTATAATATGGCAAGAATTCGAGTCTATGCAGAGATCAGCCTTCAATTCACATCATTGGTTATTGGTAATATGGGATGAGTTCTTATTGTATTATGCTATACCAAAGGCATAATAATGGAGATAGCCAATATATAATTATGGAGTATGAGGATACATTTGTAAAGATAGCACATCTTCTAGGAGGGGAGGATTATGTCAGGGTTGCTAGAGCACTACTCAACAACGAAGATACTACGGATGAGGAGATAGCTAGTGCTACAGGCTTGAAGATAAATACCGTTAGGAAAGTACTCTACGATCTCTTCAGCAAGGCGCTCATAATAGGTATAAGGGTTAGGGATGAGAAGAAGGGCTGGTTTGTGTATAGGTGGAGGGTCAAGAGGGATAACGTTGATACATTCATTGATGGGCAGAAGCGCAAGATCCTAGAGAGATTGAAGATAAGACTACATTATGAGGAGAGCAACCAGTTCTACCATTGTGGTAACTATGCTTGCCCAAGGCTAACATTTGATCAAGCAGTGGATGCATTCTTCAGATGCCCATCATGCAAGGCACCACTCAACCTAGCAGACAACTCAACTCTCAAAGAGGCTATCATAGCAAAGATAGAAGAGTTGAGTAGTGAGTTACAGAAGAATGGTAATGGTACTAGATGAAAGATATCGGCAGATATTGCATGTAGCATATCACATAACTCTGTAGTGTAGTATAACCTCATCACCCCCATCCATCCTTTTAACCTCTACCAATGATAGCCTAATAGCATGATCTATGCTAGAGAAGCCTTCACCCTCAACCAGTGTCTTTGCTACTCTACCTCCTAGTACTATGGGCGCTATAGTTACCACCAACTCATCGACCAACCCCTCCCTCAGGAGTGACCAGTTCAGTTCCCCTCCCCCCTCAACCAAGACCTTCTCCATGCCAATACCCTTCAACCTCTGGAGTAGCATGCATAGATCTACCCTATCCTTACCTGCTATGATAACAGTTGCCCCCATATCCATTAATCTCCTTACATTAGCGGTACTTGCCTTCTCAGATACTGCTACTATAGTTGGTATGCTCTTGCATGTGCTCATTATCTTTGATGTAAGGCTTATCCTGGCATGGCTATCAACTACCACCCTTGTTGGATCTCTAACCCTCTCCTTGGCTTCAGCATACCTTACGTTGAGCATGGGATCGTCCATGAGTACTGTATTTATACCAACCATCACAGCATCTACACTGCTTCTAAGCCTATGTACTCTTACAAGATCATGCTTTGATGAGAGTCTTGAGTCATTGCATATGCTTGCTATCTTGCCATCAATACTCATCGCTGCATTGATTATAACATAAGGCCTATCCATACAAGATCTACCAGTATTGGGCATATTCTTACCTCTCCATATGCTACTCATAATCTACCATGTACTATCCTGCCATTAAGCATCACAGCCATTATACTAGACTCATCTGCTCTATGCACTATCGCTACATAGGGGTTATGCATAGGCGCTATATCGACACTATACTTATCTATGAATAGTGCATCTGCATACATGCCTTCTGCAAGATATCCTAATCTATCTAGCCTGAATATCCTTGCAGGGTTTACAGTAGCCATCTTAAGTATCTCTCTAGCATCTATACCCTTACAATCACCGTAGCCTTTATGCATCACCCTTGAGATCTTCCAGAGGTAATCCATCTCCCTGAATATATCTGGAGAGTTGAGCATCACATTATCCGTTCCTATAGCAACGTTACACCCTAGCCTTAACATATCCCATACCCTTGGGATACCTACCCCAAGCACGGCATTTGCCCTTGGGCATACAACTATCCCTCTTACCCCCTCTGATGCAACCAACCTAAGATCATCATCGCTAGCAACGGTCATATGTACTAGAAAGTCTGGTCTCGCTACCCTCATCACTCTACTAACTTCGCTCATGCCAAACCTCTTCATAGAGTATGCTTGAGACTCTTCTGACTCGCATGCATGCATGCCGAATACCTTGCCCCTTGCCTTTGCTAGCATAGATAGCTGCTCCAATGCCCTACTACTATACTCATTTGCTCCACTCAATCCGAATCCATCTGCTCCATCTATAACTTTAACAGCCTCGTCCAGAGCATCCTTTGGGAGGGGTTCATCATCACTTGAATAGTTATAGTGCTCAACCCTACCCAATACTAGATACCTTATCGGTAGCCCCTCCATACCCTCCCTCAACATATCAACCCCGTTAAGCCCCTGCTCCCTGAAGTCTATGAACATAGTTATACCCTTCTTGAGCATTGCAGAGGCTGATGATCTCATGAAGTGCATTATATGTTCCCTCTTACTCTCATTCAATACCCTCCTCTTCACCCCAGATACTGGGTGTATGCTCTCATTGAAATTTAACCCTAGGCTATAGGTCACATCCTTTGCTATAGAGTCTGCTATATGGGTATGTGAGTTTATGAACGATGGCATCATGAGTAGACCTTCGCCATCTATGCTGGTATCCGCATCAAGGGTATTCGCTCTACTCCTCTCAACCGCATGTATAATGCCAGTAGAGTCATCTACAACTACACTTGCTCCCTGTATGAACTCAAGACTGCTACCATATAGCATGCTAATATTCCTTATCCTTATAAGCAACTCAACTCAACCACACTTACAGGACCATTAACACTAAACCCTTCAGAACCATGGCTTATGATACCCATATTAGCAGTATCGCCTTCATTCTTCTTACTATTCATCATCATACTACTCTTCCTCATCTCCCTTATGCTATCCAATGCCTTGGTTGCAAGCATTGCAGCACTCCTAGCCTCTCTAGCTATACCTATTCCACACTTCAGCCTAACAGATGTACTTGCCATAACATGTTTGATGGTCTCCTCAACCTCCTCCTTGCCTATCCTACTCGATACTACCATGAAGTTATCCCCGCCTAGGAAGAATGTTAGTGCGCCTCTCTTCAAGAACCTCTCCGCTAACTCAAGGTGCAGCCTCATCACCAAGAGCGATATATCATATGGCATCAGCCTAGAACTAACATCCGTAGTTGAGCCATCCACATCTATATGCATTATCTGCACTAAACCATCATCACTCTTATTATAGGCATCTCCCTCTCCTCCTAAACTATCTGATACGAACAGTCCATTGCTCACCATCCTACTCGCTCTTATTGCCCTCTCATGGGCCTTGTAAGGTGTCTCACCAATGCCTATCCTCATACTCATCTTCAGATCGTAAGATGTGGTTATAACATCCAGTATGCTCCTATGCTCCTCTACACTTATACCATTACTTACACTGAACATCTCATCGAACCTGTTGAAGAATACCAATCCATTCCTCTTTGCAAACTGCTCCTGAATATCACTATAGAGTCTAGACTGGAGTATCTGTAGTCTATACTCTCTATCGCTACCAAGGGTTGCTGTCCATGGTCCATAACCTTCAAGTCTTACAAGTGTGATCTGGATCATGTTGCTACACCTACTCCTTACTATCTTATCACTACTGTACCCTCCCTAGTATTAGAGTCTATGCTCTTGAGCGTCCTGAACCTCTTCACCATATTAACTGCAGCAGTAACGGCTCTGGTGGATACCGGGTTTATCCTATCCACTGCCTGCTCATAACTCATCCCAGGGCCAGAGATACCCAATGCAACTGGCTTGCCATACTTCAATGCGAGATCTGCTATAAGCCTAGATGCGTTGAATGCTACTACCTCATCATGGAGGGTCTCCCCTTTGATGACAGCTCCAAGGGTTACCACAGCATCCACATCATCCCTCTTCAAGAGATCTGCTACAAATAACGGTATATCGAATGTACCTGGTACATAGCATATGTACTTGACCTCTGCATTCAACTCCCTAGCATGGTTACATGCTCTCTCAAGCATGCTTGATGTTATCTCGCTATTGAACTCAGCTATGACTATCCCAAGCCTAACAACATCATTATTAGGGTTGCTCATAACCCATAATCACGCAAGTATCACTCTACTCAGCCATAAGAGTTGATGCATCGAGTATGCATAGACCATGTTCATCAGCATACTTATTTGCCTTCTCAAATGAGAGCGCAGTATAAGTTGTTGAGTCGAGCATCTCGCATATTGCCACTACAGGGAGGAGCCCAGCCTTCTCTGCCATATATATAGCCATCTCTGTATGCCCCCTCCTCTCCTTGAGCAGGTTATTAGCTGCTATGAGCAGCGGTACATGGCCTGGGGATCTGAACGAGGTTATGAACTCTGCTACCCCATCCCCCCCATTTAGCACTGACTCTGCTACCCTAGCCATACTTGATATGGTCAATGCCCTATCCCTATCTGTTACTCCTGTGTAAGTATCCTTGTGATTTATGGTTATTGAGAATGCGGGTCTATCACCATAGGGCGAGCATGTGGATATTATATCCCTAAGCCTACCATTCAGGGCTATGTTGAGGAGATCATGCATGTAGAGCAGACCTAATCTACTTGCAATATTGTAGCCTAATGCTAGGCATATCAGCCCTCCAGCATCTCTACGCATTGTGGCGATGCTCCTTGGGGTGACGAACTGAGCAGGGATGAGCATATCAACCTCATCCTCTCTCTCCTTGCCATCATGGAGTAGTACAAACCTGCCCTTCCTTAATGCATCGATAGCCTCCCCAAGGCTTGATCCCATATCAATCTTGCTGAGCGATAGCATTATAAATCTTACTAATTATTTTGTATCTACTACTATATTGGTATGCTTCAGGAGATTTGCAAGGTATCTAGCAAGGATATCAATCTCTATATTGACTGTATCTCCTTCACCCTTGAAGCCCAGTGTAGTTACCTCTAGGGTATGGGGTATGAGTGCTACATAGAATACATCGTCTTTATCGTTCACGCCAGCAACCGTGAGGCTCACACCATCGACAGCAACAGAACCCTTCATTGCTATATACCTCATCAGGTCGCCATCAACCCCTATACCCATTAATACCTGATCCCTCCCCTCCCTCCTCTCGACTATCCTCCCAACACCATCTATATGCCCAAGTACAAAGTGTCCATCCATGGTATCCCCTACCCTTAGACTAGGCTCCAAGTTAACCCTATCTCCTCTCTTCAATGCCCCTAGATTAGTTCTCTTGATGGTCTCACCTATAAGATTGAATTTAGCCTTGTTACCATCTATAGATACTACAGTTAGGCATACACCATTTACTGATATGCTATCCCCTATACCAACTCTAGCAGCCAGATCCCTTATATCTATGGTAAGGGTTAGGGCACTCCCCTCCCTCTCGTTGATCCTTACATCCTCAACTATGCCCATGCACTTGACTATCCCTGTGAACATCTTACCACCTTCATGTGCATCTAGGCCTTTATCATATCAACGGTATCTAGTAACGCCTTTGCCCTCTTGTAGTGCACAGCATCTACCATCTTACCTTCAAGCCTAACAGCACCCTTACCCTGCTTCATCGCATCTTCGAGTGCCGCTACAACCTTCCTTGCCCACTCAATCTCATCCTTGCTTGGGATGAACACCTTATGCACAGGCTCTATCTGCTTTGGGTGTATTATGCTCTTACCCTTGTAACCCAATCTCATCCCTATCATGGCATCCCTTACTAGTCCATCCACATCCTCTATATCCTGCCATATACCATCTATGGCATAGACACCTGCTGCCCTTGCATCTACTGGCACCTTGGCCCTAGCATAACTGTATCCTATAGCATCTACACTATACTCCAATCCCATATCGTGCATAAAGTCGAATACACCGAATACCAATGCTGAGACCCTATCGCTGGAAGATGCTATATGGTATGCATTAACCACTCCCCTTGCACTCTCTATCGATGGCATGATCTCTACTCTCTTACTCGTAGCATTTTTATGCTCCAACTCATCCAGCATCTGTGCTATCCTCACTACCTCCTCTGGCTCATTCACTTTAGGTATGACTATACCGTCAAGCCCATCAACTACTATACCCTTCAGATCATCCTCGATTAGCCTTGACTCTGGTGAGTTAACTCTAACATAGAGTTCAGATGCGTAATTGCTCCTAGCCTTCAAAGCATCCCTCACCAACTCTCTTGCTCTATCCTTCTCACCCACTGGTACAGAGTCCTCAAGGTCTAGACAGATGAGATCTGCTCTTAGCACTCTAGCCTTCTCTATGAATCTTGGGTTATTACCTGGCACGAAGAGTAACGTCCTCAACAGTCTACCCGCTAAAGCCATAGCATATAAGATGATAAGAGATGATTTAGTCTTTACTCTCAACAATAAAATAATATAATGAATTAAATTAGAGTTTGGATGGTGTTGTCACCAACTTGCCTATTATCTTATTCTCCATCATCATAACATGCCCTTCAACCATCCTGCTGAATGGAAGTACATCATGCACATACGGCTTTATCTTGCCCTTAGAGACCCAGTATATAACCTCGCTGAGCTCTGCTCTTGTACCTTGTGTGGATCCCAAGAGGTTGAGTCCCTTGAAGAATAGATACCTTAGATCTAGTGTGCTATCATAGCCTGTCGTTGCGCCAGTGGTTACCAGTGTACCTCCCATCTTTAATAACTTAACCTCATCTGGAAATACAGACTTGCCTATATGCTCAAATACAACATCCACACCCTGCTTATTTGTGTACTCTCTAACCTTCTTGGCCCAGTCTGGCTCCCTATGGTTCACTACATAATCAGCACCAAGCTTCATACACACATCCATCTTCTCATTGTTACCTGCAGTTGCTATAACTGTGCAGTTGAATAGTTTTGCTATCTGTATACCTATGCTCCCAACACCACTAGTACCTCCCATTATAAGCACTGTCTGCCCTGGCTGTATCTTAGCCCTACCTACCAGCATATGCCATGATGTCATCCCAACCATCGAGACTGCTGCAGCATCTATGAATGATACATTATCTGGCAGTTTCACAAGATTGACCTCTGGTAGTTTTGTATACTCAGCGTATGCACCATCTAGAGGGCCTGTCTGGAACCCCCATACAAGTCTATCGTTGCAGTCATACTCCCTACCAGAGATACATAGGTCGCACTTTCTACATGCTATGTTTGAGTGAGATACTACCCTATCTCCCTTTTTGAACCTTGTCACCTCTTCGCCTACCTCAACTACCGTTCCAGCAGCATCACTACCAGAGATGTGGGGCATTGGAACCTTGATAGGCTCGCCCCATATTGCCCAGAGATCGTTGTAATTGTATGCTGCAGCTTCAACCTTGATGAGTACCTCATTGGGCTTTATCTTCGGCACATCTATATCCTCTATCTTAACTACATTCCTAGGATCCTTGCTATACTCTCTGAATACAGCTGCCTTCATTAGTAGCAGAACTAATTGGATCATTAATATACTTTATGATACCTTGAGTGTAAAGGTTAGCAGCACAAGATGAGCAAATGTTAAATGTACATCTCATAGCATATTCATAATGCCCCTCTATGGTCTATTTGGAGAACATACAGTTGAGAGCTGCCCATTATACAATGAGAAGAGTAGGAGTGTAGTGTTGAGCATAAATGAGCGCTTGGATGATGTATCAAAGAGACATGGTGTAAGGTTCTTAGGTATGTACCATTCAGCACTAGAGCATACATTTGTATGGGTCACTGATGCTGAAGATGCTCATAGACTTCAGAGGTTCGCTATAGATCTTGGTATAGCATCGTTCAATCTCTTGAAGATAGTACCGTTAGGAACATTCGATGACCTAGTTACAGCATGCAAGAGGCTGGAGTCCCAACCTAATGGGTAGTTCTAGAATCAATTGCTCTTATTTTTCCTATCCTTTTTAAATCACTGCCTTGCATACTATGGCAATGGCTATCAATATAGGTGTTATAGGCATAGGGGCTGGTGTAACTATAATAGTCATCGGCATACTTGCAATCTTCATATCTGGTGATGAGTTCGCATTCATAAGGGGGATGATGCTCATAGTTACTGGGATACTGATATTTGGATTATCGTTAAGGTTCAAGGCCATAAAGTACAGTGGTAAGGATAAGGGTAGGAAGAGATGAACTAGTATCCTAAATCATAGTTTAAAACCATCTCTCTACACTGATTATTATGATAGGCTCTCTAGAAACCATAGAATAGAATAGAATAGAAACCATAGAATTTAGCCTCTTGTATGAGGAATTGCACCATAAGATCAATATTACATACGGGTAATGCATGAAAGCAGAATAGGGTTGATGTTAAGTCAGATAGTGTAGTGTAGGATAGGGTAGAGTAGGGTAAGGTAGGATAAGGTAGGATAAGGTAAGGTAATTGCCTACGTGTGCAGATTAACTGTATTGATGGTATGGCCTCTACAGAGCCGATTGATGATAGAATAGGTTAAATACTGGAATAATCATGCTAGATTATGCCATCAGCATATGTACTAATAAACTGTGACCTAGGAGCAGAAGATGAGATAATAAAGGAGATAAGGAAGATACCGGAGACGAAAGAGGTTGCTGGAGTATACGGTGTATATGATATAGTAGCAAAGATAGAGTCGGACTCGATGGATAAATTGAGGGAGATAATAACATGGAAGATAAGGAGGATAGACAAGGTTAGATCAACACTTACAATGATAGTTATAGAGGGACAGGGGCAGCAGGTCAAGAAGTGAGCGTTGGTAGCAGTCTATTCAATGTAGATAAGAACCTTGCTATATCATCTTCGCTGTTGAAGAAGTGAGGAGATACCCTGACTATTTTCTTCTTCAAGACTTCTCTCTCTGCTACTATTATGCCCTCTCTCTCAAGGTCTCTAACCAATCTACTCACCATTACATCGCTATCCTTGTAATTAAAGTTGAATGATACTATGCATGATCTCAACCTTGAATCATCTGGCCCATAAACCTTGATATGTTCATCATCTCTCAACCCTTCCTTTACCATATCTGCCAAGTGCATATTCCAGTTCCTTATCCTTGCTATACCTATACTGCTTATATACTGCAATGATGCTAGCAAGCCAGCAAGGAGTGGGTATCCTCTAAACCCAGCCTGCATCCTGTAAGGCATATCCCTATAGTAGAGCATACCATCGTGTATGAATGCTGATTCTCCACCAACATACAATGGTTCTACATCATCCCATGCATCCCTACTGCAATAGAGTATGCCTAGACCAGTGGGTGCGCAGAGCCATTTTGATGATGGGAATACCATGAATGAACAGCCAAGTCTCTTTACATCAACCTCCATACAGCCAACACTCTGTGCAGCATCTACACAGAGGTGTACCCTTCGCTCTCTATCTTTATCTTTATCTTTATCTTTATCCCTTAGCACTCTACTAACCTCCTCTATCGGGAGTATCAACCCTGTGTTAAAGAGTACATGGCTCAATGCTACAAGCCTTGTCCTTGAGTCAACAATCTTCTTTAACTCCTCCACATCTATACTCCCATCCTCATCCTTCAAGTTTAGGCTCTTTATTGCTATCTCCTTTTGCTTCTTTAACCTTAGCCATGCATAGTAGTTGGCAGGATGCTCGTGCTCACCATCCCTTATGACTATAACATCTCCCCTCTTGATATCTAAGGCATTTGCAATAATATTTATTGCATGGGTTGTACTCTGCGTGAATATTATCTCATCCTCCCTGCAGTTTATTAGCCTTGCTATCTCCTTCCTTGTCCTACTGATGAGATCATCAACCATTGATGCTGATACACTAGAGTCTGGACCATACTCACCGTAAGAGATGAGGAAGTCTGTAACAGCCTTTATTGCTATGAATGGTACAGGTGCGCTAGATGCATTGTTAAGGTAGATATGCCTCATCCGTGGGAAGTCTTTCTTTATAGAATCTGGGTCCAAATCCATATTATCACTACATATTTACAATAGTACAATTTAAAGATATGAGTATGGTTGATGGTGATGGTGGGAGTATACTCAACTTACTAGATGGTAATGGGATCAACCTTCTAGTGGCAGAGGATGCCATGGCGAGGATATGCTTCCTATCCAGCCTCGTAAGATCTGTAAAAGAGGGAAGGAGAGTAGTGTATATAGATCTTGATACTGTCTTAACCGCCTATATAATACATGGCATAATAGATAGCAAGAGTGTGAAGATGGATATATTCATACCAGATAGAGGTAGAGTTGAAGAGTTGTTTGCTGATGCATGTTCAAGCATAGATGATAGTACTAGGTTAGTGGTATTAGACTCTATACATGGTTTCTACCATCTATACGATGGGGTTAAGGTAGTATCGTTGAACCAACTACTAATATCCTATATATTACTACTTGCTATGCATGCGGAGAAGTATACAATACCATTCCTTGTAACTAGTGTAAAGAAGAGGATGGTTGATGATCAGGTTAAAGATAAAAAGGGATACAGCGCTAGATACCTATGGAGTAAGAGCAGTACCATACTATCAGCAAAGTATGTCCGTAGGGATTACCAACTTCTAGTGCGTGTAGTAAAGCATAATATAGATACAAAAGGACCTATCAGAGAGTTGATTATAAATTATGTATACTAACTAACTATCTATAAATAGGGGATGTAAATCTACTCCCTAGCCTCAATTAAAATAAAGCCTCAATTAAAATATCATGTATATCATTGCTTACCCATCTGATTAGTCTCGTACCTCTTACTAACTATTCCATCCTACCTTACCGCTAACCTAACTGCTACTCCTCTCCAACTCTTCTATAGCCTTATCTGCAAGTGTATTCCTCTTTGGCGTTGTAACTATGAAGTAGTTCTTGTCAGCCCTCTCAACTGCACTGACCTTTCTGTACTTCAGGGTTGAGATATCAAACTCTAATAGACCATGTTCAATCTCCTTCTTAGCATAGACCATGAGTATATGGTCTCCAGAGAGGGGGGAGAATGGTAGTAGAGCGAATGTATATCCTCTATATGTATGCAAGGTCATAACCTGCTTCATCAGTGGTGCAATAGTTACAAGGTATGCCATCACCTCTTCCACGCTCTGAAACTCCTCATAATCGAACTGCATACCATATCTTTACATAGGATGGATATAAGGGTTTTATTCCAATTCCCTTCTAAAAGGGATCGCTAGATGGATATCTAATAATATAAGGGTATACTCGATTCTGCTTATTATTCATCTACTCGTTGTATTAACTTACTCCTTCCTGTTGTTGCTACTACCCTTCTTCTTCAAACCCTCGCTAGGGAAGTTGATCGACTCTGAGATCAACCAATCGTATATCTCCTTTGGTACTCTCTTCTCATCTAAGACCATGCAAGTACAGCATAGGCTTATATAATTAAATCTTTTGCCTCTTCGTATGAGCAAGGTATACCTTGTGGGGGTAGGACCTGGTGGCAAGGATTACATCACAGATATAGCAAGAAGGCTTATAGAGAGAGCAGATATAGTAGTTGGGTATAGACATGCTTTGAATGCTGTAAGGGATATTCTAAACGGTATAGATTGCTATAGCAATGGTAAGGAGAAGGATATAAGGATTATAACCTTGAAGACACAGGATGAGACCTATGCAGAGATCACCGATGATCTTAAGGGTAATGATAAGGTATGCTGCATACTCTTCACTGGTGACCCAGACTTCTCAGAGTCTGAGATAGTAGATAAACTACTAGCATTATTTACAGAGAATGGTGTAGATGTTGAGATCATCCCAGGGATAAGTTCTATACAGGTTGCAGCAGCAAGATCGAAGGTTGCAATAGATAGATCAGTCCTTATAACATTCCATATCACAGGTAGCATAGATAGGGAGAAGGATGCTCTTACTAGTGCATTAAGGGCTAGAAAGAGCGTTATACTCCTACCTAGACCATGGGACTTTATGCCCCAACATATAGCAATCTTCCTGATGAAGCAGGGTATTGATGTAAGAGGTTTCAGCGTAGATATATATGAGAACCTAACATTGAGCAATGAGAGGATCACAAGATGTACACTTGTAGATATCCCAGATAGAGAGTATAGCGATCTATGCGTTATGGTCATCAAGCCTATACAAGTCAATCAATAGTAGATATCTACATCCCTTCTACCCTTATCCCTCTCGAGCATGCTACTCATGTAACGTAACTGCTCCTCTATGAACCTCTTCCTCTTCTCCTCCTCATCCAGTTCAGACATATCGAACCTCCTTATCTTTGCGATATCAAGCAGTCTCTCAAGTACTCTCTTTGCTGTTCTAGGCTGTACTATCTCTGGGTTATCTATCTCACCAAGTATGCATATAGCATCTAGCCCTCTCTTCATTGCTATACCCAGTATTAGACCGTTGAACCCAGTTATCTGGCCTTCGCCTTCAAGGATGAACAGATTATGCTCCTTCAGGGTATCAAGTAGGCTACTGTTGTTCACTGCACCATAAACCCTAGGCTCTGCACCAACAGATGGCCTTAACGCTGCCCCTACAGTGTATAACATCTTCACTGATAACCTCTGGGCCATATTGACTACCTCATAACATACCTCGTAGAGCCTCCTAGGATCTGTAGGGTTAAAGTCTCCCCCAAATATTACAATGTTATCTATCCTTGAGGTGTAGAATCTATAGGTTGACTGCCTATACTCTATTACGCCATCCTTGTATGTTACGTATGGTGGCCAATATGCATATATCTCAGCAAAGAGTTCAGCACTTAATCCCTTGACTAGGGTTGATATACATAGACCGGCAACATTACCCATATCTGGTAATGCAGCAACCATTATTGGATCCTCCAGTTTAGGGCTGTAGTGTATCCTTGCTCCAAACATAACAAGTATAACCCAGAAGGGGTAAATGTTTGTATTGCTATCATCATCTATTAACTTATTGGGGCTTAAAGGCCATATGATACAAGTTGTTAACCTCTCTCATCTATTTAACTTACCCTCTCCATAGCAGTCCTTATCATATAGTACTCTATGAATGCACCAGCAAGTAGCAATACGCATACTATCCCTATAAGTATGAGTGTTGGGATTATAACTACCTTGAAGCCTCTCTTCTTGATTATGTTATGTAAGAGTATACCACTCTGAGACATAGCTATACCATAGGATACAACCTCCATTATGCCGAATGGTGTGGCAAGCACTAGTAATGGAGGTATACCTGCAAGTTCTGGTGTGGTTACAACTAGGGCCTTGAAGACTAGACCTGTAGAGTAGGCAGAGAACAAGCCTACAGCTATCCCTAGAGCAGGTATGAACATAGCTAATGCTATCCTGAAGTTGTTGAGGAATATTCCATAGGCATCTATATTCTCTACCATCTCCTTGAACTGCTCTGTGATCTTCTTTGCATCCTGCTCACCTATCTCACTACTCGCACCTAGGTTGAAGAATGCTATAAATGCTAAGGATGCTATTGCAAGGAGTAGTAGCCTCCTCTTCAAACCCATAGAGATTCAAGCAATCATAGGTTATTTAAATCAAGATGGGATGAGAGTTCTTAGAATAAGACTGAGAGCATTGGATCTTCTGATAGAACCTCTCTAACTAGGGAATCCTGTATGGCTAGGGATATACGCTTAGTCCTCCCATACCTACCCTGATTTATAACTGGAGCATAGAGCAGACCTTGCATATCCAACTCACTTATTATCATCCCTACCCTCCTCTGTGTTACAGGCTGTATGCCTAGCCTCTTTACCAATGATATATACTTATCATACACACTCCCAGTAGAACCCTTATCTGAGAGCATAACGCTAAGGATGACTAACTTCTCATGTAATGGTAACTTCCTTAGGGTCTCACTAACCTTATCCTGCTCTATCCTCTTCTCAGCAATCCTTACATGCTTCTCCTCAACTCTATCAGCACCTTCCCTCTCAGCAACCTCGCCTGCTACCCTTAAAAGATCTAGAGCCCTTCTAGCATCTCCATGCTCCGCACCTGCTATAGCAGCACAGAGATTTATCGCAGCCTCGCTTATGCATCCTTCATGGAAGCCTAGCCTTGCTCTATCCATGAGTATATGCCTCAACTCCCCAACGGTGTATGGGGAGAAGAGCACCTCCTCCTCACTGAGGCTACTCAATACTCTAGGATCTAGCAGGTCTTTGAAGTTAAGATCATTGGATATCCCTACCAGCCCTAGAGAACCTCTCTGTAGACGTTCATTAGCTCTAGTCATCTGGTAGAGTATCTCATCACCATGCTTTTTGACAAGAAAGTCTACCTCATCTAAAACGAATACTGTATCTATACCATTCTCATTTATATGGTTGATTATTCGAGTGAATACCTCGCTAGATGCCAGTCCTGTGAACGGAAATCTTAGACCTATAGTCTCTCCAAGCTGTACAAGTACTGTATACTCTCTCTTTGCATTCTTTACATTGGAGTAGGCTAGAGCAACGTTCAGGTTAGACTTACTTGCCCTCTCCTGTAGACGCTTCAATACATATCTAGCAACTGCTGTCTTACCAGTCCCAGGCTTACCATAGAGTAAGAGGTTTGAGGCTCTAGATCCCTTGAGTAATGGGGAGAGTGACTCTGCAACAGCCCTTATCTCATTATCCCTATAGAGCAGTCTATCTGGTATATAGTCTGATCTAAGCACATCCCTATCTTTTATCAATGGTTTTGATGTTATAACCCTATCAAATATCTCATCTATCAGATTATCATAACCCATCTTATCTACACCCCATTACACATACACAGGTATATACATACACATACACATACACACCACCATTTCCAATGTACTTCTCTTTACACTTGTATACATTTGATTTTTAAACTAATAAATCAATTTTAATTGATAATTTATCTATGATTTTTATTCTATCTATAGCTCATCCTAATAACTCTCTATATACAGAATACAGAAGAAATGATGGTGTCTCTCCCTCATTTAACTACATGTTAACTACATGTTAACTATACGTAAAATAGGCTTAAAGTAACACCATCACTTCCACTGGAGCATCTAAACTGGTGTTAATATGGTTAATAACGATCAAATAACACCATCACTTCCACTGGAGCATATATCATACCGATCCTAACACCACTATTTCCACTGGAAGTTAATGAGTTAACATCTCTCATAAATTAACAGTAACGATCTTAACAATCTTTATACTAACAATTATACTGATAAGGTGATAGAAGGATGAGACCTCAGGTATTTAGTTTAGATATGAATATGATATGATAACATCTAACGGTTAATATCTTAACTAGAGGAACCATTAACTAAACCCTTTATCTTCTCAATAAATATACCTATACTATCCTTTGGTATCATTGCGCCAGAGGCCTTATCATGACCCCCACCACTACCCCCAAGTTCACTCGCTATATCATTAACCACTCTCCCTAGATGGAGTGTACAGAGGTCAGACCCTCTCAACGATACAACCATCTTATCTCCTCTCTGCTTATATGATATAGCAACCTTGATACCCTTATACATTGTTAATAGCATATTGGCAACGGTACTTGCAGGAAGGTTTACAGCCTGAATATAAACTACATCCCCTTCTCTCCTCGCATCATTCTCTATTATACCTATATTACTGATTATCTTCTCTGCATACTCTTTGGCAGACTCTAGAACTCCATCTATAGCATGGGGCATCGCCTCAACAAGTTTATCAACCAACCTAAGGAGGAAATCCTGATTGTGCTGGTTCTGATATATAGCATATGCTAGTGCTGTTGCTTCAAACTCAACAAAATGCTTATCATAACTGCCTAGTATCCTACTTGCTACATCTCTATCATCCATCTCATCTATTATGGCAGCAAGCCCAGCAAGTAGAGCGAATCTACTTAGTTTCCTACTCAATAGGTTATGGTATATCAGGATGGATGTACACTCCTCTACACTATGTATCAACTCAACACCATAACCCCTTAACCTATCCTTACTCCCCTCTTCTAGATGATGGTGATCGATATATGTAACCCTTGATCCCCGTCTTGTTGCATGCTCTACCAGCCTGAAGAACACCTCTTGATTAGCCTTGCTCAAACCCATATCACATATGAAGAGTTGCTCAAGGCCTTCCATATTCACTGCCTCTTCAAGCCTCTGGAGGAAGTCAGAGTAATCTACAAGTATAACCTTCATATCTGCATCTGCATCTGCATCTGTATCATGTGAATAAACAGACTTGATCAGCGTTGCAGATACTATACCATCTGGGTCCTCTTTGTGTGATAAGCATACACTTACCATACAAGATTGCTTATCTAACCACTATATAAAGTAGTGGTTAGAATCATCATGGAATAATCAGGGATACCTATAATGGTGTATCCATACTATGGTTAGTATAAAACCTATACCGAAAGCAGTTACAAGCATATCTACTATGAAATCGATAGACCATAGCCCAGTCAATCTACCAAGTATCCAATGCGTGTAATGAAAGTTTGGAGCATCTGGTGCTATCATGGATATGATGCTGTTAATGAGCACTATTATTAGGAATGTCGGAAGGGAAAGCAATAGATATATCCTAATCGGTAATCCCATAGTAAAGTATGAATCTCTCCTACTATTATATATCCTGCTATGAAGATGGTAAAAGTTAATACTGATAGCGAGAGTAAGAGCAACTATAAGAACCGTCTGCTTGAGGATATGGAAGAGGCATTCTACAGGAGGGATGTAGAGTACTTCAAGGCATTGCTTAAGCATGATGATTTTGATATAAGGGCTAGGGCTGTATGTATACTGGTAGAGATAGCAGAAGGGGAGGAGGCTGTAAAGCCTATATCGGATGTACTACTTTACGATCCCAATGCCCTTGTTAGGCATGAGGCAGCATTCTCCCTAGGGCAGATGGGTTATGCAAGTGCGGTAGATGCTCTAATCCATGCTATGCTGAATGATGAGAGCCAGTTTGTTAGGCATGAAGCAGCCATAGCATTAGGTGTAATAGGTTCTGAACGTGCTAGAGAAGCACTCATGAAGGCACTGAAAGATGAGAGTAGAGAGGTTAGAGAGTCAGCAGAGATTGCGCTTATCAATCTGGATTATCTCTCTTACTCTAGAGAGAATAAAGGTAAGAGTAATAGCAATAGCAATAGATTTGCAAGGCTTACGGGTGGGTGATGCAGTCTACAATAAAGATAATAATAAAGATTATACTCTCTTAAAAAAATAAGATGTGGGCTATACTGGGATAGCCTCTTTATTCAAGGGTAACTCCTGCGAGTACAGTTTACTGATACCACAGGCTTCCTTGACCCTCTCCCTATCTATTATCCCTTCATCGATATCCTTCTCTATCGTCTTCAGTATAGCATTTGTAAGGTACTGCTCAACCCAACCATTGGGATACTGCCAGAGTATCTGCATTGCTCTAAGGAACCTCAATGCACCATCTGGTATCTCAACCTCTACTATAGCCATGACTATACTTTCTACCACCATTTAATTCCTGAAGAGTTAAGATTCTTTGATATACCAGCAATATCATCTTGACAACGATGTATAATTGTAGGCCAACCACTAACATAAGGTAAGGAGAGGATGGAGATAAATTGTACTAATAATCTTTACACTCTGATCAATCATTATATATCTTCTAGCATATTATACCAGTCAAGAGTTAGACCTCTTCTATTAACAGATTTGAACCATCAAGTTTATTGGTTAATTCCTAAGAGTAAAGATAGGTGTACGTGACACGTGGCACGTAAGAAGGTGAAGATAGAGTTAGAGGATAGCGAGGGTAGTAAGTACTCTATCGTGGTAGAGGGTAACCTTACCCGTGAGAAGGTTCTGAAGGTATTTGAGATGATGGATCTATTAGATAATAGTAGTGGTGATGATGATGAGAAGAATAGATATGATAAAGTATCTAACTCTCTGGGGGAGAGGATAATGCACCTCATAGAGGAGGAGTTCCCCTATGGCGATTTTACATCCTCCCAAGTGTTAGAGGCCTATGAGGATAAGTATAATGAACCTATAAAGTTAAGCATGGTATCAACATACCTCGCAAGGTTCACCAACAAGGGTATACTTGCTAGAAGCAGGAGTGGAAGAGAGTGGAGGTACAAGAGGATCACACTCAAGCATTGATGATACCTCCTTAATTCTGAGTCACCTGCTGGAAGTCTTACTAGCGAGCATATATCTGTATGGCCTCTTACTCTCATCCCTTATCACATAACCCATATCATAGAGACGCTTCATAAGCCTTGCAGTATGCTCCCTACTCATTCCCAACCTCTCCTCTATCTCTCTTGATGTCTTTGGGCCCTCCTCTTCTATTATATGTAACACCTTCTCTATAGTACTACCGTTACCCTCGTTATTCGCATGCCTTCTTACTCCCCTCCTATCATAACCTTCTCCTGTAACGCTATTACTAACATGGCTACTCGATATTATAGCCAATACACCCATACTCTTCCTTCCTTCATCAGGCTCCTTATCAGTGATGATGGTACTGCTCTGCATCCCCTTATCATCGCTAGCATTGAAAGTTGTAATATCGCCCTTGTTGCTAGCTTTAGTATTTATCATACATATGCTATCTTCTCCTTTCCCTAGATCCTTGGATTGTGATCCCCCCTTGTGTATTGATTTTGTGATATCATCGATTCTCCTTACTCTAAGATCTATCACATCGATCTTAGCCATTAGATCTGCTATCATATGTTCATACACCTCACTAGTATTACTCTTTCTATGGCGCACGTCCATGTTTATAGCAAGTGATGTTACAAGCATTCCTACAATATACGTTATTAAGACGATTATCACATCTTCTATACCCATACCCATACTCACATTCATAGGTCACATCCAATACCTATTATATCACATGAAGGGCTAAAAATAGTTGATAAATGTATTAATCACTTCAAACCTTACATATACCCTTAACCAATCTATCTATCACATCAATCACACTATAGATCACATCATCATCAGTATTACTATGTGATATCACATCGATCTGTTTCAGGAGTTGTATTAGTACATCTTGCTTCTTGTTATCCAGCATACCTATGTATCTTAGTAGAAGCATGCTATAGATTACACCTTCCATCTTTTCTCTACTCTGCTTTAATAGTCTGTAGTATGCCCCTCTACTAATCCCTTGATCCCGTTCTCTCTGTATTCTATTATAAATAATATCAAATTGTCTCTTACTAAATAGGGATTTCTCAAGAAAGAATCCTAATATCTTATCGTTATTTAAGTAATCCTTGACCATTAAGCTATCCAAAGATGTATAGCTAAGAGTAAATATAAAGGTAGAGTCTGTATAGATCAGCAATGGGACCTGTAGAGAGCAAGTTATTTGAACTAGCAAGGAAGAGGCCATTATGCTTCATCCTCATAGACTCAGAGTCGCTAGAGTATGATAGCGCAGCCAACATGGCTAGGAAGAGTGAGGAGTTGGGTGCAGATGCTATACTGGTTGGAGGCTCATCGGTTATAGATCAGATAGAGTTGGATGGCGTAGTAGCATCCATAAAGGCTAATACAAATATACCTGTGATACTCTTCCCTGGTAACATAACTGGGATATCAGCGAAGGCAGACGCAATACTCTTCAGTTCATTACTCAACTCGGAGAACCCATACTTCATAACACAAGCACAGGCTCTAGGGGCACTCTATGTGAAGAAGCATGGACTCGAGGCAATACCTATGGGCTACCTTGTTATAGGGGAGGGCAGTTCTGTATGGTTTATAGGGAGAGCGAGGGGCGTACCAATGGACAAACCTAAGCTTGCTGTTATGCATGCCCTTGCTGCCAAGTATATGGGCATGAGAGCATTATACCTAGAGGCTGGATCTGGGGTACAGTCATCAGTGAAGCCAGAGATGGTCATTGCAGTAAGGAAGAACTTTGATGGACTCTTACTGGTTGGAGGAGGTATAAAGGACGAGTCTACAGCAGTATCTCTTGCAAAGGCTGGAGCCGATGTTATAGTAATAGGCACGCTCTTTGAGGAAGGGGAGTATGGTGCTGTAGGCAAGATCATAAACGGTTTAAGAAACTTGACTAGGAATTAATTTATACTCCCTACCAATTATTGGCTACATGCGCTGTGTGATATGCGATATGAACTTCGCCTTCGATAAAGGGAAGGGGATAAGTTTCAGGAATAAGCCGATATGTGATGAGTGCCTACTCAACCTAACCATAGTCTTTCTAGACAAGTACAAAGAAGGGATAAAGAGGTACCTTAAACAGGAGATAAAGCTGGAACATTACAATAATATGTAATCTACTTTAGTTTTTCCATTTTATGGATTATTTTTTACTGTATAAGCTGGCTTTGTTAATCTTCTTTTATTAAGCTTATTTAAATTTATTAATAATAATTGATAATTAACTTCATGCTCAATAATAAAAGAGGGATTGTAGCAGTCATGACGTTGGTACTGTTACTTGCTGGAGTCACCAATACAGTCTACGCACAACAAGAGGATGAGGAGGAACATGGTACATGCGAGGCGGAGCGTGATAGGGAGATGACGTTAAGCCTATCTTCAAGCAGTGGTTTACCAGGGAGTACTATAACGGCAACTATGAGTATTACGTTGATAGAGGGAGATAGACCAAGAGGATGGAGAGATGCAGGTTTTGTATGGACCGATGGTGAGGGCATAATAGGCGAGTGGGTGATAGTAGACGTTGTAGATGAAGCAGGTACCCCATTTGCTAGTTATGAGAGAGGGTGGACGGTTCCTGCTGGTGAGACATTGATAGGATCTGCTACTGCAACACTTACAGTGCCTAACGTTGCACCTGGAACCCCGCTCCAGGTTATGGTATGCGTTGGGCATCCACATGGACCGGGCGATATGCATTGGTTCGACTTTACAGTAGAACCTTTCATGGTTGTTCCAGAGACACTGCTTGGAAGTATAGGTGTAGTTGCAGCGCTGTTAGGAGCAACACTCCTCTATGCTAAGAGGAGCAACTAGACTACCTATCCCTATTCTTTATTTTATACTAATCTTCTATAATATGACCCTTTCCTTACCTTGCCTCCCTTCCTTACTTCAACCAACTTAATTCTTACCTACTAATGAGATGTACTCATATGCTCCTATGCTATCATCGAATGCATAATGAACCTTCTGGAAACCCTTCCTGAACTCCATAACATCATCTGCTACTCTACTTACATCCTCCTTATCTATAACTACCCTTTTGATGAACCTTGCTATCTCGACCATATCCTGCTCCTTCATACCTAGCCTGGTGACCTCTGCTGTACCAAGCCTTATCCCTCCCGGGTGCTTGTAGTTCCTCCCAGCCTTTATATCACCTGGGAGTAACTGCCTATTGCATATAACCCCAGCCCTCTCCAGCATCTGCTCTATGCTACCCCCATCCCCATATCTACTCACATCAACAGCAACCTGATGAGATCTTGTGAACCCATACTTTGCTCCAAGGACATCGAATCCAAGGTCATGCAATGTACCTGCTAATGCTCTAGCATTACTCACAACCTGCTTAGCATAATCCCTACCAAATGCGAGCATCTCTGCCAATGCTATTGCCTTTCCTGCTACATTATGGAGGTGATGACTGCTTGTATTGCCAGGGAAGACAGCCTTCTTTATGCTCTCAGCATACCTCTCGAATGAGAGTATTATACCCCCTTGAGGACCAAATAGCGTCTTGTGCGTACTCATAGTCATTATATCAGCCCCTTCCCTTAATGGATCTTGGAACTCATTCCCTGCAATAAGGCCTGCAACATGTGCTGCATCATAGCATATGGTTATGTTGTTTGCATGGAGATAATCTGCCAGTTCCTTTACAGGATGGGGGAAGAGGAATAGACTTGCACCAAACATGGCTAGTCTAGGAGCCTTGCCACCCTTATCCCTCTTCATCTCCTCAACCTTCTTTATCGTCGCATCAACATCTATGTTCATCTCCTCCTTGTTGAATACAAAGGTCTCAACCTGTAAACCTCTAACCAAACCAGCTGTGCCAGAGTGCTCCCTCTTACCATGGGAGATATGCCCTCCATTGGGTATAGCTAAAGCAAGCATGATATCACTAGGCTCAGTGAGTGCAGCATATACAGCAAGGTTTGCTACAACACCAGATACCGGTCTCACATCAGCAAACTCAGCCCTGAAGACCTTCCTTGCTAGTTCTATACATATCAACTCAACCTGATCTATGTATACACATCCAGCATATACACGCTCACCAGGCCAGCCCTCAGCATACCTATTTGCAAAGTCTGAGACTATGGCCTCTCTAACTGCAGGACTAGGCACATTCTCGCTTGCTATCAAGGGTATACATCTATTGAACCAGGAGTGATGTTCTCTAAGGAGCCTTAATACGTCGCTGTAATGCTTATACGCTTCATCCTCATCATTACCTACCATACATAGGGAGATGGGCGACCTAAATTTAAAACTATTCAGACATCAAAGTAGAGGTAGAACTCATATGGATGGGGCCTCAACTTGATCTCCATGTAATCCTTGCTCTCAAGCTCTACAAGTTTCTCTATCAGGTCTTGGGTGAATACCGGCTTGAGGTAAAGGTTATCGCTCTTCAAGGCATCTATAGCATCTATCAAGGTGGGGGGCAACTGTCTTATCCCTAGAGCCCTCCTCTTCTCAGGGCTCATCAGGTAGATATTCTCATCAACAGGCTCACCTGCATCTCTCTTCTTCCTTATCCCATCTAGACCGGCAGCAAGTATTGCAGCGAAGCATAGATATGGGTTACAAGATGGGTCTGCAGCCCTGAACTCTATCCTCTTGCTTGCTGCCTGCTTCTTGCCTCTAAAGTAAACAGGCACCCTTATTATTGCAGATCTGTTGCCTTTGCTCCATGCTATATATACAGGAGCCTCATATCCTGGCACCAACCTCCTGTAGGAGTTGGTTGTTGGTGCAACTATTGCGCATAGGGACTCTGCATGCTCCAGTATACCCCCAGCAAAGTACCTACCAATCTGGCTCAGCTCAGCATACTCATCATTAGCATCGTAGAACTCGTTCTTATCATTCCATAGACTCACGTTGACATGCATACCAGAGCCATTATCCATTGCTAATGGCTTTGGCATCATAGTTGCTATGAGGTTGTTCATCCTTGCTATGTTCTTGACAACATACTTGTATGTCATCGTGTTATCTGCAGCATTAGTTAGTGTATCATAACGCATATCTATCTCGCACTGCCCTGCTGTTGCAACCTCATGATGGTGTGCTTCACAGGGTATACCAAAGTAGTCGTTAAGAACCTGCATACACCTATTCCTAAAATGGGTTAGTGTATCATAAGGCTCAGCAGGCATGTAACCCTCCTTGAGTCTTAACGTATTTGATGAATCGTTACTCCATGGAGCCTCTACGCTCTCTATAGTATAGGATATACCTCTACTTGGGACCATTGCCTCCCATGCAACCCTGTTGAATACAAAGAACTCAACCTCAGGGCCCCAATAGGATACCTTGAAGCCTTCTCCCCTTAGAATCTCTTCAGCCCTCTGTGTAACTGCCCTAGGATCCCGTGATAATCTCTCACCTGTATAGCCCCAGTAAACGTCACATATCATCCTAGCAGTCTTACCCTCATCCTTCCATGGTATAATTGCAAATGTGTTTGGATCTGGTTTAAGTATCATATCTGACTCGTATATCTGTGCAAAGCCTTTTATGGACGATCCATCAAGTTTGGGGAACCCCTCCTTTAATGCATCAATATCAAGCATCTTCGCATTAATAGTAACATGATGAAATCTACCTGTTAGGCTTGTGAACTGAAGATCGATATACTTCACATCTTGATTCTTTATACTATCCATAACATCTTCCATAGTGTAACTTACAGGCTCTAATATGCCATCTACAAGCCTGTAAGGCATGAACTGCATTCTTCCATTCGTTATTTAATTATATCGTTATCACTGAACTTATAGCGTGGAGAACAATATAGATGTAGATGTAGGTGTAGATGTAGATGTGAAGACACTCTACGAGTATCTTAGCAGGGAAGCAAGTAGCAGTTCATTACAAGAAGTTGATCCTACGCTGTATAGGAGGATCGCTGGGATCTTCAACTCATTGAAGGGTTATGGATATGATGGTATAGACGCAAAGATCAGGGATGCTCTGATATCTATACTCTCAGAGATTGTAAGGTTGATGCTCAAGATAAGGTTAGAGAAGGTGAGGAACTCTGACGGGATAGACTATTCTAGGTTGAGTCAAGAGGAGCTGTACATTGCGTTGGTGGAGAGGGAGTTTAGGCTAAGGTCTAACCTCTTGCTCTCATCCATACTGAATGGTAGGAGCAAGGTACTAGAGGCTATCGCAGGAAGGGTAGCATCAACCCTAGTCCTTGTAAGGTTCATAAAGCATGTAGATGCATTTATAGGCAAGGATAATGGAAAGTATGGACCATTCGAGGCAGAGGATATAGCCATGATACCATTCCTAGATGCTATTGAGTTGGTGAAGCAAGGAGCAGCAATAGAACTACCACTTGCTGAGTATTGATACTACTGCTAGTTGGTAATGTATACAACGAAACCAATAAAAATATGTAAGGAGAGTAAGGATGAGGGATGCCTCATACAGATATAGACCTGTTAACCCATCTACTACTGGCACTATACCCAGCAGCTGCATTCTTCCTCATAGAGGTTGTATCCCGGTTCGCTAAAATCCCTGTATGGAGGAAGCATATACTTCAAGGGTTTGCTGCACTGGCCTTCGCTGTAGCCTATCTTACAGTTATAGATGCATCTGGGATAGCGATAGCACTATTCATATTTGCGCCCCTGCTCTTCCTACACGCAAAGAATGTTAGGGCCAAAGAGGTTGGTGGAGAGAAGAATTTGGGAGGCAAGTATAATGAGCAAAAAACATGATATGCTGTTTAATTGCTCTATGGCACTATATACCCCCTCCCAACGATCTCCCCTCTTCTAAGCATCGCTAACGCATCGTTAACATCATCAAGTTTAAAGGCCTTATTCGCTATGCTCCTTATCCTCTTACTTGATGCAAACCCAACGAGCTCCTCAAGCTCATCCTTGGTGCCTACTAGTGAGCCAAGTATAGAGAACTCCTTCAGCACAGTTATCTGTGGGTCTATGCTTATGGGTCTGTTACTTACTCCTACAAGCACTAACCTCCCTCCATTTGCAAGCATGCCTATGGCATTCTTTACCGACTCATCGGTTAGCACAAGATCGAATACAACATCTGCACCCATGCCATCTGTTAACCTCTTAACCTCCTTCCTAAGATTGCTATCCTTAGCATTAAGGACATGATCTGCACCAAGGCTCTCAGCAAGTCTCAACCTTGCCTCGCTCCTCGCTACTGCTATCGTATATGCTCCTGAGAGTCTTGCTGCTTGGAGTGCATACAAACCTACACCACCAGCACCATATATAACAACGGTCTCACCACTCCTTACCCTTGCTATGCTCTTAACTGCATGGTAAGCTGTTATACCAGCACACCCTAGAGTTGCAGCAAACTCTATGCTCAGATCATCTGGGAGTTTAACTAGCCTATCGGCATCAACCTTACAGTATTCAGCATAACCTCCATCATCAGAGAATCCATAACCTTCTCGCTCGAAGAGTCTGAGGCATTGCATCCCCTTGCCCTGTAAGCACCTCTTGCACCTACCACATGGGCTTAGGAAGTGTACAAGCACCCTATCGCCCTTCCTGTAGTCAGTAACGCTCGAGCCTACCTCTTCCACTATACCTGCTATCTCATGGCCTAGGGTTACAGGTGGGTCTGCTGCTATAACACCATCGAGTACATGAACATCACTATAGCATATACCTGCAGCCTTTACCCTTATGAGTACATCGTTGCTGTTCAGTTTAGGCTTCTCTATATCCTCTATCTGTAATGGTTTGCCTATAGCATGAAACCTAGCAGCTCTCATGCTATTGCCAATGTATGAATGATAAAAATACTTTATCTTGTATCACAGCCGCAGCCATCCTCAGAGTCATGCATTACTATACCATAGCGCTCTGCACATAGATTGCATATGCTATCGTTGTACGCATCATCAAGAATAGATTCACAGAATGCACATACCCTAAGGCTGTCACTGTTGTTACCCATACCCCCTCCCTCCTCTCCTTTACCTCCTCTTTCCTCTCCTCACCTCATTTACTCTACCCTAATATTTTAATATACTCACACGTATGGGTATTCATGGCAAGAACCTACTCGATACAGAAGATGAGCACAGGGAGTAGAGCGATAGACTTTAACCTGCTAGGCATAGACGGTAAATACTACACGCTGAAGGACTTCAAGGCAGAAGCACTACTCATAATCTTCATGGCAAACCACTGCCCATACGTTAGAGCAAGGATGGATGATATAAACATGCTTTATGAGAGGTTCCATCCAAGGCTTGACATAGTTGGGATAAACAGCAACGATCCAAACTATGAAGGGGAAGGTTATGAGAACATGAAGAGGTTTGCTAGAGAGTTCAATGTGAGGTTCCCATACCTGTTTGATGAGACTCAGGAGGTTGCCAGAGCATATGGCGCTGTATGCACACCAGATCCATTCCTCTTTGATAGAGAGAGGAGGCTAGTCTACCATGGGCGTATAAATGATGCTATGAACCCAGATGCAAAGCCTACAGTACAGATAATGGCCATGAATGTTGAGAGACTATTAAGGGGAGAGAGGATAGAGAACCCATTCGACCCATCGGTTGGGTGCTCAATAAAGTGGAGGCCCTAGTCTTTAATTTTTATTTCAGCATATATATTATATATATATTATTATGGCATTACTTGTTGTGATAGAGATTAGAGCTAGTGCTCAAGCGTTGTAGTATAGCACTAGCATAGCAATCATTACACAAGGTATAAATCAATCTAAAGTGGCCTAACTATTTGATATAGGATATTAATTATGAATGCAGAGTCAGGTATGAAACAAGGGAGCATTGCTGTTAGTGCCAAGCATTGTATTTGATATCAGGTAGAACATAGAGGAGAAGAGTCATTGAATAATTATCTAGTATGTACGGGGATATTTAATATAGTTTAACAACGGCATGTTATACAATTGCGTTTAATAGTTACAATTTAAAAAGAATGGATAATATTGAAGAGTTGAGTAATTTAGATGACCAATGCTACAGGAGTTCAAGATAAAGACTACTAATGATTACAGCAAGGTTAGAGGCATGATAGAGGATATCATAAGGGATCTGGAGGCAAAGCTGCATAGAGATAGTTACCTCACATTCAGCAACCCATGGAGAGTATGGGTTGGAGGTTCTTCACAATCAGCATAGATATCTACTTCATAGATGATATGGGCAATGTTATGCAAGGGCTGTTAAGGGTTAGAGGGCATACATACCTCGACAAGTTTGCTAACTATCTGCAGGGAAGGCTGAGGGAATATGGATTCAACGTCATTGTGGAGATACACTATCCTGAGGAGGATGGGCATCTATAGTGCCGTTACCACTCCCATTACCTGAAGCACTCTTCCTACCTCTCCCCTTCCTTGTAGCCTTTGCACCCTTGCCCTTAACCTTAGAGTTCCATGCATAGTAGGTCTGTCCATACCGCTCTACAGCCTTTATGGGGAAGTACTCCTCCTTTGCTATAGATTCTACATACCTCGTCCTGAGCATCTGGCATATCTGGTACACAGTAGTCATATCTAGCCCAGTATATTCGCTTATCTCCTCCTGCGTCCATGCCTCATCACTATTCCTCTTGAGGAACTCTTTGATTATGAGCACTGGATCATTCGACTCATCAAGTTCAGCAACGGGTATGGGCATGATCCTGTTACCTACGGCGCATTATTAAAACCTTCAGTAGGTTTTTAATACTATGGTAACTTTGATCTCATCATGATAAGGGTAGAAGGTTCATCCAAGGATCTGCTTATAGAGGTAGAGCCCAAAGGCGATGAGATGGGTATAGGGTACTTCATACCAAAGGATACATTCTCCATATTCGATTACAAGGTTAGGGGTAAGTGGCCATTCTCTATACCACATAAGGGTTTAGCCATGCGCTACATAATAAATAAGAGTTTTGAGCTTGCTAGGGATGCTGGTATAAGGACATGCTTCATAGAGGCTGTAGAGCATGGATGTAAGGTCCATGTGGTTAGGGTACCAGGGAGGGAGATCCCCCTTGATCAGATGAGCATAGAGATAGGGACAAGGAATAGGATGGTAGATCTTGAGTTCATATTCAACTATTATCTACATCCAAGGTCATCATTACTCTCAGATATAAGGCATGGTAAGAAGGACTACAGAGCTTATGGGTTCACAAGTATGCCTGAGGGAGGGGAGTTGATACCAGCATCAGCGGGAGGTGAACTCATCTTATCATACACAACCAAATACGATAAGAGAGGGGATATAAGCCTGAGCAGGGATGAAGCAAGGATGAGATCAAGGCTTACAGATGAGCAGTGGAGTAGGGCACACGAACTTATAAAAGAGTGCACATTCCTAATCTCTAGATATGCTGAGAGTAAAGGTCTCTTGAGGTTCGATGGCAAGTATGAGATCTACGTTGATTCTGATGGTAATGTAGGGTTAGCAGATACGTTTGGGAATCCAGAGGAGGATAGGTATATGCTTGAGATAAGGGACATTGATATGGTTGAGAGGTTCCTTGAGTTCTACATGGATAGGTGGAGGTTAGATGCATCAAAGATCAATGCTGTAAGGGATGTGTTGGGTAGGAAGAGCAGGCATATGGTTGATGTGAGTAAGCAGTTCCTCAGGAACTGGTATATAGATAATGGATGGAAGCAACTATATACTACAGGTAAGGCAGATCTACCTCCAATGATGCCTAGGGATGTTATATCTGCATACACAGACTGTATGCTCTCATTCGCATCGCTATGGAGCAGCAAGAGAGCAGAGATAGTCAATGCTACTGGTGTATTGGTTAGACCGATTGCAGAGGTTGCATCAGAACTCTATGTGTTAGAGCATCTGAACAGGGGTAACCTTCTACCGATGGAAAGTTTATGAATATGTGTGGGGATGATGTTATCTATGAATGAGAGTAAGCAGATGGGTAAAGATACAGTATCATCACTAATAGGGTTAACATTTGATACAGGTATATCCATGCTTATACTGCATGCAAGGATACTGTTATTACTCAACAAGTTGGTAGGCTCATGGCTTAGCAAGTATGTTGAGTTCCTTGAGAGCGAAGCAAGTAAACCTGTAAGGGAGAGGGTAAGGGTAGAATAACCATAGCCATAACAATATTATTGCATCTTACCATATAATCAATGCTCAAACGTAACTATCAGCTCTGAACCCTGTAGTCTTGCCTTGGAGAGCCTCATCCCCACAGTAGCAGATGGTAATGGTACTATATTCACTATATTACCTATGGCACCCTTAACCCTGATGGTCAACTGATCTCCTATACGCTCCAACTCAAAATCGTCCTTCTCAGTGAATGGTACCCTAAACCTCATATTGAACCTCTCTCCATTATGCTCAAAGGCAAATATATCCTCCTTGAAGTACACCTTTGCTGGATCGTCATCCCCAAAGAGTTCCCTAGCATATCTATTGAGCATCTCTACGCCTCTCAACTCGCTCTCGAATAACCTTGCTCTCCTTATAGGGATGGGGTAGAAGTTCATCTCAGCATCCTTCACATACGCCTCTTGCTGTCTTATCCACTCAGTAAAGTATGGTTCATCTACCCTTGGCATTATCTTGTTTATAACCGCAAGGTCGACGTTTAGCCCAAATAGATTTGCAGACATCAGTGCTCTCTTTGCATTCTCTATACTGAATAGATCTGGATTAGCTACTAACCTTACACTACACCTCTCCCTATCCTTGAGTATCTCTGCTAACCTCTCAAGCCTTCCTATAAGCTCAACCTCGGTCTTGATCACATCGGATGAGGGTGCAGGCATCTTTGCTATAGGCTCTAGGAGCCTTGCAATACCACTGAATAGCCCTGCGAAGTTGAAGAGCCTCCTACTCAGGCTCCCAACCAACTTTGGGAGGTAGAGGTACCTCAATGCTTCACCAGATGCCATCATATCAAGAATCACGAGATCGTACTCATTGCTGTAGGATAACTCCTCAAGCCTTAGCATGGAGAATAGTTGTGTCATCCCAGGGAGCATGGCTATCTCATATGCTATAGTCTCATCTATACCTCTGGAGGAGAAGAGTGATGCAAGATATGCTAGGAGTTGCTGATACTGTTTGTTTATCTCAATCACAGGATCTATCTGTATCGCATAGAGGTTATCCTTCACTAAAGTATACTCATTCCCTATGTGCATATTGAACGCATCACTTAGCGTATGTGCTGGATCTGTAGACATGAGTAATACTCTATAGCCTAGGTTTGAGCATGCTAATGCTGTGGCACAGGAGGTTACAGTCTTACCTGTTCCTCCCTTACCAGTGTAAAATATTACCCGCTTCATACCCAACCTTAAGAGGTCGCTATATTAAATCTTTAGAGCAGTATCTTACTTATCTCTATCTCTAAATGTATAAACCACCATCAAATACCTCTACCCCTATCCCTCCTCTACTCTATGCCTGAAGCATGAAAGATAGCAATTTCTTTAGAATAATCTCTACCCCTACCTCTATCCCTCCTCTACTCTATACCCCTATCCCTCCTCTACCCCTCTACTTACTACCATCATCTAACCTTATAACAAGCATACACGATGAGCATATCCCATCATCATTACTACACTCCCTAGAGCATATACTACATCTATTCCTCTTGAACTCCATATTATCCCTAAGTACCTTGGATACCTTCAGTATGCTGTTGAGCATATTGTACTTTATACCAGCATGCCTCTGCTCTAGAGTGTTAAGAAACTCCCTTATACTACTCCTTATACCCTCGTTCATGTATGGGCACTGCTCGCTCTGGAATGGTATATCGTTGATCAGGGCATAGAATGCTATCTCATGCTCATAGACCTCGAGTAATGGCTTTATCTTCCTTAACCCATCTGCATACTCTACAGGCTCAGGGTACATCCATGCTATCCTCTCCACATCCCCAGCAGAGATGTTTATTATGAACGTCTGGAGCATATCATCTAGGTTATGGGCAGTCGCTAGGACATTTGCATCAGCGACCTTTGCAGCTGTATCCATTGCCCTCCTCCTGAACGTTCCACATATCGAGCATGAGCTCATCCTGAGAGCCTTCTCATCCCTTGCTTTGAGTACCTCCTCAAGCGTGTTGCCAAACAGCTCCTTGTATGGTATGGTTATATGCTCGATCCCTAGCATTGATGCGAACTCCCTTGCAATCCTCAATGACTCATCCCTATAGCCTGTTATACCCTCATCTATAGTTATTGCTACAAGTTCATTACCATGCCTCTTAGCACTCTTGCTCAGTATATGGAGAAGGGTTAGGCTATCCTTGCCACCAGAGACAGCAACAGCAACCCTATCCCCATGCTTGATCATAGAGTATCTTGAGATGGTCCTAGCAACCTTCCTCTGCACAGATCTGGTGAAGCATCTAGAGCAGAGATACTCCCCAGAGTATCTCCTATGGTATACGCTCTCAGCATTACAATATGTGCAAGATCTTGTACTCATTCCCCTTTCCTACACTAGTTATATGGGATAATGATTCTCCATCTTATTAACTTCCCCTCTCTTGCTGCTCTCAGCATAGTTATCTATACACTATCTCTATCTATCTATCTATACGCTATCTATGCCTATATTGGATCGCCCTACTCGTATCATCTCTCCTCTGTTTGTATCTGTACCTGCTGTTCTTGCTGTTGTGCCTGCACCTGCTCTCGCCCCTTCTCTTCTACAGTTGTATGCTCTCGCCCTTCAACCTTCTCCTTCTCTCCCTCCCCCTCTCCCTCCTTCTTAGTCTCTTCCCTCTCATACACCTCTACGAACCTTATGCCCTTTACATTCTGTACATACCTGAAGATATCATTGGCTATAGCACGCTTTATAACCTGCAGACCCTCCTGCATATAGTACTCCTTTGGTATCAGAACCTCTAGAGTACCAGTAGGAGAGTTTAGCGACAGACCTAGTTTATTTACATCTACTGGGAGTCTCCTCCTTATCAGCGCAGTTACCTTCTCCATATCATCCTCAAGCATCTTGAGTACCTTGAATCTATACGTTATAGTCCTACCAGCAAGCCTATGGTTGAAGTCTATCTGTACCCTTCCAGAACTTATCGATCTTATTATCCCTACCCTATTATCTATCTCTATCATATCGCCAACATTCACCTCATCTGCTTTCTCCCCTAACTTCCTTAATGGGATGAGTCTAACCTTGTTTGGATCTCTAACACCAAATGCCTTCTCTGGCTGTATATCTACTGTAATCTCCTCATTCAGGTTTGCGTTGAGCAACGCTTCATCGAATCCCTTCAGTACCCAGCCATCACCAACCGATACAAGCCTAGGTTCATACACCCTGTTAGGGTCGTGGATGTTATGCTTCTTTGCCTCCTCCTCACTAGTTGTATCTATAACCTCATTTGTATCCTTCACTGTAGCAGTGTAATCCACAAGTAGTAGAGAACCCTTACTGAATGGCATGCATATGGCTTTATGATGCTCCCTTATTAATCTTAAACCAATGGTTGTGATCGAGGATGATAGGGATATAGCGGGTAAGGTCATAGGATGGGATGTGCACTATTACCACTACCATAACCCTACCTTACCATAACCCTACCATCATCAGTATTAAAATATCAGGCTATAGGGGTAGCCTTTACATTCAACATCTCCAGTGTTGATGCTATAGATGAGAGGGTCCTCTTGACATGGTAGCCATTGACCTCGCCCATACAGCCTATCCTCCATATCTTACCCTTCAACTCGCCGAATCCCCCAGCTACTAACACTTTGAACTCATTTGCCAGAGTGCTCCTGAACCTCTTATCATCTAACCCATCTGGGTACTTTAGTGCTATCACTGTATATGATCTGCATGACTGCTCAGCAAAGTGCTCGAACCCCATCTTTGCTAGATTATCGTAGAATACCTTAGCACACTCTTTATGCCTGTTTATCCTTGAGTCAAGACCCTCCTCCTCTATTATGGTTAGTGCTTCATGTAGCGCAAAGTACAATGGCAGTGCTGGCGTGAATGGTGTCTCTGCATTCTCCTCATAGTACTTCAGGTACCTTGGCAGGTTAAGGTACAGTGTGTTTGGAGGGTTATCCTTCATGAACTTTATGGCTCTCTTACTCAATGAGAGTGGCGCAACGCCTGGTGGTGCAGCAAGGCACTTCTGGCTTGCTGTAACACATATATCAACACCCCATCTATCCACTGGCAGATCATCACCGCCCAGATTGGATACAGCATCTACTATGAAGTAAGAGTCGTCCCTTGCTACTAGATCCTTAACCCTGTCAAGCCACGTTATCCTTGTACCTGTAGAGGTCTCATTATAAACAACATATAATGCCTTTATATCCTTGTTATTATCATATGCCTCCTTAACCTGCTCATAGGATGGTATGCTACCATATGGCGCTCTAACCTTTATAGCCTCTCCTCCAGCAAGTTCTATCATCTTTGCCAATCTCTCACTGAACTCCCCATTGACTGGGATCAACACCCTATCTCCTTTACGTATAAGATTGACTACAGATGCCTCGACTGCTCCAGTACCACTTGTAGTCAATACGATTATATCATTCTCCGTCTGGAATACATGCTTTAGCTTCTCCTGCAGCGATCTATGCAATACTCTAAAGTCATCGCTCCTATGGTTTATTATAGGTGCAAGCATGGCCTGCATAACCCTGTATGGTACATTCGTTGGTCCAGGGATCATCACTAGATACTCTGGTGGATACATCATAGGCAAGAGTTTGCCTGTACTCTTACATAAACCTATTGCTATGGTATGCTAATTACAGCAGGTGTTACCCATTATTATGTATGCCATGATCATGTTTATGAGCAGAACCATCTATGCTATGAAGTGCTCTTACCCTCCTTACACCATCTATCTCATCTATAACCCTTGCTACCTGCTCTGGTACTATACTCCTCCAATCCTCCCCCTGGGCAATCCTCCTCCTAACCTCAGTTCCAGAGAACTCTACCCTGTTGAGTAGAGGCACAGATCTAACCTCCTTGCCCCTTCCATACTCCTCGAATAGCATGATGCTGAATCTATCGTTGGTGAAGACAACATCATATCTAGGCACTAGCATGTTAACTTGTGTGATCCAGAGGTAGTGTATGTTAGCATCATAGACAGGTACTGCATGCCATCTCTTAGCATCTATCCCATGCGTATCTAGTGCATACTTTATCATCTCCAACCTCTCACCTGCTGTGAATGGGTTCCTAGGCTCATGGCTCTTATCCGCAGAGCCTATAACTATCCAGAGCGTATCTACCATATTCAAGGCATACTCTACAGCACTAAGATGCCCAAGGTGGAATGGCTGGAACCTCCCTACAAGCAGTCCCTTCATATAGTAGATTCGTGAGCATACCTCTAAATAAATAAACCTACAATGCAAAGGTAGTTAAATCTGCAGTGATAGGATGGGTCATGGCATGGAGATCATAAGGATAGATGGATCTTATGGAGAGGGAGGGGGGCAGATACTTAGAACCGCTATAGCACTCTCTGTCATAACCAAGAGACCGATAGAGGTATTTAACATAAGGGCAAAGAGACCCAATCCTGGGCTTAGACCACAGCATGCTGCTGCGGTGAAGATACTTGCAGAGATATTCAATGCAAGAGCAGAGAATGTTGAGGTAGGCTCTAGCACGATAAGGTTCTTACCAATGGAGATGGAGAGCAATAGCACAAGTAGCAAGAAGAGGATCGATATAGGGACTGCAGGTAGCATAACCCTGATCCTCCAAGCATTGATACCTGCTGTAAGCATATCTGGGAAGAGGCTTGGGATGGAGATCGTTGGAGGTACAGATGTGAAGTGGAGTCCAACATTGGACTATATGAGGCATGTGGTTAAACCAGCATTCAAAGCCCTAGGCATAGAGTTCAGCATATCTGTTGAGAGGAGGGGTTACTACCCTATAGGTGGAGGTGTAGTACATGTATCCATAGAACCATGCACTAGGGTTAAGGCTATGGATCTGGTTAGTGCTCCACGGCTTGATGCAAGGATAGTTAGTGTATGCTCTAACCTACCAAGACATGTTGCGGAGCGTCAGGTTGCAGGTGCACTTGCAAGGCTTGAGAGGGAAGGGGTCAGATGCGCTCATACATCAGCATCGCTAGAGCCAGCAGCATCACCAGGCTCATCCCTGCTGGTTTACTGCAGTAGCGATTACGGACCTTTCATAGGAGGGGATGCGATAGGGGAGAAGGGTAAGAGGGCAGAGGAGGTAGGTGCATCTGCAGCCTCCAAGTTTCTTGAGTCATATACGAGTAATGCAACTGTAGACACAAACCTTGCAGACATGCTTGTGCTACCATTGAGCCTTGCAGATGGTACATCAAGGTATACAGTCAGTAGTGTATCCATGCACCTTGATACCAATCTATACACTGCTAGCAGGATAACCTCATGCAAGTATAGTATAGAGAAGAGGAGTAATAATGGTATGAGTGTATATCAGGTTACTATAGAGCCTGCATAATCCTATCCATCCTATCCATCCTATCCATCCTATCTATGCTCTAGATTAGGTTAGAATGAATCTAGCATGGCAGCAAGGAAGAGTACTGTAACAGATTGAGCAGCAAGCATGTTCCCAAGTAGTACTGCTCTTCTCCTAACCCTTATAAGGTTTACAGAATCGTTTACATCTATATTTACATTGGAGACCTTTGCATGAACTAGCCAAGTTATAAGCATTGAGATCACAACCCCTACCTTAACGAAGAGTATGCTCCCATACATAGTGCCAAGCAAGAACTCTGATACTGTTGCTGCCTTGTATACACCTGTTGCTAAAAGTACCGCTATTGTAGGTACAGCAACCTTGTTGAACCTCTTCCCTATCCTAACAGTTAGATTGAACCTCTGAATATCGTTAAGATCAGATCTAAGCACTGGAGCAATAACTAGGCCTAGGAAGAGCGTGCCTCCAACCCATATGCTTGCAGCGAGCAGATGTGCCCATGTTATCAACGCTTCGTGTATAAGCAATATTAATGATAATCCTTATAGCAATATAATAACCTTGCATGAATCATAGAGGTAAGGTAGAGATAAGATAATGTAATGTAAGCAAGGCAAAGATAAATAATAACCCCTACTATAATTAGATCGGTCTGAGTTGCTGACCTTAGGAAGGAGAGGCAAGATGGTCGTGGTAGGAGCAGCAGTAGTAATGGTAGCTATATTCATGGCTGCATGGTATAGAACGGTTATAGAGGAGGGGGAGATATCAGAGGCCGTAAAGATACGCATACAGGGAGTTAGCATAAAGGATGTTGACTTCAACAACAACAAGATGACTATAACCATAAACTTTGGCATAACTAACAATACCGATAAGATAGTCACCGTATCCAAGATAGATTATGAGGTTAGTGTGGATGGTGTTACACTCGGGAAGAACTTCCTCTCATATGAGGACGTCGCATTGGTAGGTAGACCTCCGATCTTCACTAGACAGACAACAACACTGAGCAGTGACTTTACGTTCAACTACTCGCCCAGCATCGATAGTTCATGGAATAAACTCATAAGGGGTGATGTGAATGGTGTTGATTGGAGTATCAAGGGCACTGCAGAGATAGAGACTGCATGGAGCATAATACCAGTCCAATTCGATGAGCAGTTCTAACCTGCCCCTCATTCGTTATGCAACTGATCTGGTAGCATGATCTGGTAGCGAGTCTATTTGCTACTATTTGCTAATATCTATCTTATATTCCCTTGCTCTTGTACTTGCTCTAAATCAGTCGATGTTGCTGGCAAGAGTAGTATTGGTAGATACCATACGCAAATGCAAGAAGGCCACTCATTAACAGTGGCAATAATAGTACTAGTAGCCCTCCAACTGCCTCTCCCTATTTATAATATTCTTCCTTGTATATGCGTTGAGAACGTCATTAGCATCCATACCAAGCTCTATCGTAGCCTGTATAACAAAGTGCCAGATATCTATCAACTCCTCCTTCGCCTTCTCCTCATCGAATACATGATCTCTCCTCTTCTTCCACCACTTCCAGCCTGTTAGATCCTGCAACTCGCAGGCTTCATGTATTATTGCAGTGCATAGTTGGGATATCCTCTCCTCTCTGCTCTTACCCAACCTACCATCATCCTTGATCATCTCCATGTACTCTCTCTGCATCTTGAGTATGGTCTCTAGAATACCTGTACTTGTACCTGTATCTATACCTGTACTTGTACCCTCCCTATCCAATCTTATATTACCCATAGCACTAGCAGAGGTACAGTAATATGTTTTATATAAACGAGATGGGATAGAGTAACTGTTGCTCTACCTAGGCGAGGGCAGTATAATGGCTGAGGAGCTGACCTCTATGATGAGGAGTGCTAAAGGTAAGGTAGAGTATGTGCTAGTATGGGGCAAGGATAAGGATAGCCTACAGGATGACTCCTTCTACGAGTATATTCGCTCTGCCATAGATCATATGAGAGGGGTTATGGAATGGAGGAGTAGCATGGGTATGCTTAGCGGTATAGGCTTGGATCTATTCAAGAAGGCTAATGATCCCATAGTAGGTATCCTCGGGGGTAAGAGCAGAGAGTTCTACAAGGCCTTCGATGACCTCTCCAAGGGTAGGATAAGGATTCTATGCACTGGGGATAGGTATGCTAGTCCATTCATACTCTTCAACGATCCTACATGCTACATCGCCTCACTGGCCAACCCTAGTAGCAATGAGATATTCTATGGTTATGGTCTGCTCGAGGCCTGGAGGGCCGACCCTCGCATCCATGATGTGAATGGCAAGGGTATAGATGCATTCACCCTACTCTTCTCATCAAGCATAGCATATATGCTTACACTCTACATTAATGCTGGACTAGCAAAGGCAAGGGAGGTTAGCAGGCTATTCGATCCAAATGATGCTCTAGCATCGAATCTAAGGGAATGGGCCGAGTATACAAGCAGGGGTATATGGGCAGGTTCGTACGAGAATCAGAGGAAGGCTATGATAGCTTTAAGGGGATACCTTAATGCATGGTTCGACTTCCTCAAGGACTCTAGTTGGTTAGAGATACACCATACACTCCATCATGGCAAGGTTATAGAGAGGGATCAGAGCTTCCTAGACACTGCTACAACAGAGATAAGCGAGACATCCAAGGCAATAATACTTGATAACGTAAGTATGTTTAGTGCTGAGGAGATGGAGAGGAGGGATAGGATGAGGAGAGAGAAGCAGTTGGAGTGGACACTCTTGAGGATAGCATTAGGGATACTCTACCCTAGGGAGAAGGCAAGGATAAGAGAGGTATGGGAGGAGAAGAGGAGGAGGGTCAACTGGAGGTATCTGGAAGATACATACTACGAGGAGATATGGGATCTGATAAGGTTGCACCTATCTGGAGAGGATATCAATGCTAGTATAGAGGAGAAGGATACCAGAACATTGGGGAGATGGCACTTCATATTCAACAAGAAGGCTGAGCGACCTAGGGAGAAGGTTATAGAATTGGAGAGTATGGAGATTGAGAGAATATTCGAGAGGAAGAATAGATTGCTTGAAATGCTCACGTGGGAAGGGGTTGGACTTCCAGCAGATGCGAAATGGCACGATGTAGTTGCAAGGTTCAGGAAGATAATGATAAAGTATCATCCGGATAGGACTGAGGTTACTGGCGTAAACCCTGAAGAGGCACATAAGATCACAAAATCTGCAATAGATATATTTAGGGAACTCGAGATAATACACGATCTTCATCCAGAGATATTTGGTGTGGCAACATTACCTGTTGAACAGGAGTAGATTTCAATCCTATTATAGTTCGATTCAAATAAACTAAGAAAGAATATAGACGTAGATGAACTTTCAATACCATCATAGTTCAATTTAGGAGGTAATAACAAATATAGTTATACAGCATCTAACCTGCACTGTATTCCCTTCTTTTATTTACATAATATTCCTATCCATTCTTTTATAATAGTTGGAAACGAGGGTTTGGTGCGGGATGCGGGATTCGAACCCGCGCCATTGGCTTGGGAAGCCAACATCCTAACCACTAGACCAATCCCGCTCTATAATAGCAACCCCGCTCTATAATAGATTAGACATAAGATATTTTATTTATCTATTTATCTTATCTTATTACCTCGTATCACTACTACTACTATTATCACTATCTAATCATCTCAGACCAGCGCTAGATGACTTTCTATACGGTCCTCTGCTCCTGAACCTTGCCCTCTCTCGCTCCTCCTCCTGCTTGAGTAGTTCATCCTCCTTATCTTCATCGTTGCTAGCATAGTTCACCTCATACAACTCATCCACTAGCCTTGCTATAGCAATAGAAATACTTGCATCATCTGCTAAGAGTAGCATAACGCTCTTACCCTCAAGTGTTATGGTAGGGTACTTACTTACTTTCTTACCCTCTACCACTGCTGCTATATCATTAACGAACTCTATTGCTTCCATGAACGATCCTAGAGCATACTGCTTTGATAACCTACCATCAGCATACTGCCATCCCTTGGCCCTTAACCATTCTCTTGCATCTGCTCTATCCATTCACATTCATCTAGATATGGTTAGAGAGTAGATTTATTCATTCATTAATTCATTCATTCTAATTAATTTTATCTGACTAGAGTCTGCCTAATGCAACTATAGGATCAAGCCTACTTGCCCTGAATGAGGGATAGAGGCCAGAGACTGCACTCAAACCAATCGATAGTGCACAGACCCTAGTTATATCCTCAACTGTATACAATGGTCTAGATCTGGACTCTGGGGGTGCTTCCCTATTCCCTGGTGCAAGGTTGGAGAGTAGATCCCCCCCAGCCATACCCAATGGTATACCTACAACAGCACCTATGCTCCCTATTATTAGAGCCTCCATGAGGAATAGCAGTAGTATATGCTTCTTCTGCGCCCCGATAGCCTTGAGTATCCCTATCTCCCTTGTTCTCTCAAGGACTGAGGTGTATAGCGTAGTAATTATCCCTATAGCACCAACTATGAGCGAGATCACTGCTATGCTGAAGAGGAATGTTGTTATCCCTCCTATGAACTGCCTTATCGTTGTCAGTATAACCTTGGATGAGGTTATACCAAGATCGTTACCATATAGCCTCCTTATCCCATCCTCAACATCCTCAACCAGATCACTGTTCCTTGCTAGTACAACTATACCATCATACCTGTTCTTCTTATTCATGAGCATGTTAGCAACATCTGGATGCATTATGACAGCACCATCTATCGTTGGGTTACCAGTCAACTTGAATATGCCCCTAACGACTAGAGTCCTCGAGTTAGTCTTCCTCTCTCCATCCTCATCTACATAGGTGTACTTTACAACTACTGTCTGGCCAAGGGTTGCAAACGGTACAGTCTCCCCAGGAGGCCTTGCTATCCTCTCAGATATTATTATAGATGATTGACTATTGCTTACTATAGAACCTTCATCGAACTCTATCCCCGGAGCAATCGAGTATATCTTTGTAGCATCCTGAGCGAATACCCTAGCATTCTGTATCTTGCCCCTAGACTCTATGGTTACTGTACCAGTGTAGTTTGGTATAGCATCGCTAACTGTAGGGAGATTCTTTATCCTATCAACAACAACAGAGGTCAATACTATCTTGGGTGCTGGAGGTGGCCCCCCTCCTAACCCTCCACTCGTTGTTGGTGCTGGGCTTACAAATATAACGTTTGGTGCAAGCATACTGAACTGCTTATCAGCGAATGCAAGGAACCCAGTTGTAAGACCATTAACCGCTATGAGTAGGCTTGTACCAGTAGTTACCATAAGTATGGTAAGGATGGATCTTATCTTACGTTCTCTAAGGGCATCGAATGCAAGTTGTGTTATCTTTATTATATCCATTCTAGATCTTGATCTCCTCTAACCTACTCCTATTGCGTCTCCTCCATGCTATGTAGCCTGCTATAGCAGCCCCAGCAACACCTATGAGTAGTACACTTGCTGGAGATTGTATACCTGTTGGTAGGAGCGATGTATTACCACTACTATCCATCGTTGATGCCCTGACTGGGGAGTAGTAGACCTTACCATCGAGTACCAACTCATGAGCATTCCTAACAGCATCCTTGTAGTAGATCTTAACCTTAACATTATAGAGCCCTGGGGTATCAGTATCACTACTAATTGGTATATTGAATGGTAATGGTGAATTAACTAGTAGATCGCCCAGATACTGTGCTCCTACTATTGGTCTGAACGTATCTTCAAGCAACTCAACGCTTGTGAAGAATGCGGTATCTGAACCCTCGTTAAGTAGATATCCTGTAAGGTTAGGCTCATTGCCTATGTATGTTATGCTGAGATCGTACATCCTTATACTTGCACCCCCAAGTGCATATACACTTATGCTCCTCTCTATACTATGCAAGCCTCCAGTAGCATCGAGATAGGTTATCCTTATGGGTATATCGAATGTCTTGTTGTTTGCATCATTGCTAGCGAAGAGACTTATGTTTATCCTTCTACTCTCTCCTTGCATTATATCGCCAAGCTTATAGTAGCCATCACCATCAACTATACTCAATGGTGTATTGCTGAGAGCCATACTATTTACAACAACCTCTACACCTTTAGCACTCTCATTGCCTATATTGCTTACTATTATTGCAAGATCGTTCTTCTTTATAGTCTCTATGATGTAACGTTCTGATGCAACCCTGAGATCTGCACTACTCATACTCCCCCTAACAAAGAGGTTTATAACCACATGTTCATGCTTACTCTGCCCATAAGAGTCCCTATACTCGAGATCTATCTGTATAGGCTGTAAGGTATTTGCTAGGTTAGGGTTTGCATATAGCATGAGGTCTATATGCTTGCTCTCTCCTGGCTCTATACTACCTAGGCTCCATACACTACCCCCTCCAGTATTGAGTAATGCACCTGTTGATGTTAGAGTTGCTTTAACACCAGATGCTGGTGCACTACCCTTATTAGATAGACTTAACCTAACAGGGTTATCCCTTCCAGGGGTTATCACAATACTCTCACTTCTAGCATCTATTATGCTTCTCCCAGTAAGCATGAACTCAACATTGAAGTTCCTGAAGTGAAGCCCAACATCATGCGATCTGTAGTACTCAACACGCATCCATGCCTGATGGATGCCTAACGCTACACCCTCCTTAACCCTTACAGGGAACTCGAAGTAGAATGTGCCTCCCCTTGCTACAGTGAAGTCATAGGTATCGAATGCTGGCTCATTCTCCCCTCTACCATAGGCCTCGAAGCCTACTGGCAGATAGAGCCATGCCCTTAGCCCTGTCAGTTCGAATGCCCCAGAGTTTGCCATAACAGCTACAAGTGTGCCAACACCATCGTTAGGTGCCATCTCGACCTTAACAGGGAATCCGTTAACGATTGTATTGGGATCACCAAAGTACAGGTTAACGAACTTCACCTCCTTGCTAATCTCCTGTTGCTCTACCTCGCATGGGCTAGGGCTACCAACTATCTTTATGCTTGGGCACTCTTCAGGGCTCCTAGGCTCTGGTACTGCAGAGACTGGTAGTGTGGAGGATATTAGTAGTATGAGCATAATGGATGGATAGAGCATGCTAGTGCTAGGACTACTGCCTCTACCACCCTTATGCCTATAATGCTTTAGACCGATCATTGGTAAACAACCTCCTTCTCTATCATCCCATCCCTTATGTATATCGACCTAGTGCTCATACTTGCATGCTCAAGGTTATGTGTTACCATTATAACCGTCTTCTTATACTTACTGCATAGAGTGTTTAGGAGTTCTATAACCTCTAAGCCAGTCTTACTATCGAGGTTACCAGTAGGCTCATCAGCAAGTATTATCGCTGGATCGTTCATCAATGCTCTAGCGATTGCAACCCTCTGCTGCTGCCCTCCAGAGAGCGATATGGGTCTAAAGTCAGCCTTATCCTCAATCCCTAACATCTTGAGCAACTGCATCGCTCTTGCTCTTCTAAGATCCTTTGGTACACCTGCAATTATAGCAGGCATCTCAACATTCCTAAGCACTGTAGTCCTGTTTATCAGGTTAAATGCTTGGAATATGAACCCCATCTTCCTGTTCCTTATTATGGCTAGTTTACTATCATCATAGGAGTATATATCTATACCATCTATGTACACCTTGCCAGATGTTGGCCTATCTAGTGCACCAAGCAGATTGAGTAGTGTAGACTTGCCAGATCCAGATGGGCCTATTATAGTTACAAACTCCCCCCTCTCAATATCAATATTAACATTCTTCAGCGCTGTAACCCTGACATAACCCCCATTGTAGACCTTACTTAGGTTCTCTGCCCTTAATACGAGACCTGAACTCATCCTATGATTGTACATAACTTTTCTAATATATAACTTCTTCCGTAAATTATAGACAAATATATTAGTAGGATGTCGTATATTGAACTGTGGACTGTAAGGATCTGGCCATACTAAGAGCACTACTGATGGATGGTAGGGCATCTTACAATAGCATAGGTAGAAGGGTAGGTCTAAGCACCAGTACAGTTAGGAGTAGAGTGCTTAACATGCTTAACACTGGTCTAATAACTAGGTTCATAGCAAGCATAGATATCACTGCCCTAGGCTACAACATGATCCACCTTGCTGTGAAGCATAATGGTAACGAGGCTCAAGTGATGGAGAGGCTGAGGTTACTTGGCAATATTCTGATGAGCGTTACATGCGTTGGGGACATAACTGTATTTGGCCTTGCAAGCAAGGGTATCCTTAAGGAGAGGATAGATCTACTCCAAGTTGTACTTCAACCTCATACAGTGCTCTACACATCAAGCATGTATGCCATGCCTAGGAGGCTCCTACGTAATGATCTCAGGATAATAAGGGAACTGCTCATAGAGCCTAGAGCAAGCATAAAGTCTATAGCATCTAGGCTGAACATATCCACACGTACAGTTAAGAGGAGGTTAGATTACATGCTCAATAGCAATATACTTCACTTCACAGTACTCATAAACCCATCTGCTATGAGAGGGTTCATAAACTTCAGTATGATAATAACGTTGAACGATTCCAATAATAGCAAGGTTATGAGCAGGTTGGGTAGCGCATTGGATAACAACCTACTGATGCCATTCATCCCTGTATCACAGAATAGGCTTGTTGGAGTGCTCTATAGCGAGAGTGTAGAGGATATGAACGAGCTGATAAGGAGGGCTAGAAGTATAGATGGGGTTGCTAATGTTGACTTCTTCATAGCACAGAGGGTGCAATGGATGGATGAGTGGATAGGCAAGGTTATAGACCATATGCTTCATAATAGAGATGATGAGTAAGAGCAATCTATCTATCTAGGTAAGAGCAATCTATCTATTTATCTATATGTTTGTTATACTCATCACATTCAAACCTATAATAGTTTAGCCCTTAATCCTACCATTGTGGATATCAACATAATACTCTTAGCATTGAGATCTATAGGTGATGGAGAGATAAGGCCTAAGATCAAGAACCTTGGCTTACTCTATGATATCAATGGTATTGAGCTTACCCCGGAGAAGATCAATGAGTACAAGGAGAACGATCTATTGATAACAACATCTAGATACTCATACCCAGCATGCAGCGTATGTAATAGCACAGCATTGCATATCATCTTCGAATGCCCTACATGTAAGGGCAGCATTCTAACCAAAGATGATATGATAGTACATTATGAGTGTAACCATATAGCTCCTGCTGAGGAGTTTAAACATGGCGATTCACTATACACATGCCCAAAATGTGGGAAGCAGTTGAGCAAGGTAGGTATAGACTACGGTAGACCAGGATTCGGGTTCAGGTGTGAGAAGTGCAAGTTCATAACCCAGTACCCTGTGATAAAGGTTGAGTGTGATAACGGTCATGTATCCAACATCTATGATCTTAACATGGTTATAGTTGAGGGTTACAAGGTTAGCAGTATGGCAAACAATCTAGCAAAGATGTATGAAGAACTTGTTACTGCTACAAAGACGCTCAAGGATTACGGTCTTGATGCAGATGTACTCTGTAAGGTAACTGGTACTAGCGGGGTAGTACATATCATCCCGTTCATGATCAAAGATGTAGATAGGAATGTAGTAATAGATCACATGCCAAACCCTAACGATGCAGTACAGTGGTTCAAGATAATTGCTAGGAGTATAGATCTACCCAATGTATTGAGCATAGTTGTGACAGATAAACCAATAGATGCTAATATACTTGCTACATTCAACACATCAAGGATAAGGATTCTCTACAATAAGGATGGTTTGAGGCTATCAGAACTGATAGTGAAGGAGGTCTTGAGGATGGTTGAGGATCAGATATAAGGTATCCATCTTCCTGCTCTTCATAACATCCCTACTACTTGTAATAATATTGGCCACTAGAGAATCATTGGAGATCATAGTATATGTGATGATCATCCTCTACACTATATGGGGCGTATACCATCTCATCCTATCGATTCATGGGTTAAGCAGACCGTTCAATCCCCTTGCAAACAAGGCAAGGCACCCATATTCCTATCACTACCCCTCTTCATATCCAAAGATATCTATGATAATACCTGTAAGGCAAGAGCCAATACTGAGTAGGACCATAGAGACATGTCTGCTCAACACAGACTATCCTATGCATAAGAAGGAGGTTATAGTGGTTACTGAGGATGAGGATATGGCTAGGATTGCGTTATACTACCAGCAGAGGTACCCGGAGAATGTGAAGATACTCATGCGCAAGAACTACTTCCCAACAAAGCCAAGTGCATTGAACGATGCTCTAGCACTCTCTACTGGTGAGATCATAGGGGTTGTGGATGCAGAAGATATAGTTGAGGTGGATCTGCTCAAGAAGGTTGCCTCTGCGATAGTAGATCATGGTTATGATACAGTTCAGGCCATGCTCAGGATAGGTAATGCTAATGATGGATGGATACCAAGGCTATTTGCTATGGAGTATGCTGGTTGGTTCAGGATATGGCTTAATGCAAGATCCAAGTTGAGGGTGTATACACCCCTAGGTGGTACAGGCAACTACATAAGTAGAGGAGCACTGATGGAGGTTGGTGGCTGGGATCCTACAAACCTTGCTGAGGATGCTGAGCTTGCAATAAGGCTCATGCTCTCCAACAAGAGAATATGCCTAATAGATGCGAGGCAATGGGAGGAGGCACCAACAACGTTCAAAGCATGGCTCAAGCAGAGGACAAGATGGTATAGAGGATGGCTGCAGAGTCTATGGAAGTATATACCAATTATGTTAAAGATATCAACAGTAAAGAGGATAGGCCTTGCAAATGTTATAGCAACTATCTTTATGCTTATAGCACCATTGATAGTGATGTTAAACTATGTAGCATACTCATTCACCATACTCTGGCTCCTAGAGGGGTTCAATATACTTGCTAGTGGTATAACAACAGATCTATTCCCTTCCTTTGCTCTAATACCCTTGCTCTTCAATGTAATATACTACTCTACACTATTCAAAGGGGCGCTAAAGGAAGGGATAGGGTGCAAGGCATTAGATCCACTGCTTGCATTCGTGTATATGAACATTATGATGCCTATAGCAGCATCTAGAGCAGTATATCAGTGCATATTCAAGGATATATTCTGGGAGAAGACCAAGCATGAGGGTAGAGGAGTGAGGTGGGCATATAAGGAGAGTAGAGAGAAGGATGTATATCCTCCAGTGGGATAGTCTTTATAATCTTCTTACACATAATATGAACATGCTGGAGGCAAAGTGCCCTATATGCAATAAGAGGGCTAGAGTCTTGGATGATATGAGTAGAGTTGTGTGTGATTGTGGTTATGAGGATGAGTATGATGCATATCTGGAGAAGATGAAGGATAGAATATACAGTATGGTGGAAGAGTTTATGCTGAATGGGCAGGATAAGATCTAATGTATTAACTATGCTAGAGAGCTAGCAGATTATTAATCCACAAGATAATGTGATATACGAGGCATGAAGTGCTATTACCGATAATATGGATTGGTATCGGTATTGGTATAACACTAATAACACATAATATTAATATTAATAAAATATTTTAAATACTAATAATACTACTTTACCTTACCTTACCTTACCAATAAGCACTCTCACCGCTGTATAGAGAACCATCCATCCTTGCCTTTATGTACCTTGCTATCCCATCAACCCCCCTGAATATACCCTCTGGAGCAAATAATGCTGGTGTCTCTGTCCTAAAGCCACCACAGCATCCTGCTGGCTCCTCATCTATATTGTATTCAACGAACTCTATCCCTGCATTTAGGAGCATATCCCTAATCTTTGCTATATCCTCTTCGCTATCACTCTTGCTGATGAAGAGTACAGCCTTCCTACTATCCATATTAATTACTATAGAGATCCATCTATCCATCTATATTATATTTGTAGTCGAAAGGTTGATTAACTCTAGATAGGAATGCAAGTACAGTGGTCAACTTCAAGCTCGTGATTAGTAGCAAAGATGGGAAGAGTACAAGCTACGAGATAAAGGATGATCAAGCCAAGCCATTGCTAGGATTGAGGATAGGCGATACCTTCGATGCCACTGTTATAGGCCTGCCTGGTAGGATAAGGATAACCGGAGGGAGCGATAAGGCTGGGGTACCGATGAGGCCAGATGTTCATGGGGCTGTGAAGAAGTATGTACTCTTAACCAAAGGCATAGGTTTAAGGAAGGCTGGTAAGGGTGAGAGGAGAAGGAAGTTGGTTAGAGGGAATGTTATAAGCGAGGATATATACCAGATAAATGCTGTGTTATTGGTTGAGGAGGCTAAGAGAGATGATGGAGCGGTACAAGAGGTTAAAGGGCAGGTAAGAGAGGGAGAGATGGAAGGAGGGACAGAGAAGGTTACTACTCAACAGAGCAACTGAGACTCTGCCTATCAATCATATTATATCATATCAATAAATACAATAAATAGAGAAACACTCGCCCAATATACAACGATGCTAGATACTATACAAAGGTTAATACCATCCCTCATCATTAGCAAGTATGTTGAACTGGAGAGATACCCTTCCAGACTGGTATGTAGAGAAGTACGGTTATCAGCCATGTGTGAACATAGGCACTGCAGGCCATGTTGATCATGGCAAGACGACGCTAGTGGAAGCTATAACGGGCGTATGGACTAGCGCACATAGCGAGGAGTTGAAGAGGGGCATAACTATAAAGGTTGGTTATGCAGATGCTGCATTCTATAAATGCAAGGTATGCAATGCACCTGAATGCTTTTCAACATCCCCATTATGCAGTAACTGTAGCAATGCATGTGAGTTGAGCAGAGTTGTTAGCTTCGTAGACTCTCCAGGGCATGAGAGTCTGATGGCAAATATGCTTTCTGGTGCAGCGTTAATGGATGGTGCAATGCTAGTTATAGCAGCGAATGAACCAGTACCGAAGCCACAGACCAGGGAGCATATGATGGCATTGAAGATACTAGGGATAAGGAGTATAGTAGTGGTTCAGAACAAGGTTGATCTCGTTGATTATGAAGAGGCAAAGGCCAACTATGAGAGCATAAAACAGTTTATAGCAGAGTACATGGAGGAGGATAAGGATATACCGATAATACCTGTATCTGCACAGCAGAAGGTCAACATAGATGCTCTCATACAGGCTATAGAGGAGAGTATACCCACTCCTGTTAGGAACCCTTCAGCAGAGCCTATAATGTATGTGATAAGATCATTCGATGTAAATAAGCCTGGAACGAAGATAAGTGATCTTAAGGGAGGGGTGCTCGGGGGCTCACTACAGCAGGGGGAGTTGAGAGTTGAAGAGGAGATAGAGATCAGGCCAGGGATATACAATGAGAGGAATGCCTCATATGAACCTATAACCACTAAGATCACAAGCCTAGCAACAGGGGCAGGGTTGGTAGAGTTCGTTAGACCTGGAGGGCTTATAGCTATAGGCACAAGGTTAGATCCAGCATATACCAAGAGCGACTCCCTTGTAGGCTCTATAGTTGGTAAGCCTGGTAGACTGCCGGAGGAGTTTGATGAGATCACCATAGAGAGTGATCTCTTCGATACTGCAGTTGGTACACAAGATCTGATCAAGGTAGAACCTGTTAAGGTCAACGAGCAGTTAAGGCTTAACATAGGTACTACTGCAGTTCTAGCAGCAGTCAGATCTGTGCATGATGATAGGCTTACAGTGAAGCTGAAGAGACCTGTCTGTACTATAGCGAAGAGTAGGGTAGCAATAAGTAGGAGGATTGCAGATAGATGGAGGCTTATAGGTGCTGGCGTCATACTATGAGTCATACTGAGCCCATCTATCCTAAATTATAGTATAGTAGAGTATAGTATAGTAGAGTGGTGATGATTGCAGTGGTGTGGAAGTGGTTGCCATTGTAATGATAAGGTAGTACTATATGGTCAACATCCTAGTTGATACAAGCTTCCTAATCACGATAGCAAACAGACCTGTAAAGGGTATTGAGAGGCTTGAGGCTGACCTGGGCAAGGTTGAGTTCCTCATCCCTGATGTTGTTGTTAGAGAACTTGAGAGGATAGCAGATAGTGCGGGTGTTAAGAGGGTAAAGGAAGCCGAGGCTGCACTACAGATGATAAGAGATGCAAGGTTCAGGTTCAGTATTATAGATCTTAGTGGGTATACAGGTAAGAGGGATGAGAGATATGGTAGTGCTACGGTGGATGACCTTATAGTTGGTTATGCTGAATCCTCTAGATGCTACGTTGCAACCCTCGATAAAGGGATGATTAAGAGATTGAGGGGCAGGTGTGCAGGTATAGTAACCCTGCAGGATGATATGATTATAGTAGTATAGTATAGTTTTTAAGTATTAAGATGCAAGTAAGGGCATGCTTGAGTACCAAGGTATAAGGATAGCATGGCTTGGACATGATACCTTCAAGATAAGCAGTTCTGGCAAGGTTATATACATAGATCCATATAGGTTGAGGAAGGAGGCTAGGGATAAGGCAGATCTACTGCTCATCTCACATGAGCACTTCGACCATCTAAGCGTAGATGATGCAATTAAGGTTGTATCGGCAGATAAGACCGTGCTCGTCACTACCAAGAGTTGTGCTAATGGGATGAAAGGTGTAAAGGTTAAAGAAGTGAGGATAGTTAAGCCATGGGATAAGGTAGATAAGGTAGATCTGCAAGGCATAGCAGCAGTAGAGGCTGTACCAGCGTACAATATAAACAAGATAAACCCAGATACAAGAAGGCCGTTCCACCCAAAGGATGCTGGGATGGTAGGTTTTGTAGTGACGGTCGATAACGTAAGGATATACCATGCTGGGGATACAGATGCTGTAGAGGAGTTGAGGCGCCTCTCAAATATAGATATAGCGTTGCTACCTGTTAGCGGTACATATGTGATGACTGCAGATGAGGCCGTTGAGGCTGTAAGGATGATTAAGCCAAGGATCGCTATACCAATGCACTATGGCACAATAGTAGGCTCTGAGAAGGATGCTGAGAGGTTCAAGGACATGATCAAGGATGAGTGTGAGGTCCATATACTGAAGCCTGTGGATGACTACTAGTTATCCTTCCTCCCTCCTTTTTGTTTGTTATGTTAAGAGATGTTATTATTGAATAGTCTCTTCTGCATCTCTGCTATCTTCTCTTAACTCCTCCTCTTCCTCATACTTATTCTCATCCCCTACCCCCTCCTCATCATCATCCTGCTCATTACCAATAGTCTTATACCTATCCACTATCCTATACCTCGCATATCTATCATCTGGGGAGAACTTTGGAGGATGTGGGTCATGTGTTGCACCATGACATCTTGGGCACTCCTGCTTCAAGGTGTACAGGTTGCAGTTGAAACACTTCCTAAGCAGATGCTTCATACCAATATCAACATGGTATCATGTTACACCCTTCCTTGACTCCTCCCTAGTGAACTTGAACGTTCCTCCCTTCTTCTCTATACCCTTCTGCACACTATTAAGGATGGAGTTCAGTGACCTCTCTGCAACCTTGAAGTTATCTGCGCTTATAACGATCCTATACCTTGGTGCACCTAGATAAGTTATACTCACATCTGTACCATGCTTGTTACCCTCTACACTTGTAAGTACATCCTTTATGACATCTATACCATCCCCTCTAGGGCATGTTATCTCCATTACACCCCCAATCTCTACCCTAGGGAGGGGTATCTTGCTACTTATCTCTAGTATAGCATCGAGTACCTCCTTTGGGATGTTGAGCCCCTCGAGTGCCTTTGCGCCCTTCTTTGCCACATCCTCAAACATATCATAGAGCAATGGATACTCATCCCTTAACATCTTAACACATCTATCGAACTCATCATCGCTTATACTGGAGCACTTCTCCCTTATCAGGTTAAGGAATGCTCTAGCCTTCTCTGCCCTCTTGACCTCCATGACCTTGAGCCTCCTCTCCTCATGTGTAACCTGCCTGAGTGAGAGATCGACCTCCCTCCTTGCACTATTCACCCTTATCACCTTGAGTACGATCTTCTGCTTCGGTCTAACATAATGCTCTATGTTCCTTATCCATCCTGTTGCTATCTCCGATACATGAAGGAATCCAAGCATCCCATCATACTCATCCAGTGTAACATATGCACCTTGAGGGAAGACCTCTTGTACAGTAGCCATAACAAGGTCTCCTTCCTCAGGCAGTTCTTGCTCCTCTTGATACTTCATCCTATATCCTTCCCTTGAGAACTGTAATTTAATGTTGCTACTGCTAAAAGTCAATACCTTTGAGTGCCTTTATGCCCTTCTTGAATGGATGTTTTATCTCCCTCATCTCGGTTACAAGATCAGCCTCATCTATTATCCTCTCATCTGCGTAGTTGCCTGTAAGCACTAGTGTTGTGCTATATGGCTTAACCTTTATTAGGTCTAACACATCCTCCACGCTTACAAGTCCTAACCTTACAGCATAGTTAACCTCATCCAGTATAACTATATCATACATATTGGATAGAAGCATCTCCCTACTAACCTTTAGTGCTTCTCTAGCAGCAGCAACATGCATATCTCTTGGTAGATCATCATCCATTATTCCCACGAAACCTCTACCAGCAGTTATAAGCTCGAACTCAGGCTTTAACCTCAACGCACCATCTATCTCACCATAGTGCCAAGAACCCTTGATGAACTGTATCATAACTACCCTCATCCCATAGCCTACAGCCCTCACTGCCATGCCCAATGCTGCTGTAGTCTTGCCTTTACCATTTCCGGTGTAGACTATAACGAGGCCTCTCCTTGTTGACCCTTCCATTCTGGTATAAGCACTCATTCAGAATATACTACTACACCATCGCTATAATTGTTCCCTCACAGCATTGGGATTGTCAAGATAATATTGTTCAACTGATACCTATACTATATTCTAATCTAGCTTATTTATGGACGTCCCTTTCCTCCACTCTTCTCCTCTAATATCTCATTAGATTGGGAGTTCGTATATAGAGTATATAAGTATATATAGCATAGACAGGCATCAGTAATTATTATCTTAACAATCCTTGTACCTCAAGATCCCTAATATCTGGTTAAACATAATTCTACCTATGCAGAGCAATGAGGAGTTGAAGAAGAGACTTCTGGATATGCTTGAGGAGGATAAGGAGTTTAGGCATGCTGTAGCAGGAGCTATAGGCTACAAAGAGATCTTGGATAGGATAGTTGCATTAGAGGAGAGGATGGAGGAGAGGTTTGCTAAGGTTGATGAGAGGTTCTTAAGGTTAGAGACTGAGATGAATGAGAGGTTTGCTAAGGTTGAGGAGGAGATAAGGGATCTAAGGGCAGAGACGAATAGGCTAAGGCAGGATATGCTTGAAGGGTTCAGAAGGCATGATGAGGAGTTCAAGAGGGTATGGGAGAGTATAGAGCAGCTAAGGAGGGATATGAATGAAGGGTTCATGCGTTTAGATCTAAAGATATCAGCAGTAGGTGCAAGATGGGGTATAATGAATGAGCAGCCTGTTAGGGAAGGATTGAAGGGTATAATACAGAAAGAGTTAGGCTATACAGTAAGTGAGTGGAATGCTTATGATGATGAGGGTTATGTATATGGTTATCCTAGCAATATACAGATGGATATAGTTATCAGTGATAGCAAGATAATAGCAGTAGAGGTAACATCGCATGTCAAGAGGAGCGATCCATTCACGCTTAAGAAGAAGGCAGAACTATACAGGAAGAAGGAGGGTAAGGAGATAAGTAGGGTAATCTTCGTTACATCATTCATAGATGATGATGCTATAGTTGCATGCAATAGATTGGGTATAGAGGTTTATACGGCATAGGGCAATCCATTCATCCATCCATCAATCAATCTATCCATCAACCAATTAATCACTACAAGATAACATCTTCTTCAACCGGCTATAGTTTATTTATACTATAATCTAATCTATCACTGATGCACTAGATCTTTTAGATTGGGTATAGTATAGTGATCTTATCAGATTGGTAATCCATAGATAGAGAGATAGATAGTATAGGTAGGTATAAGTAATTATTATCTTGGTCTTGATAATCCCTTCAGCATGATACTAAGTTTAAATAAAATTATACCCACTTATGAATATGCATAGCATCGGTAAAGATGGCGCATCGCAGGTTAGTAAGAAGCATTCAGTAATTATAGCAGGGACTAGTAGCGGTGTAGGAAAGACAAGTGTAACGATAGGTATAATGTATGCTCTAAAAGAGAAGGGTTATAAGGTCCAAGGCTTCAAGGTTGGACCTGATTATATAGATGCATCATATCATACAGCTGTTACTGGAGTAGTGAGCAGGAACCTAGACCCTTGGCTTATGGGCGAGGATGGTGTGATAGAGGGCTTCAATAACGCAATGCATAGAAGTGGTGCAGAGGTAGCAGTGATAGAGGGCGTCATGGGACTCTATGATGGCCTCTCTGGCAAAGATGATTATGCAAGCACAGCACATATCGCTACCCTATTGGATAGTCCAGTCATACTAGTTCTAGATGCAGGCAAGGCTGCTAGATCTGTTGCTGCCATGGCCTTAGGGTTCATAGAGTTCAACAGGGAAGTAAAGGTCAAGGGTGTTATACTCAACAATGTAGCGGGGGATAGACACTCAAGGTACTGCTTGGACGCGCTTGAGCAGAGGGGTATATCAGTACTTGGTGTTGTGAAACGTAACAAGGATACGAGATTGAAGGAGAGGCATCTCGGTCTCGTACCAATCTATGAGAGTATAAAGGCTAAGGATGATGCTCTAGCAACTGCAAGATACGTTAGTGAGCATATCAACATAGATAGGATACTTGATATTGTAAAGGAGAGTGCACCATTAATGCTCAACAATAGTAAGGGAGGGGCGGATTATTATGATTATGCTGATGGAGGAGTAACAGCAGTTAATTCATGCTCAAGGGATAAGGATATTACTATAGGGGTTGCACTCGATGAGTCATTCAACTTCTACTATGCTGATAACCTAGAGATGCTCTCAAGGTATGCTAAATTGGTATACTTCAGTCCCATACATGATGAAGAGCCTCCAGAGTGCGATGGTCTCTACATAGGGGGAGGCTTCCCAGAGGTCCTTGCATCACTACTTGCAAGTAATGCAAGGATGATGAAGAGGATAAAGGATGGTGCTGAAGATGGTATACCAATATATGCTGAGTGTGGAGGGCTCATGTATTTGAGTAGGAGCATAACAGATCTGGATGGCTCAAAGCATGATATGGTTGGGCTAATAGATGCAGATACAAGCATGATGGATAGGAGGCTTACATTGAACTATACAGAGGCTAGAGTAGATGCCTCCTCGTGTGTAGTTGCTGATAATGGCAGTATAGTTAGAGGGCATGAGTTCCACTACTCAACGCTTGTTGATATAGCAGAGGATAGTATATTTGCATATGAGATGCTGAGAGGCAAGGGCATAGATGGTAAGAGGGATGGGTTCATAGTGCATAATACGCTTGCATCATACATGCATCTACACTTCATTAATAAGGATATCGCTAGGAGGTTTACAGAGTTGTGCAGGAGATACTCATCAAGGTAATAAGTGATTAGGTGTATCTTATTGTAGTATGAACCTATAGTTATCGTCTTGCCTGAAGAATCATCAACAGTCATAACCACTTCTTCTGTATATACAACTTGAGGAGCGCATTAAGTATGGATGCTACCACAGTACTCCCTCCCTTCCTTCCCCTGTTGGATATATACTCTATACCATGCTCTTCTGCAGTGCTTATAAATGCAATCTTACTCTCAACAGCAGATACAAACCCTACTGGTAGTGCTATAACTAGATTTGGCTTAACGTTACCATCTCTTACCATCCTCATCAGTTCATATAGTGCTGTTGGCGCATTCCCTACTGCAACTATGCTACCATCACCTATATGATCTTGCATTGCTCTCATTGCAACCTCTGCCCTAGTCCTGTTACTCCTCCTAGCCTCCTCTACTATCGATGGATCGGATATCTTGGCTATACACTTTAATCCCAGAGTACGAATCGCATTACTGTTAAGTGCTGCAGGGATTATATCTGTATCACATACTATACTACACCTATCCTCTATAGCAAGTAGTGCATCCGCTATGGCATTCCTGCTGAATATTATTGCATCTTGCTCACTCCTAGCGTAATCGAAGTCAGCAGTAGCATGTATAACCCTCCTTACTACTATCCACTCATCACTACTATAGTTTGATTTGGAGCTGCCTATCTCCTCCTCTATTATCTGCATGCTCCTCTCCTCTATCTCATCCCCTTTCATCCCTTGATCTATCCTCCTTCCTCCCCTCTACCTTCTATTCATTCTCACTCCCTCCCTCTCCCATCACCCATATCTACTAACATAGCCTAGACTCAGCCTCCATAACCCTATCTGCAATGACCTTGGCTATCCTACTATCGACCCCTAGATGTTTAGCCATCAGAACGTTACAGGATGGCTTGAACTCCTCCAACGCCATCTCTACCTCTTCCCTTATATCATGCTTCATATGCTCCCCATTATGGAGGAAGTATGGCATGAGTATCAACGATCTAGGCTCTCTCTCAAGCATCATCCTTATACCATCATGTATATTCGGCTCATCCAACTCAAGGAAGCATATCCCAACACTCCTGTAGTACTGCTTGAGCCTCTCCCCTATGAGCCTGAATACCCTCCTTGCATCCTGATCACTACTCCCATGACCGATGAGAAGTACATCGTACCCATCATCAGCACCAGTATTACCGCTAGCACTACTACCCCTCACCCCTAGCCTAGAAGCAGCCTCCTCTATCCTTACCTTGATAAGTTCTATCAACTGATCATGGTAGTTCAGACAATCAGTAATAGTGAACTCAACACCCAACTCCCTTGCTACTCTCATACTCTTGCTTACAGCAGACTTCATCTTCAATCCTGGATAGAGGAAGTATGGCACTATAGTTAGATGGTCTACACCACAGCCTAGAGAGTCTAGGAACGCATCCTCTATCGTTGGCGAGGTGACCTCTAGGAGTGCGAACGTTGCATGCTCACATGCGCACTCATCCTTAACTAATGTGCACAACTCCTCCAGTTCCAACAGCACATCTGGATCGTTGCTACCCCTATCTATTAGGATTATTCCATTCCTCATCCTGCTCATAAGCATAGCCTACCTCTAACTACTAAACATATCTGATCCTTGCAACAGCAACAGTTAGATTCGGGGGGAACTTGCGCTTCTGTACAACCAACTCGCCCTTGCACTTCGTACCTGCAAGTGCTGCTGCCTCTGCAACGCTAGGGGTCCCTTCATACCTCTCTACTAGGGTTGATGGGTTAGGCACTTGTATAGATGCAAGTTGCTCCTTGCTATAGTACTCTACTGGTATCTTTGCATGCTCACTGAACTCCTTCAGGCCTATTATCTCATACCCTCTCTCGAGGGTTGCTATGCACCTTATCGAACTGATACTCAACATGGCATCCCTGAATGTATGCTCTATACCCTCTGCTATCTCATCACTACTTGTATCCCAGTGAAGCCCTAACCCTACGATTAGGCTCCTCGGCCTATATAAGACTGCCCTAGCAAGGAGTTCATTATAACTAGGGTCTATCAGCCTATCAGTTATTATCAGTGCTTTAAGCCCTGAGGCATAGAGTTCATCGATGCTATTGAATATCCTCACATTCTTCGGCAGCTCTCTACCCCACCATAACCCATGATGCTCTCCAGCATCCTGGTATATGCCTATTGGCTCCTCATTGACCATGGAAGCGCTCAACATGGTTATGTTATGCTCTGTAGCCTTATCTATACTCCATCCAAACTCACTGCCCAGTAGATCTACTGCTATCGTCTCATTTGCATCTGCTGCTGTTGTTATAACAGGGGTTGCGTTGAGTATCCTTGCCACTAACCTTGCCAATGCATTAGCCCCTCCTATATGACCAGATAGTGCGCTTATTACAAACTTTGCAGTATCATCTATTACAAGAACAGCAGGATCACTCCTCTTATCCCTTATATATGGTGCAATCATCCTTATCACTGCACCTAGAGAGAATATACAGATTAGGGCATCGTATGAGTTGAAGAGCTCTGCTATTAGCGCTGCGCTAGGCTCGCTATACCAGTTCACCTTAATACCCTTATCCTTCTCCTTATCCTTATCAGCTAGAGAGGCTCTGAACTTCTCCGGAGCATAGATATCCCATCCCTTCATGGCATCCTTCAACCTACATGCTATCTCTATCCCATGCTTAGTTATAGCTATTATAGCAACCCTCTTCCTATCCATCATAATCCCTCCCACCCTTACCTTATCATCATCGATCATTCACCATCCTACCATACCATACCATATCATACCATACCATCATCTGATTAAAGAGTTACTCTATTATACTATATTATATGTACCTCCTTCATGCTCATACTCGCTCTACCTATTATCTTGCCATCGAAATCAAACATTACACACTCTATACCTGCTCTACCATCTATGTATGAACTCAACCTCTCACATACCTTACTGCATATTGTATTGAAGTAACCTTCCAATCTGCTCTCCATAACTATCTCCATAACATGCCTTGCGGTATTTGCACCCCTTATCCTCTCTTGGAGTTCAGGGTCTGCATTACAGTACTCTCTAGCGATCTCTGCAAGGAACTCCATATCTACATGCGAGCCCTTTACATGCGTCTGCTTCACACCCTTTGCTACCTTTGAGAGTTTGCCTATGAACCCAGCAACCACTATATGCCTTATACCCTTCATCGATGCCTGTCTTACAGAGTATGCAACAAAATCACCCATCTGCACAAAACAGTGCTCTGGTAGGTTTGGCATGATCCGTTTAGCAAAATCCTCGCTCCTACCCCCAGTCGTTAAGACTATGGTATCATCACCCATTGCAACTGCAACATCTATGCATTGCCTTATACTTGCTGCAAACGATGCTGTAGAGTATGGCACGACTATCCCTGTGGTACCTAGGATGCTTATACCCCCAACTATACCAAGCCTTGGGTTATCCGTCTGCTTAGCCAACTCCTCTCCCCTAGGCACTGATACAGTAACCTTTACACCCTTGCTCTTAAGATGCTCAGATGCAACCTCTCTAACAGCATTGATTATCATACGCATCGGTGTAGGGTTTATCGCATGCTTACCTATCTCAAGGCCTAGCCCTGGTTTTGTCACTATGCCTACACCTTTGCCCCCTGTAACCTCTATAGTCTCGGGCTTATCTACTAACCACTCAACCCTAGCGACTATCTCTGCTCCATGTGTAACATCTGGGTCATCGCCAGCATCCTTCACCACTGTGCATACAGCATAACCATTACCATCAGTAGCAAATATGCACTCCTTAACAGGTAGCGTAGCCTTCTCACCCTTTGGTAAGGTAACAGTTACATTGGTTGGTAACTCTCTACCCATGCTCATGAGTACCATTAATGCTGCTTTTGCTGCAGCCGTTGCACATGTACCAGTTGTGTAACCTGTCCTTAACAATCCTCTCCTCTTCTTCTCTAGTATATCATCTGGCAACTCCTGCTCTATCTCCTCTAGTATGGGATCATCAACGTTGGTATCTACATCGGTCTTACCATCGCTCATATAATCTATCAAGCATGTTTACACTCCAGCCTATTTATTTTATATTATTGAGGGCTCGACTGAATCACATGTCAATGCTGGATATGGCAAGACATGTGAAGGAACTTGGGTATGAGGAGGTTAGAGTACTCAAGGCCTTTGTAATGATGATGAGGGACCATGAGAGCATAGACGAGGAGCAGTTAGCAGTAAGAGCAAAGATGCATATAGACAGGGTAAGGTATGCTCTAACCAAGCTCAACGAGAAGAACCTTATATACAGGAGTTATAGTAGAGGCTACCATCTAGTATATGCAGGGCTGGATGTTCTAGCACTCAGGGAGCTTGCTGATAGAGGCGTTATATCAAGCATAGGTAGAACTATAGGCATAGGGAAGGAGGCGGATGTAGTTGAGGCTATAGATGACCATGGCAGTGTACTTGCTGTGAAGCTCTTCAGGATAGGAAGGGTGAGCTTCAGGAGCATTGCAAGGAAGAGAATGCTCAAGGATGTGCATAGTTGGCTACTTGCCAGCATAGAGAGTGCTAGAATGGAGTTTCACTCCCTTAGGAGGTTGAAGGCTGCAGGTGTTAATGTACCAAGGGCAACAGCGTTAGCAAGGCATGCTCTTGTGATGGAGTATGTAGAAGGTCTAAGGCTTGTGGAGTGCACTAACCTAGACGATCCTAAATATGTACTTGAAGATATACTAAGAAATATAAGGTTAGCATACTCTATAGGGTTGATCAGTGCTGATCTGAGCGAGTATAACGTACTCTACGACGTGAATGGTAAGATATGGATAATAGACTGGCCTCAGAGTGTAGATGCTAGGACACATCCAAATGCTAGAGCGTTACTTGAGAGAGATCTGAAGAATATACTACGCTTCTTCAGCAAGAGGTTCGATCTAGACTATGATCTGAGCAAGGCTATGGCTTATGTTACCATGTCTGAAGAGTGTTAATTACAATTACAATTACAATAATTATGATAATAATAACGATAACAATGATAATAACAATAACGATAGCAATAACAATAATAATAATAACAAATGGATGGCTTTATTCGCTCATCTAAACTGTTAGCCTCTTGAATACATCTACGCTATCCAGCCTCTCCCACGTGAACTCTGGCTCATTCCTACCGAAGTGCCCATACACCGATGTCTTCCTGTATATTGGCCTCCTCAACTGGAGGAAGTCTATTATCCCTGCTGGTGTGAGGTCGAAGTTCCTCATTATGTGTTGGCTCAACTCTTCATCCGATACCTTGCCTGTGTTGAATGTATTAACATATAGTGCTATAGGCTCTGCAACACCTATCGCATAAGCTACCTGCAGTTCACACCTCCTTGCTAGCCCTGATGCAACTATGTTCTTCGCTATGTATCTCATCATGTAGGATGCGCTCCTATCAACCTTGGTTGGGTCCTTGCCAGAGAAGGCTCCCCCTCCATGCTTGCATGCCCCTCCATAGGTATCGACTATAACCTTCCTCCCTGTCAAGCCAGTATCCCCTGCTGGCCCTCCTATAACGAACCTCCCGGTAGGGTTTATGTAGAATCTAGTACTGCTATCTATCAACTCATTGCATACTGGGCGTATAACCTTATCCATCAACTCCTTCCTTACAGTCTCTATATCAACATCTGGAGTATGTTGGGCAGATAGCACTATGGCCTTGACACCCTTTACTATACCTTCACCATCATACTCTACGGTAACCTGGGATTTGCCATCTGGCATCAACCATGGTATGATCTTCTTCTTCCTCAACTCTGCTAGCCTCATGCATAGTTTGTTTGCAAGCATTATGGGCATGGGCATCAACTCCTCAGTCTCATCGCATGCGTATCCAAACATAAGGCCTTGATCTCCAGCACCTAGATTATCCCCTCTAACCACGCCCATCGCTATATCGGGGCTCTGCTCATGGAGCGATGTTATCAACTTGCATCTCTCAAGGTCTAGGCCAGAGTCACTACCCCCATATCCTATATCCTGTACAACCTGTCTTACAATACTAGGGATATCTACATGTGCGTTGCTTGTAACCTCCCCTGCAACGATCATGAGCCCAGCAGTAGCAAGTATCTCTATTGCAACCCTTGAATACATATCTTGCCTTATATACTCATCCAGTATCGCATCTGCTATATGATCGCATACCTTGTCTGGATGCCCTTCAGTAACAGACTCTGAGGTAAAGAGTTGCTTCATAACTGCTACACCATTTAAGGGTATTATAAAATCTTCCTCCCTTCCCTTGTATTGTATTACATTGTATTACACTACTACTAACTATCCCTAACTACAGTTGCAGTTGCTCTTGTTCTTGCTCTCATCGATGTCGTTTGCTCTATTTACAGCCTTGCCTTGCTACAGACTTAGTTCATCCTCAAGCCTTATAAAGAGCACATTGTTGCCCCTTATCACAACCTTGCCATAGTTTGCAAGATGGGTTGAGCCATTGAACTCTTCAGCGTCCTCGAGGATGAGGTTCATGTAAGAGTCAACATTGCTCATCTTCCCTCTATACTCAGCCTCATTCTTCAGCCTAACAGATACCTTCTTGTTTATTGCCCTCTGTAGTACCACCAATGGTTTCTTTGGGTGCTGCTGCTGTTGGTTTGACAAAGACTTCACTCGTAAGATGAGTCTACCCCAAGATAAAAATCTTACTAGTGTGTTATCTCTTGTATGAGGTTGGTGAGTACAGGGTCAAGGGCATTGGATGCACTGCTGCTAGGCGGCATCAGAAGGGGTCTACTCTACTCTGTATTTGGTGCATCAGGCTCTGGGAAGACACAACTATGCATACAGTTGGCGCTGAACTCTGCAATGGCTAAGGATAGGGCAAGGGTAGTGATAATAGATGCAAAGGGTGACTTTAGACCTGAAAGGATGCTAGAGATGGTCAAGGCTACCATCCATGAAGAGAGCGATGGGAACCATAGCAGTACTTATGCTGGTAGTAATAGGAGGGATTTGGGCGTATCTAGACATGGTACTGCTGTGTATTATCCAGATGATGCTATGTCTATTATCATGGATAGGATCTATGTAAAGAGGGCATACAACACTGACGATGTATTCAACTCTCTAGTGGATGTAGATAGCATCTACAATAAGCATGATCTATCCTTACTTGTAGTGGAGGACTCTCCATCGTTATTCAGGTTAGAGTATGGGAGTAAGAGTGCTGAGGGGCACTTTAGGTTGATGAGATTTATGCATGAACTCGCTCTTAGAGCAGTATTGAGGAATACTGCTATAATAGTAACAAACGGTGTAGCCTCTAGCATAAAGGATGAGCATAATGTTGGGGTTGATGCCATTACCTCTGACTCAGAAGGAGGAGGGAGGGAGGAGAGGCAGATAATGGATAGATCTGTATCTATGTTTGCGCACTTTAAGGTTAGGCTTGAGAGGTTGAGTATGAGCAATAATTCATGGATTGTAGCCAATAAAGAGAAGGTGCTAGGGAATATATTCAGAGCAACCCTACTACAGCCATTATCAAGGGATAATATAGCATATTTCAGTATAGTCGAGAGAGGAATAGTCGATCTCTAATCTATTATAGTTATGATGTTTGATTATCTCAACATGTTATATAACCTGTAAGCTTTAAGTATTGGTCACTTGAATAGTACAACAATGAAGTACAATAGTAGCAAGAGTATTCTTACTATAGGAATGCTGATAGCAGTAACATCGCTAGTGCTTTATGGAGGGAGCAAGCAGGCAAGTGCAGCAGAGTTCACCATAGAGATGCCAGTAGGTTCACAGAATATGGCTTGTAACCCAGCATACTCAGCAACTGGTGATTGGACAAAGATGTTAAGCGATAAGTGCTTCAAACCATCAACACTAACAGTGCCAGCAGGTAGCACTGTAACATTCGTGAACAAGGATACAGCAAGCCACGCAATAACATTTGCAAGCAACCCTCTAGATGCATCAACATGGAAGTTAGGTGACAAGAAGTTCGACAGCGGTCTAGTGCTACCAAATGGCAAGTGGAGCGTTGTACTTGAAGAGCCTGGTGAGCATCCCTATGTATGCTATGTACATCCATGGATGATAGGCAGAGTAGTTGTTGAGGCTGCTCCACCTCAAGAGACTAGGCTTATAACCTTGGCTACTGATAACAACTCAGTTAAGGTCGAGATTGGATTCAGTGCTGGTACTGCTACAGATAACATGCTAACTATTGATCCACCACAGGAGGTGACCTTCAATATAAACTTCAAAGACCCTGCCAGTGGCAAGTTGATAGAGCATGTCAATTACGACTTTGCTGTGGTTGATGCTAAAGGTAATACCATTGTTAAAAAGACTGAGCAGCATACACATGATGGTAAGGCAGAGCAGAAGGTTAACTTTACAAGCACAGGGGCATACACAATAGATATAAATGTACTGGGCACTGGTATAAACAAGCCGTTCGATACAAAGCATAGTGGCAAATCAGCCTTGAGCATATCTGTTGTGCCAGAGTTCCCAATAGGTATAGTCATTGTATTCGCCTCCATAGCAGGTATAGCAGTAGCGATGAGCAGATTCAAGATGAATTACCCATAAGCATCTAACCCACTTTTTTGATACACGTTTTTATTGTCTCATATAATATCTATAATATAATATAATATCATTTTATTGCCTTATATCACATCGTCAACCTGTATTTAGCAGTTAATGGTAAGTAGGTAACTACTCATATATATCTCTCTCCTATATATCATTAAATAGGTTGGATTACTATTATGAGTAGCAATGGACCATATATTGTAGATAGGCACCATTACTTTACAGAAGATCATTACAGTAAGTTAGAGAGCAAGATACTAGAAAACTTCAGTAGGTTAGGCTACTCTAGACTAACACCTATACAGAGGAAGAGCATACCCATCCTTGCTAGAAAGAGGGATTCGCTCATAGTGGCACCCACTGGCTCAGGGAAGACGGAGGCTGCAATGATACCCATACTAACCATGGTAGCAGAGGCCAATGGTAATGATGAGAAGGTTAAGGTCAAGTCCAAAGGGGTGAAGGCACTCTACATAACCCCGTTGAGGGCATTGAATAGGGATATGCTTAGAAGGCTTCTACGCTATGCTGAGATGCTAGGTCTGAGCATCGCTGTTAGGCATGGTGATACAAGTAGTTATAGGAGGAGGAAGATACAGGATGATCCTCCAGATGTACTCATAACTACTCCAGAGACCCTAGCAATAATCCTGGTAGGGAAGATGGCTAAGGCAATGCATAGCCTAGAATGGATAGTCATAGATGAGTTGCATGAACTGCTAGCGAACAAGCGTGGAGCACACCTAGCCTTGAGCCTCGAGAGGGTTGAGAGGTTATCGGATAGAAGGGTGGTAAGGGTAGGGTTGAGTGCAACGCTAGGCAATCTAGATACTGCAGCGAAGTTCATATCATATGTTAGAGATAGTGCTAGATGTGACAATGATGGTTATGATACCAATAGGAGTGAGAGAAGGAACAAGTGTGCAGTGATAGTCGATGACTCGCTCCGCAAGTATGATATCGATGTAGTGTATATAGATGCACCAATAACTGATGTAGTAAAGCATATGATAGGATATATAAAGAGCAACAAGGCTAATGAGAATAGGGAATCGATACTCCTATTCACAAATACTAGGGATGAGGCAGAGTACATCGCAACCATAATGCGTGAAGAGGCTATCAACGATCCTACAATAAATGTAGATGTACACCATGGTTCACTCTCTAGAGTAGTTAGGGAGGAGACTGAGAGCAGGCTTAGGGGTAGGGATGGTTATAAGAGCGGTGAGGATGGCAATGGTTATAACGATGATCATTATAATGATGCACCAAAGACTAATCTTGTTGTGTGCACATCATCCCTAGAGCTTGGTATAGATGTTGGCTCTATAAGCACAGTTATACACTACGGCTCCCCTAGGCAGGTATCCAAGATGGCCCAGAGGATAGGGAGGAGTAGGCACAGATCTAGAGAATCTGCGAGGGGGGTAATATTCACTAATAGTGCAGATGATGAGATCGAGGCGCTTGCAATACTCAAGAGGCTTACAAAGATGGATGTTGAGGAGCAGAGGATCCATGACTCCCCTCTAGATGTAGTTGCACACCATCTTGTAGGGCTAGCCTTGGAGCGTTACAATAGGGATGATGATACTGATGATGATCATATCAGAGGATACCATGGGTATGGTAAAGGAGTGAAGGTGAAGGGGAAGGAGAAGGAGAAGGATGAGGTTAGCGTAGATGAAGCCTTTGCATTGTTCAGGAGGGCCTACCACTTCAGGAGTCTCAGCATCCATGATATAATAGATTGCCTAGAACTCCTCAGCAAGAATGGTATAGTTAGATTTGATAGGGATAGGTTGGTATTCAAGGTAGCAAGGGCTAGAGCATACTACTATGATAACTCATCCATGATACCAGATGTAGTAAAGTTCGATGTTGTAGATACCATAAGCAACAGGCTTGTAGGTTCTCTAGATCAGGAGTTTGTAGGAGATTATGGGGAGCAGGGCAATATCTTCATACTCAAGGGTATGCAGTGGAGGATACTTGCAGTAGATTATACCAAGATGAGGGTTAATGTTGAGCCTTACCATGCGATGAGTATGAACGTACCATACTGGAGCGGTGAGATGATACCAGTTGATTATACAACTGCACAACTTGTAGGCAAGATGAGGAGGCTTGTAGTGCAAGGTAAGATCGATTGTGTAAAGAGCACTGTACTGATTGATGCATATAGGGAGTTGGGTAATATAATACCAGATGATAAGAGATTCGTTATAGAGTACTCTCCTAACCTTGTGATCATACATGCATGTTTAGGCACGAGGATAAACAACACATTAGCATCGTTGTTATCAACCATAATATCATCAAGCCTTGGGTATATAGTTAATGTAAGATCTGATGCTTATAGGATAGTGCTCAGTTCAACAGCAAGGATAGACAAGAAGCATATCATCAACTGCTTGCTCGATGATTACGATGTTGAAGGGATAATAAGGGCATCACTCAAGGATACACATAACCTCAGTTGGTGTATATGGAATGTAGCGAAACGCTTTGGTCTTATTGATGCCAATGCCATGTATGATAAGAGGATAGCAAGGATGATCTATGAGAGATATGCTAATACTCCGATAGTTAGGGAAGCGTTACGAGAGGTACTGCATGAGAAGTACGATGTTGATGGTACAAAGGGCATAATAGAGGGGTTGAGGGATGGGAGGTTCAAGATAGTATGGAGGGATGTTAGAGGGGGTACTGATAGTAATAGCAACGGTTATAGTGCATTCTCCTCTCTAGCAGAGCCTATAATGGATAGGAACATGACCAAGGTTGGAGCGTATTCAAACCCGTTGAGTAACGAGCAGGCAGTGATGGAGATGGTAAAGGATAGGCTTATGAAGAGTAAGCATAGGCTTGTATGCCTCAAATGTGCATCAACCAGTATAGTCGAGGTCTTTAACGCTCCAGAGCAGATAACATGCCTGAAGTGCAACTCAAGGATAGTTGCTGCAATACACCCATACGATGATGATACATACAATGCTATACTACTAAAGGTGAGGAATGCTAGACTTGATAGTGAGCAAGAGCATAGGTTTAGGAGGGCATGGAAGTCCGCATCCCTGGTGCATACATTTGGGAGAAGGGCACTACTCGTACTATCTGGATATGGTATAGGGGTTGATACTGCAGCGAGGATACTAAGGAACTATGCTTATGAGCAGGATGAGATATTACTGAAGTACATCTATGAGGCTGAGAGGCAGTATATAACGACTAGAGGGTTCTGGGATGATTAACGGGGTTCGTAGTGTTTATAGTGATTATATTAATTGTAATAATAAGCAAGCAAATAAGCAAACAAGTAATTAATAGGTTAGTTACATATACGAACTAGTTAACAGATAAGTATTGTTAAACTAGTTAACAGATAAGCATCGCTAAATAGCATCTTCCTTTACTACTAACCAATATGCCTTATTATGGTGAAAGGTCTTACATGGAGTTCATACACATAACTGCTATTGCTATCACTCTCGGTATTGCCACCATCATTACTATAGAGATCACTGTAATCATCAGTACTATCACTACTACTCCTATTACTGCTATCATCGCCCCTCTTGGTTATAGTTCTCCTTCTAGCAACAACACCATAGAGTCTCACCCTCTCACCAACCCTCAGAACCTCTATCCTCTCTACCTGTTTATCCCATGCAATGAGCCTAGCCTCCCTTGTATCATCCCCTATCAGAACCTCTACACGCCTACCTATACTCCCATCTCTCCTCCTCACCTCATCTACCCTAGGTATGGTTAGCACTATAGCCTCAACAGCGTGTAGATTCTCCTCCCCCTCCTCCCTCTCAAGATCTACTATCTTACTTATAGGCTCGTATCTGTATCTAGTTCTGGTTCCAGTTATATCACCCTTATCATTGGGATCGTACTCCTCTCTAACCGCTATATACGAGTCCTCATCCAAGTATATCGTGTAGCCTAAGAACCTACTAGGTATGCATTCTATGCTCATACCCTCCCTCAATACAACCCTATCATCAGTAAGCGATGAGATATCCAAGAGATACAAAGGTGAGCGTGTAGACCCAGTATCATCATAGTTAGCCTCTTCAGAATCGACCATCACTATGGCATATCTACCACTACCACTACCACTACTACCACTACTACCACTACCACTACTGCCACTGTTACTACCACCACTGCTATCAGTACCATACCCAGCCTCGCCACTACCATTATCTATGGCAAGTACCTTTAGTCTGATCAACTCCAAGTAATCCTCATCACCATCATCACTAGCCTCTCTATCACTGCTAGTGCTATTATACCTCCATCCATGCTTGAGAGTCTTTATTATGCTCCCAGAATCACCATGGAGTTCTACCCTATCGCTATCACGCCTAACCCTGATACCAGTAACCATGATCTTGGAGTTTAGGGGCATCATCCTTGCTAGGTTCGCATAGTTAAGGTCCCATACAACTACCCTAACCTTAGACATACTACCTTGGAGTAGCATGCTCATAACCCTACTCTCTTCACCATCCTTATTCCTATAGGTAGAGATTATAGGATTGGAGTATAGTATACCTGTAACTACTAGGTTATCCCCCTTTGCTTCCTCTCCACCATATACGATATCGCTAACATCGATTGCCATATCCTCAAGCCTCTTTATCTCTACGCCTATGCTACTATCTACATCAAGACCAATAGGTTCTACACAACTCTTCATACCAGTATTTATCACTAGAGTACTGCCATCAAGCCCGCTCTTCACATACGCCCTTGATATCTTTATAGCATCCCCAGCCTTTATACCAAACCTCTCAATGGTATCTGCTGCATCATCCCAGAGGTTCACACTCATACTCTTCTCATTATCATAGACTACAAGCCTCCTCAACTTTGATACTGCTCCATCACTCTTCCTGCTATACCTCTTCACTGGGTATATCTTCATGACCCTAGCAACTACGCTAACATCCCTTGCACCAGAGTAGAGGTCCTTAAGTGCAGTGATCATCTCTCCTCTTCCTCCATTACCACCTATCCTCATCCTGCCCATCTCCTCATCTATCCTTATGCCTAGATCTGCTGCTACAAGGAATAGGGCCCCCTGTTCAGTCAGGTACCCAGCACCTATCTTCTCCATCTTAGCCCTAGCCATGCCCAATATATCCTCCCTACTTAGATCTGGTCTATGCTTGAGTATCAGCGCTACTATACTCTCTGTATCCAACCTAATTAGATTAGTGTATATTGGTTAATTAAACTTGCTTCAGTACCTATCTCTTGTAGATGAACTCTACTGTAGTAACAAGGATTTTTATATGTGTGTACTGTAATGCTGTCGTTGACAAATACATGCCCTGAGTGCAATGGGAGTCTGCTGTATGAGGTTAGCACTAAGCACTTCATATGCAAGAACTGCGGGCTATATGTAACAAGGGAGCAGCTTGATGATATAAGGGATAGGTTGAGACCTAGGAAGAAGGGCAGCAAGGAATCGGAGTATCTAGAATGGTGGATGAGTAAGAAGTAGAATGGTAATGGTAGAGAGGTAGGTGGAGGTAGTAGGATAGGTAGAGTTAGAAGTGAACGGTAGTATAACTGATAGACCAACCAACTATCGAATATAGAAGTATTAGTATAGTATAGTGTTAGTATAATGGTTTAGTTGCTAGTTAGGCTGTCTGTTAGATGGTATAACCATAACCATAACCATTCCATTCCATTATACTATATTATACTATAGAGTAATATAGCAGATCTCCTACAGAAGGATACGGTTTAATATTAATATGGCTAAAAGTAATCTTATGTTATGAGCGAACTACCAAAGTGGGCTGAGGATGAGATAAACTCTATAACGGACTCAAGTTTCAGATTAGAGGATGAGTGGGAGGGCACAGGTTACTTCCTTGATATAGATCAGAATTCTAGGCTAGTTGATATAAACTTCTATGAGAGGCTCCCAAATGGGAAGCATATAGTGACTGCTAGAGTGAGCGATCTTCTAAGAATGGATGAGTTCAAGAAGGGCATAGTCTACACGTATAGACTGAGGGTAATGAAGGCATCTATAAGTGATAGACTTGCAGAGTATCTTAGGAAGAACTTCAACCTTAGCATAGATGGGGTCTATAGGTTCGAACTACACTCGTTAGAGCCTCTCGAGGATGTGAGTTATGTAGGGGGTAGAGAGGTAGAGGAGGGAGAGATGGAGAGTTAATGAGGGAAGGGATGGAGGGAGGGAGGAAGGAAGTGAGGGAGGGACTAGAGTAGTGCTACTCATCTCTGGAGTATCCTCTTGAGTATGACCTTGGCTCGATGCATTGCATGTATGGTGAAATGCCTTACAACTATTGCATTACAATCGACCATATCCAATGCTCTAGTAATGTTAGTACTGTTTATTACATCTATACCCAACAAGGTAGCAGGTAGCACTATCATATCTGGTTCATATGCCTTGACCTTCTCGAGCATAAGATTAGATAACCATCTATCACTCACCCTATCTGGTATTGAAACCTCTACAACATCATAACCATGGGCCTTCAGCCTATCCTTCTCGTTAACATACTCTATACCCTCTAACCTAGATAGGTAGACTACACTCTTCTCTGCATCCTTGAGCCATGCAAGCGCCTTGAGTACAAGCCTTGAGTGCTCTCCTTCATCATCATAGAATGCTAGTACCCTCTTGATCCCATCGATACCCTTCACATCCTTGACTATCATTACATCAGAGGTTAGTAGCATCTGGAGTCTCCTATTACGCCTAAAGCTATCAAACTCATGTACTAGAAGATCTATCCTCTGCTCCTCAACACTGGCAAGTATAGCATCTGTTGCATCATGTGCTATCCTTGGTAGATAATGGTATGGTACCTTCCTCTCCTCTAGTATGCTCCTTACTGGTACGAACGATCTTATGGCATCATCAACGAATGCTACACCTGTGGATAGAGGCATCTGGTATGGTACAGTTATCACTCTAAGTATGTTAACCTCTCCATCTGAGGCCTCTGCTACCATCATAGCATACCTTATCATCTTTATGGGATCCTCTGGCATGTACTGCACGAGTACCCTAAAGTCCTTCCTCTCAAGGTAGCCAGTAGATGTAAGGAGAGGAGCCATATGCTCAACCTCCTGCTTGAATGAGTAAACTCTGTACATCAGTAGTCCTATTGCAACCCATATGATCATCACAACCAAGCTTATAGGCTGGGTTACGATTATGTATAATGCTAATGCTATATTCAGGAGGATACCTATTATAGGTATAGCTGGGAATAACGGTATCTTGAAGCCGTACTCTAACTTCTCACCATACAGCCTCCTTATGTTTATCACAGCAGCATTAACTTGTGCAAAGATTACAAGGAAGATCAATCCTGCTGCCTTTGCTATATCCTGCAAGGGGAAGAAGTATGCAATAAGTAGCGTTATACCTGCTGAGACTGTTATTGCTAAATATGGGGTTCTATTCTTTGTGTGTATCATGCTGAGTATATGGGGCAAGTTATAGTACCTGCCCATGGCAAGGGCTACCCTTGCTGAGGAGAAGATACTTGCATTGAGAGCAGCGAGCATAGATACCATACCTCCAGCAAGTACCATGAGCGAGCCGAATGGTATGAATGTATCAGCGGCCCTCATTATACCAAGTTCACCATGCATACCTATGAACCTCCATGTTGGTATATCTGAGCCTGGATCGCTAGCACCAATGGCAGTTACAGCCATTAGGCTGTAGATTGTTACTACGCATGCTATAGAGACGAATATCGCTATAGGTATATTCCTCCTTGGGTTCCTCACCTCCTCCCCAGCCTGTACTATAACCTCGTAGCCTTCAAATGCTATGAATGTTAATGCCATGGCAGCAAGTATACCAGCGATGCCCATAGGTACAAAGTCAGAGAACTGAACGGTCCAATCAGGCTTTACGCTCATTATGTAAAGGCCAGAGACTATGAATGCTAGTGCTACTGCCATCTGCGATAATGTGATGATATTACCTGCTTTACCTGTTGGTGAGGTACCCTTAAAGTTAACATATGCTAGCGTAACTATTGCTATGGTAGCAAATAACTTATCGCCATCTCCTAGATCTATGCCTGTTAGAGAGAGCAGACCCTGCATAAATGTGCCGAAGCTAACAGCATATAGGCTTGTAGCAACTATATGTGCAAACCATCCCAACCAACCATTTATGAATGGCATTGGTCTGGGTAACCCTTCCCTTATCCACCTGTAGCCTCCCCCAACCTCTGGTATGGAGGAGCCTAACTCTGCATATGACATTGCCGTGAACATGGTTATCACAGCATTGAGAAGGAATGCTATAACTACAGCAGGGCCAGCAAGCCCTATGGCAGGGCCTACAAGCACAAACATCGCTCCTCCGATCATGGCTGCTACGCCTATCATTATCACATCGAGTAGACCTAGGGTACGTACAAGTTTGGGTTCATGTGTAGCCATATGCCTACTGATTCATTCTACCTATATGGTATATGAGTTATATGGTATATCACTCGCTCTCTATCTATAAGAGGTATCTATAACATAACATAGCAGTATTAGCATAGCATCATGCTTAACTACTATTAACTACTATTATTGATAATATTACCCCTTCCACCTAAAGAACGGATAAGGAGTACCCAGCTGACGAAGAGAGGTACATGGTACGATGCTATCCTCCATGCTACAATCACGTTCCCAAATACTGCTGGGTCTATGCTGAACGTGTTAAGATAGTACGCTATCCCTAACTCTGTGAGTCCAGAGCCTCCAGGGCTTATCGGTATGGTTCCTATGGATATTGCAGCAGCAACCATTATAAGCGACTCGAAGAAGCCTATAGATGCCTTTGTACCTGCTATTATCATGAATGTTAGAGCATGTAGTGATGCCCCAGCAAATGTCAGTGCAAGCCCTACAGCAAATACCCTTAATGACGATCTCCTAAGGTATATCCTCGACATCTCGCACAGTACTCTAAGACTATCGTTCATAATATTGGTCCATCGTTCTCCTTTATCTCCACCAAAGAGCTTTGTAAGTAATGGTTTGGTGAACCTAGGCATCTGTATGATCCTCCTTGCTGATAATGTTAGTAGGACAAGGTATGAGACAAATACAGGCGTGGTTATGAGCAGTATAGCACTAGATATCACATAGTTATGGGCACCAAAGGCCACAACCATTGCTATATATGCTAGGGTACTCCCTACTAGTACATCGCTTATTATCTCAATGGTTATTATCCATAACCCTTTACCCGAATGCACTCCATTCTTGTGTAGCCATGCAACCCTAATCCATTCCCCTCCTGTGTATGCAGGTGTAGTTAGGGTAACGAACTCACTCCCCATCCTTACCTGCACATTCTTCTGTAGATTTGCAACATTGCTGCCTACGAATGATCTAACATAGTAGTGGAACCTCAAGCCCTGCATGAAGAGCTTAGCTACTGCTACCAAACAGGATGTGATGAAAGGGAACAAGCCTATTGAGAGTATATCCTCAACTTTGAGATCTAGGAGTAGGCTTATTATTATCAATGGTACCACACTTGCTACTATAGCTATTACCCTCCCTAACCCCCTCCTCATCCACCTCACCCTAATAATCCCAGACAAAGATTAAATAATTTACCTTCGCCTGCTCCTAGATATATGTATGCTATACTTATGCTTGGTACTGCAGGGTCAGGTAAATCAACGCTAACGGCTAGACTGGTTGAGTGGTATGCTAACAAAGGCGCATATGCCATAACCCTGAATCTAGACCCAGGGGTTATAGATCTACCATACGAGCCTGATGTCGATGTTAGGAGCTATGTGAGCATAGATGAGATAATGAGTAAGTACAGGCTCGGCCCAAATGGCGCACTCATACTTGCGAGCGATCTCATAGCAGATAGACTAGATGAGATACAGAGGGAGGTTGATGAGTTGAACCCTGATTATGTCATAGTCGATACTCCTGGGCAACTGGAGTTATTTGCTTATAGAGCTAGTGGAGTTATATTTGCTAAAGAGTTTAGATGCGATGCAAAAGCATCTGTATTCCTCTTCGACCCAATGCTTACAAACTCTCCATTGAACATGCTCTCAATAGCACTGCTTGCAGCATCGATAAGGTTGAGGCTTGGAGTAGCACAGGTGAACATACTCTCAAAGATAGACCTCATCAAGAAGGATAAACTCATTGAGTTGATAGAGTGCTCTGCCGACCCTGCAAAGCTCGAGTATGCCCTACAGATGGAGAAGGATAGCGAACTCTATATGCTTGGGATATCCATACTTAGAGGCTTGAGGAGGCAAGGGATATCAATGGGTTTATTAGCAGTATCTAGCATCACATATGAAGGGATGGTCAATCTTGCAGGCGCACTCGCAAGGATGCTAAAGGAAGGGGAGGATGCTGAGCAATGACTGTAAAGGCATTGTATAGGCAAGTTAGGGCAGTTGCACCAGCATCAACAGCAAATCTAGGCCCTGGGTTCGATGTCTTTGGACTTGCATTGGATGCTTATAGCGATGAGGTTGAGTTGGTACTTGATGATAAGGGTGATAACAATAGCAATAGCAATAACAATAGCAATGATGATGCCTCCAGTATAGCCTCACTTACTATAGAGGTACAGGGTTTGAGTATGAATGCTGAGTATATACCATCTAATGCAGAGCATAACTCTGCTGGTCTAGCACTATTGAGCATGATGGAGGCATACAACATAAGAGATAGGATAAGGGTTAGGATCAACAAGGGCATACCAGCAGGATACGGGCTTGGGAGCAGTGCTGCTTCTGCTGTTGCTGCCGTTAAAGCTCTTGATGCTATGTATGGATTAGAGCTTGATGATATTACACTCTTAAGGCATGCTGCACAAGGCGAGATGGCATCTGCTGGCACTGTACATTATGATAATGTTGCAGCATCCCTCTTTGGTGGGTTTGTGATTGTAAGGCAGGAGCCGTTAAAGGCAGTGAAGATAGAACCTCCTGAGGATCTAGTGCTCTGTGTAGCAACACCAAAGGTTACTGTACCAAAGGGGAAGACAGGTGTTGCTAGAAGCGTGTTACCAGAGAAGGTCACATTAGGGCAACTGGTCAATAATGTGGCAAATGCTACAATGCTGGCTACAGGGTTCCTGAAGAAAGATGTTAGGCTTATAGCAGATGCAATTATGAGGGATGTGGTCATTGAACCAGCAAGGATGCATCTTATCCCATTATATGATCATGTTAAGAGGGTAGCGCTGGAGGCTGGTGCGTTGGCAGTGACTATAAGTGGAGCAGGTCCATCCATACTTATAATAGCAGAGAGGGAGATGAATGAGATAGTCAAGGCTGTATCGACTGCATACTCAAGTAAGGGCATAGAGTGTTATGTTAAGAGATGTAATGTGGCGGATGGGGCATCTATACTTGAATGCAGATGACTGCCACAAGGAGGTTATCGATGAGAGGTTTTATAGTAGATACGGTAAGTAAGTAGGGACTAATTAATTAATTAATTAGATTATAGATCAAAGACCCAGACCGATTATTACTGCACCAGCAGCGATGAATACTGCTATACCGACTGGCATAGCAAGCCTGGCCCACTCCTTGAATCCTATCTTGAGGATGTTTGCAAATATTATGTTTGGTACATTCCCAGGTATAAGCAGGCCCCCAGATATAACTAGTGAGATCATGAAGGCCCTTATCTCACCCAACTCCATCTCTGGGCTTACAAGTGCTGCAGTAAGCGTTGCATTATCTGCTACTGCAGATAGTATACCGAAGAGGTAGAGTGTTGTAATGCCTAGAGCAGCGATAGGCTCTGCCAATGGTTTGAAGAACTCTCCCAGCAGTGTTAGACCAAATATGAATGCATATATCCTCACTGCCCTCATCACAACCTCCTTAACGCTGGTCTCATACTCCGCTATGTATGCATCTTTGCTAGTACGCTTTGCATAAAAGTATGCTAGTAGAGAGAATACCGCTACTAGAGGTATGACTAGATCCCATAGATTATCTAGTAGGAATGTGAACGTTGCATTGTAAGGCTCTCCCTTCAACTTTGCTATTGCTATTGTAGAGAGTGGTTCACCAAGGGGTAAGAGCGCAGCCCCAATGCCTATTGCGAATGCAGATGCTACAGCAACCTTCACCTTGATACTTCTAGGGAACTGTGATAATGCTAGTAGTTCAGCAAGGATGGCTGATGCAACTATGGCAGATATTATGCTTGATGCTATACCTAATGCAAAGACCATCCCTGCAAGTATAAGAGGGTTCTTCAGCCGGAATGCAAACCTTGCAACCCTATCCTTGTTGTAGTAGAAGATTAACCCTGCAACAAGCACAACCTGTGTTATCCCTATTGGGATATTACCTATCATAACAGGATGTAAGAGGGCCTCTTCAAGCAAATGTGTAGACCATAGCCCCACTATGCTTACCGACACAATCCCTACTGCAAGGAAGAAGTACTCTATATTATGTTCGATCTTCTTTGATACAACTGGTATAGTTATCAGTGCAGTAAGTGTTGCTATCTGAACTACTAGACCATCTACTACCATGACTCAGTGATATTATATTTTGTCATATAAATATCTCACTAACTAATTCTTGTGAAATGTACTCCATATAGATTATTATACACCAAGCATGCTATTGATTATTTAGTCTAGCCTAGCCTAGATGCCTCCTCACAAGCATCCTTATCCCACGCATATACCCATTTGCTAGCACAGTAGTACTCTGGGATGAGTACCATATACACGCTAGAAGATCACACTCTTTACAGTTCTTAACCTCATCCCACTCCTCTCTACTCCATATATAATCAACATCATGCTCTAGAATGCTATATGCATTATCCTTGTACTTCCAGCATGGTGCCATCACAGTACCATCTGCGTTAATGAATATGCTCTTCCATACACCACACTCATCGAATAGCACCCTACCATGAGCGATTATCTGCTCCCAGTATAATGGTGGTATCAGGATGAATGGCTCATCACTCCTCTTCATGTAATCTAGTATGCTTTTGCATACCTTAACCATAGTTGGTCTATCTGGGAGCAATGAATAGTTTACATCTGATCTATCCTCAACGAATGTCATGCTTACAGTCTTCAGTCCTAGGCTCTTTGCTATATCAAAGTACTCCTGCGTTATGAACTCCTCAGTATTCCACTTTGTGATGACTGAGTTTATGTAATGCCTTATACCATAATCGTTTAGTAGCATCAGGTTACTCATAACCCTATCGAATACCTCAGGCTTTACACCTCTAACCTTACAGTACGACTCTTGCTTTAGAGAGTCTATGCTTAGACAGATATAATCTACACAGTACTTAAGCCTATCAAGGTCTAGAGTGTGCAGCAATGAGCCATTGGTTATCATTGTGACTGGTAAGCCTAAACCCTTAAGATGCTCTAGGAGTTCAAGTATATCCTTCCTGCTTGTAGGCTCTCCTCCCTCAACTATGCTCCATATTACATAGGGAGCAACCTTGCTCATTATACGCTTCCATTGCTCAGTGCTAAGATCCCTATGCATTGCTAACCTTATCTGCGCATCCTTATCAGGGTCACCGAATGGACACATTGCACAGTAGTAGTTACAGTAATGGGTCATGCTGAAGACTGCTATTAGAGGTCTCCGTTTGCCTTGGAGCCTATTTATGGACCATCTAGCAAGTACCTTAATCATTCTTGCCTTATCCATGCATTCGTTAATAAAGTGATATGATATAAGGTTGTTGCTAGCCCCTATTCATCTCTAACATGCATTGCTCCTTTAGGATATCTACCATACATATCGAGTACTTTTCCACTAACATACTTTAATTATCATTATAATTATAATTATCATTTGTCTCTATAGGTTTTCTACAGTTAGATTGCCAACCACGGCATATCTTTTGTCATATACGAGCATAATATTCCATATAACAAGAGTTAAGTTAATCTTTACCATACAATAAACACTCAGCATGGCTAAGGCTGTATGCATACTTAGTGGAGGGCTTGACTCTGCATGTACATTAGCATACCTTAAGGAGCAGGGTTATGAGCTCTATGCCATAACATTCTACTATGGGCAGAAGAGCAGGATGGAGGTTGAGAGGGCTAGAATGGTTGCAGAGTACACAGGGGTTAGGGATCACAGAGTAGTGGATATAGGCTTCATGAAGTCGCTCTACAGGGATAGCAATCTGCTAACCCGTGATGATGGATCGGACACAATCCCTTCTAGGTTCGATTACAGCATAGTGGTGCCAGTTAGGAATGCTGTCTTCCTCTCTATAGCAGGGGCATGGGCATTCAGCATCGATGCTACTCTAGTAGCATATGGTGCACATACAGATGATGAGAAGAACTATCCAGACTGCAGGGTAGAGTTCGTGAAGAGGATGGAAGATACCTTGAACCTTGCAGAGATGGATGGGATAGAGCAGGGATTGAGGAAGAGGCTTAGGATATGGAGCCCTGCAGTGGATGGCTTAAGCAAGGCAGATCTTGTAAGGATAGGCTACAGGGTCCTTGGCGATAAGATATTCGAGACATGGAGCTGCTATACCAATGGTGTAGAGGTTAAGGTTGATGGTAAGAGGATCTACTCCCACTGTGGCTCCTGTGAGTCATGTATAAACAGGATCGGTTCATTCAAGATCGCAGGTATAGAGGATAAGACTATATATGCTAGAACCATTAGTTTAAATAAGATCCCTCAAGGTTAATCTCAGGTTAGGTTAGAGTTGAGGGTAAGTATAAGCGAGGTCTTCACCAGCATAGAAGGGGAAGGGATATACATAGGGACTAAGACCCTCTTCGTTAGGCTTGCTGGATGCCCTCTTAGATGCTTCTATTGTGATACCCCCTATGCCTTAGAGATTGGTAATGGTATATACTACGATATAGATGATGCTAAGGCACTCATTAAGAAGAAGGTTGAGAATAATACATTCAAGGTGAACTTTACTGGAGGTGAACCACTGCTACAACATGAGGCGGTTAGGGAACTTGCAAGGTATGTAAGGGACGATCTTATGCTCAAGACGTATCTGGAGTCATCCTGCTACGATGCATCAAGGTTCCTACATGTATTGCCCTACATAGATATATGCAAGGTAGAGTTCAAGTTGAATGACTCTCATGCTATAGATGAGAAGCATTACAATAGATTGGTTGAGAATGAGTTGTTATGCCTTAAGCATGCTATTAAGAGTGGGAAGGCAACATACATAAAGGTAGTGGTTAGTAGTCTAAGCAGGAGAGAGGATATAGAGGAACTGGTAAGGATGATATTTGAGGATGCTGCAATAAGCAAGGCTATAGATGGGTTTGTACTTCAACCAGTGAATGGTACCGGTATCAATGAGCCTACGCTAGAGTATATGCTAGCATTGTACGATACAGTACATCAATACTATCCTGATGTAAGGATAATACCACAGATCCACAAGGTGATGGGTATACCATGAGTGATGATGGTAGAGGTAAAGGTAGGGGTAAGGGCAAAGGCGGTGCTGGTAGTGGTGAGATGGATAGTAGTAGTAAAGGTAGTGTGATGGATGTGAAGGTTAAAAGTAAGAATGCTGATGGCGATAGTAGTAAAGGGAAGGCCTCTAACTATAGCAATGGTAACATAAATAGAAGGTACTCTACAGCAAGGATAAAGAGGCTAATAAGACAACTGCTTATAGAGCTTGGGGAGGATCCAGACAGAGAGGGGTTGGCCGATACACCAGAGAGGGTTGCTGAGATGTATGCTGAGATCTTCTCTGGCTATAACATGGACTCTGAGTTGGATGTTACATTCACTGAGGAGAGCGATGTTGTAGTGGCAAGGGAGATACAGTTCTATAGCATGTGTGAGCATCATATACTCCCATTCTTCGGTAAGGTGCATATAGCCTATATACCAGATGGGAAGGTATTCGGTATATCAAAGCTTGTAAGGCTCGTAGAGAAGTATTCAAAGAGGCTCCAGATACAGGAGAGGATGACCAAGCAGATAGCAGATGAGTTGAAGGACAAGGTTAAAGGTGTAGTTGTCGTGGTTGAAGGTGATCACATGTGTATGCGTATGCGTGGGGTCAAGAACAACAGTAGGATACTCACAATAGCATACAGGGGAGAGTTTGAGAATAAGGACCTTAGGGAACAGATACTCTTATTGCTAAGAGATAGCAGTAGTAGCAGTGCAAGGATGTATGGTATATAAGATATAGCATATTAGATCGATACATGGGTATAAGCATATTGGCAGGTCCAGCCTCTAGAGATCTTGCAAAGGGTATAGCAGATATACTTGCTGGTAATGAGCATACAAGGCTTGTTGATGTTGATCTAAGAGTATTCCCAGATGGCGAGAGCAAGATAAGGATAGCAGAACCCCTTGATGGAGAGGATGTGGTAGTCGTACAATCAACATACCCCCCAGTGGATACTCATACAATGCAGCTATTCTTCATGCTATCCAAGGTCAGCAAGGTAGCATCTAGAGTAGTTGCAGTGATACCCTATCTAGGCTATGCAAGGCAGGATAGGGAGTTCCTTGCTGGTGAAGTGGTTAGCATAGAGACTATAGCAGGCATAATCTCATCATATGGTATCGATGCCATTGTAACATTCGATGCACATAGCAGACTGGCATTATCATACTTCACCATACCTGTGCATAACATATCCGCAGTACCACTGCTTGCTGAGTACTTCAAGGATAGACTTGCAGAGGAGGGTGTAGATGTTGATGATGTTGTAAGTGTATCACCAGATGCTGGGGGCGTAGAGAGGGCTGAGGCATTTGCAAGGATACTCAGGTGCAACTCCATAGCGTTAAGGAAGAGCAGGGATAGGATTACTGGGAGCGTAAATATTGATTATGATATGCTTAACAAGATGAAGGATACTCTGAATGGTAAGATAGCAATAGTTGTGGACGATATGATAAGCACTGGTAGCAGTGTTGTGGAAGCTGCAAGAGCACTGCTTGGGTATGGATGCAAGAGGGTGCATGTTACATGTACTCATGCACTCATGCTCAATGGCGCGCTCGAGAAGATAAAGGAGAGTGGAGCAAGTGATGTGGCTGCTACAAATACTATACCAAATAAGGTAAGTAGGATAGTAGATGTTGCTCCATTGGCAGCATCAGCATTGCTTAGCATACTCAATAGCAGTGGTAATGAAGGCAGTAGTAGTAAGAGCAGTAGCAGCAGTAGTAGCATATCCACATATTAGTAGGTTGGTACCTATGCAGCTTAGGATAGTCTTCCTAGGCACATCATCTGCAGTACCAACATCGAAGAGAGGCTTAACATCCATAGTAGTGCAGAGAGGTGGCGAACTCTTCATATTTGATGCTGGAGAAGGGATGCAGAGGAACTTCCTACAGAGTGGTCTAGGCATGAATAGAGGCATGAAGGTATTCATAACCCATATGCATAGTGATCACGTACTAGGCTTACTAGGTTTCATGCAGACCCTAGCATTGAATGGTAGAGATACGCCTCTCTACATATATGGGCCGGGGGTATTGAAGGAGTATATAGATGTGAATACAAGGCTACTTAACATCAACCTTACGTACGATGTATACTTTAAAGAAGTAAGGGAGGGTGTGGTTGTGGAGGAGAAGGAGTACACCATCAAGGCATGTAGTGCAGAGCATACAGTACACTCTTACGCATACTGCCTAGAGGAGCATGATAGGCCTGGCATATTCTATCCTGAGAAGGCTATAGAGTTAGGGGTCCCTAAAGGCAGGTTATGGCATAGGCTACAGCACGGTGATGATGTCATCGTTAATGGAAGGCTAGTAAGATCAAGTGATGTTACAGGACCTAAGAGGAAGGGTAGAAGGATAGGAATATCTGGAGATACTAGGGCAAACAAGAGGCTTGAGGAGTTCTTCAAGGGCTGTGATCTCCTCATATTCGACTCAACATTCAGCGAGGATGAGAAGGATAGAGCATTAGAGACCATGCACTCAACCGCCAGAGAGGCTGCGGAACTTGCTTCTAGCACTGGTGCTAAGATGTTAGTGCTTACACATTTTAGTGCAAGGTACGATGATGTGAGCAAGTTGGTTAAGGAGGCGTCCACTGTGCATAGCAACGTTATTGCAGCAGAGGATATGATGGTTATAGAGGTGCCTTACCCATAGATTGAGGTCCATTATCATTATAACGATAGTCAGTTATCATTATCGATCTGTAATCAGTAATCTGTATGCTATTGCTGTCAGTTAATTCAGCATCTTGTAAGCCAGTCTATAACCTTCCTAACCTTCATGCCTCTACCCTTTATAACTAGCCTTATAGGCCCCAATGGAGACTCATCTGCATCTTCGCATACAACTATGGAGCCAGCATATGCAGCCTGCTTGTTAAGGTACAGCCATGTAGAATAACCATCCTTGCTCTCATTCTCAAGCATTATCCTCCTGAACGTATCCATCACCTGCCTTGATCGTATCTGCCTCTTCATATTTGATAGTGAATCCATACCAACTATGGCCTTTGCCCTAACTATACCATCCCCATGCACAACCTCAGGCACATCTATCACATTCTTTATAGCCTTTATAACCTTGTTCAGATCCTCAGATGGGTAGATATTACATTCACATTCAACCTCTAGCATTGATGATCCTGAACCTGTCTCAGCCATTATTAATACATAGTAACAATAGAGTTAATAAGTTTGTATACTGCTCTTTAACCATGATCATGATGATCATATAAATCATATCATATAAATCATATAAATCATATCATTAATATCATATCATCTTGCGCTTACCTACTCTTGCAGTCCTTATCATACTCTTCGATCCAGGATTTAACTATGGTTAGAGCATGCCTTACCAGTTCATCTATGGTTGTATCATTGCTGACTATGGCATCTGATAATACTATAGCCTCTGCTATACCAACGTCCATCTCTCTCCTATCCCTTGAATCGAACTCCTTGATATCAGATGGTGCATCACTCCTCCCCCTCTTAACAAGGAAGTTGAACCTCCTCTCTCTTGATGCATGAACTGCAAGTACCTTAACTATACCATACTCCTTGAGCCTCTCAGCCTCCCTGATACTCCTTAGTCCATCGATAGCAAAGTAGCATGTACGATAGTCGTAAGTGCTCCCACTACCATCGTTACTCTTATCACTACCCTTACTCCTATCATTCAATCTCTTTATATCTTCACCAACTAGAATGGCTATTGCATCTGGTCCATGGATGCTCCTCAACTCAAGCATAACCCTTCCTAGGTTAGCATCTGTAAGCTCCAACCCCCTCCTCTCAGCCTCCCTCCTCACAACATCACCCATGCTCATCACTGTGAAGCCTATATCCTTTAGTGCATTCGCTACCGTAGTCTTGCCTGCACCAGGTAGACCAGTTATACAGACTATGAGGGGTCTATCCTTCATCCTTATGATCTCCCTCTAAGCGTTATTATAGCCTTTGTAGAACGAGTGAGTTAGGCCTATATAAGTCAGACTATAATTACAGCATAGTATGCGTACATTTATTGCAATGGATGTCAAGGATGAGGACTCGATAGGGAGTATGCTCACTGTGCAGAGAGAGTTCCTAAGTCTAGGGCTGGATGCAAGACCAGTGAGCAAGGAGCAGTTACACTTTACACTACTATTTCTTGGAGAGATAGACTCTATAATGCTTGAGAGGGTGAAGGAGAGGCTCTCCAGCATGGTATTTGAACCAGTGAGCGTTGCATACAAGGGTATAGGTGTATTCCCCAGCATAAAGCATCCTCGGATTATCTGGGTTGGCGTTGACCCTAATGCTGCATCAAGACTCACAGGTATAGCAAGGGAGGTTGAGGATAGATTGAAGCCTCTGGGCTTCAAGAGCGATAAGCAGTTCACCCCTCATATAACACTCCTTAGGGTTAAGGAGGGTAGTAGTATGCTAATGAGAGCAAGAAGGTCGATCACAGGAGAGAGTATTGGTGAGATCATCTCCACTACCATAAGGAGATATGGTGATAGATACTTTGGTCATGATATACTTGATGAGATAAAGGTGAAGAAGAGTGACCTGAGACAGGAAGGTCCTGTATACACCGATATGTTCAGTATAAAAGGTATTGCATAACTCATCTTATGATATAGAGGTTGAGTTAAATGAAGGAAGAGAGTATAGGATAGGATAAGATATGCAACCTATGCAACCAACCGAACTTGGCAATATCATTAGGGAAGCGTACAAGCTTGTAGAACCAAGTAAGGCTGATAGAGCAAGGATAGACTCTATAGCAGAGATCTACCTCAAGAGGGTAAGGGATATTGCAGCAGAGTATAGCAGAGAGGTTAGGGATGTTATCCTTGTTGGTTCATACGCAAAGGATACTTGGCTTGCTGAGAGTGTTGATCTTGATATATTCCTGAAGGTAAGACCAGATGTTGATGAGGAGAGGTTCGAGCATATCGCTATAGATGTTGGATTGAGGGCATTGCATGAGCATAGTCCTTACCTTAGATATGCACAGCACCCTTATGTTGAGGCTAGGGTAGATGGTGTTAGAGTCAATATAGTACCATGCTATGATGTTGAGATAGGTAGATGGAGGAGCGCAGCAGATAGAAGTCCGTATCATACAGAGTATATGCTCAATGCCCTAGATGATGCAAAGAGGAGGGAGGTTAGACTGCTCAAGAGGTTCATGAAGGTGATAGGTGTGTATGGCGCAGAGATAGCAGTACAGGGGTTCTCTGGCTATGTCTGTGAGGTTCTCATACTAAGGTATGGCTCCTTCCTTAACACATTAGAGAGCGCATCTAGATGGAGAGAGAGGGAGGTTATAGCATCAAGTGTTATGGATGATGGTTCAAGGGTAGAGATTAGAGGTCAGAAGGAGAGAGGAGATGATAGTAGGGGCAACGGTAGTCCTATAATAATACTGGATCCTGTTGATCCTAACAGGAACCTTGGCTTAGCAATATCGTACGAGAGCGTTGGTAGGTTCATACTCTCAGCAAGGAACTTCCTTAGGAAGCCTAGCATAGACTACTTCACATATACTACCTATGAGCCTAGTAGGATCATCACGATGGAGCGTAGCAATCTCAGCAACATCATCATAGTATACTTTAAGCACAAACCAAGGAGCGAGGATATAATATGGGGTCAGTTGAAGAGCAGTACCCATGCTATAGTAAGGCAACTCTCCATCAACGATTTTAAGGTCTTAAGATACACATGCTACACAGATGGCTCAAATGCATTCATATCCTTCATGCTAGAATCTCCAACTATACCACGTCTAGTGGTTAAGCAGGGGCCAAAGGTATTCGATAGGCATAATGCTGAGAGGTTCATCTCAAAGAATAGGAGTACACTACTATGGATAAACGATGAGGACGGTAGGTTACTTGCATTGGTAGAGAGGAGGTTTCATAATGCCAAGGATCTGCTCAGCCATATCATGGACAAGGGCTTAGAGAGTAGCGGGATAAGCAAAGGGCTTTTAGACGATATAAGGGTTAACGGATTCAGGATATTCACAGGGGATGAGGTTCTAGAAAGAGAAGTAGAAGGAGAAGTAGAAAGAGAAAGAGAAAGAGAAGTAGAAATAGAAAGGGGAGGGGAAGGAGTAGATGTAAAGGCTGGTTACATGAGCAGTAGTATAGCATCTATAGCAAAGAAGATAATAGAGTATATGCTTGTAAATGATAGGTTTGCATTTGCAGATGAGTAATAGCAATAGCAATAGCAATAGCAGTAACAACAGCAACAGCAATAGTACTAGCAATAGCAACAATAGTAATATAGTACCGATCGGGTACTTGCTCAGGGAACCCTTCATCCACCTAATAGAATATCCTTACAGTGATAACACTGCTCTAGAGGATGCAAGGGCAAAGGTTAGAGAGATGGAAGCACTTGGTGTGAAGGGGATACTGCTTGAGGGCAATGTTGTTATACATGGGTTGAACGTTCTTGGTAAAGGTTGTACCAGTATAGTGGTAAAGGCACTACTCGATAGGTGTAGTAATAGAGCCTATAGGAGCGATAGTAATGATGTAGAGGACCATTCCTTTTATGATGCTGAGACCGTTGTAGCGTTGAAGATGATGAGGAGCGATTCTGGTAGAGCAAGTATGGAGCATGAAGCAGATATGCTTACCATAGCTAATAGGGTTGGTATCGGTCCACGACTCATATCATACAGCAGGAACCTCCTTGCTATGGAGTTGATAGATGGTATACATATGGTTGAGTTGGTTAAGGAATTGGAGAGCAATAATAACAACAATAATAACAACAAGAATAGCAACAATAATAAGAATAACAACAACAACTATCTTGCTCATATAAGATCTATACTGAGTAATATCCTTGAGCAGTGCTTCCTTCTAGATAGCATAGGGCTTGACCATGGTGAGTTGAGTAATATGAGTAGGCATGTGATGATAAGCAAGGGAGCACCATACATAATAGACTTTGAGAGTTCAAGCACAACTAGAAGGGTAGCGAACGTAACATCTGCAGTAAGTTACATCTTATTTGGAAGGGGCAGTAGAGTATTGGTAGATATACTCAATCTATATGCTAGAAGGGATGAGGCGATCGATGCCTTGAGGAGGTACAGGTTAGAGATGAATAGAGAGAGGTTCAATGAACTCCTTGCCCTACTCGATTTAAAATTTTATAAATAGAGTTGTAGGTAGAGGGATAAGGAGGGGCCGTCGTCTACAGTATGCATTGATATGCATGCTGGCGGAGAGCTTGGTCTAGGATACCAGAACTATGATATGGCTGGATGGGTAGATGGCAGTAATGGTGGTGAGCCTGGGGACCATGCTCAAAGTGCTGGAGCGCTGGCGGTCCGGGGTTCAAATCCCCGCGGCCCCATCATGACTCTTGATATGATAATATCTATTTATAGAATATTATGGATATTTATCATATCTAGCGAAAGTAGAAAAGTATCGTGAGGATATATCATATACTAACTAAATCTAATATATCTAGATACCATAATATTTGTAATGGCTGAGGCGTTCATAGCACATATGTATACTATGGCTGGTACCTTTGCGGTATCTACAGCAATATGGTTCAGTATAAGAGCATCTAGGGGTAGGGAAGGGATCAGTAGAGGTACAAAGGGAGAAGAGAGAGAAGAGGAGAAGGTATAGAAGGCTGTAGTTAGCAGTAACTACTAGTCACCCATTTCTTTCCTCTCACTCTTCCTCTTTATGTATATATTATATCATCAAGTGCTCTAACCTATTACTATAACGCCTTGCGCACTCCCATAAACATACCATCCCTCCTAACCACCACACTGCCTATAGGCACGTAATCATCTGGAGATACCAAGTATGTCTTACCATCTATAATCACAACTATATACCTATACACTGATAGAAGCATGATCTCTCTATCATTAAGCAGCTTACGTAATGGTATGAGTAATGTACCATTAACCATCCTACCACCACCCCTACCATCACTACTCTTACCATCCCATACCTTTATACTATCTTCTCCTTCACCATCATCCCTTGGCCTATTCTTGACATAGAGCAACTCTGGTCTGTACACCATGATCATGCTTATTACAACCATTGCTATGCCCAATAGGAATGATCTGAGTGATATTACGTAGAATCTATCCTCTTCTATACTCCCTATGGAGAGCATATAAGGTAAGAGGATCATAGAGCCAAGTATGCATAGTACTCCTATAGCCATTATAACTGTAGCAAAAGATCTCTTCCATACAACCGCTAGCACTATAGGTACTGTAAGCATAGGGACAGTCATGTACACTAGTCTAAATATCGATGGTGAGTTACTAGTAAGTAGGACTATCTCAAACAATGTAAGTACTATCATGGATAATATACTCAACTCTATCAGTATCCTTTTACTTACCATCCCATATCAACCCATACAACCCCATACCATCCCATACATATATCTCACATCGGGAATATTTAAGTCTGGTTAGATGAGATGGTGTATATGGATAGGGATAGATATTATAGAAAATAAAGGAAGAAGGTATTATGTAACCTTCTCTTCTATCTCTGTAAGGCTCTTGCTATGCCTATGCAGTTGCGTATGCCTTCTCTCCATGCTGTGCTATATCTAGACCGATCTCCTCCTCCCTTGGTGTAACCCTTATCCCTCCAGGCCATACTATATCCATAACCTTCAGTATTAGCAGTGTTAAGCCGAATGCGTATGCTATGCTGACACCAGCGCCTAGAGCATTTATGGCTATCTGCATATAGTTACCCTCCCATCCACCAGCAACACCGCCTATATGCTCATTTGCAAGTACACCCGTCAATATGGCACCTGCAGTACCACCCATACCATGTATTCCCCATACATCCAGTGCATCGTCCCATCTCCTCCTATTCTTGAAGACTACACATGCATAGCATATTATCCCTGCTGCAAGTCCTATTATTATGGCACCCATGATCCCTACGAAGCCTGAGGCTGGGGTTATAGCAACTAAACCTGCCACTGCTCCACTTGCAGCACCAACTATGCTTGGCTTACCTGTATGCGCCCAGCTCATGAATACCCATGCAAGAGAGGCCATCGCAGTTGCTGTATTTGTAACCACAAATGCACTAGTATCTCTACCATCTGCTGCTAAACCACTACCAGCGTTGAACCCGAACCATCCAAACCAGAGTATAGATGCCCCTAGAACAACCATTGGCACGTTATGACTCTCCATTGCTACCTTACCATAACCTATCCTCCTCCCCAGTATCAGCGCACCAGCAAGCGCACTCCAGCCAGATGTTATGTGTACTACAGTCCCTCCAGCATAGTCCAATGCTCCTAGATCCATGAGGAAGCCACCACCCCATACCCAGTGTGCTACTGGATCGTACACGAATGTTGCCCACAACACTATGAATATCACGAATGCACTGAACTTTATCCTATCAATCAAACCTCCAACTATCAGCGCTGGGGTTATTATTGCGAACATTGCTTGGAATATCATGAATGTCTGGTGTGGTATACTCATCCATGTACCAGACTCATAGTCGCCTAGGGGTGCCTCGTGCGATACACCGTTAAGCAATGCATATGAAAAGTCTCCAACGAAGTTGTGTACACCTTCAGTTGGTGGTCCAAACGCTAGACTGTAGCCGTAGAGTACCCATTGGACACTTATTATTCCTATAACTATGAAGCACATCCCTATTGTAGAGACTACATTCTTGCTCCTTGCCAATCCTCCATAGAAGAAGGCTACTCCAGGGGTCATGAAGAGCACTAGAGCACTCGCAGTTAGCATCCACGCTGTATCCCCTCTATCTATTGGGCATGGATCTCCTTCAGGTGTCCAGCATTCATGTGGGTTCTGATCTGGCTCTACGAACGGTATGCTTCCATTATCGTTTGGTTTAACCTCTCTCCCATGTGCAGCAAATGCAAGTTGCTCTGTTACAGTAAATGCTACCATTAATGCAACTATTGCTGCCATTACTAGAGTACTGCGCATATTACCATTTGGTAATCATATGATAAAAATATTTTGTAGATAATTTGAAGATAACTGCTAAATTTGATTACTTTCTTAATCCTTGATATTATCATATATTTGCAAGACGATGCTAGATATATTTATTAATCATTTATAAAGCAGACGATGGAATGGATATAGGAATATATAATATAATAAACCATTATTAGAATATTCTTCAGCCAATAACGTATATAGGTTAAACGGATCTAGAATTCACCTATTAAACCGTTGCAACAGTCTATTTAATAACCCTATCAGAGTATAACAGGGTATGGATGGTGGAGGAGAGGAGAGGATACTCTCTACACTATACTCTGTATGGGGAGGCGAGCAGGGGTTCATGAAGCGGGGTAGAGAAGGGATACTTGTACTTACAAGTAAGAGGGTAGCATTCATCTCAAGGACAGGTATGAGTGTGGATGTATGGAAGAGGGAGGTTGATGCACAGGTTAAAGAACTACATAGATCGAGAGACCCTGTTAGGTTATCCAAGGCTTATACGCTAGATATGCTCTACAGTGATCTTGAGAGTTACAAAACGAAGAACCTTAACATACCATTAGAGAATATAATTGATATGAGTTATGAAGAGAAACGCTATGGGAGTACTTTGAATCTGGTATTCAGGGATGATTATGGTAATAGTAAGAGTTACACCTTCACAGTAGTAAGATCCTGGATAAGGTATCCAGTTGCCGATCCGGTTGAGTATAAGCATGTAGACTGGGGTAGATGGATAGCCCTAGTTAAAAAATACATGGTATAACAAATAATATTATAATTATCAGAATCGTCAATTCAATGATTAGAGTGATACACCACAAAATTGAAATATATCTTAATGTAACAGTACAGTATGGGCAAGATAGTATATTACGCATCAGCAGCAACCATAGGGGTAGCAGGGATTATACATCTGGTGATGGCACCTATGCTATGGGATAGGTTCTTCCCTGCAGCGATACTATTCTTGGTAGCAGGAGTTGCTCAGTTATTCTGGATCATACCATCGATCAAGCGATGGCCAAGTTACTGGCTCTACATAGGTATTGGTGGTAACGCTGCATTGATTGCACTATGGACTATAACTAGATTCCCAAACCCAGTAACAGAGAGAGCATTACCCATAAATGAATTTGGTATAGCAACACAGATTATGCAAGGAGCATATATAGGACTAGCATCATATATCTTGAGTATTGCGAGGAAGGAGAGGCAAGAAGAAAGAAAGAAGGTAGGCGAGAAGGGAGAGGGCACGAGTAGAGGTTCACCTATCAAATAGCCGTCTACAACTACTGACTGCACTGGCTGTATCTCCAATATAACAACGCCCATCTTTTTACACTTAGTCATAGGCTCATACGTGCTTCCTGCCCTTCCTCTCTCTCATCCTCTGTACTTACATCTGCACTCTTATTGCTACTACTAGCGCTCTTATCACTAGCCTCACTATTACCCTCCCCCTCCTTCATCATCCCACTCTTGCTTAGATACTCATCAACCCATTCCTTTGTTAGAACACCGCTCTCAACTAGGTTGACTAGGGCATTGGCAGATGCTGTACCAGTGACCTTACCTATCCTCCTCCTTATCTGCCTCCACATAAGCCTTGTGTTGCCACTCTTGCTAGAGTATATTATACCAAGTATATCCTTTGCATTTACAAATGTTATATCTCCGATCTTCTTCAGGGTAACCTTGTCTGCTGCCTCAACATATATGGTGCCTGGACTATTCTCCCTCTCAGGGAATACCTCTGGATCTCTCATGTAACTCTCTGGCATAAAAGACTTGCAAGTGCTTACTATAAGGAACCTCCTGAAGCTCTCTAGACTTGCTGTGGTCTCTATAGTTACCAATTCATTAGTTGATTACACTACTCTATTTATAATCTTATTTAGTTGAGTTGGCGAGGGGCAACTCAGTACTCAAGATCCTCATCACTCTCTCAGCAGGGCTTGCTCATCATTGTATGCCCTTTAATACTGCAGCAAGGTCAGATAAAACCTTTCATGATTGCTGATACTTCATTATTGCTACTACTGTTAGTGCTTACTACTACTAGTACCATCCATCACTCTAGCCTTCAGATCCATGATGATCTTGTACACCTCCTCGCTACTGTTTGCCCTGAACAACCCTTTATACTCAGGGAAGATGTAGAGTGTAGTTGGCTTATCAGATGTAGAGTCACCAACGTACTTTATCCTTATAGGGTTCAACTGATATCTCTTGCCTTTGCTATCCCTGCCTATATATACGTCATCAAAGCCTATATGCACATCTACCATACTCCTAACCGATATGCTAAGCCAAAGTCTATCACCATTCAGGATATCTCTACCATCGAAGAGTAGTAGCTCACCATCTATAGTGAGCATACCATCGTATCTGTAGGGAGGGAGCATCTGTGTGACTATCCTTGCCCTCAGAGTCTTCAGTACTCCTACATCTATAACATCCTCCTCAAATATGAGCAATGCCCTCTCCTTCAGCAGGGGCATGATGAATTGAATGTAGAAGGTCATCATAAGTATTACTAACCACATTATACTACATTATACTATGTTACACTACACCTCATCCTCAGCAGATAGATACTAGAAGTGATAGAACCATGATATGGAGAGGCATATGGTATACCCTTTAATATAATCAATATACAGATACGAAAAACTTTATAACTTTCCTTCTGTGTGTGCAATACATGGCTGTGAACGTAACTAAACTGGATGGTAATGGATGGGTTATAAGGAGTAGCGATGAGGGAGGTGCAAGGGGAGGCACTCTACCAACTGGAGGAGGGGGAGGAGTGGCTATACCATCGGCAAAGGATGTTGCAGAGTTCATAGTTGCAATAGATAGAGCATCGTCTGGAAGAAGGTATGAGTTCACTAGGAGTGATGGGGCATACATAAAGGTGTATCCAAGCGAGGTAAAGTCTGGTTATATAGTTATAGAGAGGGCTGGTGGGAACTATGTTAGGTTGAACAGCCAAGAGCTTGCAGAGCTGAGACTAAAGTTGACTAGACTAAGTTAGTTAACCTTATTATTTTTACAACATTCACCTTCAGGTATAACATAGCCATGGGGGCATATCCTTGGATGGTTGAGTAGGGTACATATAGCATCCGCAAACCTCCTGCTCATATGGTGCTCCATGCCACAGACCATCTCCTCATCCAGATCTATCTTCAATGTGTTCTTCATTAGAACCTCTAATAGTCTACTATTCCTAACCATCTGTCTACCAATCTCGCTACCCTTATCTGTCAACTCTGCCTTGCCATTGCTGTACACAACATAACCCCGTTTGTGCAACTTCCTAAGCATCTGAACTACGCTAGGCTGCTTTATGTTCAATACCCTTGCTATGATGCTCACCTTTGCCTCCTCTCCTCTCTCATTAAGCATCCATATAGCCTTTAGATACATCTCTATATGTTCCCTCTCTGCAGTCTCTATGAAGAGCGCCTCCTCCTTCTCCATCATTTATAGATTATTACTAATGATTAGTATATTAGTTTTAACAGAGAATTGTGAGGTTAGATAGATGCAGATCAAATAAAAAATAAAGAAAAGGGATGAATGAAGAGGATTATGGGAGCAGCCTATCTGTTTTAATAGTCTATCACTATCACGTGCCCACTCCATACCTTGGACATCTTCCCGGGACCAGCCCACTCGAATCCTGGTGTAAGATCCTCAGCCTTGTTGCCTAACACCTGATAACAGTGTGGACATACTATGACTCTACCTCCCTGCATTGCGAACTGTTGCAGATCTGAGTTCAGTGCCTTCAACTTGCTATCTGTAGGGTTCCTTGGTGCAAGCATAGTGCCATATGAGTCAAGGAAGACTATCACATCCTTGCCTTGCTGTTGCATCGCTAGTGCCATCCTTACACCCATCTCAGCACTGAGCATATGCCTTGCATCCTTTGGATCCCCACTTGTTATATGTACCACTATGGTTGGACCTCCATGGCTTATAGGATGCATGGGTATTGTACCTGCTCCATGTTCCTCTGCACCATGTTGCTGCTGTTGTGAGACCTGTACTGTTGCTACTACTGCAAGCACTGCTACTACTATACCAAGCACGTATACCGTATACCTCATGATTAATATATCTGGAATATTTATATTAAATTTTGTGGAATTATGCTAGTACTGTACTAGAATAACGTTCGTACTCAATTATTTATATATTGTCATTATTGATAATCAGCGTTGAGAATAATCGTGAATACTAATATCCATGTATGTAATCATTTCCTATATGAATGGGAGAGAAATTAGCAGAAATAAACCACTTCCTACTATAAAGGTAGATAATAGGTATATAGTGCTGAACATTATAAAGAATAACCAAGGGATAAGGTACATGGAGCTTAAGAGACTTACAGGGTTGTCATATGGTACACTAACATACCATCTTACGAGGCTTGAGAGAGAAGGGAGTATAAGGATTGTACGCTCAGCAAGGATGAGTAGATACTATACAAACGATATCGATGATTTACAGGCAGATATCATAGAGTGTATAAGGAGTAGGGTATGTAAAGAGATACTCATCATGATACTGAAGTATGGTACTGTAACACTTGATGGATTGACCAAATCTCTGAAGAAGGCAAAGACCACAATAAATTACCATATAGAGAGGTTAAAGGTTAAAGGGATAATAGATGGCGAGAGGGTAGGCAGATACATCTTCTACCGTTTGAAGGATATCACTATAGTGAATAGGGTAAGGGATGCTCTAAGTGGTTAGAAGCCTCACCATCTAACGTCTGTACGTTACTCATCTCATTTCTAGATGGATTCTCATAACAGCATTGCAGGAATAGTGGATAGCCTTAGCATACTTATATTATGCTTTGCTACATTATGTTTTGCTACACTATACCTAACTACTATACTATATACACTATATTTATATTGCACTACCTAACCATGATCTATCTCCCTTGCATCCTTCCAGAGATAGTTGAAGTACTCCCTTGCAAACCCTGCAAGGCCTGTATGCTCAGCAAGTATCGCCAATGGCTCATTACCCATCCTCTCACTCGCCAGAAGAAGTATCACTTGCCTACTATCGCTTATAACCCCTCCTCCAAACATGCTATCCTTAAGCCTTACATCTGCTACCCTACTCAAAGCCTTTATAACTTCGCTGTTAGTGCTCTCACTCGCAAGTATAGTTATCCTAACACCCTTCTCCCTCAACTGTCTAAGCAATGGCTGCATCTGTCTACTCATGCCCTCAGCTATAGATGGTAGTGCAACAAGCAACTCCTTCTCACATCCTAGTATAATCTCCCTAACCTTTCCAAGTATATTATGTAGCCCTCTAAGCACCCATATCTCTGGCTTCTCCTTCGCCCCACTCTTATCGTAGAGTGGCATCAACTCCCCAACTATTGTAGATTCCGCATCCCTCATCTCGCTCTCCATACGCACCCTCATAGCCTCTAGTGCAGTTGCAGGTGACCTTGGATAGAACTTTGTTGGTCTTGAGCCATCAGACTCTATCCAACCCTTCTCCTCCAACTTGCCTAGAACCTCATATATCTTGCTATATGGTACTCCAGATCTCATGCTTAGTTCCTGTGCTGTAAGGGCACCATCAACGAGGAGCGTAGTATAAGCCCTTATCTCGTAACTAGTTAATCCTATACTCTCCATGGCTCTCCTTGCCTTCTCACTTATCATCTCTTCTCCCTCTTCTAAGAGCATGTGGTATTTAATTTATGCATGTATGTATGCATGTATGTATTTAGAGCCTGCAAGCATACAATTCACCTTATGTTTACTTTAGATACGCTTATATCGTATAGGGTAGATGATGCTATCAATGATGGATCTGATACAGATAACATCTCTAACAAAGAGAGAAGGACAGGGTAAGGGCAAGACGATAAGGTATACACAGAGCATATGCCCAGACTGTAACATGATACTCGATGCAGAGATCTTCGAGAGGGATGGCAAGGTATACATGAGGAAGACATGCCCAAATCATGGGGAGGTTGAGGAACTCTACTTCGGCTCATACGAGATGTACAAGAGGTTCAGCACATACTGGAGGGACGGTAAGGGGATAGATGCTAGTACAGCAAATGTTGGTATAGATAAGTGTGCATGCCCAATGAACTGTGGTCTATGCACAAATCATCTTAGCCACTCAGGTCTAGCAAACATGATAGTCACGAATAGATGCGATCTCACATGCTGGTACTGCTTCTTCTACGTTAAGAAGGGTTTAGAGGGCTCATACCTTTACGAGCCTACTCTAGATCAGGTTAGAGCAATGGCTAAGATGCTCAAGGCTGAGAGGCCTATCCCAGGCAACTCATTGCAGATAACTGGAGGGGAGCCAATGCTCAGAGAGGATATCGTAGATGTTATAAAGACGATAAGGGAGGAGGGCATAGATCATATACAGATGAATACCAATGGTATAAAGCTTGCAATGGATATAGAGTTGATGCGCCAGATAAGGGAGGCTGGTGTGAACAACCTCTACCTGAGCTTTGATGGTGTTACCCCTAGAACAAATCCAAAGAACCACTGGGAGGTTCCATATGTGCTTGAGAATGCAAGGAAGGTTGGCATGACCATAGTCTTCGTTCCTACAGTGATCAAATCGGTTAACGATCATGAGTTGGGGGATATAATCAGATATGCTCAGAAGAACATAGATGTTGTGCATGGTGTCAACTTCCAACCTGTATCACTGACAGGGAGGATGACGAAGAAGGAGAGGGAGAAGTATAGGATAACCATACCAGACTGCATAGAGAGGATCGAGGAGCAGACCAATGGCGAGATACCCAAGGATGCCTGGTTCCCTGTACCCAGTTGCATGCCATTAACTGATGTTATAGAACAGTTCAGTAAGAAGCCAAAGTACGAGTTGAGCATACACTTTGCATGCGGTGCTGGCACCTACGTCTTCGAGGATTCTGAGAGTAGGAAGTTGGTACCATTAACCTCGTTCGTTGATATAAGAGGGTTGTTGGAGTACTTTGAGGAGAAGGCAGAGGAGATCAGGTCTGGTAAGAATAGGTATACAAGCATGGTTGAGGTTGTTAGCAAGCTCAACACATTCATAGACAGGAAGAAGCAGCCAAAGGGCGTTGATCTAGCGAAGATGTTCGCAAGCATACTACTCAAGAGGAACTTCGATAGTGTTGGTTCATGGCATGTGAGGAGCCTCTTCCTAGGCATGATGCACTTCCAGGATAAGTACAACGAGGACCTTGAAAGGCTGCAGAGATGCGATATACACTATCTAACACCAGACCTCAGGATAATACCATTCTGCGCATTCAACGTTATACCAGAGTGGTATAGAGATAGGGTGCAGAAGAAGTATGGTATACCTGTGGAGGAGTGGGAGAAGAGGGTAGGGAAGAGGTTAGAGGAAGGACTCTATAGAGGTTTGCTGAGGAGAGGCAAGCCTCAACAGCAGGATATGGGTGCTGGATGTGCATTATCAGAGATGCATAGGCAGATGGAGCTGGCTAAAGGTGTAAAGGGCTTCTGATACAATCTTTATTTAGGAGCGTATAAGTTTGTTCATCACTATGGGTAGATGGTATAGTATATACACTTGTATAGTATATACTGCGCCTCCCATTGCCATTGGCTATTGCTATCATCCATGCTAAAGTGATGCAATCACCGGCTAATGATGCTAATCTCTACCTATCTCTATCTCTACCTATCTCTCTATCTATCTCTATCTAGCTGTCTGTCTCTGTACCCTATCAGCTACTATATCCCATAAACTACTAGTTTGAGTTAATCTAAATACTTGTGTAAGAACTGCTTTGTAACTGCTAAGGCTAGGGCTAAGGTTAGGGCTAACTAATCCCTCTGCTTCAGGAAGAACCTCACATACTCATTGAATACATCGCTAACCTCAACATGGGGTCTATGCCCACAGTTCTCAAGCAGGATTAGCCTACAGTTTGGCATATCTATGAACTGCTCAGCATACCTTACAGGGATTATCCTATCATCCTTGCCCCAGAGCACCAATGCCTTTATACTCCCTGACTCTAAAGCCTTCTTGAACCTCCTACCCAACCTCTCTGCCTTTGCACTGTTCCTCAATGCTGAGATGAATGCACGCTTTGCATTATCCATCCTTATATACTCGTACATCCAATCGATGTACTCATCACTTACACTGATATTGGTACTGGTGCCATGGACCCTCTCCAATAGATGCTTCAATCCATCCTTACTCTTTGCACTGAATATCCTTGTGTAGTTGCGTAGTGCACTAGTGCCCTTGAACCTCTTTGGTGTGAACCCTGCTGGTGCAACAAGGATGAGTCTATCTACACTCTCTGTATACTTTAGAGCATACTCAGCAGCTATCTGCCCTCCAAGCGATGAGCCTACTATACTAGCCTTATCTACCGCAAGTGTATCCACTAACCCCTTGAGCATATCTACGAAGAGGTCTATGGTATAATCGATCCTTGGCTTATCACTCCTACCAAAGCCTAGCATATCTAGCGCGTATATATGATTATCCTTAGCCAAGGTAGGTATGTTGTTGGTCCAACTCTCTGCAGAGCCTCCAAGCCCATGTACAAGTATGAGAGTAGGACCAGAACCCTCCTCGATGTACCTTATCCTGTACCCATTGATTAGAGCATACCTCTCCATATGCAGATAAGACCCTATCTAGATATATATGCTGTGAAGATAAGCATAGCGGTCTGTGAGCCTGTATATGAGGTTAATGTTGGTCATATAGCAAGGCTTATGATGAACTTTGGGCTCGAGGAGTTGCTGCTGATAGAGCCGAAGGTTGATCTAGCAAAGGCTAGGGTCTTTGCTGCACATGCTGCTAGCATAGTGGATAGAGCAAGGAGGGTACAATTTGAGGATATCCTCAAGATGGACTTTGATATCATAGTAGGAAGCACATCCATAGCAAGTAGGGATAGGAGCAACATAATAAGGGATGCGGTAGATGCTAGCATGCTAGCAGGTATTGTAAGAGGCAAGGATAAGGCATGCCTCCTCCTCGGTAGAGAGTCTACAGGGCTAACAAATGAGGAACTTGCTAGATGTGATGTTGTGGTAAGCATAAACACACCAACGGATTACAAAGCATTGAACATATCCCATGCACTAGCAATAATCCTCTACGAGATATTTAGGGATTCAAGCACACATAGAGTAGAGTATGCAAGCAGGGAGGAGATAGATCTACTCATCAGATATGCTGTAGAACTTGCAAGAGTAGCAAATACAAGGGCATATAGGGTACCCATGATAGAGAGTGCAATAAGAAGGGTTATTGGCAGAAGCATGGCTACATCCAAAGAGGTTATGCTCATGGTATCACTCCTGAGGAGTGCTATACTAGCGATAAAGCGTGCAGAGTCTAGATCTTGATATTATGAAAAGTTGTATTCACTTCTTTATACTCTCCTTCTGCTTCTGCTTTTGCTTTTACAGCTATATTCCAAGCAGCAACTAAATGTCTATCCGCTTGGAAACTGCATCTACACTTAAATGTATGCCCATTCGGCTTACTCTACTCAATTCGCCACATATCGGGCATATCCTTCCTGTAAGCTGCCTCGCTCGCAGGTATCCTCCTTCTGCCACGCAAATAAATGGTAAGAAATGATATATAAAGTTAACTATCTAAGAACTACTGACAAACCCATCTTCTCACCCTGGGCATGTTTAGTACTACTGCTTGGATGGTATATCACTAGTCATCCATCGGTATATGATTGTAGTAACCACACCTTTCAAGGGAGTAACCATGAAAGTAACCATGAAAGAATATTACACTCTTCTACATATATAGCCTTACAAGATTAGATTAGATTAGATCCTTCGTTGTTAGATTATACTCTCTTACATGCACCGATGAGAAGCCTCAGTGATTCAAGATCCTCCCCTACTGGAAGTGGATGGAGGATGAAGTGTCTAACACCTATAGCAGTATAGCCTTGAAGTTCCCTTGCAACATCATCTGGTGTACCTATGATGGTTGAACCCTTATTCCTTGCAATGAACCCATCTATACTCTCATCACTCCTCTTCACTACCCTAATCTTATCGATCAACTCTTCATGTCTATCTGCTATTATCACCCTCATAAGCAATGACTTGACTATAGTGTTATAATCCCTCTTGATGTTCGTGCAATGCTCTTTGAGTATCCTCAGTTTATCAGTTAACTCATCCACGTCTACAAATGGGCAGTTGTATATATCTGCATGCTTTGCAGCAACCTTGAGTAAGAGCCTGCCAGAGCCTCCAACCATTATCGGGGGATGAGGCCTCTGTAGAGGCTTTGGGTAGTTTACAGCACCACTAACATTATAGTATCTGCCATGGAATGTACTCGACTCATCTACCCACATAGACTTTACTATACTGAGTGCCTCATCCAACTGCTCCACCCTTGCTCTAGCTCTTGGGAATGTATAGCCATACGATATATACTCCTCCTCATACCACCCAGCCCCTATACCAAACTCAAGCCTACCATTGCTTATGTAATCTAGAGTAGATGCCATCTTTGCAAGAAGGGCAGGGTTCCTGTATGAGTTGCATGTAACAACCTGCCCTATCCTAACCTTTGATGTCACTGCAGCTATTGCAGAGAGTAGTGTCCAGCACTCAAGCATCGGCTTGCCTATGAACGGTCTGTACTCCCTGTATGGGATGAAGTGATCATACGCCCATAGCGAGTCGAAGCCTAGACTCTCTGCCATCAGGGCAAACCCCTTTATGTATTCAAACCTCAACCCATTGAGATCGTCTATCCAACCCTGGGGGAGGAGTATTCCAAACTCTAATCTATCAGAGCCATGGTTATGACTCATACCCATCCTATCCATGCTGGTTATATCTCTCTATCCCTCTCTCTATCTTTCAACTATACTCCTATACTTTTACAAGTTCGTACTTGCTCTTGTACCCTCTAGGGTTTATCATGAGCCCTTTGTAGATGAATGTGGATGAGTTCCCTATTATTATAGTGCTCAGCATCCCAAGATGGTCTTGGTACTCAAGCATATGCTCAAGATCCGTAAGCACTATACTCTGTGAATCCCTGTATGCAGACTTGACTATTGCAACTGGGGTTCTTGCGCTCCTATACTTGAGGAGTATATCTCTAGTATCTCTAAGCTGGTGAACCCTCTTCTTGCTCTGAGGATTGTAGATGACTATCACAAAGTCACCCTGTGCTGCAGCCTCTACTCTCTTCACTATTATATCCCATGGTACAAGCAGGTCGCTCATACTAACTACTGCAAAATCTGCCATCAAGGGAGAACCTACCAGCGCTGCAGATGCATTAAGTGCTGATACACCTGGCACAACCTCAACATACGGGTTTATCCCATCCCAGTTGCGCTCTGCCAGCACCTCATATACAAGACCGGCCATACCGTATATCCCTGGATCCCCACTAGAGACTAGGGAGACTGTATTACCCTTGCTTGCCAACTCTATCGCATGAGTAGCTCTATCAACCTCTTGAGTCATTGCATATGCATAAACCTCTTTGCCATCCAGCATATGCCTTATCAGATCTATGTATGTCTCATACCCTATCACTATCTTGCTATCCCTAATGCACTGCCTTGCTCTAAAGGTCATATGCTCCTCATATCCTGGACCTATACCAACAACGTATAACCTGCCTACCTTACCCTCTAGCATATCATCGCTCATGCATACTACGCTTCATCATAACTTTTATTCTTTATTATATGAGGTTGCAGGTATACCCTGAATCGGCCCAACCCAATCAGATGCTATCAGAAGAACAGGCGTATAGCGTACATTGGAGATCGTACCTCCATCTTATACTAACGGTACGAAGAATGCTACTCTCTACTTGTAAGGAGCAACTAATATACAGTTTGTACAGACACTATCTATCTATCTATTACGATACTTATCCTCTATAAGAATGGATGCTAGACAGATGGCTAGACAGAAACGTACAAAACAGCACAAGTAGAGATCAGCAGCATATAGCAGCATATATAGGCGTAGCAGTAATGATTGGAATAATCTACAAGATTAGTTCACATGGCAGAGGTGTATGATAGGATTGGAGGAAGAGGATAGAATATGGATCGAGGTTATGAACCATGTATATTATCTATCATTATATATTATCTATAAACATACCATGTAGTCTTGATAATTAGTAGGGTGATTAAGGCTATATAAGTAGTATGAAGTATATTCAACCACTAGCATTTAATGCGATCAGTAAGCATGGCTCTATAATGGTTATGGTTATCACTCAACTATCCTCCTAACATCCCCTTCAAGTACACCAGAGCCTATATGCAATCTATCTATGTGTTTTGATAAGGCATTCTTGTCATCGAATGGCGAACCACAGTATGGGCATGATAGTTTTGCCTCGATAGCCTCCTTAACATATGCTATGGCCTTTGGGTTTATTATGCATACAGGAGTACCCTTCAATGCGGTCTGCGTTGTGATCATGCTTGCCTTGTGTATCCTCTCAAACAGGCCCTCTCTGGTAACCATGCCTATGACTGTTGGGCCAGAACTGACCACAACCTGCCTCAACACATGCTTCTCCATAACTGCCAAGGCATCGCTTATACTTGTCTTTGGAGATATTGTTATAATTGGTGAGCTCATTATCTCCCTAAGCCTAACCTTGTTGGGGTTCTTGCCTTGAGCCATGACCCTGAAGAGTATATCTGTCTTTGTCACTATACCTATGGCCTCACCATTGTGTGTTACAAGTACACTCCTAGAGTTCCTCTCCTTCATTATAGAAGCAGCATCGGCAGCGCTCATATTCCCTTCAAGTGTGACTACGTTAGTAGTTAGTACATACTCAACGGGCTTATTAAGCAATGATTCAACATCCTCGTACTCATACCCTTCCCCTTCTGATGTATATGGCATAGAGATATAGTGGGATTGTGGTTATTTAAATGTGGCTATGGCCAACCTGTTCTATTCATCTAACCTATCAGATACTCTCCTCTCATCCCTAGCCATAAGGTAGAACGCATGTGCACTGATAACGAATGCAGCGAGGAACATCTTTGTAGCGAATACCAGGCTCCAAGGCGTCTTTGGATTAGGGTAAGGGATGTTTAGAACATCTATCCTTATTATCCCACTAATAGCATCTGCAGTCATGAGAGCATTCCATACTACAAAGTTGTATATAAACTCATACAAGGAGACTACTGCTATTGATAATGCTATCAACTTGAGGATCGCTCTACTCTTAGCAGAGATGTTCCTAGTCTTCTCCCTCCCTATCTTCGTTACACAGTACCAGCCTACTATAGAGGAGACCATGAGATAGGTTACAAGCTTTGCGAAGCCCTTGAATGGTACCTCAGTACTCACGAGAACCTCGCCTATAACTACGCTCCCACTTGCAAGGTACTCTCTAAGGCTCTCAGCGATGGCATATACAGTTATGCTCAACATTATTGCAGCGCAGATATAGAAGATGATCTTATAGACGAGTATGCCTCTAGAGTACTCATACCTGTTAGGTTCATCACTCTGTGGCTGCATACTCTTATTCGCTTAATGCAAAGATAAAATTTTTTTGGTTATAGATGGGTTGTATTAATTAAATGTTGGAGATGGAGCAGACTCATATACATTACTCTTGTACAGTATAGATAGTTTAAGGTTAGTAAATAGAAGAGAATAGAATAGAAGAGAATAGAATGGAATAGAATAGAATTATTTACTTCTCTACATCTAAGTATAGGGATGAGTATAGGCTGCAATGAAGGTGATCATGATAGTGTAGTAATAACTATAGCAGAGGAGGTTAGGGATACATACAAGATAGGCCTTTATGCAAAGGCTATGGATGTTAGGATAAGGCATGACTATGACTATACCTATGCTATAGATGGATTGAGGAGAAGGCTGCAGTTGAATAAGGATGATCTGAAGAACCATCCCGTTGTTAGAGCATTCAGGGACTTTTACTGGAGGCTAGGTATAGATCCCACAAAGGTTAGACCATCAAGCGAGGCACTAGCAAGGAGATTCTTGGCAGGAAGCATACCTAGGATAAACAACGTAGTGGACGCTGGTAATATAGCATCTATAGAGACGCTTGTACCTATAGGCATATACGATCTTGCAGCAGTTAGAGGTGCTCTCATACTTAGGAGGGCTATGAATGGCGAGGAGTTCGTTGATATCACAGGCAGGGTTAGCATGCTTAAAGGGAATGAGTTGGTACTTGCAGATGGTATAGGAGTAGTACATTTATTCCCTCACAGAGATGCCCTAAGAACATCTGTGAAGGATAATACTAGCAAGGTATTGATAGTTGGCTGCTATATTATGGAGAGTATAAGTGAATCTTTGGCTAGAGATGCTGTAGATAGAACTATAGAGTTGATAAAGATGAGCCTCAGATGATGCAGATAATACTAGTGAGTAGGAGCATATCCTAACCAGTATTAATAGTAACCATAACCAGTATAAGCGCTAATTTATAGCGTATAAACGTACGTTATCTACTCAAACCTTTACCGTCTTCTCTAGCCTCCTTACCTGCTCTATAGGAGTTATGACTGCTCTTCCAACTAGGCCCTCGTTTATGCCTATCCCTGCATTCTTTGCAATTATATCTAGCACATCTTCAACCTCTCTATCAGCAACTATGAGTTCGATCTTTGATGCTGGCATGAGTTCTGGCTTGTATGAGCCAGTACCCCTTGCCCCTGTTAGCACTATATTCTGAAAGAGACCTTTGCCATACCCATTAACTATGAATATGTTATCTACACCATATCGCTTCAATGCTCTATAGACTATATCTACCTTCTCAGATGCAACTATGGCCTCTACCTTCTTCATGTTAGTATTAATAGAATTCATACTATAAAAACCATTGCCAGTATGCTAACATTATGATAATCCTTGCCATGTGATCAGATTCTAAGCAGCTTACTCCTTCCCTCTATACTCTGTTGCCTTATCTCGCTCTCTATTATCGGTAAGTAGCCGAGTATGCAGAAGTTCACAAAATCACTGAAGGACTTTATCCTATACTCTGATCGTAATGTATCCTTGTTGGTATTGTAGAACTTGAGTACTCTCATAAGAGTGTACTTCTGTAACGGTACCAATCTACTCTTCTTTCCCTGCTCCTCATACTCAGCAGAGTTGATATCCATACGTAGATCTGTAGAATCCCTCTCCTCATTGCTTCCATCATCAACATCGGTTATAGTACCACTACCACTACCACTATCATGCTTATAGGATATACTCACATCCCTCACATCTTCAAGGTCCTTTATGGAATGCATATGCGATACATCGACTATCTCTTCTAGGGTAGAGACGAAGATCTTTGTATGCTCTTTATATCTGCCAGATGCTGTACTTATAGCATCTATAACTCTCTTTGCATCCCTATCGCTGACTATGAGTTCAATCTTTGTAAGGAATTCGCCTATACCACCTCCTCTCCCTACAGCACCGTTCCTCGAGGTTATATGTGGGCTGGTTATGTTATGCATGCTCAACCCATAGATCTCAAACTTCTCTAGCTGTATCTTAAGATCTGGTACTATCTCTGTTCTAACTATAGCCTCTATCCTCTTCATGACTCTAACTAATGATAACATAATTATAAATGTTATCTAGAATGATAAGCTTTTGATAATAAAAGGGGAGTTGGTCACGGTACTAGCCTGTACTTGGAGTAGAAACTCTTCCTTACCAGATGCTGTATAAACATGAAGAATAACACGCTTAAGAGTGTAGCAAGATAGGTTACTATCAGACCTGGAGGCTTTGGGAGGGGCTGTGGTGCACCTAAAGCATACGCATCTGTCAGTATCAGCGATAGTAGAGATAACGTAGCCAGTGCAGCAACAATGTACCTTTTCATGTATGTATTATAGGATAACTTATATAAAAAGATATTCAAATGGTTATCATCTCTATGGAATATTCCTGAGTAGCAAGATCAATGATAAGCTATTGGATATCATTATATTATTTTTTTAAAAAAACTTTAAAAATACTATGTAAAGTAGTAGGTATATGGCAATAGACACAGGAGACACAGCATGGATGATAGTCTCTACAGCAATGGTCTTCCTCATGATAGGAGGGGTAGGCTTCCTCGAGGCAGGGCTGATAAGGGCAAAGAACGCACTTGGCATACTCATGAAGGTCTATCAGACAGCTACCATAGGCTTAATAGCATGGTTCATAATAGGCTTTAGCCTTGCATTTGCACCATCTGAGCATGGATGGATAGGCACATTCGATTATGCATTCCTGCAGGGCGTTACACTAGAACCAATGGATTATGCACCAACTATACCAGGCTACCTATTCTTCCTCTTCCAAGGCATGTTCGCTGCAATAACCGTAGCACTGATAAGTGGAGGAATAGCAGAGAGGATGCGCTTTGGCCCTTGGCTTGTCTTCATCTTCATATGGATGATATTCGTTTATGGACCGGTTGCACACTGGATATGGGGAGGAGGCTGGCTTGCACAGATGGGTGCAAGAGACTGGGCTGGAGGTATGGTTATACATGTAGCAGCAGGGTTCGCATCACTCGCAGCAGCACTCGCTCTCGGTAGAAGGCTAGGGTTCGGCAAGGCAGAGACGATGGCTCAGCATAATGTTCCATACCAGTTCCTTGCAGCATTCCTACTCTGGTTCGGATGGAATGGCTTCAATGGAGGTAGTGCTCTAGCATCAAATGAGGCAGCAGTGGCAGCAATAGTAAGCACTAATCTTGCAGCAGCAGCAGGTGCCATAACAACATTCCTTGCTGGATGGGTTAAAAGTAAGAAGCCAAGTACTAGCCTTGCAGCAAACGGGTGCATAGCAGGTCTAGCAGCCGTTACACCAGCAGCAGGATTCATAGAGGCATGGGCTGGAGTGGTTATAGGTGCAGTTGCTGGAGTTGTCTTCTATGGTTTTGTGCTCCTCTTCAAGGAGAAGTTAAGGGTTGATGATGCATGTGATGTCATAGCAATACACGGTATGACTGGAGTATGGGGCAGCATGGGTGTAGCGCTCTTCGCATCACCAATGGTTACGGGAGGTGAACTCGTAGGAGTCGCATATGGCTCAGCAGACCTTGTAGGTGTACAGGCACTTGCCATAGTTGTAACTGCTGCATTTGTATTCACATTAACATACATAATAATGCAGATAATGAACAAGGTAACACCGATAAGACTGAAACCACAGGAGGAAGAGGCTGGAGAGGATATAGTACTGCATGGAGAGAAGGCCTATCTAACTGTATAGGCTAACAACACACTTTTAATTTTAATTTAATTTCTTCCTATTTCTTTATTATGTATAGTTCTTTATTATATATAGCAGTTATTATAAGCAGTCATCTAACCCTCTCACCACTCACCATGTACCTTACAAGCTCGCTTATATACACTGCATGGTCTGCTATCCTCTCAAGGTAGCGCATGACCAACACTGAGGATAGAGCACACCTTAGATCCATACCATCATCTTTCTCACTACCAACTATCCTCCTAAGGTTATTCCTGTATGATGAATCTACAATATCATCCATCTCTATGAGCCTCTCTGCAAGACCTTCATCCTTGTTGTTGAATGCGGTTATGCTATCCTTAAGCATCTTACTCACCATCTCTGCCATCGATGCTATCATACTCTTATCACACCCTCCAAGATCACCGAACTGCTCCCTTATCTGAGCTATATCATAGGCGTATCTACCAAACCTTACAAGATCGTATGCTATTTCCATACATGAACTTATAAATCTTAGATCCGCTGCTACTGGTTGATACCTTATCATCAACTCAATGGCAAGATCATTAACCTCCTCCTTCAACATTGCAAGTTGGTTGGTCTTTGAGTAAACTTCCTGTACAACATCCCTATCGCTTAGATAGGCATTTATTGCCATTGCTACACACTCTTGTGATATCCTAGACATATCATGAAGCAGGTTAGATAACCTGCTTATTCCAACATCCAGCAGCCTCCTCATCCCCTCTCAAACCATGATCCATGATAATTGATAATATAATTGGTACAACTAGCCAAATCTGCCGCTTATGTAATCCTCTGTAACCTTGCTCTTTGGACTCTCGAATACCTCTCTTGTGGGACCAGACTCCACCAATCTACCTATCATACTATCATCAACCATCATGACGTTAACATAATCAGATACCCTTGCTGCCTGCTGTATATTGTGTGTAACTATAACTATGGTTATCTTCTCCTTTAAGCGTGTGATGAGTTGTTCTATCTTCGCTGATGCTATTGGGTCCAAAGAGGCTGTAGGCTCATCCATGAGTAGAACCTCAGGCTCAACTGCAAGGGCTCTAGCAATGCATAGCCTCTGCTGCTGCCCCCCTGATAGGCTATAAGCGTTATCATTCAACCTATCCTTTACCTCATCCCATAATGCTGCCTCCCTTAACGCATACTCGACCTGCCTCTCCATGTCTCCTTTGAATCCGTTTATCTTTAGACCAAAGGCAACGTTGTTGTATATGCTTGTAGGGAAGGGATTAGGTTTCTGGAATACCATGCCTATCATCCTCCTTATCTCAGCAACGTTCACACCATTGGAGTATATGTTATAGTCATTGAAGAGTATATCACCCTCTATCCTTGCATCTAGAAGATCGTTCATCCTGTTGAAGCATCTTAGTAGTGTGCTCTTGCCACAGCCCGATGGTCCTATTATTGCTGTGATTGTATTCCTTACGATCTTTATGTTAACCTCCTTTATGGCATACTTGCTACCATACGCTACCCCTATATCCCTACCTTCAAGTACAATCTTATTATTACCATTCATCGCATCCTTTGTGATAACCTCTTTGCCCTTCTGTATATCTTCTTCCTTTGCATACTCCTTATTTACAAGACTCCATAACCGCATGGCTATTGCTACTCTTAGCCATTTAAAATAATTTCCCTATATGAACTATATTGGAATATTTAATACTATATACATTATAGGATGGTTAATAATCTAAATGGAATTGGTTTATAACATGCTCTAGATGATCACCACTCATGAACAGAAATATAGTGATAGCAGGAGTGATAGCAGCAGTAGTGATAGGAGTAGTGGTCGGGATTATAGGCACCGTTGGTCTACCAACTACATCACAGCAGACACCAACACCAACTTCTTCACCACAGACACCAACACCAACCTCTTCACCACAGACACCACAGATAGAGCAGCAGAAGTTAAGCGGTTCAGTAGTTATAGATGGATCTAGTACAGTATATCCAATAACGGAGGTTATAGCTGAAGAGTTCAGTAAGAAGTACCCTGATGTGAAGGTTACTGTCGGTATATCTGGTACTGGTGGAGGCTTCAAGAGGTTTGTTATAGGCGAGACAGATATAAATGATTCATCTAGGCCTATAACAGATAAAGAGAAGAGTACAGCAAAGGAGAATAATGTAAGATGGGTTGAGATACCAGTTGCACTAGAAGGTCTAACCATAGTTGTGCACAAAAGTAACAACCTCTTACCTAATGATTGCATAAGTGTTGAGGAGTTGAGGGAGATATGGAAGCCAGATAGTAGTATAAAGTACTGGAGTGATCTCAATCCAGCATATCCAAGAGAGGAGATGAGGCTTTATGGTGCAGGTCCGGATTCTGGTACATTCGATTACTTTACTGAGCGTGTTGTTGGTAAAGCAAGAGCAAGTAGAACAGATTACGTACCAAGCGAGGATGATAACGTTCTAGTAGCAGGTGTAAGTAGAGATAAATCTGCTCTAGGTTACATACCATTAGCATATGTAGAGCATGCCCAAGATAAGCTCAAGATACTCAAGGTATCCAATGAGAAAGGCGGTGAGTGTGTATTCCCCGATAGCAAAAGTGTAGTATCTGGCAAGTATCCATTATCAAGACCATTATTCATACATGTGAACTACGATAAGCTTCAGAGTAAGCAGGAGTTAAAGGAGTTCGTGATCTTCTATCTAAGTAATGCAAAGAGCGCTGTAGAGAAGGTAGCCTACATACCACTTAGTGAGAAGTACTATAACGATGCTGTTAGATTGATAAAGGAAGGTAGATACACACCAGACGACGATAAAGCATTCAACAGAATATATAGGGAGGGCCTTGAGTAAATATGGTAATGAGTAAAGGTGCAGAGAAGGCTAGAGGTAAAGGAGATAGAGAGGATGAGAAAAATAAATTAATTTTTTCAAATACCAATACTATTTTACTAGATATTATAGTAAGATACTCATTATTAGTAGCTGCTCTACTCACGACTCTTGCAATAATAATAATAGCATACTCCCTTATATCAGAGTCATGGAGCTTCTTCCTTCATATACCTATGGATAAGTTCCTCTTTGGCGATAGATGGGCAGCATTCTTTGATGATAAGTCATTTGGCGTCCTTCCATTACTTGCAGGTACTGTACTCACAACAGCAGTAGCACTCTCGCTTGCAATACCTATTGGTATAGGTTCAGCTATATTCCTGAGCGAGTACGCATCATCATCGCTTAGGCGTATAGTTAAGCCAATACTCGAGATACTTGCAGGAATACCAACTGTTGTCTACGGCTACTTTGCACTATACTTCATCACACCAAACCTACAATCATTCATACCGGATCTCGCCACATATAATGCATTGGCAGCAGGTCTGGCGATGGGTGTAATGATAATACCAACAATAGCATCCCTAAGCGAGGATGCATTCTATGCAGTACCCCAGAGTCTCAAAGCAGCAGGTTATGCCTTAGGTGCAAGGAAGAGCACTGTAGTGATGAGGATAATTATACCATATACGCTCTCAGCAATAGTTGCTATAGTAATACTTGGTATAGGCAGGGCCGTTGGAGAGACGATGATAGTTACAATAGCAGCAGGACTGAAACCAACCCTAACACTTAATCCTTTCGAGAGTGTCATGACCATGACATCTGCAATAGCACAGGCAGCAACAGGGGATGCCCCTAGAGGCACTATAGAGTATACATCGCTATTTGCTGTAGCATTGTACCTCTTTGTAATAGTTGCAATACTGAACCTGCTTTCAAGTTACCTAAAGAAGAGGTGGGAGATAAAGGTATGAGTATGAGTATAAGTAAGGAGGAGGTAATAGGTGTTGAGAAGTCCAAGATAAAAGGAAAGGGTGTAGTCATCTCAGAGTATGGTCTACAGTTCTATGTACTTATATCTATATGTATAGGTGTTATGGTTCTTACAGTTCTCCTAGTCAACATAACACTCAATGGTATAGATAGATTGAATGCCAACCTGTTCTTCAACTATGCATCCAGTAATGTTAACGAGGCAGGTATGAGGGCAGCAATACTAGGCTCGCTTTATACTGTAGTATTTGCCATTGCTATAGCGTTACCATTGGGTATAGCTACTGGACTGTATCTAAATGAGTATGGTGGTAACAATATCGTGACTAGACTAATATACTCGACGTTAACTAACCTTGCAGGCATACCATCTGTTATATTTGGGCTAGTTGCGCTAAGCTTCCTCTCCTACAATCTAGGTTTAGGTAGATCCATAATAGTTGGTTCTATAGCATTAGCATTCCTTGTACTCCCTCTGATAACAGTAACCACAATAGAGAGTGCTAGGATGGTTCCAGCAACACATAGGCTTGCTGCATATGCCCTAGGCGCAAGGAAGTACCAAGTTGTATTCAAGGTTGTTCTACCCCAGATAATCCCTACGGCACTAACAAGTTCTATATTGGCATTATCCAGAGCAATGGGAGAGGCTGCACCTATACTGGTTATAAGTGGATTGATCTTTGTACGTAGGGACCCATTATCGCTCTTTGATGAGTTCACCGTTATGCCACTCCAGATATACAACTGGGTGAGCAGACCACAGCAAGCATTCATAGAATTGTCTGCGGCTGGTATAATCGTACTACTGATAATACTCTTAACACTAAACGTGCTAGCAATATACTTGAGGAATAGGCTCCAGAGGAGGATCGTAGAGTAGAAGTACTTGTTGAATGAATAATCGTTATCCCTTAATGTTTGCTATGAGTATGGGAGAATGGTAGATCTATATACTGCAATAACATATTGCATATACTATGAGATAATCTGCTTATATTCAAGAGATCACGCTCATTAAGAAATGACTACATACATACATATATTAAATCGTGCAACAAAGCAGCAGATACACAACAAGAAGAAAAAGTTGCTCTCGGTAGTCTATAATGGAATAAGCTAGGAGTAAATACGATTCTAAACCAAAAATCTCAAATAATTGGAGAGGACTTACTTGCCTAGACTTACCAAATATCGCTCTAGAGGGTAATGTTATAAATATCCCTTCTTGGAAGCAAGAATCTTGCTAGGTGAAAAGGAGACACACCTCTCATCTATATTAATTACTCATCTATCATTATGTTGCTCTCTTTTTATTGCTATACTACTATAATATAGATCGGTAACAAGCATATGCTTCTTCACTAATAACTAATAGAATAGTTTAATCTGCTACACAGTATATCTTCATTATTATTTGCCTGGATAAATACTGGGACGTTCTTCTGTTTGGTGGCTTTGTATGATACAAACAACCATTGTCCTGTCTCAAGCTCTGTGGTCCTCTCCAGTATGTTGTAGCTTAATGAGAAGGCATCAGCGATAACCATTCTATCGTAGAATCTGGGCAGTACACTTACAAAGTAAGTATGAAGTTGCTGTAGTGCATTAACGTTAAGATGAGCAACCCTTTGCGTACTCAACCAGCAGTGTAACCTGTACTTCCTTCCCTGTCTCAGTAGGGCCTCTACTGCCCTATTTGAGCTCGACGAACCATCTTCTTCCTTTACACGATCTGGAATGAATTCTTGGGCTTCATCAAGAACTATAAGGACCTTCTTCTTTGAACCATATACCTTCTTTAGGTAGAAGAGCCTATCAATGAACATTGATACAATATTTCTAGCATGATCTGGTTTCGGTATGTAGACTATGCTAAGCGTTGGTGTATCATGAAGTATACATGATGCCAATTTCCCTGCATCTATAGGTGTTACCTCACCCTTTATACCATTCTGTAACACCTTGCCATCTGTAACATTGTTCTCTTCTATTTTGTTTATATACTCCACAAGTGCTTGAAGATCTTGCTTCAATGCAGTTCTATCATTTGGATTATCGAGGTACTCTCCTATTATATCTACCAGATATCTTCTATCTTCACTTTTTATATCTGCTATATCTGTATTAGTATTGATATTATGTTTATTTATATAATCATTGATCTTCTGTAGCATTATTCCGGCCCGTAATGCTCCTCCTCTACTTGACTGAGCCGCATCATTAAGTATTGATATGATATATCCTAGAGAGAGTATTGACATGCTGTTTGTATGAACGGATATCCTCCTTACCCTATTCTGGTTCAAGATATTCTCAGCATACCTTAACAGAGTCGATTCACTGATCCTCTCCTCTAATGTCTCAGGGATAACCTGGGAGGCAATGAACCTTGCTGGGTCATTATTGAACTCTTCTGTTGTATATATTAGTCCATCATTGCTTATAAGATCGAGTAGGTGTATAGAGTACTCCCCACCAATATCGAAGATAACTACAGCTAAATCGCTTATACTTCTTAGAGCCTCTCTTACCAGATATGAGGTTAGATTTGACTTGCCTGATCCTGTGAACCCAAATATACCAGTATGGTATCTTATCATGTTATCGATGCTCACTGTAAGGGGCATATCGAAGCCTATCATGGTGCCTAACGATACTCCTCCTTCGATACAGAGGAACTTGCTTACCGTATAGTTGGAAAGGAGATACGCCCTAGAACCAATCAACGGTACAAGTCTAGATCTATTGAAGATCGGTTCTATCCCACCTACTTTATCAGTGACAATCTTCATCATGTAGTTGGTAGGTACGGCAACAACATCTATCCATGTATCATCGCTCTTGCCCCAGCTACTCTCTATGATCTCAAGATACTCCTTCCTTATCACTGTAGGCATAGTAACATTCATCCCAAGCATCTGGAAGTGGATAGGGTTTGGTGTAACTATCTCATATATCAGGTATATCTTCTCGCTTGTATCATCAGCCGTCAGACGCCTCTCTATACCTACAAACGATGGTTCATGCAATCTATTGAGGACGTCAAAATCAAACCTTACATCTAGGATGGCTATAGGATTGGTTAGAGTAACATCGCCCTCACGCATCTTTGTGGTCGTTGTTGTTATCTTATTCTCTCTAAGCCTAGCCTCAAATCTACCTCCTATATCATTGAATATCTCATAGTTGATATTGGATACCATAATTAATCATCAACGAGGTTTATGATAATCTTTACTCTCACGCCTCTTTTCACTCTCTTTCCTAATATCCCTGAATCGTCTTGATGCTGAGAAGATCCTCTCCCTTCTAGCCAGTGTATCCAGCTCTATATCCATTACTCCTCTTAAGGCACCCCTCATAGATGTTATCTCAGCCTTGACGGCCTTATCAGCAAGGTAGAGGAGTTGATTGTGCCCTAAGGCCTCTAGAACCTCTGGGTTATCTGATTTAGAGAGGATGTGTAGGATGAGGTTATCTAATAGATTGGTATTAGTACCCTCAAAGTAAGGTTCTATCGACACGTTTCTTCTATGCTCCAATACACTCAACGACTCATATTGATTATCGACTTTAGGGTTAAAGAAACGGTCATAGACGAATACGGGAGAGCGCACTGTATTATCTGTAGCAAATCTTCGTAATTGGAAGTAAGATTTTATGAATAGACGCTCTCTAAAGATATGCTTCCTAGCTGCTCTGAATAATACATGTTGGTCCTGTGATGCAGTTGGTGATATATTAGAGGATGATCCTTGCACCCAATTGCTTCTCGTATCGCTGATCATAGTTGTGAAACAGATATCATAGCTTATGGTTCGCCATGGGGTCTCAACGTTGTTATCCATTGCTGCCATCATAGTTAGGAGCAGTTTATCGTTCTTTACACTGTTATAGTGTTGAACAGATCCTCTTAGCATGCCCTTATAGGTTGCAAACGGTATAACGCTCCTAATGAGGTCAGTTGCACTGGTATCCTTGGCAATTCCCACTACCATGATGTTCCTTTCAAGTGACTTATCGAGTAGTTCATATATAAGGAATGTGTTGATAGCGTTAAGATCAAGTAAGGTGAGCCAACGGTCATCATGAAGATACAGTGGATGTTGATCCGTTGACTCAAAGATTCTTCTCCTGATGGCTACTACTGTTTCCATTACTCTCTCCCAGTAATGTCTCACATCATCCTTCAATCTGATAGATGTATTCCCATAATTGCCATATCCATCAGCGCACTTCTCTAACAACTGCCCATCGTACCTCTTATCAAGATAATTCAGTTCCTTCACAACCTTCTCTACACTTTTATCATCAAGTCTTAGCTCCTTTGCTAGAGTCTCTATCTTAATCCCCTCATCTGCACCACTATTGCTATTACTACGCTTACTAGCGTTAATCAGAACCTGTATAGCTGCATATACGAGATATGGCTCTCTTCTAGGAATGTAAAGGTTACCAGCTCCAAGTATAGATGCTATTTTTATATCTAGCATAGATAACCTGCCATGACTAGTGGGAAAACCAACGAGCGCTGACTCTTTCTTTAGCAATAGCCTGAGATCCCTCGATGATGTGTTGAACGTTGTAAAGAGAGGACGATCAAGGAATATAGCAAGAACATCTTTGTACTCTAGCGCATCTAATGCTATTGATAGTTCTCCTAGAGTCATTAGAGTGAAGGGAATGCTCCTTAACCTCTGCTCGAATTCAAAGTCGCTCTCTGCAGGAAGTGCCTCAAGCACATTGGATACATCCTCAAGCCATAGTGGGATTCCTGATGATAACGCTATCCTAGAGTCACGTTCAGTCTTACTTATGTTAACATGTACCCCGTTATCATCAATAGTTATAGGGCATCTGTAGGCTGAGGCACATATGTAGAAGAGGAGCATCTCAAGCCTTTCATCATAGTCCATTGAACCATCTATACCAATCATGATATATTCGCCCTTGGGCAATAATATACCTCTAGTTACATCGACCGTCTTTATAATTGATCTCAGCTCTGTCTGCTCTTTGAATCTTGAGACAACATCTATAAACCTCCTACTCAGCCATGATGTATGTTGCCTTAACCTCTCGGTAATAGAACTTGATCTTGAGCTGGACATGGTTCATCCCTTATAGTAGATATGATTATGTCCATATACACTGGCTAATATACTGCCCAAGATATATAATATCCTTATAATCTTCGCTATAAGTCTTTTCCTATTAAAGATCTTATCTGACTAGATAGGCATGCGCCAATCTACTTTATCGAACTGAACATTCTTCACTAACCGTAATTCTAAATGCTTATTTTTATGCTGTTGATAGTCATTCTTGCTATTTTAGACTTAAATCCATATATAGGGTATCTCAAGAGATATCTCAAGATCCCTTGCCATCTAAACTATTCCCATTTAGATTTAGATTTAGATTTAGATTCTCATATACATACATAACATGATGTTAATGCATACCATAGTAATCTAATATATGCTAATAACGGTTCAAAGCCAAGCTAACCTTATCATTATCACCTGATGGTGGCATGTATCCTCTTTATTGCACTATTCTTATCATCCTCTCTTTGTTTGAAAGACCCTCCAATATCTAATTATATTATATGTGTAGATAATCTGAACAGTTGTGCTTTGCTGTATAGGACTATCTTACATATATACAATAATATGATTATATATTATAAATCTTCTACTTATTTTTGTAGAAAATTTAAGAAATATAAGAAATAATAACCAGCTATGAACAAAGTCATGCGATAAAACCATGATAAAAACGTAAATACTCTCCAAGTATATACTATAATGGTAGTAGGGAGGGTCGGGGTGCTAGCCGTGCCCCATACCCGAAACCGGCTACATGCGGGGACCAGTAACCGTTGGGTAAATCCATGGAGTATGGATACCCGCTTACCCTGCTGGTATGAACCCACGCCACGATGGGTGGTCATAGATGGGCTCCCTGTCCGAAGGGATAGGGGCACCATCCGATCACCGAACCGGGTGAGGTCCGGGAGGGAGCAACCCTAAGGTGAGATGGCCACGCTGTCGTGTCTACGTGGGGGATCTGGCTGGGTCTGAGATGGGGTCCATGCTCTATGGTGGAACCAACGGGGCTACTACCATCCTTGCTGTCGTTATTATATTGCTATTATGTTGTTATTGTTATTATCTATTGCTACTACTGCCGGTGCTCTCTATACATATTTATTATTGGTCTGTATAATACGCAGTACATTTTTATACTTTAGATATATAATAATACTATGAGTATGGATGAGAAGAGCGAGAAATTGAGTCTAAGCGATCATCTAGCAAGGTTGTCTGAGCCAGCAAGGAACATGCTCATGGATCTAAGGGATTACGTACTCTCCCTACCAAGTGTTATAGAGGATATAAGGCCTCACAGGATAGTCTACTCAAAGGGGTTCAATACGAGGATATTCATGGATATAGAGCCTGCTATGAATATATTAGCGGTGAATATAAAGACAGAGTCTAGGGCACCGCCATCAAGGATACTCGTACGCTCAATAAACCAACTACAGGATCTGTACGGCATGATAAGGAAGGCTTATGAACATGCGTGAGTCGCTATTTAATTTTTTATTGTGACCCTCTCTCCATTTAATAATGATAGATCTTCTGTATTTAACCTCTCTACATATGTATGTATGTATGCATGTATGTATGTACGTATGGCATATAGCATATCCCATCAGTATATAATATCAAATGAGTTGAACTCGCCTTTGTACTCCTCATACACTACATCCACATCATCCACTCTAGCACCACTAGGTCCTATATGGCACCACTCTATAACCTGATGTACAGCATCCTCATCCCCCTCTAAAACAGCCTCAACCCTACCATCCTTCAGGTTCCTTACCCAACCATACACATTATACCTTCTAGCAACGTTACGCATATTCTGCCTAAAGTACACCCCTTGCACCTTCCCCTTCACATAGACGTGCGCCCTAGCCTTCCTCAGATTCAAACCATTTTATAGTAATGGTAAAATTATATATAAATTGCTGAATATCTCTCTCGATACTAAGGGATACCTACCTATCGTAGTAAAATAAAAATAATAAACTGATCTATTATAGCAGATCGCCGCCCTCTTCTAGGAAGAGATGCTCTATCGTTGTGGGCTTCCTTACAACCACTAGCCTCCCATCACTTCTCTTCATCAGTATAGGAGGCTTTGTCTGACAGTGGAAGGGCATGTTGAAGACTATGGAGTATGCACCAACGTTGTAGAATATGATGTATCTATTCTCCTTCGCATAGTTCAAGTTCGATGCCTTCGATATTGGGAAGATATCGTATGTGTCACATAACCTCCCTACTAGATGTGTCCTTGTTGCTGTGTAATTACCATTACCGTTGGCACTGTGTTGATTATTACTACCATTCCTTGTACCATACCTGCTGTTATCGTTACCATCGCTATCCCTATAGTTATCATCTTTCGCTGGGTATACCTCTTGTGGGTACTCCTGCTTAAGTAGTGCAGCATCAAGCAGTATATGGTAGCCAGAGTCGACTATCAGGAACCTATCGTTGGTATACTCCTTTGTATTCACTATCTTAGATACAAGTATAGTTGACTCTGCAGTCAGATACCTCCCGCTCTCTATAACCAGAGTGAAGTCACTGTTGTGGTTATCAGCTATCCTATTCAACCTCTCAACTATCTTTGATGCCATCTCTGCTGGAGTTGGAACATACTCTCCATAACTCACTGGTGTGCCTCCACCTATATCTATGGTGTTGAATGTGAATCTTGGATAAACCTTCTTCAAATTTGCTATGAATGCATCTAGCCTATCCAGTGCATGTGTGAAGCATGTGTAATCGGTTATCTGTGAGCCTAGATGGAAGTGGAAGCCCTCGAACTCAAGAGTATCATCCTGCATCATCTTCTTTATCATGTTGGTTGCACTATCCCTAGCATTGGTATTGAATGGTACACCGAACTTGCCATGCCTATAAGATGCCTTCACCTCAGCCTTCACAGCTATCTCTGGGTTTATCCTTATCATCGCCCTTGGCTTAACACCAACTCTACTGGCAGCGCTCATCAGGTTGAGCAGACCGTTATAGGAGCTTACAACTACTCTACCTACACCAGCATTCAATACCTGAATATACTCATCCTCCTCTTCAGCAACGCTCGTATATATTACAGCGCTTGGATCACCATTACATCTAGTATAGAAGTAGAGTTCTCCCAGCGAGGTTAGATCGAACATTATAGCATCCTTTATGAATGCTCTGATCACAGATGGGTTGAAGTTGGCCTTAACTGAATAGGCTATCTGCCTCTTGCCCTTGAAGCCCTTGTATGCATCTAGGAGTTCTCTGACCTTCCTGTGTAGCGTCTCTTCATCGATTATGTAAAGAGGGGTACCGAACTTCTCTATCGCCTCATGCAACTCATCATCGCTCATGAACCTGTTTAGGTTCAGGTTTATCTCCTGCACCAATTGTAACTTGCTCTTATGTTCCCCCAACTCTTTGTTGGTATAATCCAACTCTATCTATTTAAAAACATTTCCTTAATCTTCATCTCATAGCTAATATTTTTAATGAGCATCATATACGCTTCACCCTCCCTCTCCCAGTCTTCCTAGGCGCTATATGACCAACCTTCCTACCAGGGGGTGCATTCCTTGCTACTGAGGTCTGCTTCCCAGGATGCTGATGCCTCCCTCCACCATGTGGATGGAATGGTGTAGCCATAGCCACGCCTCTAACTATTGGCCACTTTCTTCCCTTTACTCTCATTGCATGCCACTTTGCTCCAGCCTTCAGGAATGGCTTCTCCAACCTCCCCCCTCCTGCTATACCCCCTATCATACCTCTACACTTTGCATCAAGGGTTATGAACCTGCCAGATGGCATCCTTAGAGTTACAGTACTGCCAGAGTGTGAGAATACTATTGCTGAAGAGCCAGCACTCCTCACAAGTTTACCGCCATCACCAAGGTTCCTCTCTACAAGGCATACAGTTGTACCATCTGGTATCTCGCCAAGGCTCTTGATAGTAAATGGTTGAACCTTTGAGTTGAAGCGTATCTGTGAACCAACATACATGCCTTGTAGAGCAGGGATGTAGCAGTACCTCCCATCATCAAGCCTTATCCTTGCCAATGGTGCTGGTCTACCAGTCTCATGTACTATATCAACCACTTCCCCAACATGCTCCTCATCCTCTGGATAGAGTGGGTAGCCGACTGGGGCTATCTTGCCTATCCTATTTGCTTGGAACTGCTTCCCTCCCTTACCCCTTCTCTGCACGAGTATCCTCTTACCCATACCTACCTCTCCTCTCTTTCCTTACCATCTTCTTCATGCTATATGTATGTTTTCATAATGCCATCATAAAGTATAAAGATATAAGGAGAGGAGTAGATAAGTAATAGCATGAGTCAGAAGGTATTCACTCTAAAGGTGCTGGAGGCTTACACTAGGGATGTAGGGAGAGGGGTTGCAAGAATAGATTATGAATCTATGGACTCTCTTGGTGCATCGACTGGAGATATAGTCGAGATAAAGGGGAAGAGGAGAACAGTTGCAAAATGCCTCCCACTCTATCCTTCAGATGAGGGCAAGGGTATAATAAGGATAGATGGGCTTGTAAGGAACAACGCTGGTGTTGCTATAGGCGATACTGTAATAGTTAGGAAGATAAAGGCCTCTCCTGCAGAGAAGGTCATAGTAGCGCCATTGGAGGCTATACCACCTATAGATGAGCGCTACCTTGCAGATGCTCTAGAGAGTATGCCACTAGTCAAGGGGGATAATGTTATGGTGCCATACTTTGGTGGGAGGTTAACCTTCCAGGTAGTTGCAGTGAACCCTGCTAATGCAGAGGCGGTTATAGTGACACAGAAGACCGTATTCCACCTAGCAGAGAAGGGAGAGACGATAAGAGGGGTTCCAAAGGTTACCTATGAGGATATCGGAGGGCTCAAGGAGGAGATACAGAAGGTTAGGGAGATGATAGAACTGCCTTTGAGGCACCCAGAGATATTCGAGAAGTTAGGGATAGAGGCACCAAAAGGAATACTGCTATATGGTCCTCCAGGAACAGGCAAGACCCTGCTTGCAAAGGCAGTAGCGAATGAGAGCAATGCGCACTTTATAAGCATCTCAGGACCTGAGATAATGAGCAAGTTCTATGGCGAGTCTGAGGCGAGGCTTAGGGAGATATTCAAGGAGGCAAGGGAGAAGGCTCCCAGCATAATCTTCATAGATGAGATAGACTCTATCGCACCAAAGAGGGAAGAGGTCACAGGAGAGGTTGAGAGAAGGGTAGTTAGCCAGTTGCTCTCGCTCATGGATGGGTTAGAGTCTAGGGGCAAGGTTATAGTCATAGCAGCAACCAATAGGCCCAATGCTATAGATCCAGCGCTTAGAAGGCCGGGGAGGTTCGATAGGGAGATAGAGATAAGGGTTCCAGATAAGAGGGCAAGGCTTGAGATACTACAGATACACACAAGGAATATGCCACTTGCTCCAGATGTTAACCTGGAGAAGATATCTAACATGACACATGGCTTTGTGGGGGCAGATCTAGAGTATCTCTGCAAAGAAGCAGCGATGAAGTGCCTTAGGAGGGTGCTCCCAGAACTGAACCTTGAGGAGGAGAAGATACCCCCAGAGGTACTCAACAAGTTGATAGTTACGATGGATGACTTTATGGAAGCATTGAAGGAGGTGACACCATCTGCCATGAGAGAAGTTTACATAGAGACTCCAGATGTGAAGTGGAGCGATATAGGAGGTTTAGAGGATGTGAAGAGGCAGCTGCAGGAGGGTGTCGAATGGCCACTCAAGTACCCAGACCTGTACAAGAAGTTAGGCCATAACATGCCCAAGGGTATACTACTCCATGGCCCATCAGGAACTGGCAAGACTATGCTTGCAAAGGCAGTAGCAACTGAGAGCGAGGCCAACTTTATAAGCGTTAGAGGTCCAGAACTGCTCAGCAAGTGGGTTGGTGAGAGCGAGAGAGGTGTTAGGGAAGTCTTCAGAAGGGCAAGGCAAGCAGCTCCATGTGTGATCTTCTTCGATGAGATAGACTCACTCGCTCCAATAAGGGGTCTGGGAGGTGATAGCATGGTTACAGAGAGGGTTGTGAGCCAGTTACTAACAGAGATGGATGGTATACAATCACTGCAAGGTGTGGTTGTGTTGGCAGCAACCAACAGGATAGATATGATAGACCCAGCCCTCTTGAGGCCAGGAAGGTTCGATAAACTGATATACGTGCCTATGCCGGACAAGTATGCAAGGCAGAAGATACTCGAGATACACAGTAAGAACAAACCATTAGCGCAAGATGTTAATCTGGAGAAGATAGCAGAGATGACCGAGGACTTTAGCGGTGCAGATGTTGCAGCAGTAGCCAATACAGCAGTATCATTGGTGCTACATGAGTACCTTGCCAAGTATCCAAATCCAGAGGAGGCAGCGAAGCATGTTGAGGAGGCTTATATACACCAGAGGCACTTTGAGGAGGCTGTTAAGAAGGTCAGGCAGCAGAAGGAGGGCAAGCCAGGCGAGAAGGTTACAGTCCCATATTATAGATGATACAACTCCAACTCCATCTACTATTTTATGATATATCTGTACCTGTTGGTCTATCAATGATTGGTGAAGGATGTATAGATAGTATGCTATAGTTGATAAATAAGAATAAATGAACGAACTGAGGGTAGTGTAAGCTTGGGTCATGGAGTATAGAGGCGATGCATACAGACTATTGGAGTCTCGTGGTGCGAAGGTAGGGGATAGGATAGTAGTCAAGACTAGGGATAATGAGTATAGGGGTATACTCATGCCCAGATACGAGCTTGCAGATGATACTCATCTAGTCATAAAGTTGGGTAATGGTTACAATATAGGTGTAAGCATAGATAGGATAGTTAGCATAAGGTTGGATGAGAGGAGGGAGGATAAGGAGGTAGTGGAAGCGAGAGGGGAGGATAAGGAAGGGAAGGGAGAGGAGGGAGAGAGGGGTAGGGGAGGATCGGTAATAGAGCGTAACTCTACAAGGGCAAGGTTAGCGTTGGTGAGTACTGGAGGCACTATAGCAAGCAGGATAGATTATAGGACTGGAGGGGTTAGGGCAGTGCTCACAGCAGAGGAACTGTATAGCATAGTCCCAGAGCTGTCCAGCATAGCAGTAATAGATGCAGAGGTACTCATGCAGGAGTATAGTGAGAATCTTACACCGATGCACTGGAGTATCATGGCAGAGAAGGTTACTGAGAAGATATACAAGGGATATGATGGAATAGTTATAACTCATGGCACAGATACCATGCATTACACATCATCAGCACTAAGTTTTGCACTCCAGGATCTACCCGTGCCAGTAGTTCTTGTTGGGGCGCAGAGATCATCGGATAGGCCATCATCGGATGCTGCAACCAACCTCATAGGGGCTTCACTCTTTGCTGCAACCGCAGATGCATCCGGTGTATTCATTGCTATGCATAAGGGTAAGAGCGATGATAGGGTAGCCCTGCATATAGGTACTAGGGTTAGGAAGAACCATACCAGTAGTAGGGATGCATTCGAGTCTATAGATATTGAGCCTATAGCAGTTGTTGATATCGATAGTAAGAGGATAGAGATGCTTGAATCGGATTGCAATGTTAGAGGAAGGGATAAGTCTAGGAGACCAATAGTTAGATCAAGGTTCGATGAGCATGTAGCATTGATCAAGTTCTATCCTGGATTTGATCCAAGCATGATAGAGTATCTGATCAGCAAGGGTTACAGGGGCTTAGTGTTAGAGGGGACAGGGTTAGGGCATGTAAGTAAGAGATGCTTCAATGCTATAAAGGATGCTATAGACTCCAAGATGCTTGTATGTATGACATCACAGTGTATATGGGGTAGGCTGAGGATGACAGTATATGAGACCGGTAGGGATCTATTGAGTATGGGAGTGGTCCCATTGGATATGCTCCCTGAGACGGCGCTTGTAAAGGTTATGTGGGTACTTGCAAACTCTAGCAGTATGGATGAGGCAAGATCTATGCTTCTTAGTGATATTGCTATGGAGTTCAAGTAAGTAAGGATTAAATTAATAGAAGAGATAACCGCAATATGACCAATCCATCTCCATCTCCATCCCCACCACTATCACGATCAGGTTCGCTAGATCCATATGCTATAGGCCTCAGGGTTGGGTTTGAGATACACCAGCAGTTGGCTACCAAGAGCAAGCTCTTCTGCTCATGCAGATGCAGCCCCAACGAAGGTAGTGGTGATGGGGTTGGCAACGACAATGATAGTAATAGTTACAGCCTCGAGTTCTTCAGAAGGTTGAGACCTACCCATAGCGAGCTTGGTGAGTACGATCCTGCAGCGCTCTTTGAGTTCAGGAAGGGTAAGGTGATGAGGTATCTAGCAAAGAGAGGCACATCATGCCTTGTTGAGATGGATGAAGAGCCCCCACACGATCTCAACAGGGAAGCGTTAGAGACTGCTGTGATAATAGCATTGGCACTCAATGCGGATGTTGTTGATGAGGTTCATGTGATGCGTAAGATAGTCATAGATGGCTCAAATACGACAGGATTCCAGAGGACGATGCTCATTGCAACTGGGGGCTCTTTGCATGTTAAGTTCAAGGGTGGTGAGAAGGAGGTTAAGGTACAGAGTATATGCCTAGAGGAGGATGCAGCTAGGCTTGTGAGTGATGATGCATATGTAAGGACATACGATCTAGACAGGCTTGGCATACCACTCGTAGAGATAGCACTAGAGCCAGTGACTGGTACACCAGAGGAGATAACCAACGTTGCACTAACCCTTGGTAGGCTACTTAGAGCAACAAGGAGGGTTGCTAGAGGGTTAGGTAGCATAAGGCAGGATGTTAACATATCCATAGAGGGAGGAGGTGTGGTAGAGGTTAAAGGCGTGCAGAAGTTGGATCAGCTGAAGAAGGTTATAGAGTATGAGATGAAGAGGCAGCATGGATTGAAGGTCATAGCAGAGAGGCTTAGGAGCATGAAGATTACTATAGATGAGCCTAGGATAGTGGATGTAAGCAAGTTATTCAATGATACAGCATCCAAGGTTATAAGGAGCGCCCTTGATGGTGCTGATAAGCATCCTGGTGTGGTGAAGGCATTAGCACTCAAGGGTTTCGCAGGTATGCTTGCATATGAACCGTATGAGGGTATAAGGCTTGGTAGAGAGCTCAGCGAACTCGTGAGATTCTATGGACTTGGGGGTATATTCCACTCAGATGAGTTACCAGCATATGGAATAAGCAGTGATGAGGTAGATTCTGTGAGGAGAGAACTCATGCTAGATAGTAGTGATGCATTCATACTACTCGCTGGGAGGGAAGAGAGTGTTGATAGTGCAATGAATGCCATAATCGAACGGCTGATAAAGGTAGTATCAGTTGGCATACCATCGGAGACTAGGGCAGCGACACAGGATGGTAGAACAGTGTACAGTAGACCCAGGCCTGGAGCAGCAAGGATGTACCCTGAAACGGATATACCACCGATAGTTATAGGTGAGGAGATGCTATCCCGATTGAAGGATAAGGTACCAAAGTCATGGGATGAGTATGTTGATGAGTTGAGCAGCAGCTATGGCATAAACAGGATCCTTGCAGAGAAGTTACTAGACTCTGAGTATCTAGACCTCTTTGAGCGTATAGCACGATCAACAAGTATACAGAGTAGCTTCATAGCATCAACCCTTACAGAGACTATAGTAAGTCTAGAGAGGCAAGGCTTGGACTCATCTAGGCTAAGTGATGAGCATATCGAAGATGCATTTGCAAGCGTAGCAAGGGGAGAGATTGCGAAGGAGTCGATAGCAAGTATATTCGAGGTTATAATGCAGGGCAGAGCAGATAGCGTAGAGAAGGCCATAGGTATACTAGGACTCGAGGCTATAGGGGAAGAGGAACTCTCAAGCATGTTGGATGAGATAATAAGTGAGAACTACAGTGTGGTAAAGGAGAAGGGAGGGAAGGCACTAGGTATACTCATGGGTATAGCGATGAAGAGGTTAAGAGGGAAGGTAGATGGTAGCAAGGTTAATACGATGCTCAAAAGGAAGATAGAGGAGATAATAGGGAATAAGTAACCCTTACAGGTGATATAGGATTATTTTTAACAGTATATATAAATGCTGTGTGTATATGCCATATACTTACTAATCCTTTTTACACCGTATGTGCAATAACCACGTATGATAAAAGGGAATGGATCAACACAGGCTGATGGCAAGAAGATGTATGATGACATCGAGGCTCTAAAGCGTAATATACTATGGAGTGCATTGCAGGGAGCATTATCTCTCCTTGGAGAGAGTTCAATGAAGGCAGTTATGCACCATCTTAGCAAGAGGGGAGTAGATATCAATAGCATAGATATCAAGGATCTAGAGTACTTGCTACACTCATTATTTGGCGATGGTGCAAGTGTTATAATCAATGAGATGTACAAGAGGCTAGAGAAGGAGTACCTCAGACATGGTCTAGATATAGATAAGGATGTTAATGCAACCATTAGGGAGAGGATGATGAGGCTGAACAGTAAAGCAGGGATATGATTAGGCTATAGAGAGTTAGAAGGCTTACTGAATATGCTCCCATCCTTACTGCTCATAGCAGTATGATTAGGCTACAGAGAGTTAGAAGGCTGAGCATCTCTAACCAATAAAAAAAGGTTTTATACCGCTTTAGAGTGTTTGATATGTGTCCTTAGTCAAGATCAGGGTAAAGACAGGCATGAATGAGGTGGAGATAGAATCGTCCATAGACTCATTACCACAAGTTATAGATGCCATACCATCAATACTCAGCAAGATTCACAGCCATGAGGAGTATAGCATGCAGGGTAACCAAGATCATGGCAATCTTAATCCTGTCAATAATCCAGATACCATGCGCTCAGCACAGCAGAGTACACAGATCATACCAGAGATAAGGGTTGAGAAGGATGACTCTCTAAGCGATATAATAGTTAAGATGTTCAAGACTGAGTGGGGGAGGCAGACTAGGAGGCTTGCAGATGTTAAGAATGTACTGGAGCATTATGGTTTATCCTATCCAAAGCAGTCTGTAGCAGTTACTCTCCTTAGGTTAGCACAGAATGGAAGGCTTAGGAGATTCAAGGGCTACGATAACGAGTTCGTTTATACAGCCTCTACTGAATTACTTGCTAGTGTTGATGGGAATGTTAATACGGGCAGTTAGGCTATTTATGTGAGAATGGAGGAGATGATTCATTGTATGCATATGTGCATGTATATTTGCATGTAAGGGTGATCTAGATGGAGAGCACTGAAGAGAGGGAGAGGCTGGAGGTTACAGTAGTGGTTACCATAAAGGATACAAGTGTTGAGTTCAGAGGTACTCCAGAGGCTGTACTTGATTCACTCCATAGGTTCCTCGAGCGAGAGATACCTAACCTAGACCTTGCAAGTAGGATCTCTCTGAACTACTCACTGCCCCAACTCATGGATATGTTCGCTCAATACATAAGGTTAACACCTGAAGGTCCTAGAGTTATAAATGATACTGGTAAGAGGTTGAGTGATAAGGAGATTATAGCACTCCAACTGGTAGCATATAAGATGATGTTTGATCTGAAGAGGTTCAGTACTCCAAGCATGACCCTACAAGAGATACAGGCTATAACAGGGCTTAAGCCCAAGTCAGTCAGTTCTAGGTTAAGCGAGCTCGTGAAGGCTGGGTATGTTGAGAAAGAGGCAGGTGAAGAAGGGACGAAAGGGACGAGGTACAGGGTAACGACTCAAGGGATACACTGGCTGAGCAATACACTAGCAAGTAAGAGATAACTAACTAACTAACAACCATGTAGCATTACTTCCATTACATCATATATAATTACTTATACTACATTATACTTGCACTACTACACTATACTTACACTATACTACACTAATCAAGCATGAGGAGGTCTCTTCTGTACATATCTATAGGTTCTAGCACTCCCTATCCTACTCAGTACACCCTCCCTTACCAGATCTGTTAAAGCATGTGATACAGCGGTTCTATCATAGTTGTATCCCAGCCTTGCAAGTCCCTCGTGCACCTCCCCAAGGTTACGTTCAACTGTAAACCAACCCTCCTGCCATAACTTCTCTATCAGGCCTTTACATGTTAAACCCTTGCCAGCCATAGTGATAATCTTACTCTCCCTATCCATAACCACATCTCTCCCATCTGCAGACTTTCTCTCACCCATGCTTATATCTGAGCCTGAACTAGATACACCTAGACCATCTGGATTGATCCCAGTGGTACCCATACCAGCAAGTACGCTCTCTACCACCTGTCTAACCCTGTCCTCCCTGCATGTTATCTCTACCTCCCATGTACCTCTCTTGAGCCTTACCTTAACCATGCTAGGTTCACTAGCACCCTCATATTGTTCATGTTGAACATCTTGCGCAACATTTATAGGCCCCATATCCTATATTGTTGAACAAGATGAAGACACAATTAAACCTTCCTGTTGTATCCGATCTTGGAGGCGTGGTCGATATGATAGGTAAGAGTCTGGACGATCTCATACCATCTAGGCTGGATATGTTGAGTGGCAAACAGGTTCTATTCACCAACGATAGAGTATTAAAGCCTGTAGGGGGATGGGATGTAACCCTTGCTAGAGATATCCCAGTGTATAGATTGGAACCTGTAGATGCAACAACATATGTGGTTGCAGTAGACTCTAGCTGTATACTGGTAGGGGAGACGATGGATGGTTCTATATACTCTGCAAAGTGTAGTATAGCATTATCATACGATGGTAAGCCTATAACACATGCCCTGATAGGACCCCTGCTATTCTACATTCAGGATGGGAGTAGCGATGGAGTATCTAGTATGGATATTGATGGTATAAAGAGGATGATAAGGGTGAGGCTTGAACGCTTGATCCAATATGAATTAGCAGGCTCATTTAGAGGAATAATACTACTTGTAGATGGATCCTTAAGGCACTCTATATATGAACGCCTATACACCATCAATAAGATAGAGGAGGTATGCAGAGTTAACAACAACATACTCATAGGGTTGAGCAAGAGTACTAGACTCAGATACCTTGAGTATATTATGCCACTCCTCAGTAGAGAAGGGTACCCATGTTATACAGATGTTACAGCAGTAGTAGAGAGGATGGATGATGGTAAGAAGAGAAGCGATAAGGATCATCGCTTATGTGGTGATGGAGATGATGAGTATAGTGTTAGTGCTAGAATTGGTAAGATAAGTTCACTCCTAGCAAAGCTCACGCCCAATGGATTGGTACTCAGAGCGGATGTGGTCGATGATCCACAAAGGTCTCTGGGCATATTGATTGCAAATGATGCATTTCATAGTGGTTATCCAGAGTCTCTGAGGATTGCACACCATACATCTGTATTTACGCATACAGATGCGCTTTGCATAAAGGGCTTCATGAAGAGCAGGCTGAAGATAAAGGAGGTCGATGGAGATGATGTTAGAAGGGTACTCTTGGGCAGGATATAACAGATGATATTATGGTGGTGCTTGATGAGGATAATAAGCAAAGAGCGTGATGAGATAATACTACTTGCATTACATAGTGAAGAGATAGGCAAGGGTGATTACCTCCTCATAGAGGATCTCGATGGTAAGAGAGGGCTACTAGTTCAGGTATATGATGAGGAGTACCATAATACACAGTCGCTCCTTGAGGATATGATAAGGGATGAGGTAGTTAATGCAGCAAGCAGATGTAACCCATACGATCCGTTGGAGATAGGGGATATAGCAAGGATAGTAAGGGATGCGAGACTCTTAAGATGCAAGATAAGGGCGAGTGTAGAGGATGATAGGTTAAGCTATACAGCATCATGGCTACCATCTAGGGTTAGTTCAAGGATAAGGAGGGTAGATATGCTCGAGTTGAACTCGCTTATACAGAGTGGTGGAAGAGCGAGTGGAATAGGGAGAGGGAGAGGTGAAGGGATGGTTACAATAGATACTCCTAAGATGCGCCCAATAGAGATAGGATACAGCAAAGATGGTGAGACTATAACCATATATGCTGAGGATCTGGATGGTAAGTTGAACCTCATAACCGGTAAGAAGGGTTCAGGCAAATCGCATCTTGCAAAGAGCATAATCAAGAGCCTAGCAGAGTATGGTGCATACATATTCGTACTTGATCTCAACAATGAGTATCTTGGCTTGGCATGGAGGCATGATGGGGGTAAGAGTAGCATAGGGGATAAGGTGCTATTCCTTGAGCCTGGAAGAGGCCTGAGGTTCACACTAGACTACCTTGGTAAGGGTCCCATAGCCAGCATGCTCAAGTATGCTCTAGAGATACCAGCAGCATCGCTCAGGGAGTTCTTCAGGATCTGGGATACTCTAGTATCAAGGAATAGGCTCAGCATATCAAACCTCATAGAGTCCGTAGCAGGCTGGAGAAGTAATGAGCTTGTGAAGGATGCTCTAGCATCTAGACTACATACGATGCTCACATCGGGGCTCTTTACAGATAGTAATGGTGTAAAGGTAGAGGATATCATAAGGGAGAGGTCTAATGGTGCTATAGCGATAATAGGAATGGGCAAGACTACTCCAGTGGTTAGAAGGATGACTGTAGAACTTCTACTGAGCAAACTCGTTGAACTACTTGAGCAAGGCAAGATACCCCCAATATTCCTCTTCGCTGAGGAGGCGCATCTATACCTTAGAGATACCTACTGGGAGGATATAGTGACTAGGATGAGACACTTTGGAGTATTCACAACGTTCATAACCAACCAGCCAGATGCTATCAGCGATAGTATATACAGGCAGTTGGATAACATCTTCCTCTTCAACTTCACCAACGAGAATGACTTGGAGAAGATAGCAAGGGCATCGATGATAGATGCAGAGTCTGTAAAGTCAATAGTTAGAACCCTGCCAGCAAAGCACTGTATGGTTATAGGGAGTGTAGTTAACAACCTCCCTTTGGTGATGATGACTATGCAACCAGAGGTGCTCATGCTCGGGGAGACGAAGAGGTTCTTCAGTAACAAGAGGATCAGTACACCACCATCATCATAATAATAATCAGCCCCTTAAATAAATAGGAGGAGGAGAGGAGAGAATCTCTTATAGAGCCCCCTGCCCTCTCTTCTTACTCCCTATATCAACTACTTCTTCCACATTTGTTATGAATATCTTGCCATCTCCAGGGGAGCCTGTGCTTGCAGCACCAAGTATAGCATTGATGACATCATCCAACTTTGAGTCATCTACAACTGTTATCAGTGTAGTCCTTGCATGGAACTCTGGGATATAGTACATTGTGCCCCTTGCACCTGCTATGGCTTCCCTCTTCCCTGCTCCTCTACCCTTGCTGTCTATGACTGTTATACCTCCAACTCCTACCTTCTTCAGTGCCTCATTGACTGCTGTAAGCCTCTCCGTTGGTATGATCGCCTCTACCCTCTTCATCCTATAGTATATTAGGGATATAATGATATAAGATTTTCCAACCCATTAATATCATAATCCTACTCTTTGGTTATATCGCCTGGCCTCTTTCATAAGCATTATGCCAAGACACTTTGAGAAATCTTTTTAATCCACTTATTTGAAGATAGCGCATGTTCAGAAGGCTTAACGCTGTGATACTCTTCACCAGCGATATTAAACGTGCAGTAGAGTTCTACAGAGATGATCTTGGTCTACCACTACAGAATGCTACAAAGGATACTGCAGAGTTCTTCTCCTCTGGCACAAAGATAGTCATCAAGAGTTATAGTGAGGCTGAACAGGTTAAAGGCGAGGCTACTACTACTGCCCCTACTAGATCTGGCATACTCATAGGCTTCACTATTCAGAATATAGATGAGTTGTGTGAGTTGCTCAAGAAGAAGGGTGTGCGGTTCCTGAAGGAGCCACGGAATGAGGCATTTGGGAGGCATGCAATCATACTTGATCCAGACGGTCATATGATATCTTTGGCACAGATAAAGGGTACTGTTCAGGAGGAGTTCGACCTTCTAGGTGCTATAGGTACTGAGTAAGTGAGCGAGTAGGTGAATGAGTGAATAAATGGATGAATGAACGGGTAGGTGGGTAGGCAAGTAATCACTCTAGTTCACATCGTATTCCCTCATTATAAACATACATACCAACTGTACATAATGAGCATACCAACATATCGGTTATAGTAAGGTTATAGTAGATGAGCCATATGCATCTAATCATCTATTAGGCAAGTGTATATCTGCAATGTTAACATACCTTAGGTGGAAGGGATAGATAGGTTTAGACACACCAACTGTATATGGTGATATTAATGCTAGCAGTATAATAATAGTGATGATGGTCGTATCCTAATCTGCTCTAATCAGGCTAGTGTAAAGTAGATAAGGTTTACAAATTGTATAGTATGTATAGTATGTTAGGCATCATTGGTCTGTATAAGATCCTTGTATCCCCCTCAACGTAGATACATAATGGTTGTAAGATGATGCGCACTGCTAAACATTGCAAGTTAGTTCAGACTACCAACTCTAAGATTTTTATCCCAGAACATCTACCTAATATCTATGTCATGTAAACCAGTGATAGTAAGCATCGAAGTTACTGATGAACCTGATGGCGTAGTTATAATAATACAGCCATCGAAGCGTGAGGCTGGAAAGATAGCTGTATGGCTAAAGGATTACAAGTATGGTGATCTCTCTATGGATGAGGTTACCAGATTCGTTGCTGAACAACTTGCTACTCTACTGAAGAGGGCTGGATATGAAGAGAAGGTAGTTCCAAAGGTTGGGGATACCGTTATCTTCAAGCATGATATGCCAGATGTGAGTGCTGGCTCCAAGGGGGTAATAGTTGATATAGAACCAGATAGACCCTATGCTTACCTTATAAGGGTTGGTGATGTTGAGGTATTTGCTAGACTAGAGGATTTTGAATTGGTACGATGATGCCATGAGTATGCAGTATGCAGTTGAATTATAATGTAATAGATAGGAAGAAGGGTAAGAAAGATAGTTAAATGGGATGGTGCTATCACTGCTTATGCAAGAGGGTCTAGAGTTCGTAATCAGATCGTTGACTGATAATGGTAGTCTCCTAACCCTCCTACTACAGCAGGAGATAAGAACGGAGCCGGTAGATCAGGCTGAGATGCTAAAGCAGAGGATAGACAGTATAAAGGAGTTGGATGATGATACGAAGGAGGTTATGAAGAAGATAATCCCTGCAATAATACCATTCCAGCAGGTTCAGCATGTAACCTACTCTCCAATACAGATGAGCATAACGATAACTAGACATGTATATGAGAGGATAGGGAGTCCTAAGGTTGGTGATACCCTTATAGTTACACTACAGAAGGCATGATCTTTATCCTTCCCATACTCATCCAAATAATAAACTATGGTCGCGTAGTACGTTCTATGGATGTAGCAGCGATGGTAATAACTAATGGTAATAACTAATGGTAGTAGTAATAGTAGTTGTTATATCTTAGCATGAATATAGGTAGGTATGCATAAGGATGAGCGTGAAGATACGCTCTCTCTACTCATCAAGGTAGGCAGTAGATATGCTCCCAGTAGGATGCTCTCATTCAATATAGCACATATCATAATTGCATTACAGTTGATGGGTAGACTAGGGAGAGTCAGCAGAGCACTACTGATGAGAGAGCTCATGCTTGGTGAAGGATCTACTAAGACCCTGATAAAGCATATGAAGATGTATACTCTGCTAGAGAGTAGCAGAAGGGGTACAGTGTTGAGTAAGAAGGGTAAGGAGCTATATGATAGCATATCAAGAATTATGGTTGCAGAGGCTAGAATACCAAAGTGCTCCATAGCAGTAGGGGAGTCCAACTACGCTGTGAGGGTCAGGGGTATAGCAGATGCGATAAGGTCTGGATTAGAGCAGAGGGATGCTGCTATCAAGGTTGGTGCTGTTGGTGCCACAACCCTAGTATACAAGGACTCTAGGTTGATGATGCCTGGAAGCAGTAATAGTGTATATGTAATAGAGCAAGGTGTGATGGATGCGCTCCAGAACCTCATGCCAGAAGAGGGCGATGTTATAATAATAGGGAGTGCATCGAGTATGAAGGTAGCGGAACTTGCAGCAAAGTATGCTGCGCTTACAACGCTGCTTAATATACTACATACAAATTATGATTACAACAATCATAGGCATCATCGACCTATATGAGCAAGGCAAGGATACTATTCTTCTTAGATCTAACATGGGGGCAGAGTTACATATACGGTAAGGCTATGTATAGGAAGAAGGTTTATGCTATAAACATACAGTATGGGAGGAAGGCGCTACTGCTTCCAGAAGAGATGCTCTACCCTGATTCTAGAGAGGTTTTAATACATCTCTACACAGACTCTGGTAGGAAGATAACCGCAACATACAATGTACAGGCTAGTAGGAATGATATGATCGAGTTGTATGATGAGGATATAACAAATGCAATAGCAAAGGAGTTACCTGTTGAGATGCTTGTAGAGTTCCTCTAGTATGCTCCCATGAGCCATGTATATGTTGATATTAATATGAGTCGAATACCCTTGCTATTGACTGCTCGTATGGTGGTTCAAGCACACCCTTCTCCGTTACTATCGCAGTTATTAGGGCTGGAGGGGTTAGATCGAATGCTGGGTTGAATACCCTTATGCCCTTTGGTGCTACTCTCTTCCCTGCTATCTTTACCACCTCATCAGAGGCTCTCTCCTCTATCACAACATCCTCAACTTTGCTCTTCAGATCGAAACTAGAGAGGGGGGCAGCAACGTAGAATGGGATGTGATGCTCCCTAGCAAGGATAGCAATCTGATATGTACCTATCTTATTGAATACATGCCCATCCCTTAGTACCCTATCAGCCCCAACTATAACCTTGTCTATCATCCCTCTAGCCATAAGCAGTGCTATGGAGGTGTCTGGCGCTATACTGACATCTATACCATCATGCTTGAGCTCGAATGCAGTAAGCCTTGCACCCTGCATAACTGGCCTCGTCTCTGTTGCTATAACGCTTACCCTCTTACCCTTCTCTTTGGCAGCCCTTATCACACCTAGAGCCGTACCATAGCCTACCGTTGCAAGTGCACCAGCATTGCAGTGTGTTAGCACTCTATCCCCATCATTGAGTAGTGAGGAGCCATACTCTCCAAGCCTTCTATTCACCTCTAGATCCTCCTTGAGCATTGCTATAGCCTCAGAGAGCATAGCCTCTCTAGCCCTATCTACAGATTCTGCGCTCCTACCCTTGCTCATAACCCTCTCCAGTGCCCAGAATAGGTTTATAGCAGTAGGCCTTGTAGATCTAAGCAGTCTGAATGCAGCATCCATCTCATGCATGAACGAATCCTTATCCTTTGCCTTGCTCTTCATCGCTGCTAGTGCTAAACCAAATGCAGCAGCAACCCCTATCGCTGGGGCTCCTCGCACAGCCATACTCTTTATGCACTCTGCAACCTCTTCGTGGCTCTTACACCTTATATACTCTAATCTGTTTGGGAGCCTCCTCTGATCTATGAGCACTAGACTCTTATCCTTATCATCCCACTGCAGAGTCATCAACCCGTATCTGTACTCCATACGCACTGCTAGATCGATACTATTTTTAACCTTATCCCCATGTTAAGGATTGTAAGATGATATGATCTGTTGAATCTCATCTAGAATGGAGATATAAAAGGAAGGTGGGATTAATATTATGTTATGCTGACTAATGCTAACAGATTAGCGATAATAAGCTGTTCTAGCTCTACAATAACCATTGGTATAGTAATGCAAGAGACCAAGACCAAGAATATCCCTATGGCTCCCATTGAGTTAATAGAGTTGATTCCCATACTATAGATATCAAGAAAGGTGAGAAAGACTATCAATAACTATCAATATGTGATGTATATGTATATGTGTATGTATAACTACAGATAAAGGAGCGAAAGGCACTATAATCATAGAACCAAACTACGTTAACGACATAATTTACGAGCATCTCTCGGTAACTGTAGAGAATTGTTTATCGAGATGCCTGCTAAAGATGATAACATCTTACAGAGTACAATTGAGCGCATTGAATGATGCTAGGGTCTCCACGTATATAGGCTGTAAGCTTTGGGAAGGGTTCAGGTCCTATATCTTAAGGTCCTATCTTAATGAGTCCTATCTACTCTACTCTACTCTTTATCCTTCTCTCTTCCTTTACAATTATGTATTATGTATTATGTCACTACTACTGTTACTGCTGCTTTGCCAATACCTCCATGATCTCTTTCCTATTCTTAAAGTACCCTCTAACAGGCTCAACTATCCTATTAACGTATAGGGCAACAGCATTCTTAAGGTCGAGAGCATGGAGCCTCCTACTAGCATATGCCTCCTCCAATTCTTTATAACTTGTGAAGGTTACGCTCCCGCCATACTTTGCTGGTCTCTCGACTGTGAACTCCTTGAATTCATGGAAGATTATATACCTTGCAATCTCTAGCACTGGGTTGTACTCTATACTCTCTGGGCACCATGCCTTCCTTATCTTCTCCCTTATTGTATGCTCATCATCATGCACAAATATGCTTGTATGAGGCTTTGATTTGCTCATCTTACTAGATATCTTCAGATCCATCCTTGAATCATCCTCTAGACCAAGGCTAACAGGTTCGCCCAACCCTGGCAGGAGATGATGGTGTATAGCAACTGGAACATTCCATCCCATCTTGGGGAATACATCCCTAACAAGCATATGCACCTTCCTCTGATCTATACCAGCATGAGCGATATCAACCCCAAGAGCATGTATATCAACAGCCTGCATAACAGGATACACAAGTTGTGCAAAATCGAGTTTATCCTTCTCGCTCCTCCCCATTATAGTCAGGGAGCGCATTATCCTAGGCAGGGTTATATGCTTGCTGAACCTTATAAGGTCATCCCAGTAACCCCTATAACTAGTGTATAGGTCAGAGCCCATCACCACGTTTATACCAGGGCAGAAGAACCTGAACGCATCCTCATAGTACCTTGCTACCCTCTTTATTACATCCCAGTCACCCTGCAGCTTATCATTTATGAATGTATGCCAGTCAGCAAGGAATACGGTGCACTCTACACCAGCCTTGATCATATCGTTTATCTTGAACCCAGTAAGCACCAGACTGCCTAGATGCAATAGGCCAGAGATCTCAAGTCCTATGTAGTGCTTTGGCCTTGAGTTCGTCTCTAGTAGGTATCTAAGTTCTTCAAGCGTAACTATCTCCTCAGTAGGCTCCCTTGTTATCAACTCAAGTCTAGACTCTAGATCCATAGGCAAGAGTTGATTGATTAATCCTGTATAAATATCTAGGTTAAGATAAGAGAAGAGATCGATGACATATTAAATTGGGAACTGTAGCGTATAACCACTACCATTACCAACTATCAATACCATTACCAACTATCAATACCAGCTACCATTACCATTACCAACTACCATTACCATTACCATTATCACTACCATTATCACTACCATCACTACCACTATCTAGTTAGTAATACCAAACAGCAACTATGGTTCATTCAGAATATACACCAAATATAGCAATAAGACAGATTACAAGTTATCTATACAATGATTGGTTGGATAACCTTAACTTTAATCTACTCAACATTCTCTCTACTTGCTCCTTCACTGGTTTATTGCATCCAAATCAAACTCATCATGGAGCGCTCTAACAGCATCCTCAGCATACCTATCCTCAACCACGAATGCAAGATTCAGCTCTGATGAACCTTGGGCAATCATTATAACATTTATTCCTCTATCTGCTACTGCATTGAATACCCTTGCTGCTACACCCTTTGTGCCTCTCATCCCTGAACCAACAACTGCTATTATGGCAGCATCATCTGTTACATTTATGCTCTTGATCAATCTGCCAAGGAGGTTAAGTTCAAGGGCATTCACAGCCTTATCTAGATCGCTCTTCCTTACAACCATGGATATGCTCGACTCCGATGGCCCTTGGGATATCATTATTATGTTTATCCTATTCTCTCCAAGTACGTTGAATATCCTCCCTGCAGTCCCTGGAGCGCCTACCATACTACTCCCCCTAACATCTATTAGCGATACATTCCTTATCGCAGTTACAGCCTTGACTATCTTGTTATGATATGCTGTAGGGTTCTTCAGTATAGTTGTACCTTGGCATCCAGTATTGAATACATTCCTTATCCTTATAGGTATACCTTTGTCTAGGACAGGCTCCAATGCTCTAGGGTGGAGATACTTTGCACCAAATAGAGCCATCTCCATAGCCTCTGCATAGGAGACCTCTCTAAGCACCTGTGCATCCTTGACTATCTTTGGATCAGCAGTCATCAAACCATCTACATCTGTCCATAGCATTATCCCATCTGCATCTATGCATGATGCTATTATGGTTGCAGTATAATCAGAACCCCCCCTACCAAGTGTAGTTATGTTACCATGCTGATCAGCCCCTATGAACCCTGTCACTACAGGTAATACACCTTGCTCAAGCATAGGTATTATAACATGCCTTACCCTGAGCCTTGTAGTATCCATCAACGGTCTAGCATCACCGTAGTTTGAATCTGTTACTATCCCAGCATCCTTACCAGTGAGATACTTAGCCTCGATACCTATATCCTTGAGTGCATAGCAGAGTATCGGTGCCATAAACCTCTCCCCGAATGAGAGCAGGTAATCTCTAGATCTTGGTGTAACCTCATTGAGTAGCATCATGCCCTTGAGTAGATCGCTCATCTCCCTTATCATCTCCTCTATAATACTAGATAACTCATCTGTGTAAGATGCGTTACTGCATAGGCCTGATGCTATCTTCTTATACCTCTCCCCTATGCTGTGTACTATGCTATCAACCTTCGAAGACTCCCCTCTAACTATACTATCGCACACCTGGATGAGATCATCTGTTACACCTTTGATTGCAGAGACCACAACCACTATCTGGTTTATGCTAGAGCCATCTGTAAGCGTAGTATCCTCCCTATATCTGGCTATTATATCCCTTGCTATATACCTTATTCGATCTATACTTGCTACAGCATTACCCCCAAACTTCATCACGAGCCTCAAAGGTATCGTTAAGGCTAGATATAATCTGCTTAAATTCTTTACCTTATTCTCTTCCCTTTAATCGATCAACTCTCCACCCTTGGGGCAAGGTAGAAGTATATCTTGCACATATAAGGCATCTTGAACTCCAAGCGTAGAGGCATCCTTGAGGAGTATTCTATAACAATGCTCTCTGCACTATCCACTGCCTTAACTATGCCCCCAAGGTACTCTAGACTATAGGTAGCACTATTCTCCCCCTTGCTATCCATCTCCTCTATCCCCTCATCACCCTTCTTGAATATGATTATAGCATCTCCACTATCTCCTTTGCCTGTAAACTGTAGTGTATTGCCATCACACCTCATCGTTATATAATCTGAGACTATCTCTACATCCTTCAATGCCTCAACGAATGAACTCATCTTCATCATAACTCTGGTGTTGAAGCTTATCTTTGGTAATGGTGTGGAACTGGAGGTACTCTCTATCAGCCTCATCTTGTACTGCCTGATGTATTTGCTCATCATCTTTATTGTGAGCATATTCTCCTCAGCACTAGTAACAGCTAGAGCCTCTTCCATTGCAACCTCACCCTCCTCTATACCTTCTCCTCTACCCTCACCCTCCTTACCTTCTACCCCTCCTGCCCCTACTGCCTTACCTATACTGATCTCTATACTATCATCCTTGCCTGCCCTCTTCAGTAGTTTGAGGAACTCATCTACCCTAACAGCGAACCTTATGCTACCATCACATAGGTATTGTTCGAACGCTGAGTTGAGCAACTGCGCATCTATTAATGCTACATGGCTAGGATCCATACCTCTGAACGATATGCCCTCGCTAGTAGCCTCAAATGTAGCCTCTTCAACTATAGTGCTTATAGCAGAGACCACTGTCTTCCACTCTTCTGCACTCCTGCTTCTTGCTATTAACATACCTAAGCCACATAGATACTAGAATTAAACCTTTACACCTAGAAGTATGGTCATCTTTGTTAACTACAAATGATCAATAGATAGATAGAAGAATGATAGATAGAAGAATGATAGCAGCCTGCTGAACGGTATATCTTATATATTGCATCCAGATGTGATGGGCTACTCATCTAGGACTATCTTCACCCATCTTCTTGTTTATCGTTATAAACTAACTACGCAGGCTGACTATGCATAGTGCCTCCATGTATGGTTACACTTTACACACCTGTAGAACTGCGTTGTTGGCTCATCTGCACTCCTCGTCTGGAGCATCCACCATACAGCGGTATCATGCCCACACTTTGGGCATGGGATCTTTATAGTTGGCATCACCGATATATCCTCTTCTTCTTCCCCAACTACCTGTATAAGAGGCTTCTCCTCTCTGATCGTCGATGTGCTTGTTGATGGGTTTCTAATGATCTCATCAGAGTAGCCACACTTCCTACAGGTAAGGCGTGTAGTACCATCGCCACTCCTACCTGGCAGGAGGCGTGTACCACACTTGGGGCAGAAACGCATGGTTATCACCAACCAGTTATGTACTATTATTGCTATTACTATTGCTACTACTACTATTACTACTATTGCTACTGCTACTGTTATTGCTATTGATGATCTTACTACTTACCTCTTCCTTCATCGCTCTTACCTTATCCAGGGATCTCCTTACCGCTACTGCCATTATATTGAATGGATCCCCATCCTTATCCTTCATGCTAACCCTGAACTCATACTCGGGTATGAGGTAGTGCCTCTGTGCTACCCCTACTATATCAACACTATCTTCCTTGGCAATCTCAGACTGGAGTATATTGAGTATGGAGATATCCTCATCCTTGACCTTGATGGTTATACCCTTCTCATCCCTCTCTATCAGGCTCACCTCAGTCATAACCATTACCATCCATCCATCCATACACTCTACCCCTACCAAAGATAAATACCTTCTGTAAGATAAGCCTAGTCTTTATGGTCTTGTAACACTCTTGTAGAGTACAACATGATAGAAATGAATAAAATGACGGTATAGTTTAACACCAACAGAGGATGAGTAGTATAAATAGGATAAGGGATGTTACACTTTACGCATCTCCAACCACTGCTAAAAGGCATGAGCCTATCATACTTGATCTGAGGTTCAGTCTCGACGGTCATATAAGGGATGTATTCACCAAGGAGAGATGGTTGGATGCCTATGAGCATAACGATAACCTATTCAGGATAAAGTATGCTATATCTATAAAGAAGAGTTCTTTACTTGCTAAGAATATAGTTGAGCCTATAACACTTGTGAGGAAGGCATCTATATACTGGAGTAGGGATCCTACAATGCAACCATACCCCCCAGAGAAGAAGGTATGGATTATGGTAATAGCTGATCAAGACTCGACACTTCCTAAAGATGAGGATGAGGCTAGATCACTACTCTTCGATGTATATAAAAGGATAGAGGTTATACCATCTATGCTTGGTAAGGGTAAGCACAGCATATTTGCTGAGGTTAGTGCAGAATGGGGTAGGCATGTGTACACTGAGCCTGAGACGGTAAATGCTAGATCCAACGAGGTTACAGTAGAGATAATCTAACCCAATCTAAATCTATCTAACCCAATCTAACCCAATCTAAATCTAAATATAAAAGGAGTCCGTTCCTGTTCTATGGCCAAATACGATGGTGTAAGAGGGCAGGAGTTGATGGATGTTGAGGAGAAGGATAACGAACTAATCCTGATATTCAAGGATAATAGGTACCTCTTCATAAAGGTGGAGAATGGTAGGCTAGTTACAGAGTCTGTGCCAGAGTAGATATGCTAACTAAACTAATATACAAATGACCATTAAGCGATGCCTCTAACATACCTCTCATACAGGGCTAGAGCCACCTCCTGACTACTGCTCTGGATAGAGCCCGGTCTCATACTCCTTATCCTGCTTATAGCCTCGCTAGCACTCAAACCCTCATACTTGATCATATACGCTGCCAGTACTGTACCTGTTCTACCCTTGCCAGCAGCGCAGTGTACCATAACCGCTCTACCAGATGTTATAGATGATCTTATGAACTCTACTGCTCTATCCATATCCTCTATATCTGGCGCTGTATAGTCAAGGGTTGGGATATGCAGATAATCTATACCATCGAGCCACTCATCTGGTAATGGATCCTCTATGACGCTGACTATACTCCTTATACCCTCATGCTTAACCCATTCGATCTCTTGAATAGACATTGGTCTAGCACTACCTGCAAGTAGACCATCTATAACCCACGAGAAGTTATGTGGCCTGCCGAATATCCTGCCATGAACCCTTCTTGCAATATCCCCTATCCTACTCATCAGATTAGAAGCATCCATGCTGCAGTTATTAATCTTATTCAGTAATCAGCAATACCAATAACCTAAAGACCAATAACCTAATATCTCATTGTGCTGAATAATACATATGCAAGAGGTTATAGGCAAGGAGGCTATACTCTACAGCAAAGAGAAGGGGGGTAGGGCGAGGTGTACAGCATGTGCAAGATACTGCTCTATACCAGAGGGTAAGATAGGCCTATGTGGGATAAGGGGTAACATAGGAGGGAGGCTCTACCTCTTAGTCTATGGTAGGATAATAGCAGGGCAGATAGACCCTATAGAGAAGAAGCCAGTGATCCACTACCATCCTGGGAGTAGGATATACTCCATAGCAACTACAGGCTGTAACTGGCTCTGTCAGTACTGCCAGAACTACGATATAAGTCAGAGGAGGAAGATAGAGGGTGTAGAGATGAGCCCAGAAGAGGTGGTTGCGCAGACACTCTACTATGGGTGTGAGGGCATAGCCTATACCTATAACGAGCCTACTATATTCATAGAGTATGCAAGGGACGTTGGGGTTATAGCAAGGAGCAAGGGTATATTCAACATATTCGTATCCAATGGTTATGGTACACCTGAGACGGTTAAGATGATGAGGGAGTTCCTCGACTGTATAACCGTTGATTTCAAGGGGAGTGGAGAGACCAGATTCGTTAGGCGCTACATAGGCATACCGGATGCACAACCAGTATTCGATACGCTAAGGGAGATAAGGGATAAGACTAGCATACATATTGAGATAACAGATCTTATAGTACCAAAGGTTGGAGATGATCTAGATGCTGCTAGAAGGTTATCAAGGTTCATATATGATGAGCTAGGGCCTGATGTACCATTGCACTTCCTAAGGTTCCACCCAGACTACAAGATGATGGATCTACCGTATACCCCTGTGGAGACGCTCGAGAAGCATTACCAGATAGCAAGAGAGGAAGGGCTGAGGTATGTGTACATAGGTAATATTCCAGGGCATAGGTATGAGAGCACCTACTGCCCTGAGTGCAACAATGTTGTTGTAGGAAGGTTTGGTTACAACATAACTGCCTGGAACCTGGATGAGCATAATAGGTGTAGGTTCTGCTCCTACCCAATACCTATAATAGGCAGGTTAAGCAAGGATGCATTCAAGAATAGGTTCCAGTTCATCATGCTCAAATGATGATCCCAAGATATATAGATAGAGAGATAGATAGACAGAGAGATAAAGAGATAGATAGATAGATTATGTTGAACAACATCAGATATCTATTGCTCAATCGATTAGGGCCAATGCTCTAACAGGAGAACCTGTAGAACCTTTGATCTTCAATGGCAGTGCTATGAACCTGAACTCCCTACTCCCTATAGCCTTTAGGTTGCAGAGGTTCTCAACTATAGGCACATTATTTGACAAGAGTATTCTATGTACTGTAAACTCCTTATCATCTGGATGATCTATGTTTGCAGTATCTACTCCTATTGCTATAACCCCCTTCTCAACCAGATACTCTGCAGCATCTCTACTCAATCCAGGGTTACTGCTAATGTAGTTCTCCCCATCCTCCCACTTCTCCTCCCAACCAGTTGAGATTATAACGCACTTACCTTCTATATCGATATCGATATCGATATTGATATGGCCCAACCCCCTCAGCAGATCCTCCCTATAGATGTACCCCCTCTCTTCCTTCCTAACCTCTACAAGTACTGCATCGCTAACGAGCACATCTAATGGGATTGCATCTATGCTCATCCCCTCCCTGATGAAGTGTGATGGCGCATCCATATGTGTACCAGTATGGGTACTCATGAATATAAGTTCCAGATCATAGCCATGGAGATCTAGTCTAGCCCATGGTATGAGTATCGGTCTCATCCTCTTCTCGAATACTGGCATCCCATCCTCTATAGTCCTTGTAAGATCTATAGCCTTTACCATGTAACTATCTTGATATAAGAACCGGTATAAGGTTATAAATATTATTAATGGTGGCAAGATACCTTTTGTTCTGTTTCTGTTTCTGTTCCTGTTCTGTTAATGTCTGGTCAACCTACTAGAGGATACCGGTTCATCCTACTTTCATCTTGCATCTTGAATCATTAATCCTAGATACCGGATACTGGATATTATGCTGAATGAATACTGAATTACTTGTAATTTATCCTGAACTCACGTTTTGGTTGCTGTATCTGGAGGAGTAGCCTCTTCAACTCCTCATCTGTCAGTGCCCTATTCAGCCTACCTTGGGAGCCCATGGTTATTATGTAATCCTCCACAGCCTTTGCTAGATCAGGCTTTACCATCTTTAGGTTTGTAAGCCTCTGCCTAGCCTCACTAGTCAGTAGTGCTCTCAGCACACGCTCACGCATGAGTCTTATCTCCATCTCCCTCGCCTTCTCCTCATCGCTCCTGTTATCATACTGGGCCATGGTTAGCTCACCTCTACCCTTTCATCTATCAAGCATACTTACTCAACTCTGGCATAATCTTGACGAGTTCATCGAATACCTCCTTTGCTGCGCTATCCACAAGGCTCATACCCTTGCTTGTAAGTACCCTGCCCTTACCATGTATCTTCATAACATACCCTGACTGCTCAAGTTGGTGCAATGCATTCCTTATTATTGCTCCACCAGCATCCCTGTGATGGGATGGTTTTGAACCCCTCCTCTGCCTACCTCCATACTCAGATCTTAGATCCGATAAGCCTATAGGCCCATGCAGGTATATCTTCCTTAGCAAGGAAGCGCATCTTACATACCACCAATCCCTCTCAGATGGTACTCTCATGGCATGAGATCCAGTCTTTACGAACCTAGCCCATGGTGGGGGCACTATATTCTGATCCTGCTTGAGGATATCCGCTAGCCTTGCTATAAGCTTATCCGCCGGTACATCGTATGCCTTAACCATACGTATTACCTACCCAACTCCTGTTATATATGCTTAGTCAAAGAGTAGATCGGTATAGATCTATCTACCTACCTCTACCTACCTCTATCTACCTACCTCTATCTACCTACCTCTACCTATCTATCTATTAGTAGGTTATCATTCTCATCCTCAGCACTCACCTTATCTATCTAATCTCTTCTATCCTCTCCTTTGGTATGATCTTCCTGTATACATGGTTGCAGTGTAGGCATGTTATACGAACAGCCCTTATGCTCGATCTACCTATTCTTACCCTAGATGTTACGCCTGGTATCATTAGCCTCTTGCACCTCTTGCAGAATAACTGCCTGATCTCGTATGGAAGCCTTATCCTATACCTCATACTTATCCTCTTGATGAGCATAGCCTGCTTCTCTGCTAGAGCAGGATCATACCTTGCAGTATCAAGGACATTTCTGAAGAGTATATCTATCCTCTGCCTAGCTATATCCTTCTTTAACCACCTACTCCTCATCTTTGCTGTGATGGTGATGCTAGTATGATCACCCTTATAATAGCTGAGGCTGCACTGGAGTTGGTTCCAGAGGAGATAGTATGGCATAGTGCGGTTAGGACTCATTCTAGAAGGCATGGCAAAGAGCCTAGAAGTATGCTATTGGACAGGAGTTACCATCATAGAGCGATGCTGAACCTGAGAGATGCTCACAAGAGGGGTAGACCAGATATAGTACACTTCTCGCTCTTAGAGGCTACCAGCATACCACTCTACTACAATCATATGCTCAGCATATATGTGCATACTATGGCAGATAAGGTGATAAGCATAGGAGGAGGTGTTAGGCTACCAAAGAACTACAATAGATTCGTAGGCCTCGTTGAGGATCTATTCAGCAAGGGTAAGATAGAGAGTAAGGATGGTAAGTATACATTACTAGAGATAGAAGATATGGGTTTTAATACACTTATAGATAGGATAAGACCTTCAACGGTGATAGGGCTCTCAAGGTTAGGAGAGATGAAGAGTGCTGAATACGTAGCAAGTACTGTTAAAGGTGTTGTTGGTACTGGCATTAGTGGTATTAGTACTGTTGACGATGTTGGTGGAGGAGCATGTATAGTTGTAGGAGGGTTCCCAAAAGGTACATTCTCACCAGCAATAAGGAGTAGGTTCGATCATACAATCGCTATAAGTAGGTATAGTCTAGAAGCACATGTGGTTGTAGCAAGGGTACTGTATGAGGTGGAGAAGACACTCCTTTCTATCTGCTAGAATAAAGAAGAAGATACAAAATTACACAATAATATTAATACATAGCAAGTATGGATGTAGTATGTGCGTATGCGGTCGTCGTCTAGCCTGGTCTAGGATATCGGCTTTCCAAGCCGGCGACGCGGGTTCGAATCCCGCCGACCGCACCAGAACCCTGCTTCGGATCACTACCTCTCCCTCTCACCATTATTCTATGATGGTAATGGATAATAGTGCTAGGGGCAGTAGCAATAAAGGTAAAGGCGGTACTAACAATAATAGTAATAGCAGTAGTAATAGCAGTAATAGTAATAGTAGTAGTAAGGGTAGCAGCAACAACAGTAACACTATCACTAGTAATAGTAATAGTAATAACAACAGTACATTATCGTAATAAGATCATGTCTCCGTTATCCTTGTTATAGATTGAGAATAGCCATAACTCCAATCCTTATACTGCTCGTTGAGCGTATACTTTATCAAACTTTCAATATAGTTGTAGCATTCCTGCTTGTAGTAGTAGGAGGAGTAGGTATTGTTACTCTGTGTATTGCAGTAGGAATGGAAGGCATATACTTCTACTATTGTTGCTATCGTTATTACTATTGCTATTACATTACTATGGCTATTACTATTGTTAATGTGAATGTTATTGCTATTGGTCTCATCCATGATATAAAGTGCAAAGTTACCAACTAGCAACCGAACCAAAAAGGACGGTGATAATGTGATAATGAAGACTGAATCAAATATACGTACGTATATGTACGCATGAATAAATGGAATGAACTGGTGAATAACCAAACGCCAATAAGATAATCTAATTTATAAAGACTAGATTTAATATTATTACATACATAAATATAAATAATCTCAAAATAAGAAGAAGATTATGGAGCAAGAGAGGATCAGTGCATTAATTAAAGAGGCACGAGCACTAGAAGAGGATAAAGATATACCAACGTTCTTACCATTCCTTCAACTAATAGCATCTATAGTAGGTACAGCGATATTAATTCTTCTTGCTGAAACATACAATACGTTCCAATCGGTCAATTATACGCAGCCCGTCCAGTCTGCGGTAGACTCGACCATTACGCCTATCGCCACTATCCCATTCTTCTTCTTGATCTATCTTATCCCACTATACTTCTACTACAGATTGATAAAAGGTAGGAATACGCATTTTGAAAGGACTACAAAACTCTATAATATCTTAACAGAGGTTATGGAACTACGCGGTACTGGTGAGAGGATTAATATAATAAAGAGTAGATTGAACGAACTAAGGGTAACAAACAATAACAAGAAGAGTGTAGGCCTTAATCTAGTACTTGCTGCTATCTTACCATTCTACTTCCTATATATCTACCACTTTATGAACAAGGATATGGTAGCGCACTCTAAGAGTGAGAAGCTGCTATTGGGTGAGATAATAGACGTTATTAAGAGCAGAGACCCCTATTTTACAAAGAGTCTATTGGATCATAAAGAGGTAGAAGATAGGAGTACTTTCATTTACATAATATTAACGATATTAACATTGGGTATATTCGGCATCTATTGGGCATATATAATAACTAGGGATTATAACCAGCATATAAAGAGTGACAGACTCTTAAAAGACGAGATAATTGCAAGCCTAAGCAGATAAACATGAAGAATAAAGCAGGCTAATAGTACTTTGTTACAAGATATTTATATTTAATATCTTCATAAGACTATACTATGAATTGTTACTCTACATTGATGAACCATCAACTGATAGATCAGCCTTTCTTTTGTATAATTAAAGGAGTATTAATAAATGTAATGATTATAGAAGGTTCATCTATCTATACTGAATCCATCATTGTGATAGCATGTATTATTAAAGCATGCTTACATCCACCATATAGATAGTGTGAATGTATATTGAGTATTCAGGGATAGATAAATAGATAGATCCCCAGTACCAGATTAACTATACTACCATATGCAGAATGATAAACAGCTTAAAGATAAAGATAAGGATAGATGAAAGAGGATAAACAATGATGATGTTATTATTGTTATAGATGATACAGGTAAGGCAATAGAGTGACTGGATTAGCAAGTAGAAGGTTATACTGGTATCTTAATTAAGATACATGTAACAGCAGATATAAGAAGAGGATATTAGCATTGGATGTTACAACAGAGGGAGGTACACTCTGGAAGAAGGAACTCAGTAGTAGATGATCACCTAAAGTATAATCTGTACTAGGCATAGCTGGTTAGATGGAAGAGCGGTCTTAGAGGATCAGTATTCTCTTCACCTAAGAGTTGGTGAGCACGTTATGGCAAGGAATACGGATAGACTAGTTAACCTTCATATGTTAATAACCAAATTAGAGAGTGGATAATAACCAATAGATTAGCTATACAACAAAATAATCGTAGTCATTCTAAAATATAATATATCTATGATGGTTCAAATCTTGTATATATATTTATATATAAGCTCTCATTTATTGTAGCAAACCATCTGGAGAAGAACTCTTATAAGGCAGTACCAATAGATATAACTGGTAGTTCTGTAGTTATACCATTTCCATCAAACGATTGGATAAATGGCGATCCACAAATTGATCAAGTTGGTCCATGGTCGTTAAATGTTGTAACCACACTCTCTGGGAGCGGATTTGTATTGACGAGTGTGGGAGACTTCCTTCTATACGAGTTTTCATGTAAAACCTGAGTTTCCAGCTGGTATATTTGCTATAGTTGCACCATTAGGAACACTAGTAATATATGGATATAGAAGGCTAATCCAAAAGAAAGCATCTCTAGCATAGAATTATCCAATATCTATTTCCTTTATACTATATGGCTCTGTAGAGACCATACCATAAATACAGTTAATCTGCACATGTAGGTAATTACCTTACAATACCCTAACCCCCTACCATGAACATCAACCCTATTCTGCGTCCTAACTTGATGTTATGCTCTCCAATACAAACATCCTGCACTTAACATACTGGCAAACTTCTCAGCCAAGATCGCTGGAATGCTACATGACTCAGCCACAAGCACAAGCAAGATAGGTATAAAGGAGCAGGTCAAGGCAAGAGCCCTCCAACTATATTCGAATGTGAAGGACTATGGCATGTTTGATGATACATACTCTACAAAGGCAAGGGAAGAGGCAGTACTGAACTCAGCATTGCTCAAGGATACACTCCTTTCTACTCTCTGGCATAGTAGCAATACAGGGGTAATGAAGGATACAATGATAAGGTTGCTGAGAGGGCAGAAAGAACTGATCTGGGAGAGGTTGGAGCATCTGAAGGCGTTGCACACCAACTGGTAGAGAGGTTAACAGGCTATGACAACTTGAGCATAAGGAGGATAAGGAGGTTCATGGCTGAAGAGGTAAAGGCTAGCAAGGCTTCTCTACAATGAGAGGAAGAATATTAATGATAAGCTAGAGAAGGCTAAGATATATCCATGGGAATGGAGAGCAAAAGATAACATAACATAACAATAGCAACAATAACATACAACGATAACAACGCCAACGCAACACAACACAACAATAACAATAACAATAACAACATACAACGACGATAACGACCATAAACAATAGAACTGTATCGTAGTGGTAACTATACTCAAACATACAAGATTTTATAAATTAGTAAGTGCTTTCCTTCCTTTAACCTTGCTTGTATACACTAGCGCATAGATATCGCTTACGATATCGCTTATGATAGCAAAGAAACCTCCTAATAGTAAGGTTGAGAGTATCCCCTTTAATAAGTAGAATTACTTAATAAATAGGCTCACTCCATTCTACTCTACTATTTACTCTCTTAGCGCCACAGCTCCACTCTACTCTACTCATCAGTAACAGAGATAGATATGGCAATAGACCGATAATAATCGTCATAACACTACTCCACTCCATTCCATACCATACTACTCCATACTACTCCATACTACTCCACTTCTAATCCCGTGCTTTCCTTCATTGCTTTCAATCCTCGCTTCATCGAGTTGGCTATTGCAACCACCTATGCATATCATAAAAAAATCCTCTCTATCCTTACTCTTCTTACCATCATTACCTTCTTCCTTTCATATTCCTTGTTATACTCTCCCCACAATTACTCCCATTCCATATTCGTCATAATTCCATACACTATATAATGAGGGAGGAAAGGAAAACAAAGAGAGAAAGAAAGAAACAGAGAAAGAAACAGAGAAAAAAGACTCCAGCCATAATTCCATACTATACTCCTCTCTCTTTTCCTCCCTCGCTTACTCGCTTATTCTACCTCCTTTACTCTCTTCTACACTACTCTTCCTTCCCCTCTCCCTTCCTCTCCTCCCTCTTCACTCCCCCTCCCTTCCCCTCTCCCTTCCCTTCCTTATCCTCCCCTTTCTTTACCTCTCCCTCTCCGCCTTCCTTCCTTCCTTTCTATCTATCTCTATTCCTAAGCAAACTTTTATTGTTGAGGGCATATTGCAATATTAGCGGGCAAGGGCAGGCAGTATATAGGATAGGGAAGCATATAAGGCAATGAAGAGAAGAGAAGAACGTAGTAGCGAGGATATAACACACGCCACGCACCAGAACCCTGCTTATCTATTCTAAGCTCTCTAACGAGAGCCTTTCATTATCTTAGGAGATTATCATTGCTGTTATCATATCAACTTCTAGTATATTGCTTAATGCATTAACTTTATAAAGGTTCATGTCTTATATTTTGGCATGCAAGATGACATAATCCAAGAAACTTCCAGATTACTGGAAATCATTGCCAAGCATGATGCCCTAACAATCTTCATGGAGAGTATAGAGGGTATAGATGCAAGCACTGACACCCCATCTAGACTAGGAATGAGCAAGAAGCAGTACTACACTAGGCTGAAGCAGCTCATAGATGCTGGGTTAATAACAAAGAGCAGGGGCAAGTATGTTCAGACCACGATGGGCAAGATACTGTATGAGAGATGCTTACAGTTGATATTCGAGCAGGTAAGGAATGCTAAGAAGCTGATCATGGCAGATATACTCAAGAGCAGTGGGAGGTTCGATATGGATGAGATATATAGGCTACTACAGATAAAGGTTGAGAATGGTTATGCTAGACTCGTAACAGATTACGATATCTTGATAAATATGCTAGAGGAGAGGATGAAGGATGTTAAGGGTCAGGCATGGTATGCAACTAGGTACTTCAATGAGCATATAGTAAGTAAAGCACTAGAGTTGTATAGAAGAGGTATTGATATAAGGATTCTAGTTGATAGGGCACTGGTTGAGAGGTATATAGCAGGATATATGGGTATGGGTATGGGCAGGCATAATGCAAATAGGCATGAAGAGGAGAGGTTCAAGATGTTCACAGATCCATTCTACCCAGATAGACTGGAGAGGAGGGTAGCAGATGTACCATTCAGCTTCATTATTCTAGATGGTAGATATGTTGGTATTGAACTCGTTAACGCTAACAACCCAACTAGGTTCTATGCTGGGGTTTACATAGAGGATGAGCATATTGCATCTCAGCTGAAGAGCTTCTTTGAGGCATTATATACCAGTGCAAATATCGTAAGTAAGAACTAGTAATCTACAATAGATTAATCATAGGTAGGAGGAGAGTGGGGGAGATAGAGCTGGATATGAGATATGATTGTGCCATAAAGCAAGGAGTAGATAGAGTAGATGGAATACCTTGCATTATAAAGAGGAGGAAGATGATCTATCAGGTTCCTAAATGAGTGGGCTAGGCGTCATTTATAATTTATATCCTCCTTACTACGCTCTTCTGCAATGTTATCTAGAGCAGGGGCTAGAAATAAACATTACCCCATCATTACCATATATACTCTATAAAAATATTAGGACTCATAATGCACTGATATAGGGTTTAGTTTATCTATCTGCTTTATCTATCTATTTGTCTATTAGAACGTAATACTGCCTATCATATATAGGATTACAACTTTCATTAATTAATTAATTAATTCATGCATATATGTATATATTTAATGTTGGTGGAGCATGCAAAGAAGGATTTCGCTAAGAAGAGGAGAATGCCTATAGATAGATAGAGATAAGATATCGCTATTTTACTATATTATATAGTAAGGAATGTATCTTCATTTAGCAACGTTTATGAATGTATGCTAGGTAGTAGGTATCATCATACTACATTGAAAGATACGCTATATGGAGTAAAGGGAAGGTAGTATTCCTATTGCTGTTTGATACCATCCTAACATATATGCCTACTCTTATATACTGGTTAAACATAATCCTGCTTATGCAACAAGAGGAGTTGAAGAAGAGACTTCTGGATATGCTTGAGGAGGATAAGGAGTTTAGGCATGCTGTAGCAGGAGCTATAGGCTACAAAGAGATCTTGGATAGGATAGTTGCATTAGAGACTGAGATGAATGAGAGGTTTGCTAAGGTTGATGAGAGGTTTGCTAATCTACAGGCTGAGATGAATGAGAGGTTCTTAAGGTTAGAGACTGAGATGAATGAGAGGTTTGCTAAGGTTGATGAGAGGTTTGCTAATCTACAGGCTGAGATGAATGAGAGGTTTGCTAAGGTTGAAGAGGAGATAAGGGATCTAAGGGCAGAGACGAATAGGCTAAGGCAGGATATGCTTGAAGGGTTCAAAAGGCATGATGAGGAGTTCAAGAGGGTATGGGAGAGTATAGAGAAGTTAAGGCAGGATATGCTTGAAGGGTTCAAAAGGCATGATGAGGAGTTAAAAAGGCATTGGGAGAGTATAGAGCAACTAAGAAGGGATATGCAGGAAGGGTTCAAGTATATGGATAAGAGGTTAAGTTACATAGAGTCATTCATGAATAACATATCGGTAAGTTTAGAGGATGAGGCTAGGGATATGGTAGAGTACTGGTTGAAGCAGAAGGGTATAACTCTAAAGGTGAGAAACCTTGCATTGGAAGATATTGAAGTTGATATATATGCTAAGAACAGAGACTACTGCATAATAGGA
>CALHIV010000010.1 GCA_938030895.1 uncultured Nitrososphaerales archaeon | reverse complement strand
AGCAACAATAGCAACAACATTCAGATGATGCTGTAAGTAATGAACCAATTTATACAGAGCCTCCTCCCACAGAGATGCCCCCAACTATAGATGCGCCTATACCAACCATATCATCACCATCTAGATCTTATACATATGAAGAATTAGTACAGTATGCATTAACGCTGATAAATGAGGATAGAGCAGAGCATAATCTTCCTCCAGTAACGTTAGGTAACAATATAGCTGCACAGAGACATGCTGAAGATATGCTTAAATACAAATATCTATCCCACTGGGACGTGACGGTTTCAAACCATATATGCGTTATGTGCAGTATGGTGGCAACGGCGAGGTTAGCGAGAATGCTGCTATAACAGGATATTATAACTCTATAGGTTTAACAGACTGTTACAAACCTTCTATACGATGCGATAAAATAGATCCAAAGGAAGCAGTTGCAAGATTACATCATGATATGGTCTATAACGATGCTGACTCAAACTGGGGGCATAGGGATAATATACTTTATAGATGGCATAATAAAGTTAACATAGGGATAGCCTACGATGATTACTTTGTAGCATTCGTACAGCACTTCGAGAATGATTATATAAAATGGGATGGAAGATACATATCCAATAATTGGCTTGTGATGAGTGGTAGAATAAAATAATATACCCAGATGAAACCACCATAAAAGCCAAACCAATTGCTATAGTAATATATCATGATCCTTTGCCCAAGAAGATGAGTACTCGAGCTGAATAATAGTCCTAACTGTTACTCGTATGGTGGAGGCGTTAAATGTGTTTCATACGCAATAGATACGATATACCCTCCTCCGCCGGCAGGTTACTACTATACTGATGAAGTTCATACAGCAGACAGATGGATTGTAGATGGCAACTACTTCTATATCGAATCATCGATAACTCCTTCGCAAGAGGGTGTATATACTGCAGTATTGTTTGTTGATATAGATGGAGAACAGGTTCCATTGGCATCGCATAGCGTAGTCTATATGGGTGGTATATGGCTAGATATATCCACTCTGAAATGATAGTAACATACTATGCTATGTTAGACTATACTATGCTATGTTAGACTATGTTATACCTATGTTAGACTATGCCTATGCTATTCTATACTATACTAACGATCGTATTATAAGTTGAGCAAAGTATAATTAACCTCTCACTAACTAGCCTCTTATGAGCAGCAAGGTTAGATGCCTTGAGTGCGAGGCAGATCTCAAAGTGCCTAGCGATGCAATAGAGGGGGAGATACTGACCTGCCCAGACTGTGGAGCAAGTTACGAACTGGAGAGGCAAGGGGAAGGATTTAATATCAAACCTGCCCAAGTCGTTGGCGAGGATTGGGGTCAGTAATAAGCAAACAACATCTCTACATACTCTACGATCTGGTAAGGTGGGAGGAGAAGGCACTCTACGAGGCAGCAGTAAGGAGAGGCTTGAATGTTAAGATGCTCGATAGCAAGGATATCTTGATCGATCTTAATGCTAATAATAGCACCTTTGATGGTTCTCTACCTCTTGATGATAGCATACTACTACAGAGGTGTGTCAGTTACTTCAAGAGCCTCCATCTCACTGCTGCGCTAGAGGGCAAGGGTTATAGGGTGATAAACCCATTCCAGTGCAGCATCATAGCAGGGAACAAACTATTCGCCCATCTAGCACTGGTTAAGCATGGTATAAAGACGCCTAAGAGCATGCTTGCATTCACACATGATACAGTGCTCAAGGCTATAGATGCCCTAGGCTACCCTGCTGTTCTTAAACCTACAGTCGGTAGTTGGGGTAGGCTGATAGCATTGATAAGGGATAGGGATGCTGCAGAGGCAGTGGTTGAGGATAGGGAGCATATGTTCCCCCTCTACCAGATATACTACCTTCAGGAGTATGTTAGGAGACCGCCAAGGGATATAAGGGCTATAGTTGCTGGCGAGAGGGTGCTCGGAGCGATATACAGGTACTCTGGTGATGGGCAGTGGAAGACGAATATGGCTCTAGGAGGTAGGGCAGAACGATGCCCAATAACCAAGGAGTTGGAGGATATATGTGTAAGGGCATGCAAGGCAGTCAATGGCAAGGTCGTTGGTGTTGATCTGATGGAGGATGAGGCTAGAGGTCTGCTCGTGCATGAGGTTAATCCTACAACCGAGTTCAAGAACGTTGCTAGGGTAGCAAACACAAGTGTAGCTGATGAGATCATAGATTATATAATAAATGATGAACGATAGGTATGCAAGGGGTAATAATAGATGGTTACAGTATCGAACTCTTATGCGATAGAACTCCTCAAGGAGGTCCTCACCTTATATACGCCATCCAAGCAGGAGCATCAATTGGCAAGGCTGATAGCTGAGAAGGCATCGAGCGAACTTGGCTTTGAGCATGTCCATATGGATGATGTTGGGAATGTAATAGCAAGGAAGGGTTATGGTAGCCCTAGGATACTACTCTGCGGGCATATGGATACGGTCCCAGGGTACATACCTGTAAGCATAAGGGATGGGTTCATCTATGGTAGAGGCGCCTCAGATGCAAAGGCTCCACTACTAGCATTACTCCTTGCAGCATCCCTTGCTAGGGATTGTGGTACCATAACATTTGCCGGACTCGTAGATGAGGAGGGTAACGCTACAGGGATAAAGAACCTCATGAAGAACAGCATAGATGCTGACTATGCAATATTCGGTGAGCCTAGTGGAGTAGAGAAGATAACTATAGCATACAAGGGGAGGGTAGCGCTAAACATAACATGCGATGTTGGAGATAGTGCACATGCAAGCGCTCCAATGCTCGCTGGGAATGCTATAGAGGAGGCATTCGAACTCTGGAGGAGCATAAAGGATGTACTTGCCAGCATAAACAACAAAGGCCTAACATACTGCATAACAGAGATTAATGGAGGGAGTAGCCATAACGTAACCCCTGCAAGGTGCTCAATAACGCTGGATATAAGGGTCCCAAGTGGGATGAGTACCAGTTATGTAATAGATGTGTTGGATGATACGCTAAGGAGAGTAGAGGAGGCGAGGGGTATAAATGTAGAGTATAGCATAGAGGATAAGACCGAAGCATTTGAGGCAAGGCATGACTCACCACTCGTTAGAGCACTCGTACTTGCTGTTATCGATGTTAGGGGCAAGAGGCCTATGCTCATAAGGAAGAGCGGTACAGGAGATATGAATATCCTAGGCAATACCCTCAACATACCTGTAGTAACCTATGGGCCTGGGGATGCACACTCCTCACACTCTGCTGATGAGCATGTTAGCATAGATGAGTATATAGCAAGCATAGATATACTTAAAAGGGCATTATACCATCTCTCAAGGCTACACAAGAGAGAGATGGATAGGTAGAAGGGTAATGGCATAATAACCCATCTATTATGCATATCTCATCATCCTATCCTATCCATACTATCTCATCCTACCTTATACTTCCATACCATCTCTTCATCCTATCCATACTATCTAATCATGCTATCTCATCATACTGTCTCATCATCTACCTCATCATCCTATCCTCTCCATATCTGATTTATAGATTAGAAGGATTTTATACAACCTCCTCCCTCACTCTACCAAATAATCTACAAGCATGAAGGAGATGGGGAGATGGTGGAGGAGAAGGGAGATGCTAAAGGTGAGGATGGGGAAGGAGGAAAGGGAGGGGAGAGGAATGAGCATGATCCAACGAAGCATAAGGGGCATGATGTTATATGCACTAGATGCAATCTCATCGCAGTTGAGTTCATAGATTATGAGAAGGCATTGAAGAGCAAGAGACCAACCCTATATGCAAGGAACAGGTGTTTATGCCTATACAAGGATGAGTTCTACTGCAATGACTGCAAGGTAAAGATAGTACTTAACGCCAAGTAAATACCTCATCTAGTAAGTATCAACCTATAATCAGCATGATTGAGTGGCTAGCACTAGGCAAACTTTATATTAATTGATAGGCTATCAGTCTTATGCTTAGCCAGGTTGAGCCAATCTATATAGACTGGAATAACTCGCTAGAGATCCTTAATAAAGCTTATGATGCTGGTATATTCGTACTAATAATAGGGGCAAAGGGTACTGGGAAGACCACGCTAGTAAGAAAGTTTGCACATATGCGTAGCAAGGAACTGTACACGATAAACTTCTCTCTCCGCACTAGGGAGAGCCACCTAATAGGTATGCAGACCATACACAATGGTAACGTTGAGTTCGTTGAGGGCCTGCTTATAAGATCGATGAAGAGTGGTTCTATCCTCTACCTGGATGAGTTGAATGCTGCTGAGGCCGATGTGCTCTTGAGGTTAGATGAGGCGCTCGATGATAGGAGGCAGATAGTGCTGAAGGAGGCTGGGGGGCAGATCATCAAGGCTAGGGATGACTGGTTCGTTATAGCAACGATAAACCCACTCTCACATATGGGCACCAAGGAGTTGCCCCCACAACTTCTGAGCAGGTTCCCTGTTAGGATAAGGATGGAGTACCCTCCACCAGATACTGAGATGAAGATAATAAGTGCTCATGTGCAGCTGAGCAACAAGGATGAGGAGATAGTAAGGAGAGCAATAAAGTTAGCAAATACACTGAGAGAGGCTGCATCGGTTGAGGAACTCTACTATAGCCCAAGCATAAGGGAGAGCATAGCATTCGCAAAGCTCATCAAGCAAGGGGTTGATCCCAAACTGGCTGCTGAGGCTGTATTCGCTAATGTGTATGAGCAGTGGGGGGAGAGTGAGTACAGGAAGGTCATGGATCTTATAACATCGCTCTTCTGATTCTGCTCACTCTATTATGCTAACTCTGCTCACTCTGCTAACTTTATTCTGCTAATTCTATTCTGCTCTATTCTACTCACTCTTCTACTCTACTCATCCTTCGCTCACTCTTCTGCTCACTCTGTAGATTCTACTCTACTCACTCTAGACTCTTCGCATGTAATAGTTATTATTATCTATCATACATACATAGATAGATGGTATATGCTTAAGGATGATACCCTTCTGGATATAGGCACGTTCTTGATGCGTGCATGGTCTGGCAAGGATGCTACCCTACGCATTGCTAGAGCGCAGAGGATAAACTATGAGAAGAGTACAATAACTATACCAAGCCTAGATGTATTCGCTGGGGACGAGTTCTCAAGGTATAGGCAGTGGAGGGTAGCGTGCTGGGTACTCGCTATGAGGTTCAAATACTCAAGCAAGTACCTCTCAGATGATATAGCCTTTGGGCATGTCCTTAATGCACTAGAGCAGAAGAGGGTTACCATACTAGGCTTGAGGGAGTGGCCTGGCATGCTCGATGAACTGTTATACGATGAGGCTGTATCATGGCAGGATAAACCATTGGTCAACTCGCTCTATGGTATACACAGGAGGGTTGTAGCATTCTCCCAGTACTTCCTCACAGGCTACATAAAGGGAGATCTTGATGGCTTCGATATGGTCAAGGTAGAGAATGCTGTAGATATAGCTAATAAGGTAGTAGATGAGGCTATAAAGAGTAACTATGGTACCGAATGGGTAGAGAAGCAGGTGCCAAAGGTTCTAGATGCTCTAGGTGCAAACCCACTGATAACGATACCAGTACCATTCTCCAGGGTAAGGATAGGGATAAAGCTGAAGGATGAGGAGGTTTACCTAGCACTCAGGAGGCTTCTAAGGATGAAGGAGGAGAATGATGGTGAACTAGAGAGGAGGGTCAAGAGCATAGTTGATGGTAGGGAGGTTAGGAGGGAGTATGAGATGGTGAGGAGGATGAGCGCTATGGTAGGTAGAAGGGAGGAGATAAACATGGCTAAAGCATTGGATGTGCCAGAGGTGGCAGATGAGTATGCACAATACGATCCAGATCTGGTGAATAGGCTGAAGAGGATGCTTAGAGACTGGAAGAGGGGGATGGTCGAACTCTATGCAGGTGCTGGTGATGAACTGGATACAGAGATGCTCACAACCCATGCCAATAGACCGTTCATAAGTGAGCAGGATATGAAGATCAAGGGCAAGCTCATGCTACTGCTAGATCACTCCAGCAGCATCTCTAGCGATGAGCAGGAGTACAAGAGGGTATTCATAGCACTATGCAAGGTTCTAGACTATCTAGGCGTTAACTTTATAGCATTAGCATTCAACACAACCAGGGGCAAGGCTAGATGCTGGATCATAAAGGGGGAGGGGGAGCACTGGAGCAAGTCATCAGAGAGGAGGATGCATGCTATAAAGGCAAGTGGAGGTACGCCCCTTGCTGAGGTGTATGAGAAGGTTGAGCCACTGGTCAAGTCATTCAAGCCTGATATATTCATAACATTCTCTGATGGTGAGCCTAACGACCCAGCTGCAACAAGGGAAGCGATAAAGAGGTTCAAGGGCATGGGTATAGATATGGTCTCATTTGGGATAAGTAACAACACTGCAAGGGCATTGAGTATAGCACAGAACCTGAAGGATCTAGGCTATGATAGGTGTGTAGCAGTCAGCAGACTCAACGAGATACCCAAGAAGGTGCTAGCATTACTTGCTAGTTAGTCAATCAGTCAATCAGCTAGTTAGTCAGTTAGTCCATCAAACAGGTTATGGCTATCGATAGAGATGCTCTGATCAGGGTATTGAAGGCTAGACTTAAAGGTATAGATGTTAGTACTAAGCAGAAGAATGGTGTAAGCGATAGGATACCAGCTGCAGTACTCCTAATAATACACTTCACAGATGGCTATGCAAAGATACTCCTATGCAAGAGGAGTGAGAGGCTCAAGAACCATGCAGGACAGATATCCCTCCCTGGTGGCACATTCAAGCCTGAAGATGGCAGCCTATTGGATACAGCGTTAAGGGAGACACGTGAGGAGATAGGTATAGATCTGAGCAAGGACTCTATACTAGGCTCCCTGGATGAGGTTAGCACACTCTCATCCAACTTTACAATAAAGCCGTTCATAGCAGTGCTGGATAGCATAGATAGCATCAAGATAGATGGGAGTGAGGTTGATTACATCATAGATGTGCCATTGGTTGAGTTGCTGAGCAGCATGAGCATGGATGAGGAGCATGGGTATAAAGAGGCTTACATCTTCAGATATAGAGGGCATGTTGTATGGGGCGCAACGGCAAGGATACTCAAGCAGTTAAAGGATATACTGGATGCACTTGACCTTCCTAATTGATGTTATGATCTAACTTGATCTAATCCAGAGTAGTTGGTATGATATGATATGATATGGATAGTATATGATGTGCTTCCCTCATCCTATCTCAAATAATTATTAGCAGTAACAATAGCAACCATAATATACTCACTTGGTTATGAACATCTGCAATAGTAATAGTAGATTAGAGGAGATGTTAAGATAGGGTAACGATTTTAGCCATCGAGGATAGATGGATAGATAGATGGATAGATGGATAGAATAATTTAAAAAGCCCATCACAGATGTTAGAGGCATGGGTTCTAGGAAGACCAAACCTAGGAAGAATAGGCTGATGAAGAAGACTAGGCAGAACTCGCCTGTACCACTCTGGGTTATACTCAAGACCAATAGAAGGGTGAGGAGGAATCCTCAGCAGAGGCATTGGAGGAGGAGTAGTGTTGATGTTGGTTAGAATATCAGTAATAGGTGGTGCATATGAGTAATGAGGGGGTTGAGGAGAGGGTCTACACGATAAACCTTGGTAGGGTTGTACTTGCCCCAGATAACAGGAGGAGTAAGAGAGCGATCAACATGATAAGGGAGTTTGCAACAAGGCATATGAAGAGTGAGGAGGTTATAATTGATGAGGAGTTGAATGAGTTGGTATGGTCCAGGGGTATAAGGAGCCCACCTAGAAGGGTCAGGGTTCTAATCAGTAAGGATGCATCTGGTGTAGTTACCGTTAAACCATACAAAGAGGAGGTAGGGAAGGATAAGAATACAGAACAGAGCGTACAGGTACAGAAATCCTGATGCAGTAAAGGCAGCAGATAGCGGTAAAAAGGTAAGTAAGGGCAAATATAAAAATAGTGTTGTAATGCTAGGCGTTGTAGTAATAGTATATCTTAAACCTCAATGATATTGGAGGCGTTAGCCTTGAACTCAATCCTCCTATGGGAGCCATCACAGTATGGCTTGTTGTTTGATGCGCCACACCTACAGAGGGCAGAGTGTGTCTTCCCGTCAAGCTCAACTATATATGGACCGTTCTCAACAGCGTATAGCCTTATCTTAACCATGCAGGCCATCATACTCTCACATATTTATACTTTGAAGGGTTAGGTTTATCAACTCCCCCAACAATAATGCGTCCATGGGTATAAGGGTACTAGCATTCTCTGATGTACATGGGGATAAGATGTTGATAGCAAGACTCAAAGATACCTTAAATGCATATAGATCAGGCATAGATGTTGTCCTATGCTGTGGTGATATAACCCCAGTACATGGTAACACAATAGAGGCAGCAAGGATGATAGGAGATCTAGGGATAAGGACTCTAGTTGTGCCAGGGAACTTTGAGATGCCAAACGATCTACGCATGGCATGCAAGGAACTCAACTGGACGGATCTCCATGGTAAGTATGTAGAGGTTAAAGGTTATCTATTTGCTGGGTGTGGAGGGGGTAATATAAGCCCGTTCTCAACCCCATACGAGCTTAGAGAGGATCAGTTTGGTGAGTTGTTGAGCAAGTTGAAGGGTATAGATGGTCAGAGGAGTGGAGAAGGTGATAACAGTTCTAGAAGGAGGTTGGTGCTCTTGACTCATTGTCCACCATACGGGATAGTTGATGAGCCTAAACAGGGTATGCATGTAGGCTCTAATGCAATAGCAGATTACGTTATGCAGGAGAAGCCACTGATACATTTCTGTGGGCATATACATGAACAGGGGGGCAGGGAGGGTATGCTAGCAGAGACTCGAGTAGTGAATGTTGCAAGAAATATAAAGATAGTAGATATCCCTTAACGCTTTACACCCT
>CALHIV010000009.1 GCA_938030895.1 uncultured Nitrososphaerales archaeon | reverse complement strand
CAAGTGATAATTAAGCGTATAGATGGACTAATATCAATACCAAGAAGACATACATTCATAATAGAGAATATCTTCCATTATTCTGGAGCATATTCAATTACAATTGTAGTATTTGCTGTACTTAATCTACTCGATATCTTCTTATTACTAGTCTTCGTTGTGTATACTATTAATCTTATTGTCACACTATTTAGCATAATAAAAAGAGCAAAAGGAGTTAGACACTCAAAACTATAAATAACCCATTCATGAAGGACTATATATGATTATGATTCAGTTAGTAATGATAATTGTTTCCATTTCTCTCGTAATTACTACATTTATGCCTGTATATGCTCAGGATATGAAGGTGGAATTGGAGAAGATAGGCAAGTGTGGTTATATATTTGAGTTTCTACCCGATGGAAATATGATCTGTGCTACGCGTATTAAGGGAGAGGTTAGACTATTAGATATTAATAATAATAAACTAACTACATTAATAACGATAGATGATGTGTATGTGGGGGAGAAGGGTGAACACTCATATGAAAGAGGATTAATTGGTCTAACAATAGATCCATTATTTGAAGAAAATTCTTTTGTATACTTACGATGGACATATAAAGATCCAGTAGATCAAAAGCAATACAGTAAGGTTGCCAGATTTGTTTATGATTATAATGAGAAGAGACTAATTGACATGAAGATACTCTTAGATAAGATACCAGCAGATCAAATCCATAACGGTGGACCAATAGAATTTTGTCAAGATGGATTACTTTATATAACAAATGGCGATGCCAGTCCTTACCCTGGACCAAGGAAAGATAGTCTTAATAAGAGAGGGCTAGATACTCTTGCGGGAAAGATACTTAGAATAGATAGAGATGGCAATATACCCCCTGATAATCCTTTCCCAAATTCTCCAATATATACTGTAGGACATAGGAATGTATGGGGGCTAGCATGCCATCCTATCACAGGGTTACCATATGTTACAGAGAATGGTCCTGATACTGATGATGAGTTGAACATCCTTTATAAAGGGAAGGATTATGGTTGGCCTGTAACGCTAGGATATGATAAGCCTATGGTGAAGGAGGAGGAGTTTGCTAAATACAACTTTAATCCTTCTAATTATGTCAAGCCTCTATGGTCAAGCGGTAATATAACAACTGCACCAACCCAGATTATATTCTATACAGGAAGCAAATATCCAGAGTTCACTAACGATCTATTCTTTCTTACTTTTAACGATGGTTCATTGAATAGAGTAAAACTTTCACCAGATTATACTAAAATATCTGAGTTTCAAGTCTATCCATTAAATATAGGAACACCTGCAGATATTGAGTTTGATAGTAATGGCGATATATATGTAGCAAACACTGCTAATGAAATGTACAGAGTAAGGTTCTACCATACAGATACAGATACTCTTAAAAGGGAACCCGTCTCTTTACACTTTATACAGGGCTCTCCTTTATATAAAGTAGGAGATGTTATCTCATTTAAAGCAATACTACTAGATAGCAATAATAATCCAATCTTCTATAAACCACTAAACTTCATATTAGATGATCAGGTTATAGGTACAGTTAGAACTAAGGACGATGGTTCTGCATCAATAAAATATCAACTAGATTCAACCGGTAAGCATGTAATAAGAGTAGAATTCTTAGGAGACGAAGGTTATATGCATGCTTCTGATTCTTATACGTTTGTATCGATAGCCAAGGATATGGTTGGTAGAACATCTACCTATGAGACATTGCTATTTAATGATGATGGTAGAGCAGATCCTAACACCATAGTTAGACTATCTGTATTCCCACTAGATGATGGCAAGTTAAGCGATGTTAGTCCAACTATCTTCTCTATAGAACTTATAGATAGGGAGACACTTTCACCCATAGATGGCGTAGAGTATGATCTGACTATAGTTAAAGATGATGGTACAGTATTGCTTTCAGAAGGGGGCAAGACAGGTTCAAATATACATATCTATACATTTGATAGTGAAGATGGCAAGATCACTCTCAAGATAAGGTATGATGATAAAGAGGCTACATTGGCCTTTAATGTTGTACCTGAGTTTATGAACGGCGTTCTTCTCATCTCTATACTTGGCATGATTATTCTTGTATCTATATTCAAGATGGGTAAGATTAAAGCACGCTACATTATTAATGGTCACTAACAGATAGATCTATACATTATTTAACATTCTCAATCTCTAAATATAGAGAGATGCTCATATATCATATTATGCAGAAGCTAAGGCATTCATGAATGCTAAATGGATGAGGCTCTTATTTTAAAGAATCTTTATATATCTAACCAAACTCTTTTTAGAGTTCTTGTATACATACAGAAAGAAGACTGATCTTATTGTAGGTACGCTGGGTATGCTTGAAGGGTTTAGAATGTATAATGATGAGGGTTGTTTTTACCACCTCCTACTCTCTCATCCTCTTATAGAGTTTAGAATGTATAATGATGAGGGTTGTTAAGGAGTAATATTAATGGAGTTCAGCAGTGTATTGGGATTGATAAAGTTGTATAGATCTTACTTGCATTAAGTGCAAAATTATGTATGAAGAGTTGATGGACTAGCAAGAGAGCTTGAAAGGTATAGTGGGCAAGAGTTAGGCTCTACAGTAATAGAACTGCTCACATATTATAGTGCATATATTATAATGATGAACAGGGAGGCATCCTAGCAAGCGTACTCTGGTTCTAAATGATGGCAGAGTTATTGTTGTAGGTTACATCCATCTAGGAGTGGGTTAAGGCTAGTGTTATTATGGTAGAAAGGATTATCCAGTCCCATTTATACTAACTCCAACCTCCCATCTTCGCTATACTTCTCATTACTCTACCCTTTCCGTAATATTCGCAAGAGTTCAACCAAACTTACATTTGTTGGTCGTTCTAGTAGAGATTATATTAACATCACTCATATGCTCTATACTCTTTGCCTAGTATTCCAGATGCTATCTTCAACTTGAGTATCTCATCTGTACCCTCGTATATCCTGCATACTCTGTTATCCACTAGATGCCTTGCTGGCCTATACAGATACGACCAGCCTCTACCTCCAAAGACCTGCATTGCTCTATCAGCAGCATCGTATGCAGCATTGACAGCAAATAACTTTGCTTCGGCAACAGCAAGATCTGCCCTCCTCTTCTTCCTCTCATCCGAACAATCCTTATCCCATTCATCTTTAAGCATAGTAGCATGCTTAACTATTGCTCTAGATGCACTGTAATCAAGCCTTATCATTGCTATATGCTCCTGAACTAGTTGGTGCTTTGCTATAGGCTTACCATACTGAACCCTCTCTCTAGCATATCTAACAGATTCTACAAGGCAGTCCTTTATACTCCCAACACAGCCTGCAGCAACACTAAGCCTACCATCTATGAGTGCCTCCTTTGCAATCCTCCACCCATCACCCTCCTTGCCTATAAGGTTTGCTCTACTAACCTTGTAATCCCTTAGTTCGAACATACCTGTATCTGTTGTTGGAGTACCCATCTTTGCAGTTAAGGGCTCCCTCTCAATCCCCTCTCTATCAGTATCAACGATGAATGCACTCATCCTCCCATCGTTACCCTTTGCAAATACAACTATTGCATCTGCTATCGTAGCATTAGTTATTAGATACTTCGTCCCATTCAACGTATAACTCCCATCTTCATTCTCCTTGTAAACACTCTTCATCTCAAGAGGATTACTCCCAGCATCTGGCTCAGTCAGCGCAAATGCAAATATCTTATCCCCTCTGGCAGATGGTTTGAGGTAACCCTCCTTCTGCTCCTCAATGCCGTAACGCATGAGCAGCCTCTGTGCAAGCGATGTGTGAACAGAGAAGAAGGATCTTATCCCACTCCCCTCCATCCCTATCCTCTCAAGGGCCCTTACATACGTTAGATTATCTGCCCCTCTTCCACCATACTCTTTAGGTACTATCATACCTAGCAGGTTGTACTTCTTTGCGAGTGGGATGAGCATATCGTTATATCTATGCTCCAGATACGCTATATCCTCTAGCGGTCTAAGTTCCCTACAGAATCTATCAACATCATCCAGCAGTCTCTGCTGCATAATACTTTTCTACCCCTTCTGATTATATATTTTGTGCATGTAGAACTGGAGAAGAGGTACAGATCTGATACAATCGATGCTGATATACTATGGGATATGCTCAAGGATGCTCAGAGGATAGCAAGGTGCATACCTTATGCAGATGGTGTGTACGTTGAGGGTAATAGGTTAACTGCTAAGGTTAGACCACCATACTCATTCATCAAGGGAAGGTTCAGCATAGAGTGTGAGATAACTGATGTGGATGATATCAAGAAGCAGATAAGAGTTAAGGTAAAGGGCTCATCTATAGGCTCATCATTTGATGCGATACTTACAATCTCATCTCTGCATGATATGCTAATAACTCTAATATCTGCTGATACACATGGACTGTTGAGGACACTACCAGAGTCGCTCATACAAAGGGTTGTAGAGGAGGTCTCAGAGAAGTTCCTATCATGTATAATGGAAGATATCAGCAATAGGTGATCAGATCATTTATATATAAAGCAAATAATTTGATATAAAAGAGCTATATAATACTATACTCATATCAGTATTACTTTATTCTAATAAAAAGTGTTAATTAACACTTGAATCTAACATATATTACAATATTAAAGGTAACGTTAATGAATGGGGATAGCGTAAATATATCATGATAAAGGGGAAGTATATCCCTCCTAGGGGTGTTAGGGATAGGGTAAGGAAGAGGGATGCTACAACTCTACTGCAAGCAAGGAAGGGGGAGCGTATAGTTGTTGATGCTCCTCTAGCAATAATAAGGGCAGCGTTGGAGTCTGGGATAAGCTATGCTGCTGGCTACCCTGGGGCACCAACAGCAGACCTCATAGATATGCTCTCCGAGTCAAGCACTCTACTGAAGGATCTCGGCATATTCTTCGAGTCATCAACAAATGAGGCATCTGCAGCAACAAAACTCCTTGCATCTGTATACGATAGGATAAATGGGTTCGTTAACTGGAAGGTAGTTGGCACAAACGTTGCTGCAGATGTACTTGCCCATATAACCTCATCTGGGACTGTAGGCTCTGCTGTGATAGTTGTTGGTGAGGATTATGAGACTGAGAGTACTACCGTTGAGATGAAGAGTTACATGTACGGTAAGGGATTTGCCATACCAGTTATAGACCCTGTAGGGAGCCCAATGCATATATACAGGTTAGCAAAGCATGCATTCAGACTCTCAGAGTACTCAAACATGCCAGTTATGCTACTCCTAAGGCCTATGGCAGCCAACTGTATAGGCTCTATAGTCTGTGAGGATGATATAAGGAGGCCAGAGGTGAGTGTTAAGGATAGGAAGAGTATATGGGAGCCAGATCTGAGTAGGTATACACTAACAGATACCGCAAAGTTACATGCTCTTGAGAAGTATAGCGAGAGGATACCTAGGGCTATGGATTACATAGCAAGTAATAGGCTCAACGACTACATAATTGGAGAGGGCATCAACGAGGCTATGAGTGGTGACAGCAGTGGTAGTATAAAGGGTAACTACAATATAGGGTTCATAACTCATGGCAGCATATTCAACTCTTTCATAACAGCTATGCATGAACTTGGTAGGGCAGATCTGAGTGGGAGATGTGCTTACGATCTGCTCAACCTCAATGCTATCTATCCTATAGTGCCAGAGGAGATCATCAGGTTTGCATCTGGCAAGGAGACACTATTCATAGTAGAGGAGGGTGCACCATTCTACATAGAGGAGAGTATAAGGAGCATACTGCATGCTGCAGGTATCACTAGCAAGGTATATGGCAAGATGAGCAATGGAGGGTTCATACCAACCACTGGTGGATTGGATGTTGATACACTGCTTGAGCCATTGGTTAGAATGCTCTCTCTTGTAGAACCATACTATACCATGCCTAGGGAGAGGCTCTCAGAGATGATGAAGCGTAAGGAGAGGGCCATAAGGAGCACGCTTAAGGTAACAGTTACAAGGAACCCAACATTCTGTACCGGCTGCCCAGAGAGGCCTATATTCACTGCAATAAGATGGTTGGATGAACGGTTTGGAAGGAGCATATACGCTGGGGATAGTGGGTGCTACACAATGGCCCATCTCCCCCCATTTGAGGCATCAGATACATTCACTGGTATGGGAACATCCCTTGACTCTGCACTTGGACTATCAAGGCTGTACAAGAGGAGGGTTATAGCTGTGATGGGCGATGGTACATTCTTCCATAGAGGAGTAACTAATGTAGATAACATACTATACAACATAAGCGATGATAACGATGTTAACATAATCTTCATCATATTCGAGAACTACTGGACTGCAATGACTGGGCACCAACCAAACCCTGCAAGCAGAGCTCTTACCACTGTTAAAGGAGAGTCTCTGAGCATAAACTATGCTAGAGAGTTCCCAACGAGAGCAAGTATAGAGTCTATACTAAGGGCTCACGGGATAAGATGGATAAGGAGGGTAAACCCATTCGACTTTTATAACACGCTAGAGGCGATGCTTGAGGCATATATGGTAGATAATGGTGTACGTGTCATCATATGCGATGGCGAGTGTACATTGGCAAGGATGAGGAGGGAGCAACCAGTGGTTGAGAGCATGATAGAGGAAGGGAGGAGGGTTGAGGAGGTTAAGTACATGATAGATGAGGAGATATGCTCTGGCTGCTTCCCATGCGAGAAGTACTCAGGTTGCCCAAGCGTAACCATGGTCAAGAACCCAAACCCATTGAGGACGGGTTACATAAAGCAGATCGAGGATACATGTACCGGTTGTGGTATATGTGGTATAACCAGCATATTTGGGTTATGCCCATCAACCTACAGGGTAAGGATAGTGTATAACCCAACAAGATGGGAGAGGTTTATGCATAGGCTGAACATGTATGCTATAAGGATGCTTGGATGTAGGCAGAGGCAAGGGTAGAGATGAGATGAGATGAGATGAGAGGAGAGGAGATGAGGAAGATGAGAGGAAGAAGAGAGGGAGATGGGAGGAGTGAGGCAGAGAGTAGGAGGAGGGAATGAATGGAATGATGATGGGGATGGGTGAGCATTAGATGCTGAAGAGTAGGCTTAAGATATATAGAGTATTGGTGCCATCAGTTGGAGGTCAGGGAGGAGGTACTATAAGTGAGATACTCTATAGGGCAGTGATTATAGAGAGGGAGAAGGTTGCAGAGGCGAATGGTATGCTTGATATGATAGCATATAGGACAGACCTTGAGTACAGATACATGATCCCTGGGCTTGCACAGAGGAATGGCTCAGTTTACAGTGCTGTAGCCTTTGTATCCCCGCTAGAGTTGCCAGAGCAGAGAGTGATAATTGCTGAGAGGTTCCATACCGCTAGTGTTGATGTTATGGTAGCGCAAGAGCTTGCAGAGGCTGTTAGGTTTGCAGGCTATGGTCTACTCAAGACTGACTCTACAGCAATAGTCAACGAGCATAGGTTCCTAACGACAGTTGAGAAGATGCCCATAACAAAGAGTCTAGTTGCTATGGATGAGCAGATATCATCACTAAAAGGGCTCGTTGGGAGGTACATTGGGGTAGATGCGCATGAACTTGCAATTGCAAATGGTATGAAGCCTGTGTATGCAAATACCATACTTCTAGGCGTACTTGCAGCATCCAATGCACTCCCAATAAGCAAGGAATCGTACATTGCTGCAATTGAAGAGAGGTTCTCTGGCAGGGTAATGGATGAGAATATCAAGGCATTCGAGATCGGTTACAAGCATGCTATGGATTATAATAATAATAATAAGGATGATGATAATGATGGTTTGCATAGCAAGAGAAAAGTCTCAGATATAACTGAGCAGAGTATGGATGAGATACTCTACAGGAGTAGTAGAAGGATATTGCTCTCAAGAGGCAAGAAGGATGCTGAGAGGTATGTAGAGTTGGTCAAGGCTTTGAGTAATAACAATATTTATAACAACGATAGCGATAACAACGATAGTTATAACAACAATAGCGATAACAAAAGCAGTAACAGTAGCAGCAGCAATAGCAATAGCAACATACCAGACAACATCCTAAAGATAGTTGCTGAAGGTATAGGACAGATGGTAGAGTTCGAGGGTTGGCACCATGCAGATATGTACATGAAGAAAGTTATGGATATCATCGAGGTAGATAGGGAGAGGGGTGATGGTACATTCAGGCTCAGCAAGGCATATGCGATGCACCTTGCTGGAAGGTTGATGAGGTGGGAGGGTCCATTCGAGGTTGCAAGGATAAAGTCGATGAAGAGCAGTAGAGGTATGCTCCCTCCAAGATATAGAGATGCTTATGGGAAGGATCTAATAGTTAGGATTGAGGCTTTACTGCAACCAAACATAGAGGAGATGTATGGTATGGTACCTAAGCGTATCCATGATATGATATGTAGGTTAATCCCTTCATGGTCGGAGTACCTTGAGAGGAGGAAATACGATGGCAAACCAATCTCTATAGATCTAACTAGTATAGGAGGTTACCTCAAACTCTGGTTACTCTGGAAGCTCTCATTCCTGAATAGATACTCTGTAAGGTACCATAGGGAGATGGGTTTCGTTGAGTACTTCACCAAAGCTGTCAAGGATCTAGCAATGATAGATTACGAACTTGCATGCATGGTTGCAGATTACGCTCAATACATAAGGGGCTTTGCACATATAAGAGCAAGTAATATAGATTCATTCAAAACCTTGGTTGAGTATGTTGTGATGAAGGGGTTGGAGATGGATAATGCACTAGCAAATAAAGAGTATAATATAACAAAGGCAGCGCTAAGGGCATCCATGAATATGATCGCTCTTGATGGTGAAGGCAAGGATAAGGTTATCAGGTTCATGGATGAACTATATGCATCGTTCATGAATGGTGAGTACAACAAGATCTATGCTAGATTGGCACTGAGGCAACTCGTACCTATGAGTACTTACTGACTGACTGATGGATGAATCTGCTAACATTGATCATGTGTATTCATATGATGGAAAGGTTGTATATAGAATGTAGAAGAAGAGATGCTATAAGGCTAGGTATGAGGATAGGTAGGTAGAGAAGATTGATTATGAGAGTAGGTAGTGCGATGATGCTAGAGTCTGGTTTATAGTGATAGTATGACATGTAGTTGAGAGTGGTGGAGTGGTGGTGAGGAAAGGATGAGTCTGGTTTATAGTGATAGTATGACCCTTAGTCAGTACAGCGAGATCAGCCTATAACGCTAGATAATAGTAGGCCCATAACCATAAGATGCAATTATTATACAGGTATGGAGAACCATTATTTACCTGCTCTACCTATCAATATTATATCATGCTAAGGATAGTCAGGGGGCATCCATTACTAATAGTAGAGTCTGCTGGGGGTAGAGAAGGCAAGGGAGAGGAGAAAGAAGGAGTAGAGAAGAGGAAGGGGAAGGGAAAGGTGAAGGGGAAGAGTAAGAGTAAGGAAGAGGTAGGGGATAATGGAAGGAGCAGGTATATTGTAGCAGCAGACCTCCACATAGGGTTCGAGCATGAACTTGCTGCAAAGGGGATAAGGATGGATTCAGGCTATGTACAGGAGATGCTAGATGAACTGCTCTCTGTAGCAAGGGATGAGCATTGTAATGGCATGATACTCCTTGGTGATATCAAGGATGGTACAAGAGGAATGAGTAAGGAGGAGTGGAGTAGCATACCATCATTCCTAACTGAGCTTGCAAAGCATATGGAACTATACATAGTCCCTGGGAACCATGATTCATACCTGAGGAGGGTAGTGCCAGCCTCTGCAAGGTTAATGAGCAGTAAGGGCATGCTACTAGGCGATACTCTCCTCATACATGGTCATGCACGTCCAGGTGTTGAGATAACAGCTGTTAAGAGGATTGTCATGGCCCATCTACATCCAACCCTTGTTAGTAGAGATAGCGTACTCAATGATGAGAGGGTGTGGGTGATGCTTAAGGTGGAGGTAAGTGGTAATAACATACTCGATGTAGTTATTATGCCAACCTTCAACAGGTATATAACGATGCTCCATAGTAGTAGGAAGTATGGTAATACCAGTAATGATATAATACAACTGCTTAGAAGACTGATAAGCAAGGATCTTACTATTATGAAGGCTGTAATACTAACCCTTGATGGTTCAGTTGTTGGTGATGAGAATACACTTACTTATACAAGCATGTAGCCTTTGATCGGGCTTACACTTGGCTCGTTGCCCTTAAGCCACTCGAGTGTCTTTATGAAGAGGTTTGCAACATCGAGGTTTGTGAATACAGGTATACCCATCTCTACAGCCTTCCTCCTTATCATATACTCATCCTCAAGCATCTCAGCATACTTCTCTATCGTTAGGGTGCTTGGCACATTTATTATGAAATCTACTGCTCTAGCATGTAGTAGATCGGCAATGTTTGGCTTCCTGTTAGGCTCGCTTATCTTGTACACTATCTTCACATCCTTGAACCCATTCTCTATAAGGAACTCTCCTGTATGCTCTGTAGCATATATGCTGAAGTTCATTGCCTTTAGCGTTGATACTATTGGTAGTATCCTCCTCTTCACCGCACCTCCTACAGTTATAAGCACTGAGCCCCTTGATGCAAGGTTATAACCTGCCGCCATCAATGCTTTAGATAATGCATCGTAGAATGTCTCACCAAAGCATGCGACCTCGCCAGTGGACTTCATCTCAACCCCAAGCACTATATCTGCACCTTCCAACTGCATGAACGAGAACTGAGGGACTTTAACAGCAAAGCCCTTAGCATTGAGCCATGGCTCATCCATCTCTGGCAATGCCTTGCCTGCTATAACACCTGCTGCTAGAGTGATTAGGTTTACACCAGTGAACTTAGATACATATGGCATGGAGCGTGATGCTCTAACATTACACTCTATAACGTATACATTCTCATCCTTAACTATATACTGAATATTGAATGGCCCTCTTATCCTCAAGGCTCTTGCTATAGCATGTGTATACTCCCTTAGCGTCTGTACATGCTTACTGCTCAACCTCCATGGAGGTATAACCATCATAGCATCGCCAGAGTGTATACCAGCACTCTCTACATGCTCTATTATTGCTCCTATCAGAGTGTTACCGTTACCATCTGCAACACCATCCACCTCAACCTCTAGCGCATCTGTTATGAACTTGCTTATGACAACTGGATGCTCAGGGCTTACCTCTGCTGCCATGCTAAGATAATGCTCAAGGTTGCTCTCATCCCATATAACACGCATAGCTGATCCACTAAGCACGTATGATGGTCTAACGAGAACTGGATACCCTATGCTCTCACAGAACTCCTTCGCCTTATCTATACTTGTGAACTCCTGCCATGGTGGCTGCCTTATCCCTAGCATATCTAGTAGTGCACTGAACTTTGCCCTATCCTCTGCCCTATCCAGATCATAATTACTCGTCCCAAGTATCCTTGCACCATGTGAAGCAAGTTTAGGGGCAAGGTTGTTTGCTATCTGTCCTCCAACGCATGTAACTATCCCCTCTACCCTCTCCTTCTCATGTATATCAAGGACCCTCTCAAGTGTCAACTCCTCAAAGTATAGCCTATCGCTAACATCATAGTCTGTAGATACGGTCTCTGGGTTGCAGTTTATAACGATGACCTCTTTGAAGCCATGCTCCTTGAGACCCCAGACCATGTTAACAGTTGCCCAGTCGAACTCAACGCTAGATCCTATCCTATATGTACCTGCTCCTAGAACTATAACCTTACCATTGTTATTGTATATCTCTTCACCTGTAGAGGTAGTATCAGCAGTAGTAGAGGTAGTAGTAGCAGTAGTAGTATCAGCAGTAGTAGTATCAACAGTAGTAGAGGTAGTAGTAGAAGTAGTAGAGGTAGTGGTAGCATCAGCATTCTGACCAAACCCTATATCATCTCTAATCCCTCCATATGTCATGTACAGATAGTTGGTCTTTGCTGGCCACTCTGCTGCAAGAGTATCTATCTGCTTAACCACTGGCACTATCCCCTCTGCCTTCCTGAACCTTCTAACATCATCCTCCCTTATGTTGAGGTACCTTGCTATCTGCCTATCTGAGAATCCAAGCCTCTTGGCCTCTCTTATCACATCCTCATTCCCATCAAGGCGCTTAAGGCTCTTCAGCCTATTCTCCATCTCAACTATATTCTTGAGTCTGTAGATGAACCATGGATCTATTGGTGTTAGCCTTGCTATCTTCTCAACACTCCATCCAAGCCTTAGGGCATCGACAACATTCAGGAGTATCTCATCATCTGGATTCATTATTGCATCCTCCAACTCCTCATCACTCCTGAACCTCTTAACTTCAGTTCTAAGCACTCCATCCAAGCCTATATCGAGCATCCTGTATGCCTTCTGTATAGCCTCTTCAAATGTCCTTGCTACTGCCATAACCTCTCCTACAGACTTCATCTGCGTGCCTAGCTTCCTGTTTGCCCTATCGAACTTCTTAAAGTCCCATCTTGGTACCTTTACAACAACATAGTCTAGAGAGGGTTCGAAGCATGCTGTAGTCATCTTCGTTATCTTATTCAGTAACTCATCAAGGGTATAGCCTAGAGCAAGTTTTGCTGCCATGTAGGCTAATGGGTAGCCTGTTGCCTTGCTTGCTAATGCTGAGGATCTTGAGAGCCTTGGGTTTATCTCTATAACAGCGTAACGCTCAGAGTCTGGCTCTAGAGCAAACTGTATGTTGCACTCCCCAACAACCCTGCAGGCTTCAACTGCCCTTATCCCTATGCTCCTAAGCATATGGTACTCATGGTTGTTTATGGTCTGAGAAGGAGCAATAACTATGTTATCCCCAGTATGTACCCTCATAGCAAGTATATTCTCCATGTTGCATACTGTTATTGCATTACCCTTGTAGTCCCTCATTATCTCATACTCTATCTGCTTCCAGTGCCCAATATACTCCTCAAGCATGACTTGGTGTATCATGCTTGCTGCTAGCCCCCTCTGCACTATCTCATACAACTCGTACTCATTATGTGCAATACCAGAACCCTTGCCTCCCAGTGTGAATGCTACCCTTATCATCACAGGGTAGCCCAGATCCTTGACTATAGCTAATGCCTCATCCATGCTGTGCGCTGCCCTCCCTCTAACTATCTCTATCCCATTGCTACGCATAGTTTGCTTGAACAACTCCCTATCACTTGCAATCTCTATAGCCTCAACAGATGTGCCTAGAACCCTTACACCATACCTCTCAAGGATACCCTCCTTCTTCAACGCTACACCACAGTTCAATGCCGTCTGCCCACCAAACCCAAGCATTATACCGTCTGGCCTCTCCTGCTCTATCACACGGGAGACCATCCTTGGTGTTACTGGCAGTAGATAGACCTTATCAGCTAGCCTTGTATCGGTCTGGATAGTTGCCACATTTGGGTTAACGAGTATAGCCTCTATCCCCTCTTCCCGTATAGCCTTCAGGCATTGGCTCCCAGAGTAGTCGAACTCCCCTGCCTCCCCTATCTTTATACCCCCGCTCCCAAGGACTAGAACCTTCTTTACATCCTTAAACGATGGCATCTATGCTAACCACCTCTCATCATATCAGCAAACATATCGAAGAGGTACATACAGTCGTATGGTCCTGGCGCAGCTTCAGGATGGAACTGAACAGCTATTATAGGCTTTTCTCTATGGATTATGCCCTCTACGGTCTTATCATCAGCGTTAAGGAACCATACATCGAACCCTGTACCCTTGAGGGTATCTGGCTTCACACAGTACCCATGGTTCTGGCTTGTTATGTAGCACCTCTTATCCTTGAGGTTTGTACATGGTTTATTCTGCCCTCTATGCCCATACTGCAACTTGTAGGTCTCTGCACCAGATGCAAGTGCAAGTATCTGCTCCCCCAAGCATATACCAAGCACTGGTATATCCCTGTCTAGTAGTTCTCTAGCAACTCCTATCGTCTCCTTGCATAGTTTAGGATCCCCTGGGCCATTGCTCAAGAGCACTCCACTAGGCCTGTATGAGAGCAGATCCGATATGCTTGCATCATAGGGAAGCCTAACGACATCGTATCCAGTGCGAAGCAGGTTTCTTATTATGCTGTATTTGGTGCCAGTATCTACAAGCACTACAGTACCATTAGGGTTATCTAGAGTATACCTTACAACATGCCTTGTTGAGACCTCCTTCACAAAGTTGATCTCATCATACCTCTTAGCATCATCTAGTTCTCTCTTGATGCTCTCAATGCTAATATCATGCTGCGATACCTCTAGCACTCCCATCATCACACCCTTGACCCTTAAGCGCTTAGTCAACTCCCTAGTATCTATCCCATGTATGCCTGGTATACGCTCATCATATAGCCATTGGTCTAGGGTCTTTGAGGCTGTCCAGTGGCTAGCATATGGTGAGAGTTCATGTATTATAAGCGCTTTGGCCTGTATGCTATCTGCCTCAAAGTACTTTGGTAGCCCAAACCTATCTCTGATGCTGTATGATGGTACACCATAGTTCCCAACTAATGGATAGGTTAGGCAGAGCATCTGGCCCCTGTATGATGGATCTGTGAGAGCCTCTGTATAACCTACCATGCCAGTGTTGAATACTACCTCGCCAACAACCCTGCATGGATAACCAAAACCAATACCCTTGAATATGCTCCCATCCTCAAGCAGTAGGACTGCTTTGTAGCCATCGTATACCTTACGCATAGCGTGAATTTTGACCCTCAACCACTTCTATATCTCTTTTATTTAATCATTTTGAATAAGATTAGATTATACACCTTGTTCACTAAATTTAGTCTGGCGTGATGTTATCAAGCAGTATAAGAGATGATATGAAAGTCTGTCATACGGTTGGTTTAAAATATTATAACTATACCTATATCTACAGGGATTTGTTTAGTTTTACGCCCGTGTATTATTGTAGTATACAGTATCTGATAATAAGTTATCGTATAATATTTGGAATTCTACTAAATGAGAAGATCTTGCACTAGGTAACAGAAGGAATAGTTATTGATAAGATGTATATGTATGAAGATGTATATGTATGAGCATCGTAGCTTGTAGAGTTGAGTTATTCATATCCACCCACTTCGAGACCCTAGCCATCGATAACAGCAGATGAATAAGATGGTACAGGTAATAATTAATTTATCTTACTAGGGTATCTTTCTTTAGTAGTATGAGGTTCCTTCCAGTATACGGTGATGCAAATCCTACTCTAATTGATGCTGTTAGATACATAGTATTAAGGGTGCTCTCCTCTCTAGGAATCGGAGGTATAAGACTTGCTATAAAGAGCTAACTCGTTGTATGCATAAGGATAATATAACTAAATTCGTCAATGTAAATGAGGATTACAGATCTGTATACGTGTATGCAAGCATGATGGAAGGTATATTCTTGTAGTACGTCTTGAGAGGATCTCCCAATACATTCGTATCCAGATATGCTAGAACTTGGTAGAAGAGTATCACATGAGATAACGCATCTTTATGCATTTGAGAAGCATGGTAGTGGAGATGCTAGTAGGAATATACATTACTGCATAGATCTTGTGAGGGTAGAGAGGTTGAGATGATAGCATATATGGATATCCAACTAAGGCTGAACGGTAAGACCATAAACCTTAAGGTCTACGATGTGAAAGAGACTTATAAGAAGGCAATTAATTACAATAACTGTAATAATAGTCGGTTGTTTATCATACGAATCTTATTTGATTAGAACCGGTTGAATGCTATCCTCCAATAATACATCTAACTAATTCATAATCACTATTACAATATGCTGCATGGAATACATAGAATGCACTTACCATCATCTATCCTTTATGGGTTGGGTATCTGCTGTTTTAATTTTCAGAGGATCTTTAATCATCCATATTATATGTTGGTACCACTACTTGGAAGCCTTATAGGATCTGAGTATCTTTCAGCAAGATGCATCCTTGGGTTTATAGTTGTGCTGGTTATCATACTCTTTATACTACTGCTAATATCATAATTAATTGATATTGGTTTTTAACCAACCTCCTTCTACAGCTACATATGACTAGTACTGTTGATAAGCATAGTGATCTGAAGGATAGGCTATTCTGGATCACTAAAGAAGAGGAGATAATACAAGGCAAGACAACCGATGTGTACTTCCTCTACACCCAGCAGGTTCTGAGACATGTAAGGAGGAACCCTAGAGTTACAATAGAGGTATTTGCAAGGCATCTCCCAGTAGAAGGTAACTGGGGTGTAGTGCTTGGCATATACGAGGTGGCAAAGTTGCTTGAAGGCAGGAAGGGTATCAACGTAAAGGCTATGGATGAGGGCGAGATCTTCCAAGTATCACCAACAGTGTATGAGCCAGTGCTCCAGATTGAGGCAGATTATGCAGATATAGCCGTGCTCGAGAACCCGATCCTAGGATTCCTATGCTCTGCATCTGGCATAGCAAGCAAGACAGCAAGGATGAGACTGGCAGCAGGGGATAGACTACTCTTCTCCTTTGGTACCAGAAGGGCACATCCCGCCCTAGCACCTATGATAGAGAGAGCAATATACATAGCAGGGTTCGATGCTGTATCCAACGTACTTGCAAGCGAACTTATGAATATAAAGCCTATAGGTACCATGCCACACGCACTGATCCTTGCATTTGGGAACCAGAAGGATGCGTGGAAGGCATTCGATTCTACAATGCCAGATGATGTGAGGAGGATAATGCTCATAGATACGCTTTACGATGAGAAGGCTGAAGCAATCATGGCACTCGAGTTGTTAGGCAGCAGATTGTATGGTGTGAGACTGGATACCCCTTCAAGTAGAAGGGGCAATAGGAGGAGGATAATAGAGGAGGTCAGATGGGAGCTGAGCATAAGGGATGGTAAGCATGTTAAGATCTTCGTATCTGGAGGCTTGGATGAGCAGGAGATAGCAGAGTTGAGGGATATAGTCGATGGTTTTGGTGTTGGGACTAGCGTTAGTGCTGCTCCTCCAGTGGACTTCTCATTCAAGATCGTTGAGGTTGATGGTAAGCCAATAGCCAAGAGAGGCGATATGGCAGGGAAGAAGCAGGTATACAGGCTAGGCTATAGGGATGTTGTTACACTTGCAGATAGCGAAGCAGCAAAGAGGCTCGAAGAGCAAGGTTACAGAGCACTACTCAAGGATCTCATCATTGATGGTAGGCTAGTGCAAGAGTTCAAGAATATAGAGAAGTTGAGATCTGATGTTATAAACAGGTTGAAGGAACTCTCTAATGCGGAGAGGAGTGTAACATGGCTCCTCTACTAGGCAGATTCTCATCAAGCATAGCATACATGCTTACACTCTACATGTGTAACATGGCTTCTCTAGTAGCAGATAGATGGTAATGAACCACAACGTATGTATATGCTAGGATATAGCATGTACTTACATATTCCGTGTAGCATCTCAATGGACCATACCATGATATGCGATGCACCTTTCGTTATATCGCTAAATCTTTAGTAGAGTGATCAACATGTATATAATGACTAAACCTATTTAGTGTTTAACCATTCCCTACATCAACGTGAATAGGTTCATCCAGCATAGCTATTATCATCTTTGAGTATGGGCATTGTATTGTATTGTATTGTATTGTATGATGCTCAAAGATAAGATATCCTTCTAGCAGGTTTACAACACATCACTATTACTGCTCTCAAGCATTATTAACCTCATTCATGCTAACACCAATAATACAAAGGGATACGGAAAGGAGTATTAAGATATGCTGGTACTAAAGATATACTGGCATATCTACAGACTTTTTGTGCCTGGTCACACACCGATAACCCTTACCATATGCTTCTATGTAGAGGGTGCGTATAATATTCTACCAATCTAAAGCACAGTACTACTATCCTCATCCTCATCTTTTCTTTATAGCATAAATTAGTTTTCTTTATGGCAAGAGACATTTAGCCCTACTGTTCACATATATTGACTTGAGTACAGAATACGAGGATAAACAGGGAATGATTCTACTGTACTGTTCTGTAGTTAGGTCTTCATCACTATTACAGCTCAACGTATATATCGTTCCCTCTAACCTCTACCCTATAAGTCTCAATCCTCACACCCCTTATATGATCGAGCAGCCTTCCATCCTTAACATTATAATGCCATCTATGCATAAAGCACTCAACCACCTCACCTTGAAGGATACCATCAGCAAGTGGAGCATCCTGATGTCTACAGTAAGCCTCTATAGCATAGTAGTTACCATTAACATTGAATACTGCTATATCCTTACCGTTCACACTGAACTGCCTACCCCTGTTTATGGGTATATCATCCTTCTCTGCTACCTTGAAGAGTGGCATATGATAAGGTTTAATACGCTAATACTAAAACCATTCGTATGCCAAGGATTGCTGATCCAAGGTTGGAAGAGAAGGGTAGATTGGCATATGAATGGGCTAGTAAGCATATGCCCATACTAGTTAAGAGCATAGATAGGCTTAAAGATGAGAGACCATTGCATGGTGTAAAGGCAGGGTTCTGCCTTCATGTTACAAAGGAGACATCCGTACTCGTAATGGGTGTAAAGATGCTTGGCGCTGATGTAAGTTTATGTGCAGCAAACCCACTAACTACACAGGATGATGTTGCAGCATTCCTTGCCTCTCAAGGTATAGATGTTTACGCATGGAGGAACGAGAGCATGGATGAGTACTACTCCTGCATAAGATCTGTTCTAAGCAATAGACCTGCTACAATTACAGATGATGGCTCTGATATGCACGTGCTCTACCATACAGAGTTCATGGGCAAGAGTAACTACAAGCCTATCGGGGGTACTGAGGAGACTACAACTGGGGTTATAAGGTTGAAGGCATTGGCAGCAGAGGGGCAACTAGCATACCCTGTTATTGCTGTAAACAATGCGTATACGAAGCATCTCTTCGATAACAGGTATGGTACGGGGCAGAGCACTATAGATGGTATACTAAGGGCAACCAGCATGCTCCTTGCTGGTAAGGTTGCTGTTGTAGCAGGGTATGGCTGGGTAGGCAAGGGTATAGCGAATAGGGCAAGGGGTATGGGTGCTAGGGTTATAGTGACTGAGATAGATCCCATAAAGGCTCTAGAGGCACATATGGATGGATTTGCTGTTCTACCAATGGATGAGGCTTGCAGGTATGCTGATCTTATAGTTACTGCTACTGGGCAGATAAACGTTGTTAGGCAAGAGCATATGAAGGCAATGAAGGATGGTGTAGTGCTTGCAAATGCTGGGCACTTCGATGTTGAGATAGATGTGAGATGGCTCGAGAGCAATGCAAGTAAGAAGAGAGTTGTTAGGGATAACCTTGAGGAGTACACCATAGATGGTAAGAGCATCTACCTTATAGCAAAGGGGAGGATAGCAAACCTTGTCGCTGCTGAGGGCCATCCACCAGAGGTCATGGCATTATCATTTGCTAACCAACTACTCTCAATAGTGTATATAGTGAAGAGCCATGGTATGCTAGAGAAGAGGGTTTATAGTGTACCAGAGGAGATAGATAGGCAAGTAGCAATAAATGCTCTAGAGGCTATGAAGATAAGGATAGATGAGCCTACGGAGGAGCAGTTAGAGTATGCTAAAAGGTATAGATAGGCTATAAATAAAAGAGGTACAGATGGAATAAGGATGATACTCAGCAAGATAGACTTGAGGGGTGGTAATGGCAAGCTCTACCTCATAGATACAGTTGCTCTGGGTAATGCTAGGGCAGTAGCATGTTACCTTGTAGTCGATTCTAATGGTAAGACAGCTATAGTTGATACAGGATATGCATCAAGCATGGGTGAGTTGATCTATTCCCTTAACACCTTGAATATAAACATCGAGAGTATAGATTACATAGTGCCTACACATCTGCACTTGGACCACTCTGGCGCTACTGGATATATCGCTAAAGGTAGTAGTGCTGATATAGTTGCCCATGTAAAGGCTATAAAGCATCTAATAGACCCAACTAGACTCATTGCAAGTGTGAAGCAGGTATTTGGGGACTATGCTGATCTCTTCGGCTACCCTATAGCAGTCGATCCGAAGAGTAATACGATAACAGGTGTTGATACTGGAGAGGAGTACATCTTGAGTATGGGGAGCGTAGAGTTGAGGTGCGTTACTGCTGAGGGGCATGCACCACACCAAATAGCAGTATACATCAACGATGGGAATGGATCCATACTTATAACTGCAGACTCTGTTAGCATGCTATATCCAGACTACCCATGCTATATACCTACTACTCCCCCTCCAGCCTTCGATGCAGAGCAAGCGATAGAAACTGTAGAAAGGTTGAGTAGGCTAAATGCAAAGATGCTACTCATGCCACACTTTGGGATAAGTGTTGAGCCAGATACCGTATTTAAGGCAACGATCGAGGGTATAAGAGAATGGGTTGGTATGATTAAAGACTCACTGGATGAAGGTTATACTCAAGATGTCATAGAGGCTAGGATGATAGAGCATGTCAAGTGCAATGGCTTGAATGAACCCATACCTACATATGTGATAAACTCTATAAGGAATAGTGTTAGGGGTATCATCAACTACTTGCTCTAGATGATAGAGATGGATTGATTGATGGATTGATGGAGCGATAGATGATAGTTGGAGTTATAGGGTTTGGTTTATTTAATGCATGGGGTTTATACCCTGCATGGGTGATGAGAGTAGGAATAGGAGTAAGAGTAGGATAATAGTAACGAGTGCACTCCCATATGCAAATGGAGAGATCCATCTAGGACATGTAGCATCAACCTATCTGCCAGCGGATATAATGACTAGGTACTATAGACTTAAGGGTTATGAGGTATACCATATATGCGCTAGTGATGACTTTGGCACTCCAATACTCATAAAGGCTGAGCAGGAAGGTAAGAGCCCAGAAGAGTATGTAAAGTACTGGCATGATAGGGATGAAGAGGACTTTAGGGCCTTTGGGATCTCATTCGATATATTCCATAGTACAAGTTCCAGAGAGAATGTTGAGTTTGTACAGAAGATATTCCAGAGCCTGTACAGTAAAGGCTATATATATGAGAAGGAGGTTGTGCAATACTACTGCCCATACGATAACAAGTTCTTGCCAGATAGGTATGTTATAGGTAGATGCCCCTACTGTAATGCAGATAACCAGTACTCAGATGCATGCGAGAACTGCGGTAGAGTACCAGAGCAGATACTAGAGCCTAGATGTGCTATATGCAAGAGGGAGCCAGTAAAGAAGGCCAGTAGGCATTACTTCTTCAGATTATCTGCATTCGCCGATAGGCTCAAGTCATGGCTTATCAGCAATGAGAACCTACAGCAGGATGTTAAGAATTATGTGCTTAGATGGATAGAGCAAGGGTTACAGGATTGGGATATAACTAGGGATATAACATGGGGTGTCAAGATACCTCTAGATGATGCTGAGGGTAAGGTACTCTACGGCTGGTTCGATAACCACCTCTGCTATATCTCAACAGCACTACTCCTTGCAAGGATGAGAGGCTTGGTAAACGAAGGCTCTACAGATAGAGAGTTCTGGAACTCCAGCATCATATACCACTTCATAGGCAAGGATATAGTATATCACCATTACCTATTCCTTCCAGCCATGAGGCTTGGGGATAGCAACTACAAGTTGCCAGATTATATCCCTACTAGAGGGCATCTTATGCTCCAAGGGCAGAAGATCTCAAAGAGCAGGAACTGGTACATAAGCCTTAGAGATTTCATTAATATATTCGATCCAGACTATCTCCGATTCTATCTTGCTCTTATAACGCCTTACAGCCAGGAGGATCTTAACTTTGACTGGGATGAGTTCGCATCAAGGGTGAATGGGGAACTGATAGACAACATAGGGAACTTCATAAACAGGGCATTGAGTTTTGCTGGCAGATATGGCATAAGGGAGGTTAGAGAAGATTACTATGATGGTGAGGATAGAGAGAGTATAAAGGAGATAGAGCGTATAGCGTATGAGGTTGGCACAATTATAGAGAGGAATGAGTTGGATAAGGGCTTAAGGAGGATACTGGCATTCGCATCTCACTTCAATCAATACTTCCAGAGCAGAGAACCATGGTCCAATATTAAGAGCCCTAATAAAGAGGATCAGGGCAGAGCATATAACTGCATATACGTATCTGTTAATGCTGTACACTCACTCGCACTACTACTTGCACCATACATACCATCATCAGCAGAGAGGATATGGGCGCAGTTGGGCATGGATGGTTCTGTGCATGAACAGCAGTGGGATGATGCATCTAGACTTATGATAAGAGTAGGGCATAAGGTTGGAAGCGTCAAGCCACTCTTCAGGAAGATAACTAGAGAGGAGGTTGAGACCCAGAAGAAGAGGTTAGGCAAGTATATAGCGCATGGATGATCTTCTAGCATGTTATCCATAAACCAGTTTATGCCTCTATGCCTACCAGTTTATGCCTCTATGCCTAGCCTCATCGAGTCATCATCATAAACCTTATCCCTCATCATACCCTTAACCCTCTCAAGGTTCTCTTTATGCTCATCGCTGTTCACATGCTCTTCAACCATACTATCATCCATATCACGATTGCAGATGTTACACTTTACAAGCATTGTAATCCTATCCCATCACATCCTAACCATCTAGCCTATAATGAACTTTTATTTACTTCCAGCATAAGGTTCATACATGGAGAGGGCAGTTGTCATAGGCAGATTCCAACCATTCCATAATGGGCATCTAATGCTTGCTAAAGAGGTGTTAAGGGAGAGTGATGAGCTTATAATAGCAATAGCAAGTGCACAGTTCAACTACCTTGATAAGGATCCATTCACTGCTGGTGAGAGGGTATGGATGATACATGAGGCATTAAGGGATGAGCATATTGATGGTAAGAGTATGCTTGAGAGATGTTATATACTTACTGTACCAAATGATGAGAACAATGCAAGATGGTATGCCCATCTGAGATCGTATCTACCCCCATTCCATGTTGTTTATACGGGGAATGAGTATGTAGCGATGCTATTACGCAGAGAGGGCATAAGGGTTAAGATACCAACTCTATTCAATAGAGATGAGTATAGTGCAAGTAAGATAAGGGCATCGATGGTAGAAGGAAAAGAGTGGAGGCACTTAGTGCCTAGGGCGGTTGCTAAAGTTATAGATGAGATAAACGGGGTTGAGAGGTTGAGGGTAATTGCTAGGGCTGAGAGCAGACCTCAAGAATGGTAATTTAATTAGTAGTCACCTATAAAGGGCATGGATAAGGTTAGGGCATGTCCTATCTGCCCAGTATGCAATGGGAGGAAGTTCAAGGTGATAGCAAGGCATGACAGTCAAGTTTTGCTCGAGTGTCTAAGATGTACAAAAAGGATATCCATAGTTTTGTAGTTTTCCTAAAAGCGACTCTTCACAACTCATAGGTACAATCTTTTGTTTACTAAGCGATCTTATTATTCTAGCGGTACTGGAATCTATTGTCTTGTAGTGAAGTACCTTTACTATATTATTTTTATTAGTTATATAGTTATTGTCATGCAAGTATGTTATAGTAGGATCAAATTGTCCTATCTTTTGAGGAGATTTTAATCTACTTGTAGTCTCAACGAGTATGTAAAATTCGTTAATGATTATCAGTGCATCGCAATGAATTAGCTTCTAATATATACACTCTAGCATAATCCATTCGATATAATGCCTTCTACCTCGCTTATATATGGCTTATTCTTGCATGGGTCTCCCCCATCAATAATGCTACTTTTGTAAGCTCGTCTTGTGGTATACCCTCCTCTTCTGTTATCTCTAACTCTTTTGCTGTATAACCTTTATGCTGCTCATCATAGTTGAAGAGATAAACACCTAGATCATTGGTTGATAAGTACTCCTCAACCATATAGCCTAGTTCCATTCTCTTATCTTGGCTGAGTCTCTCTAGGCGCATAAGGATATTAAACTCCTCCAGCAAGATATCGCTATGTGTTGTTATCACTACTCTCACACCATTCCTAACAAGCATTGCAAGAAGTCTTGCTATCTTTCTCTGTAGATCTGGATGTAGATGCGCTTCAGGCTCCTCAAATATTACCATGTCTCCCCTACCGATTATTCCATGCTTAAGGTATAGTACCAATGGGGCCAATTCAGCTATTCCAGATGCTGCCTTTACAACAGGTATAGAGATGTCATTACTCTCATACATAAACTCTTTGTCTTCAGAGATCGTTATGTTGCCTTTTATGATCTCTTTCTCGAGGAACTCTACTATCTGTCGCTTTATCTTTCTTGATCCCCTACTAGAATATTCAATATAATATTCGCTAGATCTAATCCTATCTGGTATTGATATAAGTTCAGCTATGAAATCTGCTACTATGGCTGGGAGCCTAGGTAACCCTCTATCTAGAAGAGGCAGTCTGGAGGCTGCTTCTATTATAGTACTTGCTATCATTCTATGTCCATGTATTAGACCAGAACGTGATGCAGGTAAGTAAACCATTCTGAATGGCATAAGTATATTTCGACTCACCATCTCTAGCCTTCTTAATTTTTCTGCTTGTGAGATCCTGCCTCGTCTTATTATCTTTAATGATTTGTTCCGCTCGTCCAACAAAAAGAAGAATTTATCTTCTGATGGAAACTCCTCTATCTTTATTCTCTCCTTATTATTTAATCGTATAATATATTCTATATCTCCTATTGAAACCTTTATTCTCATACCCCTACTAACAACATTAACTATATCACCTAAACCACCAAATACCATCTTAAGACCTTCTTCAACATCCTTCTTTAGTAATTTCTTTACGCTTTTGTAGGCGAAACTATAATAATCTTCGTGTCCAGAATAAGTCTTATATATTCTATAATCTCTAATAATATCCTTAGCTAGAATGCCCTTATATAGTGCATATAGGAGCATTGCGGTATATGATTTACCAGAGCCATTTGGTCCTATAAATACTGTTAGTGGTCTAACATCTATGCTAGCCCTAACCAAAGGACCTAAACCCTCCAACTCAAGCTTAACGCTACCAGTGTTTACAATCATCACAATATAACTTTTATATTCTTACTTAAATTCGTTCATGACCCTCTTCAAAAATGCAGTAACCGTTTGATAGAAGCCTTTTAGCAATTGGTATTAATATACTCTATGAGTATGTTATGACCATGGCTAAGGCTACAATGGAATCGAGCAAAGCGGCAAGGCAGTGGACTGATGAACAAGTATCTCTAGATCCTATAAAGAACGAGACTGTAGCAGTTCTAGGCTATGGCATACAGGGTAATGCTCAGGCGAACAACCTGAGGGATTCAGGTATAAGGGTGATTGTAGGGTTAAGGAAGGGGAAGAGTTATGAACAGGCATTGAAGGATGGGCATGATGTAAGGTCTGTAAGCGAAGCGGTCAAGGCTTCAGATATAATAATGGTCCTCATCCCAGATATGGAGCAGGCTAGGGTATACAGGGAAGAGATAGAACCACATCTAAAGGATGGCAAAGCATTATGCTTTGCACATGGTGCTGCTATACACTGGAAGTGGATAGTGCCTCCAAAGGATGTAGATGTATTCATGGTAGCACCAAAGGCACCAGGGCAGAGGTTAAGGGAACTCTACCTCGAGAACTTTGGTACTCCAGCACTCGTAGCAGTTGAGCAGGATGCTACAGAGAGGGCATGGGATAGATGTTTGGCTATAGCAAAGGGTATAGGATGCACTAGAGCAGGGGTTATAGAGACCACATTCAAGGAGGAGGTTGAGACCGATTGGTTTGGTGAGCAAGTTAACCTGTGTGGGGGTGCACACTCACTCATACTTGCTGCCTTTGAGACCCTGGTTGAGGCAGGTTATAGGCCAGAGGTAGCATACTTTGAGTGCTTGCATGAACTGAAACTTATAGTTGATCTCATACAGAGGTACGGGATAACTGGTATGTATGCTAGGGTGAGCGAAACAGCAAGGTATGGAGGTTTAACTAGAGGACCCTACGTTATAGATGCTAGCGTAAAGGCAAGGATGAAGGAGGTATTGAAGGATATACAGCAGGGTAGGTTTGCCGAGGAGTGGGTGAGTGTATACAGCAGAGAGGGCAAGGATGCCTTTGAGAAGTATATTAGAGTATTAGAGGAGCATGAGATAGAGAAGGTTGGGAAGAGGATAAGAGCAATGATATGGAGAGAGTAAAGTACAAAAACAAAATAAAAAGAAGAACCTTTTATTTTAGATCGTCTGTTTGAACTTACTCCACAGAGCCCTAAACTCTTCGCTTATCCTATAATCGTATAGAGCATCATCCAACACGTCTAGGAACTGTCTTACTGCATGTAACCCCTTCTTGAATACATGGTATGAATAGATTCCTACTCCTCCATTTGCTAGTAGAGGGAGTATATATGTAATGCTTAGAGCAAAGTCTCAATTAGTAGAGTATCGATCATATTCTAACTCCACCTTACTGTATGTAAATTAAGGCTTATCTATACTCAAATTAATGCCCTTTACCGTTCTTATCTTATCGCTTCTTTTATTCTCCTTCCTTGATAAGAAGTATGCTTAGTAAGTGCTCCCTATAGCTACCATTACAAGTATTATTAAGGCTATCGACTTTATGCTCACATATTCTACTCATACTGCCCATCAAGGATGATAGCAACGCTGCTATGCCTAGCGCAGTATTTGTATCCCATTGAACAACAATCGTGTATATCATACTCATACCATACCACTCCTATACATGGTTCATATATTTAAATTTCGGTTCGATTCCTTTTATTAATAATCAATATTATTGGAACTCTCCATATCCAGTTCTATAATTAGAATAAGTGTTATGATAATAAATAATATTTACATTAACTGAATTATCATACCACGATGGTAAGATGTTCATCCTCCCTCTTCTAACTCTTCTGTAAGCGTACTATAACCTATACACAATACTATGGGTCTTGGTTACTAACGGTCAGATATTATAGAATAACTATTATAGAATTATTATATAATTTCTATTACATATTTGTATCTTCTATTATATATTTGGTATTACACAAATCTTAAATACATCCACACCAAATAGTACTTAATGCAGAAGATCGCATATATCGTAATGGTTATGGCTGTTGTAGGGGCAGTAATAGGATCTATTGGTAATGCCAACAATGCATATGCAGCAGCAAGCGTAACTGCTCTAAATTCACCATATGTCCTAGGTGCTATAGGTCAATTCCAGATATGTGTAGATACTGATACTACAATAGATTATGCAGCATTGTATAGACCTAATAATACCCTTGCATGGCAAACACCTGCTGGTTGGGCTCCTCTTACCATTAATGCTGGTGACTGTGCTATCATAAATCCTGGCAGTTTTGGTTTCGATATGGTAGGCAATTGGGTATTTGTAGCAAATGTTCAGAATGGCAACCCATTCCTATTTGAGTTCGTCGTAACATTCCTTGTCATCCCTGAGAGCATACTAGGAGCAATAACAGCAGTTACCGCACCACTAGCAGCATTTACAGGCTATAAGATACTTAGGCAGAAGAGGCTTAA